>NZ_JAWQFN010000063.1:0-1498 GCF_033436765.1 Defluviimonas sp. D31
CCGCGGCGGAGGGGCGATCTCGCAGCTGCCCTGGCGCGCCGTCCAGAACCCCTACGCGCCGCTGGAACTCGCGACGCCCGATCAGGTCGAGGCGATCCACCGGACCTCGATGCGGATCCTGTCGGAGCTCGGCATCCGGGTGATGAGCACGCGGGTGATGGAGCTCTTCGAAGCCGCGGGCGCGATCGTGGACCGTTCGGCGCAGACGATCCGCATCGACGAGAGCCTTGTCGACGCGGCCCTGAAGACCGCGCCGTCCTCCTTCACGCTGACCTCGCGCAACGCCGCGAAGCGGCTGACGATGGGCGGCCGGCACGTCGCCTTCGGCCTCGTCGCCGGGCCGCCGAACGTCCATGACTGCGTGAACGGCCGCCGCCCGGGGAACATGACGGACTACGAGAACTTCATCCGCCTCGCGCATCACTTCAACGCGATCCACATCATCGGCAACCAGGTCACCGCGCCGCAGGAGCTGCCCGCCAACAACCGCCATCTCGACACCTACCGCGCCAATCTCACGCTCTCGGACCTTGCGTTCCACTGCACCGCGATCGGCCGCGGCCGGGCGACGGACGGCATCAACATGATGGCGATCGCCCGCGGCATCGCGCCCGAGGAGATGGCGGCCGATCCCGGCGTCATCACCATCATCTCCGTGAACTCGCCCCGGCTCTTCGACGACGCGATGGCCGAGGGGCTGATCGCGATGGCCGAGCATGGCCAGCCGGTGACGATCACGCCCTTCACGCTGATGGGGGCGATGACCCCGGTGACGCTGCCCGCCGCCCTCGCCCAGCAGAACGCCGAGGCCTTGTTCGGCGTGGTGCTGACCCAGCTCGTCAAGCCCGGCGCGCCGGTGATGTACGGCGCCTTCACCTCGAACGTCGACATGCGCTCGGGCGCGCCGGCCTTCGGCACGCCGGAGAACACCAAGGCGAATGTCATCTCCGGCCAGCTCGCCCGGCGCTACCGCCTGCCCTACCGGACCTCGAACGCCAATGCCTCGAACGCGGTGGACCTGCAGGCCGCCTACGAGACCGGCATGGCGACCTGGGGCGCGGTGATGGGCGGGGCCAACATGGTCTACCACGCCGCGGGCTGGCTCGAGGGCGGGCTGACGGCGAGCTACGAGAAGCTGATCCTCGATGTCGAGATCCTGCAGAACATGATGGAGATCCTGCGCCCGATCGACTTTTCCGAGGAGGAGCTCGGCTTCGAGGCGATCCGATCAGTGCCGACGGGCGGCCATTTCTTCGGCGCCGAACACACGCTCGCGCGTTACGAGAGCGCCTTCTACCGGCCGATGCTCTCGGACTGGACCAATTACGGCGGCTGGGAGGCGGCCGGCGCGAAGGACGCGCTGACCCGCGCGACCGGGCTCTGGCAGCAGGCCTTGCGCGACTACGAAGAGCCCACGCTGGACCCCGCCATCCGCGAGGCGCTTGACGCCTATGTCGCCCGCCGGAAAGAAGAGATCGGCAGCGACGAGCCGTGAGCC
>NZ_JAWQFN010000064.1:0-1257 GCF_033436765.1 Defluviimonas sp. D31
CGCGCGTCAGCTTTGTGGGGAGCACACGCGTCAAGACGCGCGATAGTCCCAACCGTTGGGGACTATTCCGCCGCTACGCCGACCAACTTTGCGCCGGGATTGACACAACTTCCTTTGTCAAAGCCATCACATCTGCTCCGGACCGATGAAACGCGCCTCAAAATCAAGGCTCCGAGATGGTTCTTCGAAGGGTTTGATCTGACCCGGTGTGAGCCAGTCCGGCATGTCGTAGATGGACCAGGACAGGCCTAAAGCAACAAGCAATCGACCATTGTTGCGACCATGGGACTCGGATACGTCGATGCTTCCATGCTGCTCTAGGTCGAGCGGCGCTTCATGGAACCTTGTCCGAAAAATCGAATCTTGCAGACTCTGTTCGGTCCAGGAAAACATATCTTGGTAAGCTCCGTTATGGCGCCCACCGCCAATGCGGAACAAGGGCATCTCACCGCCCCATACCTCGGAATTTGGGCCCGTGCGATGGCGCGCATCCTTGATTGGTTCCGCGACAAAACTCCCCATCGCTGCGGTAATCCAATCCGGATTCACGCCTTGGCTCAATGCGACATCCACCACCTCGGAGCCAAAACTCTGGACCCGTGCACCATAGATACTGATGACTGAGCTTCCGTCGTCTCGGGCATAGAATCCGAAGCAAACACAGTCGCACGTTAGACCGCCGAAATCGCATAGAATGTACTGTCCATTCTTGCGCCTACTGGAATTGAAGAAACCAACGACAGCACCGATAAATTCGGGAACAACACGTGTTTGATGAATTTGCTTCCCATTGGTTGCAGCGCCGAGAGCCTGACTGACATTCTTGTTCGAGATTTCTTTGTCGGACAACGCCAGATCGATTGCTGCCTGACAGCAAATCCTGAACCGGCGCCCAGTCAAATTGCTGTCAACCCGCTCAGCTGGGAACCCGAAATTTGCAGACACCTCAAGCGCCTTGTACTTTAGGGACTTGGAAAGCTTTCGGATCAACCAGCCCATCGTCTGCCGCAGCATTAATGCCATGTAAGCCGTGACATGAACCTCGGACTCAGACGCGGCCTCAGATTGCCGATCATCGGCGTGAGCTCTCAAGAACGAGACCTTCAGGGCTTCCAGAGGCGCACCTCCGTCCAAACCCGTAAGGGCATAGGTGTGAATCCCGGAGACAAAATGGACAGCGGAAACGGTCGGATGTTCTGACTGTCGCGGAGTAATATTCCGCATCTTTCGCCTTAGGCAACGAGCTGAAGGCGGGGA
>NZ_JAWQFN010000065.1:0-1187 GCF_033436765.1 Defluviimonas sp. D31
AAGTACTTCATGGTCTCCTACACCGACCTCTTCGGCGGCCAGCGCGCCAAGCTCGCGCCCGCCGCCGCGATCAACGACATGGCCGTCGACGGCGCCGGCTTCGCCGGCTTCGCGACCTGGCTCGACCTCACCCCGGCCCATCCCGACATGCTCGCGGTGCCCGACCCGGACACCGCGATCCAGCTGCCCTGGAAGCCCGAGGTCGCCTGGCTCGCCTCGAACTGCGTGATGGACGGCGCCGACCTCGCCCAGGCGCCGCGCAACGTGCTGCGCCGCCAGATCGAGAAGGCCGCCGCGCTCGGGCTCCACGTCAAGACCGGGGTCGAGCCGGAGTTCTTCCTGCTCAGCCCCGACGGCGCCGAGCTCTCCGACGCCTATGACACCGCCGCCAAGCCCTGCTACGACCAGCAGGCGGTGATGCGGCGCTGCGACGTGATCGCCGAGATCAGCGACTGCATGCTCGGCCTCGGCTGGGAGCCCTACCAGAGCGACCACGAGGACGCCAACGGCCAGTTCGAGATGAACTGGAAGTACGACAACGTGCTCGCCACCGCCGACAAGCACTCGTTCTTCAAGTTCATGACCCGCTCGCTCGCCGAGAAGCACGGCATGCGCGCGACCTTCATGCCCAAGCCCCTGCCCGGCAAGACCGGCAACGGCTGCCACGCCCATATCTCGGTCTGGGACGAGGGCGGCCGCGTCAACGCCTTCGCCGACAACTCGAAGGAACTGGGGCTCTCCGACCAGGGCCGCGCCTTCCTCGGCGGGATCATGAAACACGCCAGCGCCCTTGCCGCGATCTGCAACCCCACCGTCAACAGCTACAAGCGCATCAACGCCCCGCGCACCATCTCGGGCGCGACCTGGGCGCCCAACTCGGTGACCTGGACCGGCAACAACCGCACCCACATGGTGCGCGTCCCCGGCCCCGGCCGCTTCGAGCTGCGCCTGCCCGACGGCGCGGTCAACCCTTACCTGCTGCAGGCCGTGATCATCGCCGCCGGCCTCTCCGGCATCCGCACCAACGCCGACCCCGGCCCGCGCCACGACATCGACATGTACAAGGACGGCCACACCGTCACCGGCGCGCCGAAACTGCCGCTGAACCTCCTCGACGCGATCCGCGCCTACGATGCCGACGAGGAACTCAAAGAGGCCATGGGACCCGAGTTCTCCGCCGCCTTCAT
>NZ_JAWQFN010000066.1:0-1180 GCF_033436765.1 Defluviimonas sp. D31
ATGGCAAAGGCAAAATTCGAACGGACGAAACCGCACGTGAACATCGGGACCATCGGTCACGTTGACCACGGCAAGACGACGCTGACGGCGGCGATCACGAAGTATTTCGGCGACTTCAAGGCCTATGACCAGATCGACGCGGCGCCGGAAGAGAAGGCGCGCGGGATCACGATCTCGACCGCGCACGTTGAATACGAGAGCGCGTCGCGCCACTACGCGCATGTCGACTGCCCGGGCCACGCCGACTACGTCAAGAACATGATCACGGGTGCGGCGCAGATGGACGGCGCGATCCTCGTGGTGAACGCGGCCGACGGCCCGATGCCGCAGACCCGCGAGCACATCCTGCTCGGCCGCCAGGTGGGCATCCCCTACATGGTCGTCTACCTCAACAAGGTCGACCAGGTGGATGACGAGGAGCTTCTGGAGCTCGTCGAGATGGAAGTGCGCGAGCTTCTGTCGTCCTACGACTACCCGGGCGACGACATTCCGATCATCAAGGGCTCGGCGCTTGCCGCGCTTGAAGGCCGCGACGCCGAGATCGGCGAGAACTCGATCCGTGCGCTGATCGAGGCTGTCGACAGCTACATCCCGACGCCCGAGCGCGCCGTGGACCAGCCGTTCCTGATGCCGATCGAGGACGTGTTCTCGATCTCGGGCCGCGGCACCGTGGTCACCGGCCGGGTCGAGCGCGGCGTGATCAACGTCGGCGACGAAGTCGAGATCGTGGGCATCCGCGACACCAAGAAGTCGACCTGCACCGGCGTCGAGATGTTCCGCAAGCTGCTGGACCGCGGCGAGGCTGGCGACAACGTCGGCATCCTGCTGCGCGGCATCGAGCGTGACGGCGTCGAGCGCGGCCAGGTGCTGTGCAAGCCGAAGTCGGTGAACCCGCACACCCACTTCGAGGCCGAGGCCTACATCCTGACGAAGGAAGAAGGCGGTCGCCACACGCCGTTCTTCGCCAACTACCGTCCGCAGTTCTACTTCCGCACGACGGACGTGACCGGGACGGTGAAGCTGCCGGAAGGCACCGAGATGGTGATGCCGGGCGACAACCTGAAGTTCGAGGTCGAGCTGATCGCCCCGATCGCGATGGAAGAGAAGCTCCGCTTCGCCATCCGCGAGGGCGGCCGCACCGTCGGCGCCGGCGTCGTCTCGAAGATCATCAAGTAAGACC
>NZ_JAWQFN010000067.1:0-1044 GCF_033436765.1 Defluviimonas sp. D31
GCCGGACGCCCCGTCGCTTGGCAACCTCCATTCCCCAACGCTTGAGCCAGTTCCAAGATCGGACCCGGCAGAGCAGGACGGTCGCGGCCTCGCACAGCAGGGACCGCACCATCCGGTCACCGCAGCGCGTGATCCCGCCGTTCCGATCGGTCTCCCCAGAGGCGTATTTTCGCGGTGTCAGGCCGAAGTGCGCACCGAGCAGCGATGACTTCCTGAACCGGCCCGGCGTTTCGACGGCAGTTCGATACGCTAGGGCCGTCACCGACCCCACGCCTGGCACACTCATCAGCCGGCGGCAGACCGGGTCTGACTTCGCCACGCTCAAAACCAGCCGATGCAGGTCTGCAAGCCGCGCCGCCACTTCACCTCGCACCTGCAGGACGGCCTCAACCGTTTCTTCGAGGGTAGCGTTCTCAGAGACAAGCTCGCGCACACGCTCATCGAAACGACCGACCGCAACACGCCCAACCTTTAGACCGAAGGCCTTCAGGATGCCGCGCAGATGGTTGTCCAACGTCGTGCGGGTCTTCACCAGCATGGCACGGCTCCGCAGAAGCGCCCGCAGCTTGTGGGTGTCCCGGCTCTTGACGTGAACGGTTCGGAACCACCCGGCCTGCAACGCCCAAGCGATATTGCGGGCGTCGATCCTGTCCGTCTTGACCGGCATCGCCGTCGTGGCGTTCTTCAGATGCCGCGCATCGAGGCAAACAACCGGCAAGCCTTGGCCGCGCAACCCGTCGTAGAGCGCCGGCGCCAGAGAACCTGCCTCCAGACCCACAAGCTGAAGGTCAAACCCCGTCCCCTGCAACCAGGCACCAATCGTCTCGGGTTCGGAGACGACCCTGCCCTCCTTCACAACCCGGCGGTGCTCATCCACGATACAAATCGACGTCTCCTTCAACGAGACATCCAGACCAGCATAGTATTCCATCACCACTCCTCCTTTCGGCTCGAACACGGACTCCACGGTCCGTCAAAGCCTGCAGGACTTCGCCGCAACGGTCATCAACCGGGCGACTCGCAACCCGATTGCCCCATCTCCAC
>NZ_JAWQFN010000068.1:0-958 GCF_033436765.1 Defluviimonas sp. D31
ACGACGTCGATCCCGCCCTTCATCAGCTCGTCCGCCATCGCCGCCGCGTTCTTCTTGACCTGCGCCGCGTAGGTCTTGAACTCGGGACGCAGCGCCTCGCCGAAGGCCACCGCCTTGGCCGCGATCACATGCATCAGCGGGCCGCCCTGCAGGCCCGGGAAGACGGCCGAGTTCATCTTCTTGGCGATCTCCTCGTCGTTGCAGAGGATCATGCCGCCGCGCGGGCCGCGCAAGCTCTTGTGCGTCGTCGTGGTCACGACATGGGCATGCGGCAGCGGCGAGGCGTGGACCCCGCCCGCGACCAGCCCCGCGATATGGGCCATGTCGACATGCAGGTAGGCGCCGATCTCGTCGGCGATGGCGCGGAACGCCGCCCAGTCCCACTCGCGGCTGTAGGCGGTGCCGCCGGCGAGGATGAGCTTGGGCCGGTGCTCCAGCGCCTTGGCGCGGACGTCGTCCATGTCGAGCCGCTGGTCCTGGGCGCGCACGCCGTAGGAGACGACGTTGAACCACTTGCCCGACATGTTGACCGGCGAGCCGTGGGTGAGGTGGCCGCCCGAGTTGAGGTCGAGCCCCATGAACGTGTCTCCGGGCTTGAGGAGCGCCAGGAACACCGCCTGGTTCATCTGCGACCCCGAGTTCGGCTGGACGTTGGCGTAGTTGCAGTTGAAGAGCGCCTTGGCGCGCTCGATCGCCAGCGTCTCGGCGACGTCGACATACTGGCAGCCGCCGTAGTAGCGCTTGCCCGGATAGCCCTCGGCATACTTGTTGGTCAGCACCGAGCCCTGCGCTTCGAGCACCGCGAGCGAGACGATGTTCTCCGAGGCGATCAGCTCGATCTCGTCGCGCTGACGGCCAAGCTCGTCGCGGATCGAGCCGAAAAGCTCCGGGTCGCGCGAGGAAAGCGGTTCAGTGAAAAATCCGGTGTCGCGGATTGCGGTGTCCATAAGCGTCTCCT
>NZ_JAWQFN010000069.1:0-798 GCF_033436765.1 Defluviimonas sp. D31
AGCTTCTACTCGAGGGCAAATTTCAAGAAGAACCGCGCCGCCGCTCTCGCCGAGTGGCGTCAACTCGGCGCCGCATAAGGGGCAGGCTCACTGTCCATTCGGAGACTGGTTCGAATCCGTCTGACAGCACCCTCGGCACGTTTCTTGCGGATCTCGGCGGCGAACATCGGTCCGAAACGCCGCCATCAGAACCGCACCGACTCGTGGCTGATCTCGATCCCGCGCTCGTGCAGCAGGTCCTCGACGTTACGGAGCGAGAGCGGGAAACGCACGTACATCATCACCGCCAGGCGGATGATCGCGCGGCTCGTCTTGAAGTATTTGAACGGGTCAGGTTTCGACATCAAGCGACGCTAGTCGGCGCCCTGCCTCGCCGCAAGCTAGGTTCCTCTGACACCGCCNGCCAGGCGGATGATCGCGCGGCTCGTCTTGAAGTATTTGAACGGGTCAGGTTTCGACATCAAGCGACGCTAGTCGGCGCCCTGCCTCGCCGCAAGCTAGGTTCCTCTGACACCGCCCGCGCCGCTAGTCAACGGCAGCTTCGCCCGCTATCCCGGTCATAGCCTCGATCTTGGTCAACATCCGGTATCGGCCAGAGCGGTCGTTCGCGCCTGTCGATCGACGCTTTCCGGTGGGGGTGACCGCTTTCACCGATAGCAGCCATTCGCCGAGCGACGGCGGATGACCGGGTTGCGGACGAAGCCGCCTGAGGCCGATGCAGCGAAACTCAAGTCGGCGGCTCGACCGAGTCATGGAACGGCCCGCCGCGCTGCGGCACGACTTCCCGGAAGCGGTCAT
>NZ_JAWQFN010000007.1:0-225086 GCF_033436765.1 Defluviimonas sp. D31
ATCAACGCCGCGTTGACCACCGATTGTAGGGCCAACGGTCAATGGCGGGTCTCAGATCCGTGCCGTAGACCCCCAATGCTGCGCCGCCGCAGGTCAGCTTCGAGCCCATACCGGAAATGCTTCGGCTCCGACGCTCGCCGATGCAGTATGCCGATCGACTGATGCCTTCAGCTGCACCGCAGAAGAAAAGCGGTCCTTCATGCCGGCCGCCGCGAGTTTCGTGAGGCCTATGTCTGGGGTGCGGACGATCCAGACCTTGGGTTCACCTGACCAGGCTGTCGTGAACGGCATTGAGCGGACGCTTAACCTCCGCCGACGTCGAACCGAAAGTTCGCACCGTGGATTTTCCTGTTACAATTCCGGAATGGCTTCCGGTTCCGACTTTGCGACTGCGACTACGCTGGCAAATGCCGGCGAGTGGGAGTGTGCGTTTGCAGGAATGTCCGAAGCAGATCGATCAGGTGCGATTGTCGATGGCGACAGTCTTCGCGACTACGCCACTGCGGCCTACATGACCGGGCGCGAGGACACCTATCTCGACCTGATGGGCCGGGCGTTTGACGCCTATACCGACACGAAAGCGCCACGCGAAGCAGCCCGGACCGCGTTCTGGATTGGCCTCACGCTCCTGTTCCGACACGAGCATGGACGCGGTGGCGGTTGGCTGGCGCGTGCGGGACATGTGCTGCAGGAAGCCGGAACCGACTGTGCAGAGGCCGGGTACCTGTTGCTTCCAAAGGTCGAGACGAGTTTTGGCGCGGGCGACAACCATGCAGCGGTCGACTTTGCCCAAAAAGCGCTGGAGATCGGCGAGCGTTACGGCGACGAAGATCTTTCCGCGATTGCGCGCCATCTTGTCGGACGCGCTCAATTGGCGCTCGGCGACCTTCACAAGGGCCTGTCGTCGCTGGACGAGACGATGGTGGCGACCACGGAAGGGCGGTTGTCACCCATCGTGACAGGCCTGATCTATTGCAGCGTCATAGAGGCCTGCCAACGCTATCAGATCCTGCGGCGCGCCAGCGAGTGGACCGAAGCCCTGTCTTCATGGTGCGCGAAACAACCCGAGTTGGTCGCGTTTACCGGTCGCTGCTTGATACACCGGTCCGAGATTCTGATGTTCGATGGACGATGGCCGGAAGCCGAGTCGGAAGCCCGCGTCGCGATCAAGCGTCTGACGGCAGGTCCGGCGGCACATCACGCCGGCCCCGCGCACTATCAGCAGGGCGAATTGCACCGGCTGCGCGGCGCGTACGATGCCGCAGACGAGAGCTACCGCAAGGCGAGCGCCTTGGGGTTTGACCCTCAGCCGGGGCTGGCGCTGATGCGGTTGCGGCAGGGGTCCGGTCAGTCGGCGGCGGCAGCGATCCGCAGGGCCTTGGCGGCCACCGACGCGCCGACCGAGCGGATGCGGCTTCTCGGGGCGGCGGTCGAAATCGCCCTCGGTCTGAAGAAATTGGACGAAGCCCGAGCGTTCTGCGAAGAGATGCAGGCATTGGCCGAAACCTATCCTTCGGACGCCGTGGCCGCATCTTTGGCCGAGATGCAGGGCGATCTGGCGGCTCAGGACGATCTGCCCGAACAGGCCGTCAAGTTCTACGCCCGATCCACAGGTCTTTGGCGCAATCTGGCCTGCCCTTACCGCCTTGCGCGGGTGCGATTGCGTAGCGCTCGGGCCTGTGGCGCACTTGGTGATGTCGACGGCGCCATGGCCGAGGCACGCGCCGCCGGCACCGCGTTCGCGTCCTTGGGGGCCGAACCCGAACGGCAGGATGCGGACGCACTCATCCGCGAACTTGCTCATGGCGAGGCGTCGATCCTGACGCGTCGGCAGACCGAGGTGCTGCACCTTGTCACCAAGGGCCTGACGAACCGCGAGATCGCCGGCCAGCTGGGTCTTTCGGAACGCACCGTTGACCGGCACGTATCAGATATCCTGACCCGCATCGACGCACCGACTCGTGCCGCCGCATCGGCCTGGGCGATCACCAACAAGCTGACCGCACCCGGCGGCTCTGGGTAATTCTACCCAAACAAAAAAGAACGGACCATCGGCAGCCTCACCGAAGCGGGCGCCGCCCCGCCCGATCTACCTTCGACCCCATGGTTCGTGAAGGAAACGAGGCATGCAGACCATATCGATCAGCGCACGGGGTGCGGAGGCAAGGCACTGGCACGACGTTCATGTCGCTCGTCGCTTACACCGCTCGGTTAACGGTATGGCGGGCCAAAGCCGGACCGACCGCCCTTCAAACCAAAACCACAAAAAGGAACACGCCATGACCAGACTGACAACGACACTCACCGCAATTGCCCTTGCATCTATGACCGGCACCCTCCCGGCCGGCGCGGACGAGGAAACCGTGACCATGCTACTGAACCAGCCCCTCGCCGGAATGGAGGGCAAGGAAGTCAACGTCTTGCAAATCGACGTGCCGGGCGGTTTCGAGACGCCACGTCATCTGCATCCCGGACACATGTTCATGTTCGTACTCGAGGGCGCCGTGGAACTTGAAGTCGAAGGTCAGCCGCCCGCGCAACTGGCACCCGGGCAGGTGGCCTACGAGGTTCCGAACCTGCCGATGATCGGCCGCAACATGAGCGCGAGCGAACCCGCAACGCTGCTGATCTTCGCGGTTAGCGATGCCGGTGCCCCGATCCAGGTTCCCGCGCCCGAGTGACCCCTGACAGACCAAAGGAGACGAATATGTCCCTGCAGACCACAGACATAGAAAACACCATTTTCGATATCCACGCCTTCTTCACCGATTGGGTCGGCGGCCGGTGCCCCGGAAATGCGGAAACCTTTCAGCGAAATGCGCTAGACCGAATATCGGACCGCTTCGTCGCGATCTTCCCTGCCGGTCGCCGGTTCGGGAAAGCAGACTTTAAGGGTTACATGTCGTCGATCTACGGCACGAACCCCGACTTCCGCATCAAGATCCGCGACATTCGCGTGAATCACGTCAACGGGAAGATGGCTGTCGTCAACTACCAGGAATGGCAGAAAGCGGCCAAGGACTCTGACCAGCCAAACAACGGGCGTATCACCACAATGGTGCTGGGAGAGAAGCCTTCCGGCGGCGTTGAAATCTTGCAGGTCCACGAGACATGGTTGCCTGACGACGTGGTTGCCACCGGCGATTTCGATTTCTGATCGGAGCGCGCCCTGAGAGGTGATCGCTCCGCGGAAACACGAGGCGGTCGGGAAACCGTCCATTGCAGCCATTCTACCGCAGCTGCGAACACGTCGGTTTCGGGCTCGGAGCGGACGTCGGACCGCATCGACGTTGCGCTATGAGGTTCGTATTATGTCGGCTGGCAGCGCCCCTCCCAGCCGCACCTCCAGCCAACGAATGTAGCCGTTGAGGTTCTTCGTGGCCGGCCCGCAGAAGGGCTTTATGAACTTGTTGTATTGGGCGTGGAGCGAGTTCACGTTCTGGATGTGATAGCAGCCCGCGGCGACACGCGTGCCCGGCTTGCTGCCGACCACGAAGTGCTCAATACCGCTTGCCGTTGCGAGCTTCGCATAGCCGTTGGCCCCGTCCGAGCAGAGCACGGCATCGCCAGGAACCAGGGGATTCATTGCGCGCTCAAGCGTCGCACCTTTGCGGTTCGCCAGGCGCTGAAAGAGCCGCGCGCCGCTCCGGTCAGCGACGGTGAGAATGGGGAGCTGCCACCTCGAGAGGCCCCGCATCATCTTCAGCCCCTGTGTTGTGAAGTCCTCCCACCTGGGGCGTGGCGGCTGCGGGATATTCTGCGGATCGGCGAAGTGCCGAGCCCATTCCCGAGAACCCTTCCGGGACTCCCGTTGGTAGGTCTCATCCGCTTCGATGATCCCGGAGAAGGCCGTCGCTGCACCTTCGCCGATGATCGAGAAGACCAGCATCCGCCAGCGCCAGACCGTGTATTTGTTGAGCCCGAGCCGCTTCGCAAGCTTGCGCACCGATTGCGGCGCGGAGGTGCCCAGCATGTCCCTCAGCGCGACCATGAACAGGTCAGGACGATGGATGCGGCCGATGGCGCTCCCAGTTCGGCCTGAATAGGTCTTCTGGCAGCCTCCGCATCGGTAACGCTGGACCTTGGTCCGTGTGCGGCCCCACTTCTGACGTCGCTCGTCGCCGCAGAACGGGCACTTGTGTTCTTGGTTTGTCCGTGCCTCGATCTCAGAAATCGCCTCCGTCTTTCGCCGCAGGTCCCGGATCTTTGTCTGGGCATCCTCGATCTGGGCCGGGTTCAGCTCGTCGAGGGCATCGAGAAAGCGACGAAAATCGTGGTGTAGCAAAGGTATCCTCCGCTGGAAAGGCGGAGGAATATTGGCCAACCCGTCATTTGACGAAGCGAACCAACACGGTTTGCGGACACCTCCATTTTTTTCCGGACGGTGAGTTTGTTGGCCGTCGGGAAAGGCTCACGGAACACTACAATCAGATGACCGAGGCAGAAAAGGCCCGCTTTGGAACGCGTCCTATCGACTACATATCCAGAGTCACTTGGAAGTTCTCGTCCGAAATCGGTGTGCCCATGGGCAGCAATCCCCCGCTGACGCCAATCGAACCGCATGAATGGCCGACCGAGTTCCGGACCGACAAGACCTACAGGAATCTCGGTTCCTTCATCAGCCTTGCCGGCATAATGGCTGTCACGACGCCGATGAAGGACCTGCTGGAGCGGATCGACCCCGGTATGCATCAGTTCCATCCGTCCGGATCACCATGCCGAAGGGCGTGGAGTACCCTGAATCCTACCACGTTCTGGTGATCGGCCGGTTCCTGGATGCGTTTGTCCCGGAGAAGAGCGCCGAGGGCGCGTGGAAGCGGCTGGAGCTTTCTGGTCGCTACTCGTCCCGCTTGCCAGACAAGAAGTATATCGAGGGACTTGCTGTATCGGCGGAGGCAACGGCGGGCGCACATCTGTGGCGCGACCGGCAGTTGATCGATCCCGAAATGTATCTTTCGGACGACCTGCATAACGCCGCCAAGGAGGCCGGCCTGCGGCTGCCGAAACATTTCAAGATGAAGCCCGGATAAGTCATGATCGGGAAAGAAAAAAATGGGTTCCAGTTCGACGGACATTCAGGCCCACGGCACCTTGCCGTCATGTGTTGCATGGCGCGCTTGCGGCACCGGATGCAAGGCGAGCGAAACCTGAATCGTGCGCCGGGCGGATCGGAGACGCGGGACCATTTCCGGTCGATTGATGGCGGCGAGGCGCCTCGCAGTAGATCCACCGCGAGCGGGCCACTCGGGCCGCTGGCCGTCGCGCCCGGCGTGCGACGGCAGTCCCTCGCGGAACTTGTGCAACCTAGCCGTTCAGCGCTTCCATCGCCGCGCGATGGATCTTGGGATTGGCCGCGGCCAGCACCCTTCCGCCCTGATGTGCGGGGCGGCCCTCCCAGTCGGTGACGATGCCGCCCGCCGCCTCGATCACCGCGATCGGCGCCTGCACGTCGTAGGCCTGCAGCCCCGCCTCTACCACGAGGTCGATCTGGCCGGCGGCGACGAGCGCGTAGGCGTAGCAGTCGAGTCCATAGCGGGTGAGCCGGGTCCGCGCGGAGAGCCGGCGGAAGGCCGCGCCCTCGGCCTCGGTGCCGACCTCGGGAAAGGTGGTGAAAAGGATCGCCTCGGAAAGCGGCCGCGCCGGGCGTGCCCTGAGCGGCCGCACCCCCATCGGGCCGGTCACCTCGGAAATCCCGAACCCGCCGGCGAAGCGTTCGCCGATATAGGGCTGGTCGATCAGGCCGAAGAGCGGGCCGGTCGGGTCGGAGAGCGCGATCAGCACCCCCCAGGTCGGGGTGCCGGAGAGATAGCTGCGCGTGCCGTCGATCGGGTCGAGCACCCAGGTCAGGCCCGAGGTTCCGGGTTTCGGCCCGAACTCCTCGCCAAGGATCGCATCGTCCGGGCGCCGCTCGGCGAGGATCGCCCGCATCCGCTCCTCCGAGGCGCGGTCGGCGACCGTCACCGGGTCGAAGCGGCTGGTTTCCTTGGTATCGGCAGACAGCCCGTCGGCGCGAAAATGCGCGAGCGTCGCCTCGCGGGCGGCGTCGGCCAGGGCATGGGCGGTGGCCACGAGCGCGTCACGCTCGGAATCGGGGAAAGGGCTCATCGGGGGCCTCGCGCATCTTTGCGCCAGCGGTAGCCCCCGGTGCCCCTCCCGGTCAAGTCGCCTCAGGCTGCGTCGGACAGAACCTTGGCGAGATCAAAGAGCCGGCGGCGCTGCGCCTCGGGGATCGCGTAGTAGGAGCGCACCAGCATCAGCGCCTCCTTGTCGGCGAGGATGTCGCCGTCGATCTCCTCGACGATCGGCGTGCGGGAATCGAGCCCCTCGAAGAAGAAGCTGATCGGCACGCTGAGCGCATCCGCGATATCCCACAACCGGGAGGCGGAAATCCGGTTCATGCCGGTTTCATATTTCTGGATCTGCTGGAACTTGATGCCGACCTTGTCCGCAAGCTGCTGCTGGGTCATGCCGACCATCCAGCGCCGATGCCGGACCCGCTTGCCAACGTGCACATCTACAGGGTGTTTCATATCCGCCTCCACACTACCATGCCATTAAACTAGCAAATTTCATGCCATTCATAATAACCTCCCCGAAATTCGATAAGGAATTACCAAAAAGGCGAAGGTCACGCGCAGCCGATGCCGTTCCCTTCAAGAATCCATATTTATCGCACGGTGTCATCCTATACGAAAATACAGATCGTGTCGCTCGCCTCAGGAGAATTTTGCATTTTGCAATTCATTTCGCAAAGATCTTGCGGGAAGCCTTGTTCATTTTGCAAATGCCACCCTGCTCAATGCCACTGGAAACCGCTCAATCGGAGGGGTAGCCTCCCCTCGAGCGAGGGAGGTAAGATGAAAGCGTTCGGTATCGAAACCTTCGGCGGGTCGCCGGAACTGCGCGATCTCCCGCTGCCGGAACCCGGCCCCGGCGAGGTCCGGCTCAGGATCGCGGCCTGCGGGCTGAACTTCGCCGATCTCCTGATGATCGAGGGCAAGTACCAGGAACGGCCCGAGCCACCCTTGACGCTCGGGATGGAGCCGGCAGGCTGGGTCGATGCGCTCGGGCCCGGCGTCACAGGCCCCGCCCCCGGCACGCGGGTCGCGGTGCATGCGCCCTGCGGCGGGCTCGCCGAATACGGCTGCTTTCCTGCGGCGCGCTGCGTGCCGCTGCCCGACGCGATGCCCTTCGACGACGCGGCCGCGTTCCAGGTCGCCTACGGCACGAGCCATGTTGCGCTCGACCACAAGGCGCGCCTGCAACCGGGCGAGACGCTCCTCGTGCTCGGCGCCGCGGGTGGGGTCGGCTTGACCGCCGTGGAGATCGGCAAGCGCATGGGCGCACGCGTCATCGCCTGCGCACGCGGAGCCGACAAGCTCGCCACGGCCGAGGCCGCCGGCGCCGACCACCTGATCGACAGCGAGGCCGGCGACCTGCGCGGCGCGATCAAGGCGCTCGGCGGTGCCGACGTGGTCTACGACCCGGTCGGCGGCGAACAGTTCGACGCCGCCTTCCGCGCGACCAACCCCGACGGCCGCATCCTCACGATCGGTTTCGCGAGCGGGACCGTGCCGCAGATCAAGGCCAACCACCTCCTCGTCAAGAACCTCTCGGTAATGGGGCTCTACTGGGGCGGCTATCTGAAGTTCCGGCCGGAGGTCCTGACGACGAGCCTCGCCACGCTCTTCGGATGGTATCAGGAGGGCGGGCTCCGGCCCCACATCTCCTACCGGCTGCCGCTGGCACGGGCCGAAGAGGCGCTGGCGCTCCTGCGGGCGCGGAAATCGACCGGCAAGGTCGTGGTGCGGGTCTCGGCCGAGGCGTAGGCCGCGACAATCTCGCTTTTCAGCCGGTCGGTGACCTCGCCCTTGCTGATCCCGGCGTCGTAAAGGCAGATCTGCATCGTGCCGAGATCGGGCAGATCGGCACCCACGACCTCCGCCAGCCCGTCCGGGATCAACCCCCGCATCCGCGCCGAGACGGCGAGATCGGCCGCAATCATCGCCTGGATCGTGTCGTTCGAGCGGCCGGTGAAGCCCATCTCCCAGGCGATTCCCGCGCGGTCGAGCGCGCCGATCGCCACCGGGCGGAACCTGCAGTTCTCCTCGAAGCCGAGCCGCAGCGGCCGGCGCCGCGCGACCATCCCGCCCGGCGCGCCGACCCAGACCAGAGACTGCCGCGCGAGGCTCTCACCGCCCTCGCCCGGCGCCTCCTCGGTCGTCAGCATCAGGTCGAGTTCGCCCTTCGCATACTGCTCCTTCAGCAGCGGCGTGAACGAGGACAGAAGGTTGACGCGGGCGCAGGGATAGACCGCATTGAGCCGTTGCAGGATTCCGGGGATCGCCGGGTAGACGATGTCATGCGGCACGCCGAGCCGGATCTCGCAGGCCACGCCGGTATCCGCGAGCCGCGACAGCGCCTCGTCGTTCAGCTCCAGCATGCGCCGCGCATAATGGAGAAGCTGCTCGCCCTCCGGCGTCAGCGTCAGGCGGCGCTGCGCGCGGACGAAGAGCCCGAGCCCCAGCCCCTCCTCGAGCCGCTTGATCTGCATCGAGACCGCCGACTGCGTGAGATTCAGGAGCCCCGCCGCACGCGTCACGCCGCCGGCATCGGCGACCGCGACCAGCGCGCGCAGGGCGGTGAGATCGAGATTCCGGGCCATCATCACATTCCGTTATGTTTTACGCTACAAGCATTCATTTCACTAATTCATCACATCGCGCCATATTTATCAAGCCTGCTGATGAACAATGGTCAATCCATTACCAGACGAAAGGAATACCGATGGAACGCGCACTCGCACACCGCCTGCCCCGCCTGCGCCGCCGGCTCATCGACCGGCTGCGGCTGATGCTGGAGGTCCGTCGCCAGCGCCAGGCGCTCGCCGATCTCAACGATTATCTCTTGAAGGACATCGGCGTGTCCGCGGACGAGGCCCGCCGCGAAGCCGGGCGCCCGGCTTGGGACGTGCCGAATTACTGGCGCCGGTAATCATCCATTTCGGGCTGGAAAAGCTTGAATTCGCGCGCATGCTTCCCGATATTTGCCTTCGGAGGGCGCGACGGCGACGTCGCGCCCGGTGGAAACGCATCTGGAGGCTTAGATGGCTGAATATGAAACGATCCGTGCCGGCCGGGTAGGCGCCCGGACGCTTGCGATCGACGAGGGCCTGCGCGCCCATATGAACAAGGTCTACGGGCTGATGTCCGTCGGCATGCTGCTGACCGCGGCCGCCGCGTGGGCGATTGCCGGCCTTTCGGTGACCACCGACCCGTCGCTCGCCGCCGCCCAGATCGGTGCCGACAAGTACCTGACCGGCTTCGGCGCCGCGCTCTACCTCTCGCCCTTGAAATGGGTTGTGATGTTCGCGCCGCTGGCCTTCGTCTTCGGCTTCGCCGCGATGATCAACCGCATGTCGGCCGCCACCGCGCAGCTGGTCTTCTACAGCTTCGCCGTGGTGATGGGCGTCTCGATCAGCTCGATCTTCCTGGTCTTCACGGGCATGTCGATCGTGCAGACCTTCCTCGTGACCGCGATCGCCTTCGCCGGCCTATCGCTCTGGGGCTACACGACGAAGAAGGACATCTCGGGCTGGGGCTCGTTCCTGATCATGGGCGTGATCGGCCTGATCGTCGCCTCGATCGTCAACATCTTCCTCGGCTCGGGCACGGTCCAGCTCGCAATCTCGGCGCTCGGCGTGCTGATCTTCGCCGGCCTCACCGCCTATGACACGCAGAACATCAAGAACACCTACATCGCCCATGCCCAGCACGGCGATGCGGAATGGCTCGGCAAGTCGGCAATCATGGGGGCGCTGAACCTCTATCTCGACTTCATCAACATGTTCATGTTCCTGCTTCAGTTCCTCGGCAACCGCGAGTGATCTGAGCCGAACCGAAGATCGAAGGGCCGGGGATCTCCCCGGCCCTTTTCATATCCGCGCCCGCATCCGGACCGCCGGGAAGTCGATGCCGGGCCGGAGCGCGACGGTCACGTCCTCGCGCCACTCGAAGCCGACCGCCTCGTAGAACGGCACCGCCGTCCGCGTCGACAGACAGTCAAGTTCCCCCACACCGTCGGCACGCGCCTCCGCGAAGACCCGCGCGAGGATCGCCCGCGCGATGCCCTGCCGCAGATGCCGGTGATCCGTCACGAGATGGCGCATATGGCCGAGGCCCGGTCCGGTCCCGCCGGAACCCGGTGCGGCCCGCGACCAGCCACCCGCGCCGATCACTTGCCCGTCGGGGGCCTCTGCGAGAAAGTAGCGCCCGGAGGCGAGCAAGGCCGGCTGCGCCCTTGCCAGAAGCGGCAGTGCAAGCACGAGGGCCGAGGGCGGATAGTCGGGCGCGAGCAGCCGCGGATAAGACCGCGCCAGCAACGCGTCGACCGCAGCGAGATCGGCCGGCCGCGCCGTTCGGATCGTGAAGCCGTCGGCCATGGCACTCCACCAAAAGAAAAGGCCGCGCAATTGCGCGGCCCTGATCCTCGTCGATCCGGCAGGTCTTACTTGATCTTGCCTTCCTTGTATTCGACATGCTCGCGCTTGACCGGGTCGTACTTCCGCACAACCATCTTTTCGGTCATGGTGCGGGCGTTCTTCTTGGTCACATAGAAGTGCCCGGTGCCCGCCGTCGAGTTCAGACGGATCTTGATCGTCGTCGGCTTCGCCATCGTCGTTCTCCTACAGCCGGACGGTCTGCCGCCCGCGAAATCCTTGGAGCCCGCCTTTTACCCGGGCACGGGACGGAGTCAACCGCAATCCTGCCCCGAACCGCGCAATTTCTGCAGGCTCACCCCGCGGCGAGCCCCATTTCCCGGTGCAGCCGCGCCCGCGTCGCCGGATCGAGCCTCAGCGCCTGGGCGAGCTGGTTCAGATAGACGTGCTCGGCCGGGTTGTCGACCCGGATCGCCATCAGCGAGGTGGCGTAGATCTGCGCCCGCATCGACTCGTCGGTGGCCTGCGCCAGCGCCATCACGTCCGACGGCCGCTGCAGCTCGGCACGGACGAAGGCGACCTCCTCGGCGCTCGCATCGCCGAGATGGTCGAGGATCTTGCGCTGCTCCTCGGCGTCGATCTCGCCATCGGCCTTGGCGGCCTGGATCATGGCGCGGATCATCAGCCGGGCATGTTCCTCGGCGACCACCGAGGCCGGGCTTGCGCCCACCATCGCGCCCATCATCTCGCCCATCGCCTTGCTGCCGGCACTGGCCGCGCCGGTCATTGAGGCGAGAAGCCCGCCGAGCCCGGCCTCGGCGGCGTCTGTCGCGCCACCAAACTGTTCGTAGAGATCGCGCACGGCGCGGGCGCCGCCCGGCACGCCCATCTTCTCGGCGCTCGCGCCAAGCTGATCGACCATGCCGCCCGGCTCTCCGGCCTCCTTCATCATCTTCTTCACACCAGCCATGCCCCCCATGCCCTGGTACTTGTCATAGCCCTTGGCAGCGGCGAATCCGGCGGCCAGCGCCGCCAGCGTCTTGACGAAACTCATGGTGCTCCTCCGTGTTGTTCGCGGCCATGATACCGCGAACCGCCAGAAAATCAGCGAAAATCACCCAAGCACCTGCGCCACCCTTGCCGATCGGCGGGCGAAGTGGTCGACGAGGTAGTCGACGATGACCCGGCCCCTGGCCGGCACTCGAGTCCGGAGCCGGAATACAGCGTGACTCGGCTGCGCGACCGTCCCGTAGTCGGGCAGGAGCCGCCCTGCCGCAGCCTACCGGCTGTCCTCCGCGACAGCCGGGCCGCCGAGCGGCGTGTTCCGGCCTTTAAACCACTCGAGGATGAAATCGAGAAAGACCCGAATTCGCGTCGCCATCAGGTGACGGTGCGCGTAAACGGCAAAGACCGATTGCGGCACCGTCTGAAACCCGGGCAGAACGTGGACCAGCCGCCCCGCTGCGATCTCCGGTGCGGCAACGTAGTCGTGCATGAGCGAGAGGCCATGCCCTGCGAGAACCGCCCCAAGCTGGGCCCGGAATGCGTCAACGCCGAACGCGTCCGGGAGACGGTATTCAACGGGGCCATCCGGCGTCTGAAGGGTATGAACATGGCCCCAACTGCCTGTGAAAAGCTTGACGACGGGCCGCCCTTTCAGCTCCTCCAGATCGGCCGGGTAGCCATGCGCGCTCAGGTAACCGGGCGACGCGACGAAAATCAGCCGGTAATCGAGAACCCTTACCGCCTTGAGCGTCGAGTCCGGCAACCCGCCAACGCCAATGCGAAACGCGATATCCACATGCTCCTGAATGAGGTCCACGGTCCGGTTTGAAACGCCGAGTTGAACCTGCACCTCCGGATGCCTGGCCAGAAACCCCGCGATTGCCGGCGGCAGCAACTCATTGCCGAATGCCACCGACGAGCTGAGCGTGATCTGGCCACTGGGGACACGATGCTGCGCGCGCGTCACTTCTCTCAAGGCATCGATTTCTTCAAGTATCGCCTCGCCCCTTTGGAAGAAGGCCTGCCCCTCCTCCGTTAACGCGACATGCCTCGTGCTTCGGTTGAAGAGCCGCACGCCGAGGTCGGCTTCAAGCTCGGAGACGATCCGGCTGACCGAGGGCGGCGACAGACCGAGTGCGCGGCCCGCCGCGGTGAAACTGCCGCGATGGGCGATCTCTGCGGCAACCTTCATGGCCAGGAGCATGTCCATGCCGCAAGTATTATTCCACTTTTCGAAATAGTAAATGACACACTAAGCGAATTATTCGCTCAATCGGACTCAATTACCATCCTTGCCATCGTCAAGTCAGCAGAACGAAGGATGGAAAGATGTTCGGACATGACCACCGCCATCTCGTCACCGATCACCGCTCTGGCCGCCCGCAAGAGCGCCATGCGATCGCGCTGAAAGAGCACATCGAGCGCAGGGCGGAGCAGTTGCACGCCGAGGCCGCGTACCGCCGCCGGGTGTCGCTGGCGCGGCTCGTTGCCCCGCTTGCGGCGCTCTTCCGGGCCGTGCGGGGTCTGCCGATCACTCCTGCCGACCGGCGCGGATAGGTCCGCGTGACGCGAGGACGGGCGGATCATAAGCAAAGGATGCGCGGATGGCCTGTAAGCCGGATTCTGTCCACCCCGGACCGTGATCCGGTGCTGGATGACCATTCCTCTCGGCGCGCCGTTACCGGCGCGCTCAAGCTGCCAACCCGGGCCTCTCGGGCTGAAGCGTCCCTGCGGTCAGTATCCTTGCGGACTTGCCCCGCGCGAGGCCCCTATTTGGCATTGCTCCCGGTGGGGCTTGCCGTGCCGTCCTTGTTGCCAAGTCCGCGGTGGGCTCTTACCCCACCGTTTCACCTTTTCCCCGGACAAGTCCGGGGTAGTCTCTTCTCTGTGGCGCTTTCCCTCGGGTTTCCCCGGCCGGGCGTTACCCGGCACCGTCGCTTCATGGAGTCCGGACTTTCCTCGAAGGTCGCCCCTCGCGGTCATCCGGCCATCCGCGCACCGTGGAGTTAGGCGTCCGCCGTGCCGCCGTCAACCGGGAAGCGGCGGGCGAGATCGGCGGCGAGCGCCCGGTCTTCCCCATCCTCGGGTCCGACGGCCCAGGGCCGGAAGCGCAGCCGGAACGCGGCGAGCAGGATCTCGGGCGCCGCGTCGGGATAACCGAAGGCGCGGGCGGAGGCGGCGAAAGCGGTGTCGGGATCGCCATGCGCGCCGGGCCAGACCGAGAGCCCGGCCCGCGCCAGTCGCCGCCAGTCGAATCGCGGCCCCGGATCGCGCTTGCGCTCGGGCGCCATGTCGGAATGGCCGATCACCCGCTCGGGCGGGATCGTCCAGCGCGCCATGATGCCCGCCAGAAGCGCCTCCATCGCCGCCATCTGCGGTTCGGGGAACGGCGCATCGCCGGGATTGGAAAGCTCGATCCCGATCGAGTGCGAGTTGACGTCGGTGATCGCCCCCCAGGCCCCTGCCCCGGCATGCCAGGCCCGCGCCTCCTCCGCCACCAGCGCATCGACGACGCCAGCCTCGGAGATCAGGTAATGCGCCGAGACCTCGGCGGCCGGATCGCACAGCCGCGCCCGCGCATCGGCGCAGGTTGGCATCGCGGTATAGTGGAGGACGATCAGGCTCGGCCGCGCGCCGCCGCGCCGCTCACCGAAATTGGGCGAGGCGGAGGCCGCCGCCACGCCTCAGCCGCGCACCTTCTGGAACGGGGTCGGATCCCAGAAACAGGCGAAGCCGTCGCCGTCGGGATCGAGGTTCTTCGAGTCGCGCTGCGGACCACCGGCCTTCAGGAAGGCTTTCTGCGCATCTTCGGGCGTCGCATAGCGGGCGCAGGCGCGCTCGTGGTTGGCGAGCGCCACGCCCGAGCGCTTGTAGATCGATTCGCCCAGCCGGTTCGGCGCGCTGAGCGCGTATTCGATGATGTTCGGGCCCGATCCACCCTCTCGCTGGGGCAGTTCGGTCGGCTGAATCTGCTCGTATTGCGCGCGGTTCGCGGCCATTCGCTCCTTGTCCGACTCGATCGTCTCGCGCGACGAGACCGCGCTGAACTCCTGCTCGTCGGAGATGCCGGTATGGTTGGCCGGCGCGGCGGGGACGACCGCCGCCGGGGCCGTCGCCTGCGGATAGACGGGTGCGGCGACCTGCGGATAGGTCGTCTGCGGATAAGCGGTCTGAGGGTACGCGGTTTGCGGATAGGTCGTCTGCGGATAGGTGGTTTGCGGATACGCCGCCTGCGGATACGCGGTTTGCGTATTCGCCAGAGCGGCCGCGCCGGTGACACCCGCCTGCGCGAGCTCCGCCGCGGTCGGCGCACCGGTGCCGGTGGTCATGGGCTGCGGATAGGTCGTCATCGGGGATTGCGCGGTGTTGATCGGCATCTGCCCCGGCACCTGGGCCTGAACTTCGGCCATGCGCCTGTTCTGATAGTCGCTGTAGCTCTCGAATCCGACGCCGCCGGTCTGGTTGGCCGGTCCCGAGGGTTGGCAGGCCGCCACGAAGAGCAGCGTCAGGCTAGGCACAATTTTACGCATCGCGAATTTCCAATTCCCCTTCGGAGCGCGCCTTACCACCATTTCGACGGCTTGGAAACAAATCCCGCCGCGCGCTCCAGCACATAGGCGTGATTTAGCAGATCACCCTCTTCCCACGGCCGGCCGATGAGCTGGAGCCCGAGCGGCAGGCCCTGCCGGTCAAGCCCCGTCGGCACCGCGACGCCCGGCAGGCCGGCGAGGTTCACGGTGACGGTGAAGACGTCGTTGAGATACATCGCGACCGGATCGGCATCGGCCATCTCGCCGAGCCCGAAGGCCGCCGAGGGTGTCGCCGGCGTCAGGATCGCGTCGATGCCGTCGGCGAAGACGGTCTCGAAATCGCGCTTGATCAGCGCGCGGACCTTGCGGGCTCGGTTGTAATAGGCGTCGTAGAAGCCGGCCGAGAGCACATAGGTGCCGATCATCACCCGGCGCTGGACCTCGTGGCCGAAGCCCTCGGCGCGGGTCTTCTCGTACATCTCGGTGATGCCGTCGCCCTGCGCAAGCTTGGCGCGGTGGCCGTAGCGGACGCCGTCATAGCGCGCGAGGTTCGACGAGGCCTCGGCGGGCGCCACGACATAATAGGCCGGCAGCGCGTATTTCGTATGCGGAAGCGAGATGTCGACGATCTCGGCACCGGCATCGCGGAGCATCTCGGCCCCCTTGTGCCAGAGCGCCTCGATCTCCTCGGGCATGCCATCCATGCGGTATTCACGCGGGATACCGATCTTCTTGCCGCGGATGTCGCCGGTGAGCATGGCCTCGAAATCCGGCACGGCGAGATCGGCGCTGGTCGAATCCTTGGGGTCATGACCGCACATCGCCTGCAGCATGATCGCCGCGTCGCGCACGTCCTTGGTCATCGGCCCGGCCTGGTCCAGTGAGGAGGCGAAGGCGACGATGCCCCAGCGAGAGCAACGACCATAGGTCGGCTTGATCCCGGTGATGCCGGTGAAGGCCGCGGGCTGGCGGATCGAGCCACCGGTATCGGTGCCGGTGGCACCAAGGCAGAGATCGGCCGCGACCGCCGCCGCAGAGCCGCCCGAGGACCCGCCGGGCGTCAGCGCCGTATCGTCATTGCCACGCCGCCAGGGGTTGACCGCATTGCCGTAGCAGGAGGTCTCGTTCGACGAGCCCATCGCGAACTCGTCCATGTTGAGCTTGCCGAGCATGACGGCACCCGCGTCCGCGAGCTGTTGGCTGACGGTGGATTCGTACTCGGGACGGAAGTTCTGAAGGATGTTCGAGGCCGCCTGCGAGGGCACGCCTTTAGTGCAGAAAAGATCCTTGATCCCGACCGGGATGCCACACATCGCCGGCGCGTCGCCCGCCTTGATCCGCTGGTCCGCCGCCGCCGCACGCTCCCGCGCGATCTCGGGCGTCTTGTGGACGAAGGCGTTGAGCGCCCCGGCCCCCTCGATCGCGGCGACGCAGGCCTCGGTCAGCTCGGCCGAGGTCACCTCGCCCTTGCGCAGCGCATCCCGCGCGGCCGCGATGGTCAGTCTGTTCAGTTCGCTCATTCCACCACCTTCGGCACTGCGAAGAAACCCTCGCGCGCGTCGGGCGCGTTCGAGAGGATCTTTTCGGGCATGTTCCCGTCCGTCACCACGTCCTTGCGGCGCTTGAGCCGCATCGGCGTGACCGAGGTCATCGGCTCGACGCCCTCGACATCGACTTCGTTGAGCTGCTCCATGAAGGCCAGAACAGCGGAGAGTTCGCCCGCCAGCGCCGGCAGGTCCTCTTCCTTCACGGCGATGCGCGCCAGATGCGCGACCTTGCGGGCGGTATCGGTGTCGATCGACATGGGTGCCCCCTTGAAAAACGTCCCGCACCGTTTAGCCGTGCCGCGCCGGGGCCGCAAGCCGGACCGGGCATTGCGGGGGGCCGCGCGCGCCCCTATTGTCCGCCCGCCAGCGAAAGGTACGACATGGACGCCTCCTCCGCCTATCAGGACAGCCTGCCCCTCAGCTCCGACGCGCTTCTCGCCGAGCTCGACGCCTGGGGTCTGCCCTACCGGCTCTTCACCCATGCCCCGCTCCGGACGGTCGAGGATTCCAAGGCCGCGGAACATCTCTTCGTCCAGCCGGGCGAAAAGGCGCTCCGGATCAAGAACCTCTATCTCCGCGACAAGAAGAAACGGAACCACCTCGTGACGCTGGAGCAGAGCCGCGAGATCGACCTCAAGGCGCTCGGCGTCGCGCTCGGCGCGGGCAACCTCTCCTTCGGCTCCGAGGAACGGCTCTTCGAGCATCTCGGCATCAGGCCGGGCGCGGTCAGCCCGCTCGCGATGGTCAACGGCGTGAAGACCGGCGTGAGCTTCCACCTCGACCCCGCCGCCCGCGAGGCGGAGGTGATCTACATGCACCCGCTCGTCAACGACCGCACCGTCGCGATGTCGCGAGACGACCTCTTCGCCTTCCTCGAGCGGATCGGCTGCCCGGTGACCTGGCTGGCGTGACGCCCGGCCGGAGACCCCGAATTTTCGCCGAAAATTCGCCCTCCCGGCCCGGCCGCCGCGCCGGACGGAACGGTTGTCTCACCGCCACCGACGCTCTAGCCTTACCCAAGCGCGCCAGCACAAGGGAGGGTTCCATGCAGATCACCTGGCTCGGCCATTCCGGCTTTCGCATCGAGATCGAGGGCGCGGTGCTGCTCGTCGACCCCTGGGTCACCGGCAATCCGTCATTCCCCGAAAAGCGCCGCGCCGAAGCGGTCGCAGGGGCGACCCATATTCTCCTGACCCACGGCCACGGCGACCACGCCTCGAATGCCGTCGCGATCGCGAAGGACGCCGGCATCCCTGTCGCCTGCATTCACGAGCTCTCGGTCGTGCTCGGTGCCGAGGGCGTCGAGGCGCTCGGCTTCGGCAAGGGCGGCACTGTGGATCTCGGCGGGGCGAAGGTTACGATGGTAAACGCCTGCCATTCATCAAGCATCGACTTCGCCGGCGGCCTGCCGCAGCCCGCAGGCTCGGAGGCCGGCTTCATGATCGCCGGCGAGGGCCATGTGATCTATGTCTCGGGCGATACCGACGTGATGGCGGACATGGGCTGGATGGGGGAGTACCACAAGCCCGACATCGGCATCCTCTGCGCCGGCGGCCATTACACGATGGACATGAAGGCCGCGGCCTAGGCTGCGAAGAAGTTCTTCGCCTTCAAGACCGTTATTCCCTGCCATTACAAGACGTTCCCCATCCTTGCTCAGTCGGCGGACGAGCTGAAGGCCGGGCTGTCCGGGGTCGAGGTGATCGAGCCCGAAGTGCTGGTCCCGATCACGCTCTGATCCCGCGCAAGAGGCCGGGCGCGGCACCCCGCACCCGGCCCTTCAAGGCAGGAACTTCCAGTACTCCGGGCTCTTGTCCAGAGGGTCTAGCCCGATGTCACGGCGGAGCCAGCCTGACAGATCGTCCGCGGAGCGCCGCCGCGACGGCCTGAGCCGCGCCGCGAGCACGCCCAGGAGCGCCGCCGCGACGCGGGCCGGGCCGTGCCGGGAGATCAGATCCTCCAGCGCGGCGGCGGGAGGGCGGGGGTCGAGATGCAGTTCGACGTTCATGTGTTCACACGACCGGCTGCCCATGGCCGCCGGTTCCTCAATGGTTGGGTTTGAATGCGAATCCGCTCGGCGGGGTGCAGTCGTCCCGCGAAAGGGACCACTTGGGCGCGTCAGGATTGGTGGAAATGACCGGGCGGTCGCCCGGCGGCGAGGACGTCAGCAGTGGCCGTGATAGGCCGGGTACCACGTTGCTGCGGTCTCAAGGGTCCACGCACCTCGACGGAGCATCGCAAGATCATGGAATGTCATCCTACGCCTCCTTCTTCTGGTGTCTGGACGCGCGCACCATACACCGAATCCGGCGGATACAAAGCGCAGAATTGTACCTGGTTCCGAAGGCGATTGTATGTGTCTGCCCCGACACGATCGCGCATCACGCGGCCGCCGCGCCCCATTCCAGCCAGCGCACGTCTTCTTCAGGCAGCAGTTCGCGGATGCGCCGGTCATAGCGGGCGACCTCCTCCCCGGTGAGGTGCTTCTCCCACTTCTTGCTGGTCCCGCTTTCGAAGAAACTCGCGGCATTGTCGAGGACCGAGTTCTCCTCCTGCACCGCCTCCCGCGCATTGGCCTTCATGGTCTCGAACCGCGCGCCCTCGACGATCTCGTCGACGAGGCTTTCGGGATGGTCGTAGCCGAGGATCCGCTGGATGCGCTCGACCTGCCCCTTCAGGTCGCGCGTGAGATCGGCGTAGTGCAGCAGATGCAGGTTCGGCAGATGCGCCCAGCGCCGGAACGAGTCGTAGTGGTAGGCGATGGAATCGAGCGTCATGTCGTCGTTGCCGCCGTCCTTCGAACGGTCCTCCAGATACATCCGGAATCCCTCGGAAATATCGTCGGGGAAACGGTCGTTCATCAGGTCGACATTCATCGAGAGCGCAAAGCGGCGCATCGAAAAATGCACATCAAGCGGGTGGCGGTAGACCGCGAAATAGGTGCAACCGGGATCGTAGGTGATCCCGTCGAGCGGCGTGTGCGACTTGATGCAGCGCCGGTGGGTTTGGCCGGCGAGTACCGCGGCGCGGGCATCGACGTCGCGAAAGCCGCAATCGACCCAGAGCGAGATCTGGTCGACAAGCTTGTCCATGCCCGGTCGGCCGTGGATCAGCATCAGCACGATCGCCTGCACCCAGGTCGTGCCGCATTTCGGCGGCGTCACCACGAGCGCGTCGCCGGACCTGAGCGCGAACCGGCCCCAGATCGTCGAATCGGTGATCCGGCCCCGGTAGATCCTCGAGCGTTCCGGCAAGGTCTCGGTCATGGTCCCCTCCCCGCTTGCGCAAAGGCTAGACCGATCGCGCCGCCGGACCAAGCCTTGTCAGCCGCGCCGCCCGGCGAAGAACGCCTGCAGGAGCCGCGCCGCCGGTTCCGCGCCGATCCCGTCATAGACCTCCGGGACATGGTGGCACTGCGGATGGGCGTAGACCCGCGCGCCATAGGCGACGCCGCCGGACTTCGGATCCTCCGCCCCGTAGTAGAGCCGGCCGATGCGGGCAAACGAGATCGCGGCGGCGCACATCGGGCAGGGTTCGAGCGTGACGTAAAGGTCGTGCCCCGGCAGCCGCTCCGACCCGGCAGCGGCGCAGGCGGCGCGGAGCGCCAGCACCTCGGCATGGGCGGTCGGATCGTTCAGCTCGCGGGTGCGGTTTCCGGCCGCGGCGACGATCCGTCCATCGGGCGCGACGATCACCGCGCCCACCGGCACCTCGCCGCGCGCCGCCGCATCCCGCGCCTCGGCGAGCGCGGCCTCCATATGGCTGCGAAATCCGCTCATGGCCCCCGTGATGCCCTGCCCCGGCGGCGCACGCAAGCGCTTCCCCCGGGGCGCGAATGGGTTTAGAGGGGGCGCTTCAGACCAGATTGAGGGCTCCGCGCCATGACCGACGACACCGCACAGGGCGAGCGTATCGCCAAGGTAATGGCCCGCGCGGGCGTGGCCTCGCGCCGCGATGCCGAGAAGATGATCCTCGACGGCCGGGTGACGGTGAACGGCAAGCCGGTGAAAAGCCCCGCGCTCGACGTCCTGCCCTCCGACAAGGTGACGCTCGACGGCAAGCCGATCGACGAACCGCAGCCGGCGCGGCTCTGGCTCTACTACAAGCCCGTCGGCCTCGTGACCTCGGCCAAGGACGAGAAGGGCCGCCAGACGGTCTTCGACACCATGCCCGAGGGGATGCCGCGGGTGATGAGCATCGGCCGGCTCGACCTCAATTCCGAGGGGCTGCTCCTCCTGACCAACGACGGCGAGCTGAAACGGCAGCTGGAACTGCCCTCCACCGGATGGCTCAGGAAATACCGGGTGCGGGTGAACGGCCGCCCGAACGAGGCGACCTTCGATCCGCTGCGCCGGGGCGTGACCATCGACGGCGAGGACTTCCTGCCGATGGACATCACGCTCGACAAGCAGCAGGGCGCGAATGCCTGGCTTACGGTGGGCCTGCGCGAGGGCAAGAACCGCGAGATCCGCCGCGCGATGACCGAGGTCGGGCTGACCGTGAACCGGCTGATCCGGGTCAGCTACGGCCCGTTCCGGCTGAACAAGATGAAGCTCGGCGATGTCGTCGAGGTGAAAAGCCGCGTGCTGCGCGAGCAGCTCGGCGGTCTCGCGGACGGCGGCGACGGCGCTGCGGAAGCGGGACGTGACGGCGGCGAACGGCGCGGCCCGAAGCGCCCGGCGGCTGGAGCAGACCGCCCCCGCAAACCGCGCAGCGGCGGCGACCGGCCCGAGCGCTCCGGCGACCGCCCCTACAAGCCCCGCACCCCGCGCGGCGAGGGCGACCGGCCCGAGCGCAGCTCCGGCGACCGCCCCTACAAGCCCCGCGCCCCGCGCGGCGAGGGCGACCGGCCCGAGCGAAGCTCCGGCGACCGCCCCCACAAGCCCCGTACCCCGCGTGGCGAGGGCGACCGGCCCGAACGCTCCGGCGACCGTCCCTACAAGCCGCGCGCCCCGCGCGGCGACGGCGACCGGCCCGAGCGCAGCTCCGGCGACCGCCCCTACAAGCCCCGCGCCCCGCGTGGCGACGGCGACCGGCCCGAACGCTCCGGCGACCGCCCCTACAAGCCCCGCGCCCCGCGCGGCGAGGGCGACCGTGGGCCGCGGCCGGGTGGCGCTGCGCGGCGCGGGCCGAAGCCCGGCCGGAAGTAAGCCCGGCCCCGGCGCGCCGGCCTTGCCGGCGCGTGAACCGCAAATTCCGGCACTGCCGGCAGTCGCGGTGGCGACCGGGGCTTGGCCCGCGCGCCGCGCCATGCCAGTGTTGCGCGCATGGTGTGGGGAACGGACACGCGAATCCGGACAGGGTTCAGGATGGCGCGTCTGGCGCCCTCGATCCGGCAACACGGCGACCGGAAAAGGGAGAGATGATGGGCGAAAGGCGTGCCGGCGGACCGCGTCCCGATCTGGATCGCGATGGCAACCGACCTCCTGCTTGTACCCGGCCAGAACGCCTTGCGCGCCCGGCATCAGCGCCCGCCCGCATCCGACCGGCACGGAGCGTTTGACCGAAGATGCGCCCTGCCCTCCTGTCGCGCCTCGTCTTGCTGCCCGCGCTCGTCGCGGCACTCGCGGCCTGCGACCCCGCCGCGCGGGCACCCGGCGCCGCGAGCGGGCCTGGCACGCCCAAGCCGGTCGCCGCGCGGCCCTCGGCTGAAACCCTCGCCGCGCGCGATTATTACGGCCGGGTCGAGGCAAACTACCTGGCCCAGGACCTCTTGAGGATCGACGGCGGCGAAACCGACGCGCCGTTCGGGCCGGACGACCTCGCCGAGAACTTCATGCGCATCGCCTTCTACGACGAGTTCACCGAAGAGGGTGGCCGGCTCGTCGCGCAGTCACGCGAGAATCGGCTTCACCGCTGGGACACGCCACTGCGGCTCAACGTGGAGTTCGGCGCCTCCGTGCCTCTCGACCAGCGCGAAACCGACCGGGCGGCGATCACAAGCTATCTCGAGCGGCTGTCGCGACTGACCGGGATCCCGATGCGCGTCACCGCCTGGCGTCCCAACCATACCGTGATGATCCTCAACACCGACGAACGCGGAGCCGTGGCGCCCCGGATCGCCGAGCTTGCGCCCGGCACATCCGAGGCCGCGCTCCGGTCGGTCACCGCGATGGCACCCGAGACCTATTGCACCGTCTTCGCCTTCACCTCGGGCACCAGCGCGACCTACAGCGACGCCATCAGCGTGATCCGCGGCGAACTGCCGGAGCGGCTGCGGCTCTCCTGCATCCACGAGGAACTGGCGCAGAGCCTCGGCCTCGTCGCCGACTACCCGCGCGCGCGGCCGTCGATCTTCAACGACAACGAGGAATTTGCCACCCTGACCCGGCAGGACGAGCTGATGCTGAAGATGCTCTACGACCGGCGGCTGAGACCGGGCATGACGCTCGCGGAGGCGCGGCCGATCGTCGAGATCATCGCCGCCGAACTCATGCCCGGAGAGAGCTGAACCGGCGTCAGCCGCGCCCGATCGGCACCTTGCGGGCCTTGGTCACCTCGGGCGCGGCGCGCTCCACGGTCAGCATCAGCACGCCGTCCTTGAGCGCGGCACTGACCTTGCCGGGATCGGCGTCGGCCGGCAGCCGGAACGAGCGGCTGAAGGAGCCGTATTGGCGCTCGCTGAAATACCAGGTCTCGCCCTTCTCCTCGCGGCTCTCCTTCTTCTCGCCCTTCACCGTGACCATGCCGTCGTCGATGCTGATGTCGATGTCCTTCTCCTCGACGCCGGGGAGCTCCACCGCGATGCGGTAGACCTTGCCGTCCGAGGACGCCTCGGCGGCAGGGGCCAGCCATTCGGAAAGCCGCGTCCCGAAATGCCGGAACGGCTCGTAGAACGACGGCCAGAACGTGCTTGCAGGGGTTTTCTCGACCATGACGACTCTCCAGTGCTGTCAAACCGGTCCGATCTTGAACCCGCCCTGCCACGCCGGCCCTGACGCGCGTCAATCGGCGCGGCCCCGCCCGGTTGCGCCAGCTTGTCACCCGGGTTATGCCGCGTGACGCCCCCATACGAGCCGAGGAGCCCTCCGATGCGCGCACTTGTCCAACGGGTCAGCGAGGCCCGCGTCACCGTCGGGGGCCGCGTCACTGGCGAGATCGGCGCCGGCCTGATGATCCTCGTCTGCGCGATGCAGGGCGACGGCGAGGCCGAGGCCGACCAGCTTGCCGCCAAGATCGCCAAGCTCCGCATCTTCAAGGACGAGGCGGGCAAGATGAACCGCTCGCTCGTCGACACCGGCGGCGCGGCCCTTGTCGTCAGCCAGTTCACGCTCGCCGCCGACACCTCGCGCGGCAACCGGCCCGGCTTTTCGACCGCCGCCCCGCCGGACGAGGGCGAGCGGCTCTACCGCTACTTCTCCGACCGGCTCCGCGCCGAGGGCATCACGGTCGCGAACGGCGAGTTCGGCGCCGATATGGACGTGCATCTCGTCAACCAGGGCCCGGTGACGATCTGGCTCGAAACCTGAGCCCGGGCGTTCATCCCTGCGGCGTCATCGCCTTGCGCTGGCGCGCGCGCTCGAGCCCGAGCCGGTGTTCGCGCCAGATGATCAGGATCCCGGCGGTGACCACGAGCGCCGCGCCCGCGAGCACGGTGCGCGTCGGCACCTCGTCGAAGACCACGTAGCCGACGCCGAGTGCCAGGAGCATCGAGGCATATTCGAACGGTGCTACGACCGAGGCATCGGCATAGCGGTAGGAGGAGGTCAGAAGTACCTGGCCGAGCCCGCCGAGGATTCCGGCAAGGACGAGCATCGCGGCGCTCGCGGGATCGGGCCAGACCCAGCCGAAGGGCAAGGTGACCAGCGACAGGAATGTTGCGTTGAGCGAGAAGTAGAAAACGATCGCCGCGGTGCGCTCCACCTGCACGAGGCGGCGCACGAAGACCTGCGCGAGCGCGGCGAAGACCGCGCCGACGAAGACCACGATCGCGCCCAGCGCCTCGGTGCTGCCGATCTCGCCCGCGCCGAGCGCGGTCAGCCGCGGCGACAGGATCACCAGCACGCCGGCCATGCCGAGCGCCACCGTCGCGATCCGGAAGGCGCGCACCTCCTCGCCGAGGAACATTGCCGCGAAGACCACGGTCAGGAGCGGCGCCGCGTAGCCGATCGCCGTCACCTCGGGCAACGGCAGAAGCCCGAGTCCGGCGAAGCCGAAGCCCATCGCCGCCGCGCCGACGAGGCCGCGCCAGAAATGGCCGAGCGGGTTCTTCGTCGCGAGTCCCGCGCGCAGGTCACGACGCGCGAAGAGCCAGATCAGGATAACCGGCATCGCGCAGGCCGAGCGGAAGAATACCGCCTCGCCCGGCGGCACGACATGGGACGTGGCCTTGATGAGGCTCGCCATGCCGACGAAAACCGTGACCGAACAGAGTTTCAGCGTGATGCCGCGCAAAGGTGTCATGGCCACCCCCTTCTCCGGCGCCAGAAAGACCGGGCGCGCGGGCGAGCGCAAGCCGAAACCGTCAGTCGGGCCGGACCCGTGCGGCGGTCTTGTCGGCGAAGGCCTCGAGCCGGCCGCGTGCTTCTGCTTGCGTGTTGACCACTCCCGCGACCACGGCCTCGGCATAGGCGGCGTCGAGCGCGGACATGTTCTGCATGTGGCTGATCGCCGAACAGATCGCGAAGTTCGACAGCGGCGGGTTCTGCGCCGCCGCCCGCGCGAGGTCGTAGGCCTTGGCCTCGCTGTCCTCGACGAGGTACTGGCACATTCCGACCGAAACCGCCTCCTCGCCCCGGTAGACCCGGCCGGTCAGCATCATGTCGATCATCCGCGCCTTGCCGACGAGGTCGGCCACGCGGATCGTCGCGCCGCCGCCGGTGAAGAGCCCCCGCTGCCCTTCCGGCAGAGCGAAATAGGTCGAGGCGTCCGCGACCCGGACATGCGCGGCCGAAGCGAGCTCCAGCCCGCCGCCCACGACCGCGCCCTTCAGCGCGGCGATGATCGGCACGCCGGAATACTCCATCTTGTTGAAGGCCTCGTGCCAGCGGAGGCACACATGCATGAAATCGGCCGCCGTCCGCTCGGCATGGAGATGCTCGACGAGATCGAGACCGGCGCAGAAATGCGGCCCCTCGGCCCTCAGCACCACGGCCCGTACTCCCGCGCGCGGCAACGCCGAGAACAGCGTCACCAGTTCCTCGATCGTCGCCGCGTCGAGCGCGTTGCGCTTGGCCGGGCGGTTCAGCGTTACGTTGGCGATGCCCGCCTCATCCGTGGTGACGGCGAGATTGGCGAGCGGCAGGTCGTCGATCCGGGTCATGGCATCCCTCGCGTCTGGTGGCGGGGCGACGATGCCAGAGCCGGCGACCGAAGGCCACCGGCCGAGGTCACGGCACTCCGTGACGCGGCGTCACGCGCGGGCGGTCAGAGCCCCTTGGAGCGGTAGCTCTTCGCCACCCGGTCGATTGCGACGATATAGGCCGCCATGCGCATGTCGGTGACGTCGTTGCGGCTGTGCCAGGTGTGGCTGATCGACTGGTAGGCGGCGCGCATCGTGTCGTCGAGGCCCGACCTCACCAGTTCCAGTTCCCCGGCGCCTTTCAGGTACTGCTGCTTGAAGCCCGGCGACAGCGTCCAGCCGAGCCCCTTGTCGTTCGAGAGCCGCTCCAGCTCGTCGATCAGGAGTTGGTGGCGCGCCTCTTCCTGGCGCCGCTGCATCCTGCCGAAGCGGATGTGGCTGAGGTTCTTGACCCATTCGAAATAGGACACCGTCACACCGCCGGCATTGGCATACATGTCGGGAATGATGAGCGTGCCCTTGCCGCGCAGGATCTCGTCGGCGCCGGCGGTGACGGGGCCGTTCGCGGCCTCGATGATCAAGGGCGCCTTGATGTTGCCGGCGTTGCCGAGATGGATCACGCCCTCCATCGCCGCCGGGACGAGGATGTCGCAGTCCTCTTCAAGGAGTTTCGCGCCGTCCTCGACATACGATCCTTCCGGGCAGCCCTTGACACCGCCGGTCTCGACCAGCCAGTCGCGCACCGCCTGCACGTTCATGCCCTCGGAATTGAAGAGCCCGCCGTCGCGCTCGATGATCCCGGTGATCCGGGCGCCGTCCTCCATCGAGAGGAAGAGCGCGGCGTGGTAGCCAACGTTGCCGAGGCCCTGGACGATGACCCGCTTGCCGTCAAGCTTGCCGTCGAGCTTCGCGGCCTTCATGTCGTCGGGATGGCGGAAGAACTCGCGCAAGGCGTATTGCACGCCGCGCCCCGTCGCCTCGACCCGACCCTGGATGCCGCCGGCGTTCAGCGGCTTGCCGGTTACGCAGGCCGCGCCGTTGATGTCGGTGGTGTTCATCCGCTTGTACTGGTCGACGATCCAGGCCATCTCGCGCTCGCCGGTGCCCATGTCGGGGGCGGGCACGTTCTGGGCCGGGTTGATCAGGTCGCGCTTGATCAGCTCGTAGGCGAAGCGCCGGGTGATGAGCTCCATCTCGTGCTCGTCATACTGGCGCGGGTCGATGCAGAGCCCGCCCTTCGAGCCGCCGAACGGCGTCTCGACCAGCGCGCATTTGTAGGTCATCAGCGCCGCGAGCGCCTCGACCTCGTCCTGGTTCACCGAAGTCGCGAAGCGGATGCCGCCCTTCACGGGCTCCATATGCTCGGAATGGACGGAGCGGTAGCCGGTGAAGGTGTGGATCGCGCCCCTGAGGCGAACACCGAACCGCACCGTGTAGGTCGAGTTGCAGACCCGGATCTTCTCCTCGAGTCCGGGCGAGAGATCCATCACCGCGACGGCGCGGTTGAACATCAGATCCACGGACTGGCGGAAGCTCGGTTCCCCGTTGAAGGCCATTTTTTCCTCCCTGGCTGGCCACCGGCCATTACCGGCCGGATGCGTGCCGCGGCATTGCTTCTTCCGGAATGTCCGGCGCCGTCGGTCACACTACGGCGCCTTGGTTACCAGAGCGCAAAGGAAACACAACCCGCGACGCTTCAGGCAGGAATCCGGCGAACCCGGCCGCCCTGCGGGGGTCCGGAGGGCCAAAAAGCGCGCCCCTTTCGGCAATGATCCGCGCAAAAGGGCACGATGCCGTACCGAATCGAGGCCAATCGGGCTATGCCGCGCTCATCGCCATATTTTCACCCCATACCAGTCCGCAGAATTGCTCCCGCGCAGGGGGACCCTGCGCAAGCGTGCGTGAACACTTCGATGACTCGTCCATGGAGAAGGCGTGGAAAGGGTAAAGAGGATGTCACAGTTTCGGAAAGCCTCCTGCGGCGCCCACGCTTTGCGGGCGTCGCTCCGCAGCCTTCATGTCAGGCTGGATCGCTTCCGGCGTGCGGAAGACGGCTCTCTTGTGATCTTCGGCCTCTTTACCTTCGTGATGATGCTTGTTCTCGCCGGTGTCGCGTTCGACCTGATGCGGTTCGAGGAGCGGCGCACGGTTCTCCAGAACACCGTCGACAGCGCCGCACTCGCCGCGGCCGACACCCGGCAGACGCGGCCCCCCGAAGATGTGGTGAGGGACCATTTCGTCAAGGCCGGGCTGACACCGCCGACGCACAGGGACATCGTCGTCACGCGGGGCGCCGACGACGTGCTCCAGAAGATCGAGATCCGCGCGGCGGAAACGATGGACACATGGTTCGCGGAGCTTGCCGGCGTGTCGACGCTGAAAACCCCGGCCTCGTCGAGGGTCGAGAAGGCCATCGACGAAATGGAAATCTCCCTCGTGCTCGACGTCTCGGGTTCGATGAACAGCGACGGTCGGCTGGTCCACCTAAAGGACGCGGCGAAAGCCTTCGTCGAGCAGATCTTCGACTCCGTGGAGCCTGGCAAGGTCTCCATATCGATCGTTCCCTACGCGACCCAGGTCGCGATGTCCGACGAGCTGGCGAGCTATTTCAACATGACGGTCGAGCACGGTATCTCGAACTGCATCGAGTTCAGCGACGTGGTGGGCGCCTTCAGCAAGACCGAGAGCGACTTCACGACCACGGCCATCGCTTTTGGCTTCGGCCCGGACGACCGCCGGTACCAGCGCAACGGCCATTTCGATCCGTTCAGGCTGGCGGCCCCGCCCGAGATGACCAACTGCCCGACCGGGGCCAACCGCCAGATCCTGCCATTTTCGGGCGACGAGGCGGCGCTCGTGAGTTTCATCAACGGTCTCGAGGCCGAGGGCAACACCTCGATCGACATCGGCATGAAATGGGGCGCGGCGCTCCTCGATCCGTCGATGCGGGGCGTCGTCGAGGGCATGGTCGGGACGGGCGAGCTGCCGATCGACTTTGCTGGCCGCCCGTTTGATTTCGGCAGCCCTCAAGGGCGTAACGGCGCCGAGGCACTGAAGGTGATTGTGCTGATGACGGATGGCACAAATTCCACCGAATACCGCTTGCGCAACAACGACGACGGCGACCCGTACTACGATGAGGGGATGAGCCCGCTGTGGCGCAATGCCGCCTACACGACGGATCCGGGCGACGAGCTGGGCGACGATGCCAAGGAGCAGTATTCGCTCTTCGATCCGCAAAGCGGCAAGTTCTACGTCTTCGCCCTGCAGGCCTGGCGTGACACCCCCTGGGGCGATGCCAGCTATGACGCGGATGTCTGCACCGGGGCAGGCGAGACCGAGACCTGCGGCATGTCGCAGGCGAACGACGCCGGGTTTGACGGCACCCATCCGATGGCCCAGCAAATGACCTGGCCGGAGGTTTGGGCGTCGATGTCGATGTTCTACTTCTCGGACGAGATCATCTACGGCGCCTACGAGGACCAGGAACTGCGCAACCGGTGGCGCCCCGACGCGGAGGATCCGGTCGCGAACACATCCGTCGCGAACACCTCCACCGCAAGCACGAAGGACATGCGGACCCTCGCCGTCTGCGATGCCGCCAAGGATCCGGGCCGCGACATCCGCATCTTCTCGATCGCGTTCGAGGCGCCGTCAGAGGCCCAGAAACTGCTCTCCGCCTGCCAGAACTCCGGCTTCTACGCGGTCAACGGCAAGGACATCTCGGATGCCTTCGCCGGCGTCGCGGGCGCGATCACCAAGCTGAGGCTGACCCACTGATGGCGGCCCCGACCGATACCCTGCGCGCCTGGCTTCGGCGCAAGATCCGCGAGGAGGATGGCTCGACGGCGACGATCCCGTTCGTCATCTTCCTGCCGTTCTTCATCATGCTGATGATGTCCTCGCTGGAGATCGGCGTGATGATGACGCGCCACATGATGCTCGAACGCGCTCTCGACCTCACCGTGCGCGACTTGCGGCTGGGGACCTGGGCACAGCCGAGGGACGGCTTCGCCAACGAAGATTCAAGCCGGCAGGTGTCGCACGCCGCGTTCCGCCGCGCCGTCTGCCGGCACACCGTGCTGCTCCCGAACTGCGAGACGTCCCTCCTGGTCGAGCTGCGCCCGGTCAGCACAGAGACCTGGGCACAGCTGGAAACGGGGCCAACCTGCGCCAGCCGGTCCAGCGACATCGTGATTCCGCCCTCCTACTCGCCGGGTGCCGGCACCGAGATGATGCTGATCCGGGCCTGCGCGAAATTCGACCCCGTCTTTCCGGCATCCGGGATCGGCATCCGGCTGCCCACGGACGAGTCCGGAGCCTACTCGCTGGTCTCGGTGACCGCCTTTGTCAACGAACCGGACAAGGGAGGCTGAGACCCATGTCCCTGCTCTCACGCCTCAGGCTTCGCGGCCAGGAATTCGCCACCGACACCCGGGGCTCGGTGCCGATCGAAGGGCTGATCGCCAGCGTCTGGCTGATCTGGTGGTTCGTCGCCTCGATCCAGTTCTTCGACGCCTTCCGCCAGAAGAACCTCAATCTCAAGGCCGCCTACACGATCGCCGACATGGTCTCGCGGGTGCAGCAGGACGACGCCGTTGACGCCGCCTATATCGAGGGGCTGAACAGGCTCTTCGACTACATGACCGTATCGCCCGAACCGACCTGGGTGCGGCTCTCGAGCGTGATCTGGGACGACAAGGACGAGCGTTACGAAATCGCCTGGTCCCACGCCTCCGGCAAGACCCCGGCGCAGACGACCGGGTCGATCCAGCCACAGGTGACCCGGATTCCGGTGATGCCCCAGGGCGAGGCCGTGATCATCGTCGAAACCGGCATGGCCTATGAGCCGATCTTCGATGTCGGGCTCGCCTCGCAATGGCTCACGACCTTCGTTCCGACCTCGCCGCGTTTCACGTCCTGCGTGAAATACGATCCCGACGACGGCACGACGGTTCCGGCCTGCGTTTACGACGGCGACAGGATGATGGAACTGAATGGCGACGGCAACGACGACGGCACCCGGGATCCGTCGATCGATTCGGACGTGTCAGGCTGACGTCTGCCCGCCGGAACCCTGCACGAGCAACGCATCTATCCTGTCGGCCATGTACCGTCCCTCGGCGCCCGAGATCACGCCGCCGATCCCGACCCGCCGCCCCGAACGCCACCAGAGGCCCGGCGCCCAGACACGCGGCTGCGGCGCGCTCAGGTGCAGCAGGAATCCGTTCGACGGCTTGAAGGCGAAGATCCCGCGCTCGACCTTGAGGATGTCCGCGAGTCGGACGACCTCGCGCCCGGCGGTGTCGCGGATCCCCGCGGCGGTGAGCAAAAGCCCCTGTCCGGTGGCTCGGTACAGCCGCACGCAGAGTACGAGCACCGCCATCCCGAGCACGGCAACGAAGAGCTGCAGCGGCACCGAGTCGGGCGGACGCAGGAACGCGAGCAGCACCAGGAGCGTGCCGAGCGCGGCGAGAACGCCCGTCGCGAAGGCGCGCCGCGCCGCCGAGGGCGTGATTCTGGCGAGGATTTCGTCCTGAACGTCTTTCATTCCGTGCCCCCTGGCGCTCCTGTGCACAGCGGCACAGGTCCTGTGATGCCCCGCGGCGGAGAAGCCCTCCGCCCCGCGGGTTTTTGCCCTATATTACGGCAAAGCCCCAGGAGGAACCCAAATGTCGATCCGCCCCGTCCTTGAAGCCCGTTCTGCCCGGCCGACGCTCGAAGGCGCCGGCGTGCGGCTCCACCGCGCCTTCGGCTTTCAGGATCCGACCGAGCTAGACCCGTTCCTGCTCTTCGACGATTTCCGCAACGAGCGGCCGGAGGATTACCTGAAAGGATTTCCCTGGCACCCGCACCGCGGCATCGAGACGATCACCTATGTGCTCGCAGGGACCGTCGAGCACGGCGACAGCCTCGGCAATGCCGGCCGGCTCGGTGCGGGCGATGTGCAGTGGATGACCGCGGGATCGGGGATCCTGCACCAGGAAATGCCGCTCGGAAACGCGAAGGGACAGATGCACGGTTTTCAGCTCTGGGCCAACCTGCCCTCTCGGCTCAAGATGACGGCACCGCGCTACCAGGACGTGAAGGCCGCCGACATCCCCGAGGTGATCGAAGACGACGGCACGCGGGTGCGGGTGATCGTCGGCGCGTTCTGGGGCCAAACCGGCCCGGTCGACGGCATCGCGGCCGACCCGCAATACCTTGACGTCTTCGTCCCCGCGGGGGTGAGAAAGACTTTCAAGATCGACACCTATCGCCGCGCATTCGCTTATGTTTTCGACGGTGACGGGCGGTTTTCCGAGGCGAGCCTGCCCGAGGGCGTGCTGCTCGAGAAGGAGGTGGCGGGAAAGGAGGTCCATATCCGCGACCTGTCGGGCGACCGCACGCTGGTGCGCTTCGGCACCGGCGAGGAGGTGACGGTGCAGGCCGGCGACCGGGGCATCCGCTTTCTCCTGATCTCCGGCGCCCCGCTCGAGGAGCCAGTGGCCTGGCACGGGCCGATCGTGATGAACACGAAGGCCGAACTCATGCAGGCGATGGCCGATCTGCGGAACGGGACCTTTATCCGCCCCGCCGGGTGAGGCGGGGCGACCCCGGGGGGGGGGCGTCTGCCCCCCGAGGATATTCCGGGCAAGATGTGAAGGTGACGGTCAGGCGGCGACGGATTTGCGGACCATGTCCCAGTAGATGGCGCCGACCCGGTCACGGCTCAGGCGCCCGCCCTCGCGGTACCAGGTGTTGACCCCGGTCAGCATCGCGATGATCGCGAGCGTGGCGAGCTTTGTGTCGGGCGCTGCGAAGATGCCCGCCGCCTGGCCCTCGTCGAGGATCTCCTCGAGCCGGTTCTCGTAATCGCGCCGCAGCGCCTCGATCGCGGCGAAGTTCGCCGGCCCGAGATTGCGCAGCTCCATGTAGGACAGGAACACCGCGTCCGGCCGATCGAGGTTGAACCGTATATGGAAGCGCACGAAGGCCTCGAGCCGCTCTCGCGGCGATTTCCCCTGCGGCTCGGCCTCCCAGGCGGCGATCAGCTCGTCCATGTGCTCCTTCAGGAGATCGAAGAGCAGGGTCTCCTTGTCCGGCGTGTAAAGGTAGAGCGCGCCCGCCTGGACCCCGACCTCGGCGGCGATCTGGCGCATCGAGACGGCGGCGAATCCGTGCCGGGCGAAGAGCTTCAGCGCCGCCGCCCGGATGCGGGGGCCGGTGATTTCGGAATGGGAGCCGGTCTTGCGTGCCATGGCGGCAGAGTATCTGAACGCACGTTCAATACAATCCCCGGCGGTGGCCGCTTGCAGGCGGCGCGGCGACCGGACTACTCTGCCGCCCGCCTGCCGGAGACCTTGACGATGCGCGCCGCCCTCCTCTTTCCTGTCCTGACCTGTGCGGCCTTGGCTGCCTGCGCCCGCTTTCCCGAGGTCGAGGCCGCCGCGAACCCGGCGGTCGGCGACGCCCCCTATCCAGAGTTCCTGCAGCTCGAAACCTTCGATTCCATTACGCCGCCCACGCCCGAGGCCGATCCGACGCCCGATCTCGAATCCGAAGCGGAGGCGCTGAAGGCGCGGGCCGAGGCACTGCGCGAGTTCGATCCGGACGCCTGAGCGACGCCGGAGCGTGGCCGCCGCGCCCTCGTCCGGCGCCATTTCGCGCGGGTGCGTTGCAAGGCGGCGCCGGACAGGATAAGAGCCGCGCGACTTGCCCGCGCGGTCCAATCACCACGGAGAACCTCATGTCCACCCCCCTGCGTCTCGGCATCGCCGGCCTCGGCACGGTGGGCATTGGCACCGTCAAGATCGTCCAGCACCATGCCGGCCTGCTCGCGCGCCGCGCCGGGCGCGAGATCGTGGTTACCGCCGTGTCCGCGCGCAACCGCTCCAAGAACCGTGACGCCGACATCTCCGGCTATGAGTGGGAGGACGATCCGGTCGCCCTCGCCCGGCGCGACGACGTCGATGTCTTCGTCGAGCTGATGGGCGGCTCGAACGGACCGGCGCTTGCCGCGACCAAGGCCGCGATCGAGACCGGCAAGGACGTCGTGACCGCCAATAAGGCGATGCTCGCGATCCACGGCCAGAAGCTCGCGCTCGCGGCCGAGGAGCACGGCCGCGTGATCCGCTTCGAGGCCGCCGTCGCGGGCGGCATCCCGGTCGTCAAGGCGCTGACCGAGGGGCTCGCGGGCAACGAGATCCGCCGGGTGATGGGTGTGATGAACGGCACCTGCAACTACATCCTGACCCGGATGGAGAGCGCCGGACTTCCCTACGCCGAGGTCTTCGAGGAGGCGCGCCAGCTCGGGTACCTGGAGGCCGACCCCAATCTCGACGTGGGCGGGATCGACGCAGGTCACAAGCTGAGCCTGCTGGCCGCCATCGCCTTCGGCACCAAGGTCGCCTTCGACGCGGTGGAACTGGAAGGGATCGGCCGGATCTCGATCGACGACATCCGCCGCGCAGGCGACATGGGCTACAAGATCAAGCTTCTCGGCGTCGCGCAGATGACCGGACGCGGGCTCGAACAGCGGATGTCGCCCTGCCTCGTCCCGGCCGAAAGCCCGCTTGGCCAGCTCCAGGGCGGCACCAACATGGTCGTCCTCGAGGGCGACAGCGTCGGCCAGATCGTGCTGAGGGGTGCGGGCGCCGGCGAAGGCCCGACAGCCTCGGCGGTGATGTCGGACGTGATCGAGATCGCCCGCGGGGCGCGGATCTCGACCTTCGGCCAACCCGCGGCGACGCTCGCCGATCCGGTGCCCGCCAAGGCCACGGCCCCGGCGCCGCATTACCTGCGGATGGCGCTCTCGGACAAGCCCGGCGCGCTCGCCAAGGTGGCGACGGTGCTCGGCGAGGAGGGAATCTCGATCGACCGGATGCGGCAGTACCACCATGCCGACTCCACCGCGCCGGTGCTGATCGTCACCCACAAGACGACGCGCGACGCGATCGACCACGCGCTGAAGCGGTTGCCGGCAACCGGCGTCGTCAGCGGCGAGCCGGTGGCGATCCGGATAGAAACCGTCTGACCGGTACCGTCGGTGGGCCGTGCAGCGGCCCTTCGCCCTTGCCCCAAAGGGGCGTGACCGGCTAGATGCAGAGAAACCGACCTTAAGGGACAGACCATGGCCGACGCCCAGGAATTCCACGACCGCATGCTCTCGCTGGGCCTCGCCCGCGTTTCCGAAGCCGCCGCCCACGCCTCCGCGCGCCTGATCGGCCGCGGCGACGAGAAGGCCGCCGACCAGGCCGCGGTGAACGCGATGCGCGACCAGCTCAACCTCCTCGACATCAAGGGCACCGTGGTGATCGGCGAGGGCGAGCGCGACGAGGCGCCGATGCTCTATATCGGCGAGGAAGTGGGTACCGGGAACGGGCCGGAAGTCGACATCGCGCTCGATCCCCTCGAAGGCACGACGCTGACCGCCAAGGACATGCCGAACGCGCTGACCGTCATCGCGATGGCGCCGCGCGGCACGCTGCTGCACGCGCCCGACGTCTACATGGACAAGCTCGCCGTCGGCCCGGGCCTGCCGAAGAACGTCGTCTCGCTCGAGATGAGCCCGACCGAGCGGGTCGTCGAGCTTGCCAAGGCGAAGAAGTGCAAGCCCACCGACATCACGGTCTGCATCCTCGAACGGCCGCGCCATGCCGACATGGTGGCCGAGATCCGCGCCACCGGCGCGGCGATCCGGCTTATCACCGACGGCGACGTCGCGGGCGTTATCCACTGCGCTGAGTCGGAACTGACCGGTATCGACATGTACATGGGCTCGGGTGGGGCACCCGAGGGTGTGCTGGCGGCCTCGGCGCTGAAATGCATGGGCGGGCAGATCTGGGGAAGGCTTCTCTTCCGCAACGACGACGAGCGCGGCCGTGCGGCCAAGGCCGGGATCACCGACCTGAACCGCGTCTATGCGCGCGACGAGATGGTGCAGGCCGACGTGATCTTCGCGGCGACCGGCGTGACCAACGGCTCGATCGTGCAAGGTGTGAAGCGTGAGCCGCATTTCATCCAGACCGAGACGATCCTTATGCGTTCGAAGACCGGATCGGTGCGGCGGATGATCTACCGCAACCCGATCCGCTGACGACGGGGGGCCTGCCCGTCGTCCATTGGGTCTCGAACCAATGGCGCCCCAATGGACGACCCCCGGGGTATTGCGGGCAAGATGAAGGGCGGGCGGGTCTTTCGGCCGGTTTCCGCGTCAGGAGGCACATGACCGCATATCTCGGGGTTGAGTCTTCCGCGACCGGCCGGCGCTGGACCGGCCCGTCGGTCGAGGCCGACCGGCTCGCCGAGGCGATGACGCAGGAGACCGGGTTGCCGGCGGCGCTTGCCCGCGTGCTGGTGGCGCGCGGAGTGGTACCGAAGGAGGCCGGGCGTTTTCTCGAGCCGCAGCTGCGCGACCTCCTGCCCGATCCGCGCGGGCTGAAGGACATGGAACCCGCCGCCCGGCGTTTCCTGCAGGCGGTCAGGGACCGCGAGCGGATCGCGGTCTTTGCCGATTACGATGTCGATGGCGGATCGTCGGCGGCGCTCCTCCTCACCTGGCTCCGCGCAATGGGCCGGGACGCCACGCTCTACATCCCCGACCGGATCGACGAGGGCTACGGCCCGAACGAACCGGCTATGGCCGCACTCGCGCGCGATCACGGCCTCATCCTCTGCGTCGATTGCGGAACCTTGTCCCACGGACCGATCGCGGCGGCGGCAGGGTCCGACGTGGTGGTGCTCGACCACCATCTCGGCGCCGAGACGCTGCCGCCCGCGCTTGCCGTGGTGAACCCCAACCGGCAGGACGAAGACGGATCGCTCGGCCATCTCTGCGCCGCCTCGGTCGTGTTCCTGATGCTGGTGGAGGCGAACCGGCTCCTGCGCGAAGAGGGTGCCAAGGGCCCAGACCTGATGGCGATGCTCGACCTCGTGGCGCTGGCCACCGTGGCCGACGTGGCGCCGCTTGTCGGCGTCAACCGGGCGCTGGTGCGGCAAGGGCTGAAGGTTATGGCCCGGCGCGAGCGGATCGGGCTCCGCGCGCTCGCCGACGTGGCGCGGATGGACCGCGCGCCGACGCCCTATCACCTCGGCTTCCTGCTCGGCCCCCGCGTCAATGCCGGCGGACGGATCGGTGCCGCCGATCTCGGCGCGCGGCTCTTGGCGACCGAGGATCCGCATGAGGCACAGGCACTTGCCGAACGGCTCGATGCCTTGAACACCGAACGCCGCGAGATCGAGAACCGGGTCCGCGACGCCGCCCTCGCCCAGGCCGAGGCGCGCGGCCTTGACGGGCCGCTGGTCTGGGCCGCCGGCGACGGCTGGCATCCCGGCGTCGTCGGCATCGTCGCGGCGCGGCTCAAGGAGGCGACAAACCGCCCCGCCGTGGTCATCGGCTTCGACGGCGACGAGGGCAAGGGCTCGGGCCGCTCGGTCGAGGGGGTCGATCTCGGCGCCGCGATCCAGCGGCTCGCGACGGACGGGCTCCTGCTCAAGGGCGGCGGGCATCGCATGGCGGCCGGACTGACCGTCGCCCGCGACCGGCTCGAGGCGGCGATGGAGCGGCTCGGCGGCCTGCTTGCCCGCCAGGGCGCGGACCGCATCGGCCCGCGTGACCTACGGCTCGACGGGCTCCTGATGCCGGGCGCGGTGACCCATTCCCTCATCGAGGAGATCGAGCGCGCCGGCCCCTTCGGCCAGGCCGCCCCGGCGCCGCGCTTCGCCTTTCCCAGCGTGACGATCACCCATACCCGCCGGATCGGCGAGACCCACCTGAGACTGGGCTTCTCGGACGGCCAGTCAACCGCGGTCGAGGCGATCGCCTTCGGTGCCTTCGACAGCGGTCTCGGCCCCATGCTGGAAGGCCACGGCGGGCTCCGTCTGCACCTCGCGGGGCGGCTCGAACTCAACCACTGGCAGGGCCGATCGAAGCCGCAACTGAGGCTCGAAGACGCGGCGCGGAGCTAATCTTCGCGCCCGGTGAAAAAACTGAAAAAAGCCTCTTGCGCGCCCCACGGCACTCGCTTAAACACCGCCCCACGCCAAGCGCGGCCCGTTCGTCTATCGGTTAGGACGTCAGGTTTTCAACCTGAAAAGAGGGGTTCGACTCCCCTACGGGCTGCCACTTGGTTTTTTATTCCCGAAAAATCAGACGCTTAAGGACCGGTCTTGTCACACCGTGCGCAACCGGGGTCAAAGACAGGACAGGTTTGTTCCAACTCTACCCGTCTGTCATCTTGCGAAGGGCCGCTTGGGCGCGAACTTTCTGAATGGCGCTTTTTCTGTACCTCGTTACCCCCTTGGAGGTCTGGTGATGGTGATCGCCAAGATCTCGAATTCCGTGGGGGCCATCCAGTCCAAGCGCGCGGCGGCGGCCGCTTTCCTTGGCCCGTTGAAGGAACGCTCCGACAGGCCCGCCTCGTCGCTCCATTTTCGGAAGCGATGGCCGAATCCGGCATTCTTGAATGCCCGCCCGTAACCGTTCACCAGGAACGTGAGGTCGCTTGTGGTACCGACGTCGATGATGCGTCGCTGTTCCGGGATGATCGGGATTTCCAGCCGGATCGGGGCGCAGGTCTTTCCTTTCTGCCGCTTGAAGACAAGCCATTCGCCTTGAAGGAGAGGTGATTCCGGAAATCTGAGCAATCTGGACACGTGGATGTTCCGTGTTTGAGCCGCGTCAGAAGTTGATCCGTTGGACCAATTTCTCGACGATCGCGCGGCGTGATGCTGCCAGCAAGGAGAAGACCGTGGCTAGGCGACCGCGCCGAAACCTCGGCCCTGCCTTCCGTCGGCGCACAATCTGGCACGCGGCGTTCAGATGTCCCTTCAATTTCAACCCTGACCGCCCCGGTCGGACGGCCGGAAAATCGAGCCCCAGACGCGCGTGGCGACCTCGTCGTCGTTCCACCGGACCGCAAGGCGGGAATTCACTATCAACTCGGAAGAAGTCATCCTGGAACTTAGAGTGCATTCGATCTTGCAGGTGCCATCGGGACGGGCGATTTCCTGACAGTGTTCCATCGTGCAGGTCGCGGCGACGGCCTCGTCAAGGTCCGCCCTGTATTCGGCCGATGTGCGGTAGGCGAATGTCGTCGCGGTCTGCTGGAACTGGTAGGACAAGATCGGTTGCTTCCAGCTCATTCGCAGGCAATCCGGCTCCCCGAGGTCGGTGTCGCGGACAAGCGCGCCCTCGGATCGGACGCTCCAGTTCGCCGTGGCGGGCAGCCGCCTGACTGCCGGAAACTGATGCGAAAGGGGACGGGCACGGCATTCGGTCGGCAGATCCAGCGTAGCCCCATCCGTCACGATCGAGCAACGGGCGAGCGGCAGTTCGGGCCAGACGAGGGGCCAGTAGGAAGCGGCGACGGAAAGCCGAATGCGATGACCGACGGCGAAGCGATAGGCAGTGGCCGGAAGGGTAAGACGGTATGCGGAGGGTTCGCCGGCAGCGAAAGGTCTGTCGTTGTCGAGCTTGTCGTCCAGTGCCAGATTGACGACATGGCGCGTCACGAGATTGGATCGCCCGTCCGGAGCCACGTCGCAGACCCGCAGGACCAACTGCGCGCGTGGTCGGTCGCGACGGACCGTCACCGAGACCACGGGATGGCCGATGACGTCAAGGGCGGCGGCCAAGGGGGCGCTGTCGAAGCATAGCGCTCGCGCGTCATCACCGCTTTGATCCAGGGGAAGGCCGCCGACGCGACCGAAATAGCCGGTATCTCCTGCGCAGATCCCGTGTCGCAGGTCCGAGGGGATGGCAAGTGTCGCCGCGGCACCGGCATCAGCGGCGAGGCAACCGTCATGTCGCAGGTGCAGACGGGTCCAGCCGGGCGAGCCGGGCCGAGCTATTTCGATCCAGTCGCCGTTCCGATCGTGTAGCCGGTCCTGCGGCGGATCAAATTCCCGCCGCCAAAGCCGCAGCCACGGCCAATCGGCCACCGCGTTGTCGTGGCCCTTCAACCAATGATCCCACCATTGAAGCGCGAGGTCCTGAAATCCAACGGCCGGGCCTGGTTCAGCATGGTCAGGGTAATGATGTCCCCAGGGGCCGACGATCCCCCAGCAGAGATCGGGCCGCGCCCTCGCGAGGCATATGACGGAGTTCGAGTAGCGATCAGCCCAACCGCCTATCGTCAGGACCGGGCAGGACAGACGCTCGGCCGTGAAGCGCACTGACCCGTGCCGCCAGTACGCGCCGCGCGTTCGGTTCCTGATCCAAGCTTCTAGCGGGAAGGTGGCGTCCCTGAGCCGGTCTTCCCACACGACGCGCCAGTCGGGGCCGAGCGTCGCACTGTCGGGCGGGGCGGCGAGTATGGCGGGCAATGTCGCGCCCCATTCGAAACTGTCGGTCAGAAGGCAACCGCCCATCCAGTGTATGTCGTCCTCGAACCGGTCCGCCGTCGCACAGTTGGCGAGCACCGCCTTCAGCGGTCCGGGCGCATCGACCGCGGCCTGCAGGCTGGCCGTGCCGCCCCACGAGGTTCCGAACATGCCGACCGCGCCGGATGACCAGTCCTGCACCGCGATCCATTCGATCACCTGGCGCGCGTCGCCGAGTTCCGCATCGGCATACATGTCGGGCATGACACCCTCGCTGTCGCCCGAGCCGCGCATGTCGACGCGGAGGCACACATAGCCGTGCGCTGCGAAATAGGGATGATTGCGCTCGTCCCGGGCGCGCACCATGTCGCGCTTGCGGTAGGGGATGTATTCGAGGATCGCCGGGAAGGGACCCGCCCCCCCGGGCCACCAGATCCGTGCGGCAAGGCGTGTGCCGTCCTCCATCGGGATCCAGACATGTTCCGATTCCCGTACATCACCAGCGCTCGAATGATCAATCTTCTCAGGCACTTGAAACGCCCTCCTGGACGGACAGCCGTCAGCCGTTTTCGGTCAGCGTAATACTAGCAAAGAATTTCTCTATAAAATTCTTTTCGTAGGCGAATATTGTGTCAGTATTCCCGTGCGACTCACCTTTGATGGATGTCGATCGCTGATGGACGGAAATGACTCGACCCTCGACGAAGATGCGCTCGTCGCCGCCGAGAACCTGATCTCGCTCGGCTCGGAGATGCGTCAGGTGCGCAAGGCGCGCCTGCTCACGCTGAAGGACGTGGCGGCGGCAACAGGGATCTCCGTCAGCCATCTCAGCGCGATCGAGCGGAGCGCCACCAGCCCGTCGATCGAGGTCGTCCACAAGATCGCGACGGCCCTGGACATCGACCCCGACTGGTTCTTTGCCCGTCGTCCCGGGTCCGGACCGATGGAGCGGGCCTATGTCGTGCGCAAGCGGAACCGCCGGGACCTCAACCGGCTTTACCGGGAAGACAAGACCCAGATCGGCCTCAGTGACGAACTTCTTTCCAGTTCGATCGCCGGTCAGATCTTGATGGGCATCGCGGAATACGAACCGCACTCCGAGCGGCCGGGCCATACGATCTATCAGCACGCCGGCGAACAGCATGGTTTCATTCTGGAAGGCAAACTCGAACTGCAACTCGAGAACGAATTCATCACGCTTCAGGAAGGGGACAGTTTCAGCTTTCCAACCGAAATCATTCACAACGCAAGAAATCGGACGGACAAGCCTGCTAGACTGATCTGGGCAATCGCCCCGATCGTCATTCCGAAAGACGTGGTGGTGGGGGCCCAGACGGTCCGAAAGGACCAGACAAATCAGCAAGGAGAAGGTGGCTCGGCTTGAGAGCCGAAAAGACGGAAATACGACAAACAACAGGGAGCTATAACCGATGACGATCTATCATTCCGGGGTTTCGCGTCGTTCGTTCCTCGCTGCGGCAGGTGCATTCGGGGCTGCAACGGTGGCGGTGCCACGCGTGGCTTTGTCGCAGGACGGGAAGGTTCTTACACTTAGGTCCTATTCGGACATTCAGGTTCTCGATCCGGCGTTCCGCCTGTCCGTGCCCGAGGGCGATATCATCACCGCGATCTTCGCACCCATGGTAACCCCGCAGCCCGGCGACACATGGGACTGGAAGGCCGTGGCCGTTGACAGCATCGAACAGCTCGACGATGTCACGGTGGCGTTCACGCTGAAAGACAATATCGGCTTCACTGATGGTTACGGCCAGATGACGGCCGAGGACGTGAAATTCTCGATCGAGCGCTTTGCCGACCCGGCTATGGAAAGCCCCTATGCGGGCGACTGGTCGGCGCTGAAGGAGGTCGAGGTCAAGGACAAGCTGTCCGGCCTCATCCATCTCAAGAACAAGTTCGTTCCGCTCTGGACGACGACCCTGCCTACGGCGGCTTCCTGCATCCTGTCGAAACGCGCGATGGAGGAGCTGGGCGACAAGATGACCACGACGCCGGTTGCGCAGTCGGGGCAGTACCTGCTGGCCGAATGGGTGCCAAAGCAGAAGACGATCCTGCGCCGAAACCCCGACTGGCAGCACGAACCGGGCGGGTTCGACGAGATCCACATCATCCCGATTGAAGACCCGGCGACCGCGGAGCGCGGTTTCGAAGCTGGCGACCTTGACTACACATGGACCTCGGTCTCGTCGCTTCCGCGCCTGAAGGAAAACCCGCCCGCGGGCAGCGTGGTGCTGGAAAAGCCATCGCTCGCCTATGTCTGGCTGGGGATGAACCAAGACAATGAGGCGCTCCAGGACGTTCGCGTCCGTCGGGCGATCCAGCATGCCATAGACCGCACGTCTGTAGTCGACGCAGCCTATTTCGGGGCCGCTGCCGTGGGCAACGGCATCATCGCGCCGGGCCTGCCGGGATCGCGCGACAGCGTGACCTACGACTATGACCCAGACAAGGCGCGCGAGTTGCTGGCCGAGGCCGGGGCAGAGGGCCTTAGTGTCACGCTCGACATCCTCAACCAGTCCGAACGGCTGGCGGCGGCGCAGGTCATCCAGGCCAACCTCGCCGATGTCGGCGTCACCTGCGAGATCAAGCAGAACGACAGTGGCACGTTCTGGACGCTCGGGGCGAAGGAAGGCGATTACTTCATGAATCTCCAGCTCATCCTCAGCCGATTCTCGATGCAGCCCGATCCGAGCTGGGCCACGGTCTGGTTCACACCCGAGCAGATCGGCGTCTGGAACTGGGAACGGTTCAACAGCGCCGAGTACAAGGATCTGCACGAGCAGGGCCTCGTCGAAAGCGACACTGCCAAGCGCGACGAGATCTACAAGAAGATGCAGGCGCTTATGGACGAGAGCGGCTGTTACGTCTTCTTCACCCATGAGGTCGTGGGGGCGATTCACCGCGACACGATCCTGCCCGGCCTGAAGCCGAACGGCGAGTCGCTGCTCGCCGAATTCAAACCCGCCTAAGGGAACAGGGGCGGCCCGCAAGGGTCGCTCCGCATTCTCACGAAGATGTTGCACTATACCCTCGCGCGCCTTGGGCTGGCCGTCCTCATCGTCTCCGTGGCGATGCTGATCCTGTTTTCCATGATCTACCTGATCCCCGGCGATCCGGCCGCCGTGGCACTTGGTCCGCGCGCGACCGCGTCGATGCGCGAGGCGCTTCGGATCAAGATGGGGCTCGATCAGCCAGTCTGGGTGCAGTTCTGGAATTTCTTCATCAATGCCTGGCAGGGCGATCTCGGAAATGAGGTTCTTTCGAACCGGCCGGTCTCCCGCGTCGTGATGGAGCAATTGCCTTACACGCTCGCCCTGATCGCCGGTGGCATGATCTGGTCCGTCGCGCTTGGCATCCCCCTCGGCTGCTGGGCCGCCGTCAAGCGCGGCAGTCTCGCCGACCGGCTGGTGGGCGTCCTGAGCGTTGCCGTGATTGCAGTGCCTTCATTCGTCGTCGCGATCTACGCGCTCCTGATCTTCGCCGTCTCGCTGCGCTGGTTGCCCGCGATCGGGGCCGGCGAGCCTGGGAATCTATCCGATCAGATCGTGCACCTCATCCTGCCCTCCATCGCTGTCGGGCTCGGCTGGGTCGGATACATCGCGCGCATGGTGCGCGCCTCGATGCTGGAGGTGCTGGAGGCGCAGCACATCCGTACGGCACGCGCCTTCGGCCTGCCGGATGGCCAGATCACCTATCAATACGCGCTGACGATCGCGATCCTGCCCACGATCACGCTCCTTGGTGTCGGGATCGGGCAGATGCTGTCCTCGGCGGTCTTCGCCGAAATCGTCTTTGCCCGACCCGGGGTCGGAAAGCTCGTCTATGACGCGATCCTGACCCGGAACTACCCGCTCGTCACCGGCGCCGTCCTAGTGACGACCGTGCTCTTCGTCCTGATCAATCTCGTCGCCGACCTCATTGTAGGAGCCCTCGATCCCCGTGTCCGCAGCAGCCTCTAGCACCCTCCGGTCCGCCCGGCGGATCTTGGCAGAGCCCCTTGGCGCGCTGGGGATTTTCCTGGTCGTCCTGGTTATCGGCGGCGCCGTCTTCGCGGATCTTATCGCCAGCGCCGATCCGAACAAGATCGCGCCTCGTGACCGGTTCCTGCCGCCATCACTGGACCACCTGATGGGAACCGACCAGCTTGGCCGCGATCTTTTCGCACGGGTCTTGCATGGCGGGCGGATCGCGCTTTCGGTCGCGCTCTTCGCCACCGCGGCCTCTCTCACGATCGGTATCGTCCTGGGGCTTATCGCGGGCTATGGTCCACGCTGGCTCGACAACCTCATGATTCTTGTTTTCGACGCTTTGAAGAGCTTCCCCACGGTCATGCTCGCGCTGGCGCTGGTCACGCTATTTGGCCCGTCGCTGACCGCCGTCGTCGTTGTCGTCGTGCTCGTGAACGTGCCCGGTTACGCTCGGATCATCCGCACCCAGACGCTGGCGCTGAAATCGGCGGAATTCGTCACGGCTGCGCAGAGCATGGGGGCCGGCGCAGGGCGCATCCTGCGGGTACATATCCTGCCCAACGTGATCGGGCCTTTGCTTATCCTCGCCTCGATGGACATTCCCGTCGTCATCGCGATCGAGGCCGGAATGTCGTTTCTCGGCCTTGGCGTGAGGCCGCCGACCCCGTCCTGGGGCGCAATCCTCAATGACGGCTTCACCGCGATCCGCGACACGCCATGGATCGCAGTCGCGGGCGGTCTGCCGATCATTCTGACGACGCTCGGTTTCACCTTCCTCGGAGAGACCCTGCGCGACGTGTTCGATCCAAGGCTGAAGAGGCGCGGATGACGGTCCTGTCGATCCACAATCTCAACGTGACCTTCGCGACCGAAGGCGGCGAGCTGCATGCGCTCAAGGACGTGTCCTTCGAGGTTCCCGAGCGACGCATCGTCGGAATTGTCGGAGAATCCGGCTGTGGAAAGTCGACATTGATCAACGCGATCCTCGGGCTTCTTGCGGATAACGGCCGCGTCTCGGGCGGCGAAATCCTGTTTCAGGGGCGCGATCTCGCCCGACTTGCTCCGCGCGAGATGAACGCGCTGCGCGGACCGCAGATCGCAACCGTCTTCCAGGATCCGATGGGCGCGCTCAACCCGGTGATCTCGGTCGGACGGCAGATGACCAACATCCAATATCGGTCCGGCCTGAGCAAATCGGAGAAAACCGAGCGCGCCGTGGCGATGCTGCGCCGCGTGCGCATTCCCGATCCGGAGGCGGCACTGGCGCGCTTCCCCCACCAGTTTTCCGGCGGAATGAAGCAACGTATCGCGATCGCCATGGCCTTGATGATGGAGCCCGCGCTCCTGATCGCGGACGAGCCGACGACCGCGCTCGACGCGACGCTGGAGGTCGCGACGATCGAACTTCTGCAGGAACTTCAGGCACAGATCGGCTGTTCGGTTCTCTTCATCTCGCACCATCTGGGCGTGATCGCGGAGCTTTGCGAGGACGTGGTCGTCATGTATGCCGGCGAGGTGGTCGAGCGCGGCACGACCCGGCAGGTTTTCCACACGCCACGTCACCCCTACACCGAACGGCTTCTCGACTGCGACCCGGCCCGCCAGTCGAGCCGCACGCGGCATCTGCCGACGATCCCCGGCGAAATACCCGACCTTCGCGACCGTCCGCCCGGATGCGTCTTCGCGCCGCGCTGCCGCCGCCGGGCCCCAATCTGTGACACGCCGCCGCCCGAAGAGGCCGTTCAGAGCGGCCACCTGGCCCGCTGCCACATGGTGACGACATGATCCTTTCCGTGCGTGATCTCCAGGTCTCGTTTCCGGTCGGGCGGCTCATGCAGCGCAGCGCCATTCTGGGTGTCGCCGGGGTCAGCTTCGACATTGCGGCCGGTGAAACCTTCGCGCTGGTCGGCGAAAGCGGCTCTGGCAAGACGACGCTCGCGCGCGCGGTCAATTTGCTTCAGCCGATCTCGGCGGGCGAGATCACCTTCGATGGTCAAAGGATCGACGGCCTGAGGGGCGCGACGACGAAACCGCTGCGCCGCCAGATGGCGATGATGTTCCAGGACCCGGTCGGCTCGCTTTCACCGCGGATGCAGGTCCGTGACATCGTGACGGAACCCTTCCGGGTCCACGGCGTCCAGGCCGACCTGCGGGCCGAAGCAGATCGCCTTCTGTCGCTCGTTGGCCTTTCGGGCGATTTCGCGAACCGGTTTCCGCACCAGCTGTCGGGGGGGCAGGCACGGCGCGTCGGCGTGGCGCGTGCGATCGCCCTCGACCCCAAGCTCATCATTGCCGACGAACCGACGGCGGGGCTTGACGTCTCCGTCCAGGGCGAGGTGCTGAACCTGCTCAACGACCTGCGCGAACGGCTCGGGCTCGCCATGCTGATCATCACCCACAATCTCCATGTCGTGCACCATGTCGCTGACCGGATGGCGGTCATGTATCTCGGCCGCTTCGTCGAGACGGGTGAGACCGAGGCGATCTTCCAGGCACCCGCGCATCCCTACACCGCGGCGCTCCTCAGCGCGAATCCCGAGCCAGATCCCGACAAGGCAAAGGACCGGATATCGCTGCCCGCCGAGGTTCCCTCGCTGCTTGCCCGGCCCAGGGGGTGCGAGTTCCACACCCGCTGCCCCTGGGCGCAGGCCCGCTGCACAACCGAGGCGCCGGCGACGCAGGGCGCGGACCGCCGCGTTGCCTGTCACTTTCCGTTGTCGCCGGGCGCACGCCCCCCGGCCATCAGGGAGACCGCACAATGACCGAGGTGATCGAGACCGTCTGGATTCCCATGCCCGACGGCGTGAAGCTCGCCGCTCGTCTTTGGCTGCCGGACGGTGCGCGCCAGACGCCGGTTCCGGCAATCCTCGAATACATCCCCTATCGACGCCGTGACCGCACCCGGATGCGTGACGAAAGCATGCATCCCCACTTCGCTGCCGCCGGCTATGCCGCCATCCGCGTCGATATCCGTGGCTACGGCGACAGCGAGGGCGTCGCCGAGGACGAGTATTCTCATCAGGAGATTCAGGACGGCCACGACGTCATCCAGTGGATCGCCGATCAGGACTGGTGCGACGGAAATGTCGGCATGTTCGGGAAAAGCTGGGGCGCCTACAATTCGTTCCAGGTCGCCGCGACCCGCCCGCCCGCGCTCAAGGCCATCGCGCCGGTCATGGGCTGTGACGACCGCTGGCGTGAGGACATCCATTTTTACGGCGGTTGCCTCGCCAACGACAATTTCTGGTGGGGCTCGATCATGCAGCTCTACAACGCCATGCCGCCCGATCCGGCGATCGTCGGCGCGGATCGCTGGGAACAGATGTGGCGCGAGCGCCTCGAAGCCATGAGGTTCTGGCCCGCGATGTGGCTGGAACACCAGACTCATGACGAGATGTGGCGGCGCGGGTCGATCTGCGAGAACTACGCCGATGTCGAGGTGCCGGTCTATTTCTTCGGGGGCTGGGCGGACCTCTTCCGCGATACGCCGTTCCGTATCGCGGAACATCTGAGAGGGCCGGTCAAGGTGCTGATGGGGCCCTGGGCCCATCTTTATCCGCATGAGGGCAGTCCCACCCCGAAAGCCGATTTCGTGGCCGAGGTGATCCGGTTCTGGGACCACTGGCTGAAGGGTCGGGATACCGGGCTGATGGATGAACCGCCGCTGAGGTTCTGGTTGCAGGACAGTGTGGCACCCGCCGGCAGCCAAGCTGACCGGCCCGGCCGCTGGGTGGAGGAGGTCCGATGGCCATCGCCGAATGTGTCCGACCGGGTTCTCTGGCTCAATCCTGACGAACTGGGCGACGAACCGAAAGGGGGATCGGACATGTCGGTCTGCTCGCCGCAGACCTTCGGTTCGGCCGGCGGCGACATGTGCTCCTTCGCGATCCCCGGCGACATGCCGACCGACTGCCGGAGCGATGCCGGCGGTGCACTGCAGCTTCGCGGCACACCGCTCGAAGCGCCGCTCGAAATCCTTGGTCAGCCGAGGGTCGATCTCCGTGTCAGTGCCGATCGCCAACAGGGTATTGCAGCGGTTCTGCTGATCGACGAGGCACCAGACGGTGCGCAGACCCTGATCACGCGCGGGTTCTGCAACCTGACCCATCGCCTCGATGACACGGCACCGGCGCCCGTCGTTCCGGGCGAGGAGATGGCGGTGACCGTGCCGCTGCACGGCATCGGCTACCGGGTTCCGGCCGGGCACCGGCTGGTCCTTCAGATCGCGTCGGCCTATTGGCCGATCCTCTGGCCCGCACCCGAGCCGGTGACGCTGATGCTCCGCTCCGGAAACTCGGCGCTGCATCTGCCGGTTCGCACCTCGACCCGCAACGCCCCCGAACCGCGACCTTTGCCAGACCCGCCGAAGCGCGAGGGCCGCCGCCCGGTCACGCGGGTCCGGGACGGGTCGATGGAGCGTTCCATACATGCCGACCTGACCACGGGCCTCGAAACCCAACGGTTCTTCCTTGATGGCGGCGTATTCGGCCCCGTCGGCGATCTAAGGCTCGACGATATCGGCACGGTACTCGGCGATATCTCCGACCGCCGCTACACGATCCACGCCGCCGATCCGCTCTCGGCGCGCGCCACCATGGAACAGGAGGCGCGGTTCACGCGCGACGACTGGAAGGTGCGGATCAAGACCTACGCGGAGCAGACCGCGACCGCGACCGACTTTCACCTGACCGCCCGGATCGAGTGCTGGAGCGGCGACGAGCTGTTCTTCGAGAACGCCCAAGATTTCACCATCCCCCGCAACGGAATGTAAGCCATGCCCGATATTCCTGTCCGGACCGACTACCCCCGCAAGATCCGCGAGATAGAGAATTGCTGGATCCCGATGCCCGACGGCGTGCAGCTCGCGGCGCGGATCTGGCTGCCCGAAGACGCCGAAACCGACCCGGTGCCCGCGATCCTCGAATACCTGCCCTACCGCAAGCGCGACGGGACGGTGGAGCGAGACCACCTGACCCATCCATATTTCGCGGGGTTCGGCTATGCCGGCGTCCGCGTCGATATGCGTGGCACCGGCGACAGCGAGGGCGTGTGCAAGGGCGAATACCTGTTGCAGGAGCAGGACGATTGCCTCGCCGTGATCGACTGGCTCGCGGCCCAGCGCTGGTGTTCCGGCAAGGTGGGCATGATCGGGATCAGCTGGGGCGGGTTCAACGGCTTGCAGGTCGCCGCGCGGCGTCCACCGGCGCTTGGCGCGGTGATCTCGCTCTGCTCGACCGACGACCGCTATGCCGACGATATCCACTTCATGGGCGGCGCCTGCCTCACGGACAAGCTCGCATGGGGTGCGACCGCCTTCGCCATTGCCCACACGCCGCCTGACCCGGCGATCGTCGGCGAAAGGTGGCGCGACATGTGGCGCGAGCGGCTGGAAGGCAACGGTCTCTGGATGCTCGACTGGTTCCGCCACCAGCGGCGCGACGCCTTCTACCGGCACGGATCGGTCTGCGAGAACTACGCCGACATCGAGGTGCCGGTCTACGCGGTGGGCGGCTATGCCGACGGCTACACGAACCCGATCTTCCGGATGATGGAGCACCTGCCGGGGCCGAGAAAGGCGCTGGTGGGGCCCTGGGCGCACAAGTATCCGCATTTTGCCACGCCTGCACCGCGCATCGGTTTCCTGCAGGAATGCCTGCGCTGGTGGGACCAGCACCTGAAGGGGATCGAGACCGGCATCATGGACGAGCCGATGATGCGGCTCTGGATGCAGGAGCCGGCCGCGCCGAGCCCCTATGCAGTGGACCGACCGGGCCGCTGGCTCGGCCTGCCGGAATGGCCGCGCGCCAAGAAAGATGTGCGGGTGCTGCACGTCGACGCCGACGGACTTCATGCCAGCCAGGCGGCAGGAGCCGAGCCGATCACACTCCGTTCGCCCGAGACGGCGGGCATGGCCGCCCAGACCTGGTGCATCTACGGCACCGGTGCCGACGGGGCGCTCGATCAGAACCACGAGGCGGGGCGTATGTCCTTCTTCGAGAGCGCGCCCCTCGCCGAGGACATGGAGATCCTGGGCTTCCCGCTACTGAAAACTCGGGTAGTGAGCGATGTGCCACAGGCCAACCTCGCCGCCGTCCTGTCGATGGTCGCCCCGGACGGCAGTGCGCGGCTCGTCAGTTTCGGCGTGCTCAACCTGACCCACCGCGACAGCCATTCTCAACCCGAACCGCTGCCCGAAGGCACACCGGTGGATGCGGTCGTGCAACTGAACGTCATTGGTCAGCATATCCCGGCTGGCTTCAAGCTCAGGCTCGCTCTGGCCTCCGCCTACTGGCCGATCATCTGGCCGTCGGCCGAGAAGGCGACGCTCCACCTGACCGACACGCGGTTGGATTTGCCGCTGCACGACCGGGCGGATGACGGGCCCGAATTGCCCGCGTTCGGACCCGCCGAAGGCGCGGCGCCGCTTCGCGTCGAGATCATAGAGGCCGGGTCGGAGCGCCGAACCCTGTTGCAGGACTATTCCACGGGGATCGAGACCTATACCCGCTTCGACGACACCGGACGACAGCGGCACCTGCACACGGGCATGACCGTTCGCTATGTCACGGACGATCAGTTCCGCATCCATCCCGACGATCCGAATTCAGCCAAAGCCACGATTCGCTGGCAGAAATCCTATTCCCGTGACGATTGGCGGGCCGAAGTCGCGGTGACGGTTGCTGTGGAGGCGCTGCGAGACACTTGGAAGATCACCGCCGAACTCGAGGCGCGCGACGTCGATGGCCTTGTCACCGAGAAGTCGTGGTCCGAGGCGATTCCGAGAGATCTTGTTTAAACGCCACGGGGCTTTGCCGCGACGCGAATGGAGGAGCGCGAATGGGTGCATTTCCCGGTTTTGGACCAGGCGTGGAATTCCACAGCCTGACTTCGGACGGTGTCACGATGCGGGTCGCGATCGGTGGCCACGGCCCCGACATCGTATTCATCCCCGGCGGAGACACAACGGCCGAGGGCTATTCGCAGCAATTCTCGCGGCTTGGCGACCGCTTCCGCTGCATCTCCTACGATCCGCGCGGCGCAGGCGCCACGACGGCACCGCCGGCGCCCTGGACGATGGCAGACTACGCCCGCGACTGCGCGGCGGTGATCGACGCGTTCTGCGACGGCCCGGCCATCGTCTCGGGTCTTTCGTTGGGCGGGCTGGTCACCCAGCAGACGGCGATCGACTTTCCCGACAAGGTAAGGCTCGCCATCCCGATGGGCACCTCTGCCTATATCGACGGCTTCACCCGAGACTGGATGCAGGCCGAAATCGATCTGCGCAAGGACGGGATCGTGCTGCCCGACTATTTCCTGGCGCCGCATTACGCACCCTACGCTTTCCCCGCCAAGGCACTGGGCAATGCCGACCTCTGGGCCGAAATCAAGGCCGCCTATACCGAGCGGTTCCGCGACCGCGACCCAAAGGACCTGATCGACCAATGGGAGGCCTGCCTGGACTTCGACTGCCGTGAGGGATTGAAGACCTGCCCGGTTCCAATCCACGTCATCGCCTTTTCCGAGGACGTGCAAACGCCACCTGCCATGTGCAAGGTCGTCTCGGATCTGGCACCCCGGGGCACCTTCCACGAGATCGCTGGCCTTGGCCATGTTTCGGTCGCCCGCCATCGCCCCGACATCGTCGCCGAAAAGCTGCGCGAGATCATCTCGGAGGAGTTGGCGCATGGCGCGCACTGAGGTCCGGGCCGACGGCAAAGGGCAACCATGGCACTGATCGCCATTGCCGGTTTCCAGCACGAGACGAACACCTTTGCACCGGGGCGTGCGGGTCTGGCGGAGTTCGAGATGGCCGACAGTTGGCCGGCCCTTCTGACCGGCGCGGCGGTGATCGAGGGCACGCGCGGCATGAACCTGCCGATTGCCGGTTTTGCCGCTGCGGCGAGTCGCGATCCCGAAGTGATCCTGCTCCCGATCCTCTGGTGTGCGGCAGAACCTTCGGGTCCGGTGACCGACGAAGCCTTCGACTCGATCGTCGGTCGCATCCTTGCGGGCATTCGAAGCGCTGCCCCGGTTGATGCGATATATCTCGACCTGCACGGCGCGATGGTCACCGAAAGCCTTGAGGACGGCGAGGGCGCGCTGCTCCATCGGCTGCGCGATATGGTCGGCCCGGATCTGCCGGTCGTCGTCAGCCTTGACCTGCATGCGAACCTGTCTGCCGAAATGGTGCGGCATGCCAGCGCGATCTGCATCTACCGGACCTATCCGCATCTCGACATGGCCGAGACCGGGGTACGCGCGTTCGGCGCCCTTCGTGCCCAACTTGGCGGACAGCGGCCCGCGATGGCGTTCAGGCAAGCGCCGTATCTGGTGCCGCTCCATGCTCAGCATACTGGCACCGAACCGGCGCGGAGCCTCTATGCGGGACTCGTCGCACTTGGGGACGACGGGGCGCCCCATGCCGAGCTCGCGCTTGGATTCACCGCGGCCGACATCGCGGATGCCGGACCGGCGGTTGTGACCCACGCACCCTCGCAGGATCAAGCCGAACAGATGGCCGATGTCGCCCTGGCCGATATGCTGGCGGCCGAGCCACGGTTCGATTGTTTGCTCCTTTCACCGGGGAGTGCCTTAGCGAGAGCACTTGCCGCGCCGCCGGGGCGGCCCGTCGTGATTGCCGACGTGCAGGACAACCCCGGTGCCGGCGGGACGTCGGATACAACCGGTCTTTTACGTGCGCTGATCGACCAGCGTGCAACCGGCGTGATCCTCGGGCTGATGCACGACCCGGACATTGCGGAGGCAGCGCATAGGTCCGGGATCGGCGAAACGATTTCCGGCGCGATGGGCGGTCGGTCGGGTTTGCCCGGTGATCAGCCATACGAGGGGCTTTTCCGCGTCGAAGCCCTGAGCGACGGCCATTGCCGCTATACCGGAGAGATGTACTGCGGTGGAACGGCAATGCTGGGACCAAGCGCCGCGCTAAGTGTTATCGAAGGCAGCTGCGACATCCGCGTCGTGGTCACCTCGATCCGGATCCAGTGCCTCGACCGCGCGCTGTTCACCCATTTCGGACTGATGCCCGAGGCTGCGCGCATTGTCTGCGTCAAGAGCACCGCCCATTTCCGGGCCGATTTCGAGCCGCTGGCCCAGGAGATTCTGCTCGTCGAGGCCCCCGGCGCATTCCCATGCGTCCTCGCGGATGTTTCCTACAAGAGACTGCGTCCAGGGGTGCGCCTCGGTCCGACTACGGCACCCCTCAACACCTAGCCCAACGCGAGAGCCGTCCGCCCGGTCATTGCTTGCCCGATCAACCCGGCCCTTGGGGCCGCCGCCGGCGGCCCCTGCCTTGACGCGCTGCGCCCCGGCTCAGCTGGCAAGGTAAATGTCGTGCAGGTCAAGCTGATAGAACGGATGCACGTCAACTGCGGCGAACTTCCCGTTTGAGTGGTTGAAGTCCGACCGCCAGTAGGGCTGAATCATCACGCTTTCTTCCTGCATGATCTCTTCCAGCCGCTTCATGACCTCGCGCCGGGCATCCGCATCGGCGATCGACAGCGCCTTGGTCAGCAACGCATCGAATTCGGCATTCGCGAAGCCGCTTTCGTTCGAGGGAACGCCGGATTTGTAGGCCAGTGCGAGCACCTGTACGCCAAGGGGCCTCGGCCCCCACTCGGTGGCCGAGAACGGGTATTTCGTCCAGTCGTTCCAAAACGTCGAACCGGGCAGGATCGTCCGCTTGATGTTCATGCCGGCATCCCGCATCTGGGCCGCCACGGCATCACAGGTATTGGCCTGCCAGTCGTTGTCGAGAGAAATGAGCTCGAATTCCGTGTCGCCGTGGCCGGCTGCGTCGATCATCGCCTTCGCTGCCGCGGGATCGTGGGGCATCGGCGGCAGCTCGGCATATTCCGGGTGTATCGGGCAGACATGGTGGTTCTCGGCCGGCAGCCCCAACCCGGATATCGCAAGCTCGAGCACCTGCTCGTTCGCCACCGCCATCTGGATCGCCTTGCGCACCTCGCGGTTGTCATAGGGCGCCGAGAGCTGGCTGAAGCGCACGGCGATGGTGTTGGCCGTCACCACCTCGCTCCGGGTCCAGCCGATGGAATCGAAGGTTTCGACGTAGTCGCCATCGGTCCGGTAGGTCAGGTCGATCTCGTCGCCTTCGGAGGCGGCCAGAAGTGCCGCCTGGTCGGTGCCGAGATCGATGAACTCGATCCGGTCAAGCCAGCCGCCTCCGCGCCAATGGGTCAGGTCGGGGTTGCGCACCAGAACGCCGGCAACGCCGACGTCGTAGCTTTCCGGATAATAGACGCCGGTTCCGATCGGATTATCCAGAAGATCGCCGTCGTTGTAACTGCGATGCACAACGGCCGCCGGATAGTCGGAAAGCGCCGCGATGATCGAGATGTCGGAATTCACGAGGTGAAGCTGCAGCGTGTGGTCATCGATGATCACGACAGCACCCTCCTTCAACAGCCTGGTCTCCGGATCCTGCAGTGCGGCGACACGGGTCGCCATGGAGTTGCCTTCGACATTGCCATCTGCCCAGCGAGCGAAGTTGTGCAGGACATCCTCGGCGGTAAGGGCGTCGCCGTTGCTCCAGGTCACGCCCTGACGCAGGTGCAAAGTGTACTGATCCGCCATCTCGTTCGCTTCTCAGCTTTCAAGCAGGCTCGCAGAGACGGTTCCGTCGCGGTTGAAATTGACGAGGTAATCCAGCCAGCCGCGGCAGAAATTGGCATATTCGGTCCAATCCCAGGTCCGAGGATCCTTGAGCGCCTTGGTCTCCATGTTCACGCGCAGCGTGCCACCGCGTGCAGGCGCCGCCTCGGCGGGCGTGGGCATCGTCAGACCGAGCACACCATAGGCTGCCGCCGCCGAAGTGCCGAGCGCGGTGGCGCGCGCCAGGAACTCGCGACGGTTCATCTGACCGTCTGCGTGTTCGCGCGCATACATCGCGACTAGAGGGTGAAGATTCCGATCCATTGCATCTTTCGCTGCTCATCCTCCCAGATTCCCGAGCGTGGAATAGACACTAATGTACGTATAACGCGAATATAGATTCGCTTATGCCTTTTTTGTTGGAAAAATGAGCCTGTTCACTTATGTCTATCCGGGTGGCGATCATCGCTGCCAAGACTCAATTCGCCAGCGCCAGACAGGGAGTGTTCCTCATGAAGTCGCACTATAGGGTTGTCGTGATCGGCGGCGGGGTCGTTGGGGCCTCGGTGCTGTATCACCTTGCCAAACTTGGCTGGGCCGATGTCTGCCTGATGGAGCGTTCGGTGCTGACGGCGGGGTCGTCGTGGCACGCGGCGGGCGGCTTCCATGCTCTGAACGCCGACCCGAATATTGCGTCCCTGCAGGCCTATACGATCGACCTTCTGAGCGAGATCGAGAAGGAAAGCGGCCAGTCCGTCGGCATGCACATGACCGGCGGCATGACGCTGGCGGGAACGCCCGACCGGTGGGAATGGCTACAGTCCGCTTACCGGACATTCCAGTCGATCGGGATCGAGGATGTCCGCCTGATCACGCCTGAAGAGGCGCAGGAAAAGTGCCCGGTTCTGTCCACCCACGGCATCCTGGGCGGCATGTGGGCGGACCGAGAGGGTTATGTCGACACCACCGGCACGGTGCAGGCTTATGCCGGTGCCGCGAAGAAGCGCGGCGCAGAGGTGATCGAGCACAATCGCGTGCTGGAGTTGCACCAGACGGCCGAAGGCTGGAAGGTCGTGACCGAGAAGGGCGTGGTCACCTGCGAACACGTCGTCAATGCTGCCGGCCTGTGGGCCAAGCAGGTTGGTCGTATGGCGGGGATCGAGCTGCCGGTTTCGCCGCTCAACCACCACTACCTGATCACCGAGGCCATCCCCGAGATCGCCGAACTTGATCATGAGGTGCCTCTGGTCGTCGACCTCGAAGGCTTCACCTACATGCGGCAGGACCAGAAGGGCATGCTGCTGGGGATCTACGAGGTCGACCACCAACACTGGATGATGGACGGCGCGCCCTGGAACTACGGCTTTCAGCTCCAGCAGGAAGACCCCGACCGGATCGAACGCGAACTGACGCTGGGCTTCGAACGCTACCCGGTGCTTCAGAAGGCCGGGATCAAGACCTGGGTCAACGGCGCCTTTACCTTCTCGCCCGATGGCAACCCGCTGGTCGGCCCGGTGCGCGGAAAGCCCGGCTACTGGTGCGCCTGCGCGGTCATGGCAGGCTTCCTGCAGGGCGGCGGCGTCGGCAAGAGCCTTGCCGAGTGGATCGTCGAGGGTGAACCCGAGGCGGATATCTTCGGGATGGACATCGCCCGCTACGGCGCCTTTGCCGAGAACAAGGAATATATCCGTCAGACCACGGGGCAGTTTTACACCCGCCGCTTCGTGATGACCTATCCGAACGAACAGCTCCCCGCCGGGCGGCCACTGAAGATGTCCGGCGCCCACAGCGAAATGACGGCGGCCGGATGCCGCTGGGGCGCGAGCTGGGGACTGGAAGTACCGCTCTATTTCGCACCTGAAGGGTTCGCGGAGAAACCGACGCTGAAGCGATCTAACGCCATTCCTCTGGTCGCTGAGGAATGTCGCGCGGTGCGCGAGGCTGCGGGGCTCCTGGACATTACGGGCTTTTCGCGGTTCGAGGCGACGGGCCCGGGGGCTGAGGCCTGGCTCGACCGGATCATGGCCTGCAAACTGCCCGGACCGGGCCGCGCTCGGCTTGCGCCGATGCTGTCGGAATCCGGCAGGCTGAAGGGTGACCTGACTGTCTTCAACTGGGGCGACGGGACCTGGTGGATCATGGGCAGCTACTACCTGCGCGCCTGGCACATGCGCTGGTTCACCGACCATGCGGGCGACGGTGTCGAATTGCGCGACATATCGGACGCCACCGTTGGCTTCGGCGTCTCGGGGCCAGAAAGTCGCCGGATTCTCGAAAGGCTCACAGATGGGCCGATTGCCGATCTGCCCTTCATGGGCTGCGGGACGTTCGACATCGGTCTCATCCGGGCCAGGGTCGGTCGACTGTCAGTTGCCGGCGAGCTTGGCTACGAGATCCATTGTGCAGCCGCAGAGCACATCGCTCTGCGGCGCATGCTGCTGGCGGCAGGCGCCGACCTCGGCCTGCGCGAGGTCGGCTTCAACGCGCTTCTCTCGCTCCGGCTTGAGAAATCCTTCGGCATCTGGAGCCGTGAGTTCACTCAGGCCTATACGCCGGGTGAAACCGGCATGGACCGCTGGATCGCCTGGGACAAGAGCGACTTCGTCGGCAAGGCGGCGGCCTTGGCCGAACGTGAAACCGGACCGTCGCGGCGGGTGGTGATGCTGGAGGTAGACGCGACGGATGCAGACGCCTCGGGCTACGAGCCGATCTGGCGGGATGGCCGGCGCGTCGGTTTCGTCACCTCGGGCGGGTACGGTCACACGATGGGCAAGTCCTATGCGCTGGCGATGATCGACGAAGGCGCGAATGCGATCGGCACAGGTCTCACCACGCATATCGTCGGACAGGAGCGGCCGGCCCGCGTGATCGCACCGTCGCCGTATGATCCCGAGGGAAGGAGGATGCGCGGATGATGGAAACCGAAACCGGAGCCCGACGACGTGGCCGCCGCGGCGGCGACCGTACCGAAGGCGCAAGACGCAGCGTCAACTACAGCCGGCTGCGCAACCCCTTCCCGCCGATGAAGGTCTTCTCCGACGACCGGATAGCGGCAATGCACGAAACCGCGCTGCGCATCCTCGAAGAACTCGGTGTCCGCGTACTCCTGCCCGAAGCGCGGGACATCTATCGCGCCGCCGGGGCGCGGGTGGACGAGGACAGCCAAATGGTCTTTCTCGGCCGCGAGATCGTGGCGGCGGCCCTTGTCTCCGCGCCTCGGTCCTTCGCGATTCGCGGCGGAAGTCCCGAGCGCGACCTGCTTCTCGAACTCGGCGGCCTGACCTTCCAGCCGGGCGCGGGCTGCCCGCATGCGACCGATCTGGAACGCGGCCGGCGGCCGGGAACCGAGAGGGATTTTCGCGAGCTTGTGCAACTGACCCAGGCCTTCGACGTCCTGCACCTTGTCCCCCCGCTCGTCGAGCCGCAGGACGTGCCGGTCCATCTGCGCCACTACGCGACGATGAAGGCCCAGGTCGAACTGTCCGACAAGGTTCCATTCGTGTTTTCGCGCGGCACGCCGCAAACGCGGGAAAGCTTCGAGCTTCTGAAGCTCGCACGCGGGCTGGACGACGCCGGATTTGCCGCCGATCCGCATTGCTACACGATCATCAACACCAATTCTCCCCGGCAACTCGACATACCGATGGCGCAAGGCCTGATCGACTTCGCCCGTGCCGGGCAGGTCGCGATTGTGACGCCCTTCACCCTGATGGGAGCCATGGCGCCGATCACGGTCGCAGGCGCGATCACTCTCAGCCATGCCGAGGCCCTGGCGGCGATCACCCTGAGCCAGCTCGCCCGGCCCGGCGCGCCAGTAATGTACGGCACATTCACCTCGAACGTGGACATGAAGTCCGGTGCTCCGGCGCTTGGCACGCCGGAGCACTTCAAAGCGTCCCTGGCCGCCGGGCAGCTTGCGCGACTGATCGGCCTGCCATGGCGCTGCGCGACCGGATCGGCGGGCAATATCAACGACGCGCAGGCCGCGCACGAGACGCAGTTCGCGCTCTGGGGCTGCCTCATGGCCGGGGCGACGACGATCATCCATTCCGCCGGGTGGCTCGAAGGCGGGCTGAACATCAGCTACGAGAAGATGATCACCGATATCGAGGCCTTGCAGATGGTCGCAGAGCTTTGCACCGAAACACCCTGCGGCGACGATGAAATCGGCTTTGATGCAATTGCGGAAGTCACTCCGGGCGGGCACTTCTTCGCGACTGCGCAGACCATGGCCCGTTACCAGAGCGAGTTCTACGAACCCCTTGTCGCCGACTGGTCAAACTTCGGCACCTGGACCGAACGCGGGGCTCAGGACGCGAACACGCGCGCGACGGGCATCTGGAAGCGTATCGTGGCGGAGGATTGGCGCGCACCGCTCGATCCCGGCAGGATCGAGGCTGTGAAAGACTACATCGCGCGCCGTACCGCCGAGGGCGGCGCCCCACCGGAGAGCTGAACATGACGCAATCGAAGGGAAAGATCGTCAAACTGGCCCACGAGGACGCGCCCGCCACGGGCCAGCGCGTCACGCGCGAGGATTGGTTGAACGTCGCCCAGGATATTCTTGTTTCCGACGGCGTGGCCGAGGTCAAGGTGCTGACGATCGGCGAGCGGTTGAGTGTCGCGCGGTCCTCCTTCTACTGGTACTTCAAGAGCCGAAAGGATCTTCTCGATGCCCTTCTGGCCGAGTGGGAGGGGACGAATACCGCGATCCTCGTGCGTCATTGTGAAATTCCGGCAGAAACAATTACCGGAGCGGTCTGCAATTTCTTCCGCTGCTTCATCGACCCGGCGCTTTTCGACCAGCGGCTCGATTTCGCGGTTCGGGAATGGGCGCGGCGCGACGGGTCGGTCCGCCGCGTCATCGACAGGGCCGACGATACGCGGCTGGCGGCTGTGTCCGCTATGTTCCGCCGCTACGGCTATTCGGACTACGAGGCTGACGTGCGCGCCCGCATCCTCTACTTCATGCAGCTCGGCTACCACGCGTTGGATCAGAGCGAACCGATGCGGATCCGCATGGGACGACTCGAAGGCTACCTGCTCGGCTTCACCGGCAAGGACGCCAGCGCCGAGGAGGTCGAGAGCTTTCGATCTTGGGCGATCTCGAGGGCGGTAAAGTGACCACCCGCAATGCTGCGCGGCAGCAGAAGCATGGAATTCGTGCAGAACGGCCGGCCCCGAAGCGAAGCGTAGCTGGAATGCCGGCCGATTCCGACCGGGCGGGTGCTAAGTCGGACGCGCGAGATCGCACGATCTGGAGATCAGGAACGTTGGCTCGACTGTTCTCGTAACCCCCTGGCGCATTGAAAGATGTGGTCCGGACGGGTGATGCCCAAGACATCAGCAGGCGAATGCATGTGGCTGTTACGTGATCCCGCATTATCCGCTATTGCCGAGGATCTCAGAACAGTTTGCAGTTGCCGCGAAGCCCCGTATTCTGCCGACGTGCCAGCTCGATGTCGCATTTCATGGCAGTTTCGAAAGGCTGCGACTCCCGATTTCCGCAAGGCTCTTATGGCTGCGAAGGAAACGAGATATGGCTGGATCAAGCTCTTCTGCATCCTTGGCTTCCGGCTCCTGGAAGGCTGCTGCCGCGCCGGTCGCGGCACGCCCGGATTGCCGGGGCAACCGGCACGAACGGCAGCGCGTTTTTCGCGGTCGGTCGTACCACCCGTGACCTCGCCCAGCGCCTGAAATCGTGGCAGGATCGGCTGCAGTCCCTTCCTGCGCCCACCCCGTAACAGGTGACCCAAGTTCGACTGTTACGCCCCTGACTGGTTGCACTTGTTTGTATCTGCGGACTCTCTTCTTTTGCATTCAAGGATCGGATTCACTCACCATAACCTGACTTTTTCAATAAATTACAGACATTTGCAAATCACAGTTAACGCACCGCGACAGCATGAGAGCCGTGAATATGCAAAGCGGAATCCCGGTCTGGCGCTCGGCGCGTTCCCTCCTGTAACCTGCACCGGATCGGCGACCGAGGAGGAGGCGCAACAGCAGTGACGGCGACGACCCCCATTTCCCAGCTCGACGGGCTCATCGCCTGCCCGACCTGCGACGCGCTCCATCACGCGACCGTGGTCGTTCCCGGCACGCGCGCCCGCTGTCATCGCTGTGGCACGACCCTGATGACGCCGCGCGACGGCGCGCTGACGCGTATCGTGATGCTCGCCGCGACTGCGGCTATCCTCATGGTGGCGGCGGTCTTCTTCCCCTTCCTCGAGCTTCAGGCCGGTGGCCTCAACCGGCAGAGCTCGGTTCTCGGCGCGGTCCTTGCCTTTTCCGAAGGGTGGATGATGCCGCTCGCTGTCGCGGTCGGAGCGATGATCGTCGCCCTGCCCTTCGCCCGGCTTGTTGCCATAACCTACGCGCTCGCGCCGATGGCGCTTGGCTGGCGTCCCGCCGCCCAGGCCGAGCGCGTTTTCCGCTGGGCCGAAGCGATGCGGCCCTGGGCGATGGCCGAGATCTTCATCCTCGGCGTCGCGGTGGCGATGGTGAAGATCGCGGGCCTTGCCAAGGTCACGCTCGGCCCCGCGTTCTGGGCCTTCGCGGCACTGGTCCTCGTGACCGTGCTCAAGGACAACTTCATGTGCAGGCTGACGATATGGAAAACGCTCGAAGAACGCAGGCGGTCCTGACCGCGAGGCGGGCGGGGCTCGTCGGCTGCACCAGCTGCGGCAAGGTCCATGCCGCCGGCGAACCCGCCTGTCGGCGCTGCGGCGCAACACTGCGGAGCCGCGATGACAAGAGCCTGCAACGGGTCTGGGCCTGGCTCTTCGCCGGCATGGTCGCCTATATCCCCGCCAACACCTATCCGATGCTTCTGACGACGAATTTCGGAAAGACGCAGGAGAACACGATCGTCGGCGGCGCGATCGAGCTTCTGAACCACGGCTCCTGGGGCGTTGCGCTGATCGTCTTCTCCGCCTCGGTGCTGATCCCGATCGGCAAGTTCATCGCCATCGCCTATCTCGCGCTCTCGGCACGTTCGGCGGTCGTCATCCGCGGCCACGGCCGGCAGCATCTCTACGAGGTCGTCGAGTTCATCGGCCGCTGGTCGATGATCGACGTTTTCGTCGTCGCGATCCTCTCCGCGCTCGTCCAGTTCGACTTCGCCGCCACGATCAATCCCGGCATCGCCGCGGTCAGTTTTGCGCTTTCCGTTGCATTCACGATGATTTCCGCGCAGAACTTCGACCCGCGCACCCTCTGGGACGCCTATGAGGAAGACGACACGTGACCGAACCGCGCCCCGCAGAGCTCGACATCTCGAAGCCGAAGCCGTCATTCTGGCGGAATCTCTCGTTCGTCTGGCTCGTGCCGGTGCTCGCGCTCGCGATCTCGCTCGGCCTCGCCTGGCAGAACTTCGCCAATCGCGGTGTGCTGGTCGACATTGCCTTCCAGAGCGCCCCCGGCGTCACGGCGGGCGAGACGACGATCCGCTACCGCGACGTCACCATCGGCCGGGTCGAGCAGGTGACCTTCACCCCTGACCTCACCAAGGTTCTGGTTCGCGCCCGGATCGACAAGGACGTGGCCCCCTTCCTCGACAAGGAGGCGCAGTTCTGGATCGTCAGCCCCAAGGTCAGCACCCGCGGCATCTCGGGCCTCTCCACGGTGCTGTCCGGCGTCTATATCGAAGGCGCCTGGGACCAGGAGGCCGGCGTGCAGGCCTACCGGTTCGAAGGCGCCGACGGCCCGCCGCTGGTGCAGCCCGGACGCGAAGGCAAGCGCATCACGCTGATTACCGATGACGGCAGCCTGATCTCCGAAGGGGCGCCGGTGTTCTTTCACGGCGTCGAGGTCGGGCGGCTCGAAAAGCCGCGGCTCACGGTCACGACCGACTCCATCGTCGTCGACGCCTTCATCGAAGCGCCGCACGACCGAAGGCTCAATTCGGCGACCCGCTTCTGGGACACTTCAGGCTTCGACGTCTCGCTGAGCGGCGCCGGTCTCAGCGTCAACTTCGACAGCATGGCCTCGCTTCTGGCCGGCGGGGTCGAGTTCGACTCGATCTACGAGGGCGGCGAGCCGGTCAGCCCCGGCCATGTGTTCCAAGTCTATCCCGACCAGCCCACCGCGCGCAAAAGCCTGGTCTCCCGGTCGAATGCCGATGCCGTCCAGATCGCCGCCGAGTTCGGCGAATCCGTGAGCGGCCTCGAACCCGGTGCCGACGTGCGCTACGGCGGGCTCAAGGTCGGCGAGGTCACCGCGATCGCCGCGCAGGTCGAGGATGACGAAACCGGCCCGCGCGTGCGGCTTATGGCCAATCTCGCAATCGAGCCCGACAGGCTCGGCCTGCCCGCGGGCGCGGGCGCGGCCGACACGCTCGATTTCTTCGAGGCCGCGGTCGGGGAGGGTCTGCGCGCCCGTCTGGCAGCCACCAGCATGTTCAGTGCCGCACTGATCGTCGAACTGGTCGAGATACCGGACGCCGACCCGGCCATATTCGACCGCGCGGCCGAACCGCTCCCGATCCTGCCGAGCGAGAAGTCGAACCTGCCCGATTTCACCGCGACCGCGGAGGGCGTGTTCGAACGGATCAACGCCCTTCCCGTCGAGGAGCTGATCGAACAGGCGATCAAGATGATGGCCTCGATCGAGGCGGTGACGAGCTCCGAGAGCACCCGCGCCGTGCCCGACACGGTCGTGGCGCTCCTCGAGGATACGCGCTCGCTCGTCAACGACGATGCGATGCGGGCGCTGCCCGGCGACATCCGCGCCACTGTGGCCGAACTGCGCGCCGTGGTGAGCGAGCTGAAGGAGGGCGGCGCGATGACGAACCTCGCCTCCGCGCTCGAGCGCGCCGACACGATCACCGCCGACATCGCCACCGCCTCGGCGGAGTTCCCCGCCCTTGTCGAGGACCTGCGCGCGGTCGCGAAGAAGGCCAATTCGCTCGAGGCCGAGGAGCTCGTCGCCGCCGCGACCCGGGTGCTCGACAGCGCCGACAAGGTGATCGGCAGCGAGGCCGCGCGCGACTTGCCGCCCGCGCTGAACGCTGCGCTTGACGAGATCCGCACGACGCTGACCGAACTGCGCGAGGGCGGTGCCGTCGAGAATGCGAACGCGACCATGGCCTCGGCCCGCGACGCCGCCGACGCGGTCGCGAAGGCCACCGAGAGCCTTCCGGACCTGTCCGCCCGGCTCGAGAAGCTCGTCGCCCAGTCCGAGGCGCTCATCGCCGCCTATGGCGAACGCTCCAGCTTCAACGGCGAGACGCTCTCGGCGCTGCGCGAGGTCCGCAGCGCCGCCCGCGCCGTCAGCCAGCTTGCCCGCGCGATCGAGCGCAATCCCAATTCCCTCCTTATAGGACGCTGACCCGATGCGCCGCGCTGCCCTCGTCTGCATTATCTGCACCCTTGCCGGCTGCGCCGGCAACGCCGACCGCTTCCTGATCAACACTCCGGCAGCGGCGACGCCGATCGCCGTTCCGGTCGCGACGATCGAGGTCCGCGACGTGTCGCTGCCGGCCTATGCCGCCGCGATAGAGATCTCCCAGGAGGAACAGGGCGGCGCTCTGCGCAACATCCGCACCTCGCTCTGGGCAGATGAACCGGTGCGCGGCGTGACCGCCGCGCTCGCCCGCAGCCTCGACAACGCGACCAGCGCGACCGTCGCCGCCGAGCCCTGGCCGCTTTCCGAGCCCGCCGATGCCCTGCTCGACGTCCGGGTCGAACGGATGCTGGCACGGGCCGACGGCAGCTTCGACTTTTCCGGCCAATACGCGATCTCCGCACCCGACGGGGCGGTTCGCGAACGTCTCCAACGGTTCGACATCCGCATTCCGGCCGCCCAGCCCGGCGCATCCGGCGTCGCCGCGGCCAGCGGCGCGGCGATCGCGGCGCTCGCGACCGAAATCGCCCGCACACTCGCGCGCTGATCACGCCGTCTCTCGTCCCATTCCGCGCCGCACGGCCGAATACATCCGGTGTCGACACGCCCAAAGGCGCAGCGACCGTGGCTCTCCCGGTCGCGGTACACCGCGCACATGCGTTCCGAACGATGCCGCGGACCGGCCCCTCTCCCGCAGGTCAGCCTGACCCATCCGACATCGCAAGGACCAAAGGCGCAGCAATCGCGGCGACCGCGAGCGAGATCGCCCGCACACTCGCGCGCCGAACCATGTCGTCGACCGGCCCGTTCCCCACCGGTCAGCCCGCCCCATCCGGCATCGCGACGGACAGCGGTACGTCGATTGCGGCGCTCGCAGCCGGGATTGCCCGCACACAGTCGCCTACTGAACCACGCCGCGGACCGAGCGTCGGTCCGCGAAGAACGTCCCCATCGCGCGTGTCGGCCTCGACGTCTGCACGCAGGCCAGAAACGCGCCTCACGCCAGCGCTCCCGCCGGTCATCGCGACTCATATCGACGCCCTCCGTCATCGCCCTGCCCGAGCCGCTATCGCTGCCGCCGGCCCCGGTTCGTTGCGTCGCCGCTCCGGTGCCAAGGACACCGTACCAGAGCCTCGGGCCGCAGCGATCACCCCCTCACGACCGGGCCACGGACGCACCAGGTCCGCCGCCCGCTTCTCCTGACCTGTCCCGACGCGTGCTAACCCGTCCAGCCCCGCGAGCCGAACCACCGCGGCGGCGGTTCTCACGAGTTTCGTGCAATCCCACCTTGCGACTGCCCGCCTGCACCGACGCGACCGGCGGCAATCGCGAAGGCCTGCAACGCGGTTGCGCGACCGGCCAGGCGCCGCAACCAGGCATCGGTCCCGGATCACACTGCCCAGGAGGAATTTGGAACGAGGCAGCCGTCCTCGCCCCGTCGCGCCGGCATCCGCCGAAACTCTCCGGCCGCTCTTTGGCCCGCTCATCTCGTGGCGCTCCTTTCTCTTGGCCGGGCGCGCCACCTTGCCAAGCCGCCGCTATCGCAGCGTGGCGCGACCGACCCCGCGGTTCCGTGATCTCGCTGTCTGCCAGGGCATTTCCCCGATCCGCCCGTCCGGCAAGGTCGGCCATCACCGCAAGCCATCAGCCGACGGATTCGCCCCGACTGGCCCATCGGGCTCGACCCAATGGATCGTGCATCGTCCCCGCCCCCGCCGCTTGGAGACGTAAAGCGCGGAATCGGCGTCGCTGAGCAGTCGGTCGGCATCCGGTGCTGCGTAAGCGGCCGACAGCGTCGCCCCGATGCTGCCGGATATCCGGCACTCGCGGCCGTCGAACGCAACGGGACGTTCGAGGCCGGCAATTATCCGTGCCCCGACCTTCATGACTTCCGCACCGTCGATCGGACCGCCGAGGATCAGGACGAACTCGTCCCCGCCGACGCGAGCCACAACGTCCTCGACCCTCGTGTGCGAGCGCAGCACCTCGGCGACATGGCTCAGCACAAGGTCGCCGGCCGCATGGCCGAGCGTGTCGTTCACCGTCTTGAAAAAGTCGAGGTCGAGATGCAGCAGTGCGAACCCCACTCCGCCGCGCCGGACTGCGGCGAGAGCCCGCGCCAGTGCCTGGTCGAGCGACCGCCGGTTCGCGAGTCCGGTCAGTGCATCGCTGAGCGCCTGGGCCTCGGCCGCACGCTGCGCCGCCTGGAGCCGGCGGTTCATCGCGGCGAGTTCCTCCATAACCGCCTCCTTGACCTCGGTCAGGTAGAGCAGCTCGACCGTCAGGTCGGTCGGGGCGAAATCGCGGTTGCTGAGCATGTGCTCGCGGACGGCTTCGGCGGCCCGGATGCCGAACGAGAGGTTGAGGATCGCGCCCTGGCCGTCCTGCAGCGGAACGCAGAGCCCGCGCAGCGCGGTGCGCGGCGGCTGGCGCAGCGAGAGATGCAGCCGCTGTCCCGCGAGCGGGCGCATTTCCGCCATCGTCGCCACCACCTGCGGCCGGCTCACCTCGAAGACCTCGAAAAACCGCATACCGACCAGAACCAGCCCGTCGCAGAGTTTGGCCAGGGTCGGCCCGACGGCGCGGATATGCCCGCTCGGCGCGATCCACAGGAACATAGGCATCAGCCGGCCGAGTTCCGCCTCGTCGATGCAGGCCGGGCCTGATCTCACCGCCGCGTCCATCACGCCCGTCCCGGCCGCGCCAGATCGAAACGCCGGCCCGTCGCGAATTGCGCCTCGAGCAGTTCGATCGTGACGCTATCCGCCATGCCCTGCGCGGCACCGGCCTCGATCAGTGCGAGCGCGCCGAAATCGTCCGCCATCGCGCGCAGTATCCCGGCAAAGACCGCCGCGTATCCCGGATGCCCGCCCCGGCACAGAAGCGTGAAGCGGCCCGGTCCGGTGGCGATCACCGAGAGGTCCGGCATGTCGACGTCGGGCACCGCCAGGCGCACGCGATCCGGTAGTTCGGCGAGCGACTGAAGGAAGTCGGCATAGTCCAGGCCGCCAAATCGCAAGAGCCGCCGCAGGGGCTCGCGGCCGACGAGATAGATACCGAGATCCTCCAACAGAGCCTCGCGCGGCTTTGCCAGCCGCTGCGCAGCCGCGTCGATGACCGCATCGGTCAGCGCGTCGTCGTAGGTCATCATCGCCTCGAAGCCCTGCGCTTCCAGACCCGCTTCGGCCGCGACCGCGGCCCAGAGCGCCGCACCGTAGGTGTCGCGCAGAAAACATTGGATCGACCGGTTGACGAGACCGTGCATGGCACACCCTTCCCTATCCGGGACCAAGCCTAGACCGGACCGAGTTAAGAAACGCCGAAGCCGCACACGCGATCGACGAGGAGTTCCCCGGCCTTATTGCGCCGCCTGCGCTGCGACACAGCGCGATCCCCACCCGATGCGAGCGCCCTTAAGGCCCGCCCCCCTCGGCACCACCGGAGTCGGCGTTCCATGTCTCCGTCCGGACCCGGCCGTCAGCGACGCGCGGCTCGAACAAGGTGACCCGCAGCCCTGCGGGCCGGGCGCAGACCGCGGACGGAGGCCCAAGCATGACCTTCCTGCCCCAGCCCTCGAGCCGCTCGGCCGGGTTTGCGTCCGCAGGCCACCGCGATGCGGAACGCGCCCCCTTCGTCTTGCCCTGAACTATCCCCCGCGTAGCGGCTCCCGAGCGGCCCGCCCCCGCGAAGGTCGCGAGATGAACGCGCATGCGCGGGCCCCAGCCCGCGCATTCCGCCGGATCGCCTCAGAAGTCGGTGGGCGCCCCGCCCTCGGCCTTGCGGCGCTCGACGAACGCCTTCAGCTCGTCGCGGATCCCTTCGTCCATCGGCGGCGCCTCGAACTCGGCGATGATCGCCTTGAAGATCCGGTGCGCCCGCTCGGCGGTCCAGACCGAACCGTCGAGCTGCCAGGCCTCGTAGTTGCGCCAGTCCGAGGCGATCGGCTGGTAGAAGGCCGTCGTGTAGCGGTCCTGGGTGTGCTGGCAGCCGAAGTAATGGCCCTCGGAGCCGACCTCGGCGATCGTGTCGATGGCGATATCGTCCGGCCCCGTGCCCCAGACCTCGGGCTCCATGTAGCGCTGCATCATCTGCAGCACCTCGCAGTCCATCACGAACTTCTCCGGGGACGCGATCAGCCCGCCCTCGAGCCAGCCCGCCGCGTGATAGACCATGTTGGTGCCCGACTGCATCGCCGCCCAGAGCGAATTGCAGGTCTCCCACATCGCCTGGCCGTCCGGCACGTTCGCCGCGCAGACGCCCGAGGAGCGCAGAGGCAGCTTGTAGAACCGCGCCATCTGCCCGGTCATCTGCGTCGCGCGCATGTATTCCGGCGTGCCGAAGGCGGGCGCGCCCGACTTCATGTCGACGTTGGAGGTGAAGGTGCCGATCCCGACCGGCGCCCCTGGCGCCACGTATTGCAGAAGCACGATCGCCGCCAAAGCCTCGGCGATCGACAGCGTCACCGCGCCCGACATCGTCACCGGCGCCATGGCGCCTGCAAGCGTGAACGGCGTCACGACCACCGCCTGCCCGTTCCGCGCCAGCCGCAAGGCCCCGTCGATCATCGGGAAGTCGTGCTTCAGGGGCGAGACCGAGTTGATGTTGGTGTACATGTGGGGGCGGGCGCGGAACGCCTCCTCGCTGAGTCCCCCGGCGATGCGGACCATCTCCATCCCGTCCTCGACCCGCTCCTTGCCCAGGGCATAGGCATGGCACACCTTGTCGGTGAGCGTGAGCTTTTCATAGAGGCAGTCGAGATGGCGGATCGAGGGATGCACGTCGATCGGCTCGACCGGATAGCCGCCGGCGAAATGGATGCAGTTGAAATACTGCGTCAGCTTGATGAAGTCGCGGAACCCTTCCATGAAGCCCGAGACCTTGCCGCGCTCAAGGTCCCAGTAGTTCGGCGGCGAGGAGACGTTGCCAAAGAGGATGTGCTTGCCGCCCATCGGCAAGGCACGGGCCGGGTTGCGCGGGGTGATGGTGAACTCGGACGGCGCGCGGCCGACCATCTCCATCACGAAATCCTCGTCCATACGGACGGTGTCGCCCTCGACCCTGCAGCCGGTCTGCTTGAAGATCGCCAGCGCCTCGTCGTTGAAGAAACGGATGCCGATCTCGCTCAGGATCCGCATCGCGCCCTTGTGGATCGCGAGAACGCCCTCGGGGCCCATCGGCTCGATCGGCCGGTCCGGGTTCACCGGGATGCGCCATTCCATCTGGTCGATCGCCTTAACCCCGGCCCGCTCGGCATGGCCGGCGCGTCCGCCCGCCCGCTTGCGCCTGATCTCGCTCGACATGCCCTGTCCTCCGATGCCCGTCCGGGACAGCATCGGCAGGCGGAGGCTTCACTTCGCACCCTTCCGCGACAGGATTGCGTCGTTTTTGGAGCGAGCCCCTCAGGTTTCGGCCATCACCTGCGTGTCGATCCAGCGCGGCAGATGGCCGATATCGGGCAGGACCACGTCGGCGAGCGGGGCCAGGTCCTCGGCTTCGGCGACGCCGGTCAGCACCGCCACCGTGCGCATCCCCGCCGCGCGCCCGGCGACGAGGTCGTGGCGGCTGTCCCCGACCATGGCGACGTTTTCGGGCGCGAGTCCCTGCGAGCGGGCGAAGGCGAGAAGCGGGCCGGGATCTGGCTTGGCGCCGTGGCCGCTGTCGAAGCCCGAGACGAACTGGAAGAAGCGCGCGACATCGGCTTGCTTCAGATGCGCGTGCGCCGGCTCTTCGGCATCGTTGGTCGCAAGACCGAGCCTGAGGCCGCGCGCGGTGAGCGCCTCGAAGAGCGGCACGAGCGGCGTCGCGGCGACAAGGTCGGTCACCGCCGCCATCGCGTTCATCCGCGCCACCAGAACCGCATGATCGGCGCCCGGCAGGTGCGGCAGGAGGTAGGCCGCGATCTCGGGCGCGGTATGGGCGATCACCGGGCTGTCAGGGGCGAAGCTGCCGTCGCGCAGGTCATAGCCGATCGCCGCGCCGAGCGTCGCGGCAAGATCGGCGGAACCACCCGCCAGTTCCTCGAGCATGCGCCGCGACCAGCCGCCCCAGGTCGCGCGGAAGTCGAAGAGCGTGCCATCCTTGTCAAAGACAAGCCCGCGGATCTCGGTCATGATTCCTCCCGTTCCCGCGATGGCGGGGTTTGGGCCAGACCCTGCCGGTTTTCCGCCCGCAAGGCAACGCCGAAGGCCGATGGCCTCAGGTCCAGTGGGTCTCGGCCCCGCCCGGCAGCGCCTGCCGCGCCGCCATCGGCACCGCGTAATCGTAGCCCGCCGCGTCGCAAAAGCCGATCACCCAGGCATCGTCCAACAGCAGGAAATCCAGCACCGAGACGAGAAAATCCGGCTCCGCCGCGCGTTCGCGGAGATCGGACGCCGAGAGCCCGCTCGCGCCGAGGAAGACCGGCAGCAGGTCCTCCTCGCCCGCGAGCCAGGACAACGCCCGGAGCGCCAGGGTTTCGGCGAAGTCCCGCCCTACCGCCGTTGTATTTCGCATTCGTTACCGCCCCGGAAAGCATTTCTTAACCATTGTGACTGAATCATGAGGGCAACGAACGCGCAAGTAAACGGGACGGAGCACGGCCGTGGCTGGGAAGATTCTCATCGTGGATGACGTCGCGACGAACCGGATCGTCCTGAAGGTGAAGCTCGCCTCCGCCTTCTACGAGACCGTGCAGGCCGCCTGCGGCGCCGAGGCGCTGGAACGGGCGCGCGCGATGCGCCCCGATCTCGTGCTTCTCGATGTCGAACTGCCCGACATGAACGGGATCGAGGTCTGCCGTCGGCTCAAGGCCGACCCCGCGACCAGCGGCATCCCGGTGGTGATGGTCACCGCCTTCCACGACCATGCGCGCAAGATGGAGGCGCTCGCCGCGGGCGCCGAAGAGGTGTTCTGGAAGCCGCTCGACGAGGCGGTGCTGATGGCGCGGCTCAGGAGCCTACTCCGGGCGCGCGAGACGGCCGAACAACTCGGCCTGCGCGACGGCACCTACCGCGAGCTTGGGTTCGCCGAGGGGCCGCAACCCTTCGCCGGTCCCGCGCTCGTCGGCCTCATCGCCGGCCGGGCCGAGACCGCGCTCGCCTGGAAACGCGACCTTGCGGGCCGGCTGAACGACCGGCTCCAGGTGCTCGACGCCAGCGCGGTGCTCGGCGACCTCGGCTCGGGGCCGGTGCCGGATGTCTTCGTCGTCGCCGCCGACCTCGCGCGGCCGGGCGACGGCCTCACGCTGATGTCGGAGCTGCGCTCGCGACCCGCGACCCGCTTCTCGGCGGTCTGCGTGATGCTGCCGCGCGACGGGCGCGACACCGCCGCCGTGGCGCTCGACCTCGGTGCGAGCGACCTGATCGAGGCGGGCGCCGATCCGGTCGAGATGGCGCTTCGGATCCGCACCCAGATCGCCCGCAAGCGGCAGTCCGACCGGCTCCGCGCTTCGCTTGAGAACGGGCTCAGGCTCGCGATGACCGATCCGCTCACCGGGCTCCATAACCGCCGCTACGCGCTGCCGCATCTCTCCCGCATCGCCGAGCGCGCGCGCGCGGCGGGACGGCAGTTCGCGGTGATGGTGCTCGACCTCGACCGCTTCAAGGCGATCAACGACAGCCGCGGCCATGCCGCCGGCGACGCGGTGCTCGTCGAGGTGGCCGCGCGGCTGCGCGGCAACCTGCGCGCGGTCGACCTCCTCGCCCGGATCGGCGGCGAGGAATTCCTCGTGGCGCTCCCCGACACCACACCCGAGGCCGCGCAGGCGACCGCCGAACGGCTGCGCCGGGTGATCGGCGACCGGCTCGTGCCGGTGCCCGACGGCGGCGGGGCGATCCCGGTCACGCTCTCGATCGGCCTCGCGCTCGGTCCGGGGCCGGCTTCTGTCGAGGATCTCGTCGATCTCGCCGACCGCGCGCTCATGGACTCCAAGGCCGATGGCCGCAACATCGTCACGGTCGGCCGCAGCGCCGCCTGAGCGTCGCCCTCAGCGCCACCAGCGCCGCGACGTCGCCACCTCGACCCGGTCGGCAAGCTTGTGCCGCGCCTCCGGCGACATCTGGGAAATCCGCTCGACGAGAAGCCGCTGGCCAAGCTCGAGCCGCTGGGCGGTGCGGGCGCCCTGCGCCGCCATCGCCCCAGCGACCGCGGCCGGATCCCAGGGCTCCGCCCGGAGCGAGGCCACGAGCCGCTCGAAATCGCCACGCATCTCTTGGCGCATCTCGCGATAATCCGGCCGCGCGGCGAGGAAGGCGTCGCGCAGGGCGGCGCGGTCCTCGCGGCTCAGCGCCTCGGTGAAGGGCCCGAAACCCACGTCATGCGGGCGCCAGTGGCCACCGCCACGATGATGCCCGGCCATCGACCCGGCGATCACCGCCACGACGAAGAGATTGAGGCCGAGCGAGGCGATGAGCGCCCATTTCATCCAGCCCGCGCCGAGCTTCCCGGTCTGTTCCGGCTCCGTCATGCCCATCACTCCCCAATCACCAGCGCCGCGAAATCCTCGGTCCCCGGCATCAGTTCGACCGACGCGGCGACTGGCTCCAGTCCCAGGATGTCGCCGCCATAGGACGCCGGATCGGCGATGCCCGCATAGCCGATCCAGAGGCCCGCCGCCGTCGCGGTGACGAGCCCGCCGAGCCCCTGCCAGCCTCCGAGCGCCTGCGCGAGCCGCGCCCGGAGCGGCACCCGGGGCACCGGCGCCGCAACGGGCCGTGCCACGTCCTTCACCTGCCGCGCCTCCGCGCGGATTCGCGCCAGAAGCGCCTCCGAAGGCACCGGCGGCTCTCTCCGCGCTGCTTCGAAGAAGGCCTCGAGCCTCTCGTCCGTCCGGTCCGTCTCAGCCATCATCAAACCCCAGTTCCTCGCGCCGGCCCGCCAGCGCCTCTGTCAATCCCCGCTTGCCGCGCGCGACCAGGCTTTCCACCGCCTCGACGCCCACCTCCATGATCTCCGCAATCTCGGGATTGGCGAGCCCTTCGAGATGGCGCAGCACCACCGCCTGGCGCTGCCGCTCCGGCAGCCGCATCAGCGCCGCCTCGAGCGCCGCCGCCCGGTCCTGAGCGACGAGCCCGGCAACCGCTCCCGGTCGCTCGTCCGCCGGCTCGGCCGCGGCGTCGAGCGGCAGCGTGCGCCGCCGCCGCAGCCGGTCCGTGGCGAGGTTGGCCGCGACCCGGTAGAGCCAGGTCGAGACCCGCGCCGCGCCACCCTGCCAGTCCGGCGCGAGGCGCCAGAGCCGCAGCATCGCCTCCTGCGCCACGTCCTCGGCCTCGGCCGGATCGCCGAGCATCCGCGCCGCGACCCGGTAGGCCACCGGCGCCAACCGCGCGGTCAGAAGCCGCGCGGCCTCCGGATCCCCGTTGCCGTAAAGGACCAGGAGCGCCTCGTCCGAGGCCTCGGCCAATGCGTCGACTACGTTGCCCATCGGCGGAATGGCTAGCCTCAAACCCGTGAAACCGCAATCGCTGCCCGCCCCGGTGCCGGGGCGGGCAGCGCCTCATCGTCACTCGGTGCCGCCTTCTTCGCCCGTGGCCGCGTCGGGCGCGAACATGCGGTGCATGGCGCCGCGGCGGCCCATCCGCTCATGCGCGGCGTCGAACTCGTCCTCGCTCACCACGCCGTCGCCATCGGCATCGGCAAAGCCGAACATCCGCTCGGGCATCGGCATCGCCAGCATCTCGGCCGCGCCGAGCTTGCCGTCGCCGTCGAGGTCGCGGGATTCGAGCATCAGCTTGGCCATGACCTCGGCGCGCGCCTGCATCCGCTTGGCGATATGCGCCGCCAGTTCCTCGGCCGAGATCAGGTTGTCGCCGTCAGCATCGAGCCCGGCGATCTCGGCCTGGCGGTGGGCGCGGAACTCTTCCTCGGTGATCTTGCCGTCGCCATCGGCGTCGAGTTCCGCGAAGTCGAGCCCGGGACCGGCCATCATGCCGCCCATTCCCATCATGCCGCCCATCATCCCGTGGCCCATCATGCCGCCGCGCATCTCGTGCCCGGACTTGCCGCCGCGCCCGAAGCCTCGGTCATGCGCCGCGAGGACGGTCGGTGCGGCGAGCGCCGCGGCCCCGACCGAAAGCGCAAGTGCTGCGAGAAGGCTTTTCCTGATCATCCTCGATTCCTTTCCGTTGCAAGAGCCGGGCGGTCGCGCCGCCCTCTGATCCATGAAACGCGCGGGCCGGGCGGTTCCGTCGGTCGCTGGGCGAAAAAGCGCAGCGGGGTATCGCGCGGCCTCGGTTCGGTGCTAGATGCTGGGCAACAGGAGACGCGACCATGACCGATGTGACGATCGAACCCGAGGATGACCGGCCGATGAAGCCGGCGCTCCTGCGCGGCTGGCGCCGGCGCTGCCCCTCCTGCGGCGAGGGCGCGCTTCTGAAGGGCTACCTGAAGGTGCGGGACGCCTGCCCCGCCTGCGGCGAGGCGCTGCACCACCAGCGCGCCGATGACGGGCCGGCCTATGTGACGATCCTGATCGTCGGCCACCTGATGGCGCCGCTGATCGGTTGGGCCTTCGTCGAGTTCCGCCCCGACCCGCTGGTGCTGTCGGGGATCTTCGCGACTGGCTGCGTCGCGCTCTCGCTCTATCTCCTGCCGCGGATCAAGGGCATGTTCGTGGCCCTGCAATGGGCCAAGAGGATGCACGGCTTCGGCACGGGCGGCGATGTCTGAGGCCGCCTCCCCGCCGGTCCGCGACGCGGCCACGGTGCTTCTGGTGCGCCGCGACGGGGACGAGCCCGCGGTGTTGATGGGCCAGCGCGGCGCCGGCGCGGCCTTCATGCCGAGCAAGTACGTCTTCCCCGGCGGCGCGGTCGACGCGGCCGATGCCTCGGTGCCCTTCGCCTCCGACCTTGCGCCGGGCTGCCTTGCCCGCATCGCCGACTGCGCGGCACCCGGCCTCGGCCCGGCGCTCGCCGCCGGGGCGATCCGCGAGCTCTGGGAGGAGACCGGGCTCATCCTCGGCACCCCCGGCGCCTGGCCCGGAGCCGTGCCGGAGGGCTGGCGCGACTTCGCCGCGACAGGGCACCTGCCGGCGGCGGCGGCGCTCAGCTTCGTCTTCCGCGCGATCACGCCGCCGGGCCGGCCGCGCCGCTTCGACGCGCGCTTCTTTCTCGCCGATGCCGCGGCGATCGCCGGCGACCCGGACGATTTCGCCCGCGCCTCCGACGAGCTCAGCCACCTGCACTGGGTGCCGCTCGGCGCGGCGCGGCGGCTCAACCTGCCGTTCATCACCGAAGTGGTGCTGGGCGAGGTCGCCGCGCACCTGAAGGGCGAGCCGGTCGAGGACGGTGTGCCGTTCTTCGACAATTCCGGCTCCGTTCCGGCTTTCCGGCGGCTCGTCTGATCCGGTCGCGCGCGCGGTTCCCGCGCGCATGATCGCGTCTCGCGCCCCTTGCTTTCGCAAGGGCCGCTCGGGTTTGCCTCCGGCGGGGATATTTTCAAAAAGAAGAATGTAAGGGCCCATACGGCAAGATGAGGGAAACGGCGTTTCAGCCGAAGCTGAGCACGATCACCACGACCGAGGCGACGACGAGCGCCATGCCTGCGGCTTCGCGCGGACTCAGCCTTTCGCGGAAGACGAGCGCGGAGGCGAGGAGGGTGAAGACGATCTCGACCTGGCCGAGGGTGCGGACATAGGCGGCGTTCTGCAGGGCGAAGGCCGCGAACCAGCCGAGCGAGCCAAGCATGCCGGCAAGCCCCACGAGCGCGGTGCGGCGCCAGCGGGCAAGGACGCGGGCGATCTCGCCTTTCTCGCGCCAGCCGAGCCAGGCCGCCATCGCCGCGGTCTGCAGCGTCGTCGCCGCGGCGAGCGCGAGGAGCGCGCGGAGGAAGAAGGGCAGCGGCATCAGTTCCAGCGTCGCGCCGCGATAGCCGATCGCCGAGAGCCCGAAGAGCGCCCCGGCCGCGACCCCGTAGAGCGCGGGCCGGCCGAAGAGCCGCGCGCCCCGCGCCGGCGCCTTCGACAGAAGGAGCACGCCCGCGAGGCCGAGCGCGATGGCGAGCCAGCCGATCCCGCCCACCGCCTCGTCGAGGAAGACCGCCGAGAAGAGCGCGACCTGCACCGTCTCGGTCTTAGTGAAGGCGACGCCGACGGCGAAATTCCTGAACTGGAAGAGCGCGACCGTCAGCATCGTCGCGACGATCTGCGCGAGCCCGCCCATCGCGACATAGCCCCAGAAGGCCGGCGCCGGGCAGGGTAGCGGGGTTCCGGCCGCCGCCAGAGCGAGCATCGCGAGGAAAGCCGCCGCCGGGGCCGCGAAGAGGAACCGTGCGAAGGTGGCGCCGCCGGTCGAGAGACCTGCGCCCCGAAGCTGCTTTTGCAGCATGAAGCGCAGTGTCTGCAGGGCCGCGGCGGCCAGCGTGAGGATCACCCAGGGGCTCATGCCCCCTTCTGGCACGGCCCTGCGGTGCTTGGAAGCTCAGCGCAAGGGATGCGGCACCGGATCCTTCGGCTTGACGAGGTAGCGCCGGAAGATCTCGCCATAGGAGGCGAAGACGTAGTTGTCGTTGCGGCGCAGGAACTCCGCCCGGTTGGCGGCGTAATGCGCGGGCAGCCGGTACCAGGCCATGCCGGGCTTGCTGTGATGCACGACGTGGAGGTTGTTGTTGAGGAACAGGAACGGCAGGACCGCGCCGCGCTCGACGATCACCGTGCGGCCGCGCGCGAGGTCATGGGCACGGTGCTCGAGAAAGGTGCGGATCTTCAGGATCGACATGCCGGCATAGGCCGAGACGAAATACGCCCAGAACGGCATCGCCGCGGAAGCGATCCAGAGTGCGACGAGCGCGAGCCCCGCCGCGTGCAGCGCCCAGTCCCGCGCGATTGCCCGATCGCCGGCGCAAATCGCCCGAAAGTCGGCGCGCAGAACTGCGGCGACCGAGATCGCCGGGCCGAACACCATCCGCCCCAGGAGCGTATTGTTGACCCTGAAGAGGAGCTTCAGCGCCCCCGGCAGCCGCGCCCAGACCGCCGGGTCGAGATAGTTCGATTCCGGGTCGTCATAGGGATCGGTGAGGTTCTCGTCGCGGTGATGCGCGAGGTGCAGGTCGCGGAACCGGCCATAGGGGTAGAAAAGCCCGATCGGCAGGAACACCAGCGCCTCGTTGAGCGGCCGCGACCGGAACGGGTGGCCGTGGAGCACCTCGTGCTGGAGCGAGGAATGCAGCGTCACCGCGAGCGTCAGCGCCACCATCGCGAGCGGCAGCGACCAGGCGGCGAGCCAGAGCGTCGCGCCGGCCCATACAAGGTAGACCGCCCCGATGAGCGCGAGCGTCGGCCATTCGACGGCAGGGGTCCGCTCAGCCATGGCTGTGCCCGCCGGTCCGGCCCCAGCCGATGCGCGCCCAGACCCGCTCATAGGCGACGTAGCAGGTCAGCCCGATCAGCGTGTTCATGACCGCCATCGCACCGCCGACGGCGGCCGAGCCGGTCATCGCGAGCCCCACGAGGGACATCGTCAAAAGTCCCAGCGCGTTCCACAGAATTGCCTTTAGTATCGTACGTTTGCCAGTGTCCATTCACGCTCCTTCCCCCTATGTCCAGCTAACCTCGGCGCGGCCGGATTGCGAATTCCGAATATGATTAACATTTCTCATCATCCGTGATATTTTTCACCAGATGCGCAAAAATATCGACAAACGCGACCGCGCCGGTCTGTTTCGCGACCGTCTCGCCCAGGCGATGGCGGAGAAGGAGACGACCCAGAGCGGCCTCGCCCGCGCCGTCGGTGTCGACCGTTCGACCATCTCGCAGCTCCTCACCGGCCAGGGCGCGCGGCTGCCGAACGCCCAGGTCGTGGCCGAATGCGCCGCGGCGTTGGGGGTCTCGGCCGACTGGCTCCTCGGCCTGACCGAGCGGCCCGAGCGGCTCGCCGACCTGCTCGCGACCTCGCTGACGATGACCGAGGCGCCTCGGGCGCTGATCGACGAGACCATCTTCGGCTGGCACCAGGAGGCGGCGGGTTACAAGGTACGCCATGTGCCGGCGACACTGCCCGACATGCTCAAGACCCGGGCGATGCTCCGCTGGGAATACGAACCCCAGCTCGGCCGCACCGCCGACCAGGCGATCGGCGCCTCGGAGGACCGGCTGAACTGGATGGCGAAAGCGGGGTCGGATTACGAGATCGCGCTGCCCCGCCACGAGATCGAGGCCTTTGCCCGCGCCGAGGGCTATTATCGCGGCCTGCCGGCGGCGATCCGCGCCGAACAGATCGCCCGGCTGAAGTCGCTCTACGCCCAGCTCTACCCCTCGCTCCGGATCTATCTCTTCGACGCGCGCCGGGTGTTCTCGGCCCCGGTGACGGTGTTCGGCCCGCTCCTCGCCGTGCTCTATCTCGGCCGCCACTACATCGCCTTCCGCGACAGCGCGCGGGTGACGAGCTTCTCGGGCCATTTCGACTGGCTGGTGCGCGAGGCCGAGGTCGGCGCCCGCGACTTTCCGGGCTTTCTCGACGGGCTCGCCCGCGACGCCGGGCTCTGAGCCGGGCGTGCCCTTTCCCCGCATTCTGCCCGGTGGAGAACCGCCCGGCCTGTGCTAGACTGCGCGCGGCCATCGGTGCGGGCGCGCGGCATGGGTGCAGAGACCTTCTCGGCCATCTTCGGGGACTGGGGAACGATCGTCCTCAGCAGCGCCGCGATTCTCGTCGCCGCGGTCGTGCGCGGCTTTGCCGGGTTCGGGTTCTCGCTGATCTCGATCACCGCGATCTCGCTCTTGATGCCGGTGGCGCAGATCGTGCCGACGATCTTCCTGATGGAGATCCTCGCCTCGCTGAACCTGTTGCCGGGAATCTGGCGCGAGATCGACTGGCGCTCTTTGCGATGGGTTCTCCTGGGCTACGTCGCCGGGCTGCCCGTCGGCACCCTGGTCCTGGTCAACCTGCCCGAGGCACCGGCGCGGATCGGGCTCGGGCTGGTGGTCATCGCCGCGGCCATCCTGATGCTGAAGGGGTTCCGGCTCGCCCGCCGGCCCGGGTCCTCCGCGAGCACCGGCATCGGGGCCGCCTCGGGACTGCTCAACGGGGCCTTCGGGGTCGGCGGCCCGCCGGTCGTGCTGTTCTATTTCTCAGCCCCCGGCGCCGCGGCCATCGGCCGGGCGTCGATCATCTTCTACTTCTTCTGTTCGGACCTCTTGGGCGCGGGCTATTTCGCGACCCAGGGCCTGATCACCGGGCGGAGCTTCATCCAGCTCGGCTTCTGGCTGCCGGCGCTCCTGCTCGGCGTCTGGCTCGGCGCGCGCAGCTTCCGGCGCACCGGCGAAGACGCGTTCCGGCGCTGGGTGCTGCGGATCCTGATCGCGCTGGCCGCCCTCGTGGTGGCCCAGAGCGTCGCGACCGGCGGCTCGCCCGCCGCCTCGTGAGACGGAGCCGCCACAGCGGAGCGGGAGACGCTTCCGGGCCGGTCAGATCGGCTGGAGCCCCGCCGGATCGTAACCGTTGAATTTCAGCACGTCCCTCGCCGCCTGCATCAGGTCCGGCCGCACCTCGGGCGTGCGCGACAGGACGCGGGCGAAGCGGCCGTTGCGGTCGTTGTTCACATCCCCGGCCGCTTGGGTACCGGCGCTCTCTCTGCCGCGTCCCACTCGGCCTTCCAATAGTGCTTCATACCGCCGCCGCTCTTAAGACTCGCGAGATCCTCGACGACCAGTTCCTTGAGGTGGCCAAGTTGCTTGAGGGCTGTGTCGGCGAAGTCCAGACTGTCGGATCCCGTGTACCTGAATGTCATCGTCCGGGTCAGTTCATTCGCTTCTGGGGACGGCCTGGGCACACCCTCTTTGTCAATGTCAGCTAGGACCTTGTTGCGCAGCGAGTCCGTTGCAGCGGTCAGGCTTTCGATACCGCGGTCGATCTGCTTGACGAACTTGTCCAGATCCTCGCTGGTAATCCGGCCGCCATCCAAATGGCGGATGAAATCGTGTATCCGCCATATCTGGAGACGCGCCGAAATACCCGCAAACAGGGCCGGCAGAACAAAGCGCGCGATATCGGGATTGTTGTAGAGCGTGGTGAGACTGTTCCAGAACTCACCCGTCGACTTCTGGTAGTCCTCATTCGCGTCACGGAAATCCCAGTAGTCGTGGGGAGACAACTCGAACAGCTTTCCCATGTCCGACCTTCCAAGCAACTGGGAATGCGCGGTCCCGCCGCTTTCGATGAGCATGAACGACGCCTCGATGAGCCGGTTCGCATGATCCTTGGCGCTGTGCTCATCAAGCGCCTGCTCCACGATGTCGCGTACCGCGCTCTCGATCTCCGACAGGTCCGGCGGTGGCGGCAACTCTCCCGATTCCGTCGCGACGCCCAGCCCCATCAGAAGCAGCGATCCGATCCCGAGCATCATCCCGGACGGCAGCGCCCCCTTCGTGCCGGTCGCCGCGATGCCGGTTACGAGCGCCGAAAGAAGCAACGACGCGATCTCGATTCCAGGTTCGACCGCATTCGCGCTGGTCGCAGCCTTCTGCCGGATGCCGTCCCACTTGTTCTTTACGGTCGTGTAGTTGACGAATTCGAGACCATTGCCGCTCTTCTTGACGAGGACGGTGTCGGCGTTCCGATACGGACCGCCCTTCCAGCATCCCTTGCTTCTGGGCTTCTTGTAAGCCCAGACATATCCCGGATCGGCATCGACCCTCATGTCGTGGTCCTCGCCATTTTGCAGAATCATGTAGGAGTCACCGACGGGGACAATATCGAGAAAGCTTGTAGAATTGTGGATTTGGATATCCAGGGCTTCACCGCACCGGTTTCGAACAAGCATTGATTCTCCTTTCACAAAGTCTGTGGGTCTTCACCAGGCATTGATCCAAACAGTTAGAAAGTCCTGAGCTTACGTTGCCGGCCCCCTCAAAACAACTTTCGGAATTCCGCGGTCCAGACGCCGCTCTTGCGGCGCGCCCGTCGCCACGTCGATCTGCCGTTGTGGCCGTCAGGGAGCGTCCGGGCGCGTGACCGACCGCGGTTTCCAGAACAGACTGATCTGTATATGCTTCACGGGCACGAAAAGCGTTGGCGGTTCACCGCAGCCGCCCGTTCTTCCGGGTTACTGGTCCATTTAGATCGGCTGGAGCCCCGCCGGATCGTAACCGTTGAATTTCAGCACGTCCCTCGCCGCCTGCATCAGGTCCGGCCGCACCTCGGGCGTGCGCGACAGCACGCGGGCGAAGCGGCCGGTGGGCGTGCCGATCACCGCCACGCGATAATCCGCATCGACCCAGAGCACCCAGAGCTCTGCCGGGCCGCCGGCCTCGTCCCGCGTGATCCGCCCCGGCCCGGTCACCACGGCGTCCGTCGCCAAGGCGCGCGCGCCGCTCGGGCCGCAGGCCGTGCCGGTGACCCGGTAGCGGCCCGGCCCGGTCGCCGCCCAGGTCTCGGTCAGCGGGCCGCAGCGCGCCTCGTCGCCGTAAGCCGCGGCGACATGCCAGACATCGGCGAACCGCGCCGGATCGAAGGCCGCGGCCGAGGAGATCAGCGCGGCGCTGTCGCGATAGCCGGACACTGGCGGCGGCGGCGCGGCGCAGGCGGCAAGGGCGAGACAAAGCGCGAGGGCGCGGCGGGGCATGGCGGTCTCCTACCGAGTCAGGCCGCCACACTCCGCGAGCCGCGGCGCCGGCACAAGCCGGCTTGCGCGCGATCGCTGCACGAAATACGAAACCACTTGATGAAAACCGAAAACTCGATCTTCGCCTCCGACCCCGCGCCGCTCACGGTGGCGGTGCTGGTGATGGCCGAGACCAACGCGCTGTCGCTGGCGGCCTCGGTCGATCCGATGCGCGCGGCGAACCGGCGCGCCGGGCGGAGCGTCTTCGGCTGGCGCTACTATTCGGCCGCAGGCGGCCCGGTGCCACTGACGGCCGGGTTCGAGATCGCGACCGAGCCGCTGCCCGACCGGCTCGAGGCCGACCTCCTGATGGTCGTCGCGGGCTTCCGCCTCGCCGAGCAGGCGACGCCGCCGCTCCTCGCGCGGCTGCGGCGGCTCGCGCCGCGGCTCCGGGCGATGGCCGGCATCGACGGCGGCCCCTGGTTTCTCGCCCTCGCGGGGCTTCTCGACGGCCGCGCCGCGACCGTGCACTGGGAAGATCTGGAGAGCTTCGCCGACCGCTTTCCTGCGATCGACGTGCGCCGCGACCGCTATGTGATCTCGGGCCCGATGGTGACGGCGGGCGGTGCCGCGCCCGCGCTCGACATGATGCTGGAGCTGATCCGGGCCCGGCACGGGGCGGAGCTGATGCTCCGCGTCGCCGGCGCCTTCCTCTACGAGCCGCTGCACGCCGCCACCGTGCCGCAGCAGGCGGTGTCTGCCGCCCGCCTCGCCCGGGGCGACCCCGCGCTCGGCCGCGCCATCGCGCTGATGGAGGGCGCAATCGAGGAGCCGCTGCCCATCTCGGCGATCGCCCGCCGCATCGGCCTGTCGCAGCGCCGGCTGGAGATGCTCTTCGCCGAGCGGCTCGGCACCAGTCCCGGCCGCTTCTTCCTCGACCTGCGCCTCGACGAGGCGCGGCGCATGGTCACCGACACCCGGCTTCCGCTGCAGGAAGTGGCGCTCAGGACCGGCTTTTCGAGCCAGGTCGCCTTCGCCCGCGCCTTCCGCGCCCGCTTCGGCGCGGCCGCCTCCTCGCTCCGCGCGCCCACGCGGCGCCGTCAGTAGGGCATCGGATGGGCGCGATGCGCCGCCGCGATCCCGGCCAAAACATCGTCATCGAGCCTCAAGTCCGCCGCGTCGAGCGCATGGTCGAGCTGCGCGAGCGTCGTCGCGCCGAAGATCGGGACCACCGGGAAGGGCCGGGTGAGAGTCCAGGCCAGTGCCATCTGCGCCGGGTCGAGCCCTGCCCGGTTCGCGATGCCGAGATAGGCCGAGACTGCCTCCCAGACCCGAGGCGATACCCGCCCGCCAAGACCGGGATTGGCCTCGCGGCGCGATCCTTCGGGGATCACGTCGCCAGCGTATTTGCCGGTCAGGAGCCCCGCGGCGAGCGGCGAGAAGGCCAGAAGCGTGACCCCTTCGTTATGGCCGAGCTCGGCAAGGTCGGTGTCGTAGAGCCGGCAGAGCAGCGAATACTCGTTCTGCAGCGACAGCGGCCGCGGCCCCGCGCCCTCACCTGAGAGCCGGAGCCACTGCGCCATGCCCCAGGCGCTCTCGTTCGATAGTCCCCAGTGGCGGATCTTGCCCTCGGCCCGAAGGGCGGCCAGCGTCGCGAGGCATTCTTCCATGTTCGCGAGCACCGCCGCGCGGTCCTGCTTCGAGGGGTCGTAGCTCCAGTTCTGGCGGAACATGTAGCTGCCGCGATTGGGCCAGTGGAACTGGTAGAGGTCGACATGGTCGGTCTGGAGCCGCCTGAGCGAGGCGTCGAGCGCTCGGCGGATCGAGCCGGCGTCGATCAGCTCGCCCTTGTCGCGTGCGATGCTGCCCTCGCCCGCGATCTTGGTGGCGATCACCCAGTCCTCGCGCCGCCCGCTTCTCGCGATCCAGCTGCCGATGATCTCCTCGGTGCGGCCGAGGGTTTCCTTGCGCACCGGATTGACCGGGTACATCTCGGCGGTGTCGAGGAAATTGACGCCGCGCTCGGCGGCACGGTCGATCTGGGCATGGGCCTCGGCCTCGGGCGTCTGGCTGCCCCAGGTCATGGTGCCGAGGCAGAGGTTCGAAACCTCGAGGTCGCTCGTCCCGAGCGTGACGCGTCGCATGGCCCCTCCCGAATTGCACGGGGGCGAGATTGGCCCGCGCCCGCGCCCGTCGTCAAGCGCGGCCGGGGGCGCTGCCCCCGGACCCCCGGGGTATTTGGGCAATGAAGAAGAGCAGGGGCGTGGGCGCGGGGCGTTGAGAACGAAACAAGAACTGTATATCCTTGCCCCATGCCGACTCACGCCCTCGCCCAGCTCGTCTCGCGCCAGAACCGCCGGCCGCGCACCGCGCTGCCCTTTCTCGGCGCGCTCGGCCTCGCGCGGGCGCGGGTGCACGAGTTCTGCGGCCCGGCGCGGCGGACGCTGGCGCTGATGGCGGCGCGCGGGACCGAGGGGCTGGTTCTCTGGCTCCGCCCCGGCTGGCTGCCCGAGCGGCTCTTTCCAGAGGGTGTCCTGTCCTTCATCGAGCCCGGACGGCTGGTCTTCGTCACCCCGCGCCGGCCCGAGGACCTCCTGTGGTGTTTCGAGGAAGCCTTGCGCGGCGGTGCGGTGGCGCTCGTCGTCGCCGAACTGCCCGAGCCGCCGCGGCTCACGCCCGTCCGCCGGCTCCATCTCGCCGCCGAGACCGGCGCCGAGGAGGGCCGGGTGACGCCGACCGGGCTGATGCTGACCCCCGGCGCGGGCGGCGCGGCCGGGGTTGAGAGCCGCTGGCACATCGCGCCCTGCCATGCGCCGGGCGAGACCCGCTGGCGGCTCGATCTCCTCCGCGCCCGGGCCGAGCCGCCGGGCACCTGGATCATCGCCGCGCCGCCCGGCCGCGCGGGTTTCACGCTGGCGCGGGTGAAATCCGCCGCTCACGAGGAAATGACGGAAGATCCGCGCCGCGCGGGCTAGACTGGCCCCGGCCCGCGCCCCGGCGGGTCCCGCGAAGGGCCCCGCGATGCGCCGCCTTGCCGCCATCCTGCTTCTCCTCGGCCTCGCCACCCCGGCGGCGGCCGAGCCCCTGCGCTACCAACTCGACGCCGCCCGCTCCCGCGTCAGCTTCGAGGCCGATTTCACCCAAGGCGTCATCCGCGGCCAGATGCCGGTCCGGGCCGCAGAACTTGTGCTCGACTTCGACCGCGCCGCCGCGAGCCGGGTCCGGGTCACGCTCGATCCCGCCGCCGCGCGCGCCAACATCCCCTTCGCGACCGAGGCGCTGAAGGGCAGCAGCGTGCTCGACACGCGCCGCTTTCCCGAGATCCTGTTCGAAAGCACCGCGGTACGCGCGACCCCGACCGGCGCGACGATCGCGGGTCGGATCACGATCCGCGGCGTCACCCGCATGGTGATGCTCGACGCGCGGCTGTACCGGCCGGAAGGCAGCCAAGCGGATGAGCGCGATGCGCTCTCGGTGCTGCTGACCGGTTCGGTCCCGCGTTCCGCATTCGGCGCTTCCGGCTTTCCCGACATGGTCGGCGACGTGGTACGGCTGAAGATCCTCGCCCGGATTCGCCGCGCCGGCTGACCGGCCCGAGCGCCCTTCGCCGCGCGAAGGGCGCGAGACATCGCTTGCGCCCGGAACGGGCGCACAATCGGGTCACACTGCGCCCGGAACGCCATCGCCCCGGATGCGCAAGGATCCGCGCGGCATGGCCGGGCGAAAACCTGCGGGACGCACGGTTTTGCTATGGGCATTTCCGCCCGTCCGCGACATGGTGGCGCCATCCAGAAGAAACCGCCCCCTCGCGATGCGCCTGCTGATCTCCTTCGCCGCCCTCTTCCTGTCGGTCATCCTGCTGCAGCTCGGCACTGGCGGCGTGGCCCCCTTGGACGCGCTTTCGGGCGTCGAGCTCGGTTTCACCAAATCCGAGATCGGCACCCTCGGCTCGGCGCATTTCTTCGGTTTCTTCATCGGCTGCTGGTGGGCGCCCCGCCTGATGGGCGCGGTCGGCCATTCGCGCGCCTTCGCCGCCTTCACCGCGGCCGGCACGATCGGCCTCATCGCCCACATGATGATCGTCGATCCGATCGCCTGGGCGCTCCTCAGGATGCTCTCGGGCGCCTGCGTCGCGGGCTGCTACACGATCATCGAGGCCTGGCTGAACGCCAAGGTCACGAACGAGACGCGCGGCCGCGCGTTGGGCATCTACCGGGTCGTCGACATCACCGGCTCCTTGGGCGCCCAACTCGTGATCGGCATCCTCAGCCCCGCGGTCTATTTCTCCTACAACCTCCTCGCGCTCCTTTGCTGCGCGGCGCTCCTGCCGATCACCGTAAGCCGGGTCGAGCAGCCCGAGATGCCCGAGGCGCCGCGGCTTCGGCCCGCGATGGCCTGGCGCCGCTCGCCGCTCGCCGCGGTGGGCGTCGTGGTCTCCGGCGTCACCGGCGCGGCCTTCCGCATGGTCGGCCCGATCTACGGGATCGAGGTCGGGCTCTCGGCCGACAAGATCGCGCTCTTCCTCGCCGCCTATGTCGTCGGCGGCGCGCTGGTGCAGTTCCCGCTCGGCTGGCTCGCCGACAAGTACGACCGCCGCCATGTCCTGATCGGGCTCTCGGTCGCCGCCACCGCCTCCTGCGCGGTGACCGTGGGGCTCTCGGGCATGGGCGTGGCCAGCGTCTATCTCGGTGCCGCGCTCTTCGGCATGGCGACGATCCCGATCTACTCGGTCTCGGCCGCCCATGCCCACGACTTCGCCCAGAGCTCGGAACGGGTCGAGCTCTCGGCCGCGCTGATGTTCCTTTACGCCGTCGGCGCCATCGCCTCGCCCGTCGTCACCTCGGCGCTGATCGAGGCCTACGGCGCGCCGGCGATGTTCGTCTTCATCGCCGCGACCCATGTCTGCCTCCTGGTCTTCGGCCTTCTGAGAATGCGCGCCCGGCCCGCACCGGCGGACAGAACGCCCTACAGGTACATCCCGCGGACATCGTTCCTGATCGGGCGCCTGTTGTCCGGCGGCCGCCGGCCGTCGTGAAGAAAGCGAGCTTAATTCTTTGCTTTCAATTGATTTTCTGATCAAATGACGGCAAAAGCCGCGGAGCCTGCTGAGATGGAAAAGTTCCTGTTCCGAAAAATCGAGCTTTGGGTTGTCCTGCTCCTCCTGCTCCTCACCGTCGCCGCCGCGGTGCTCTTCGGCGGAATCGTCCGCAGCGTCTCGGCCGACCGGGACAAGTTCGGAGCGGTCGGCAAGGCGGCCTGGACCGTTGCCTCGATCCCGGGCAACATCCGCAGCGTGCTGAAGGAGGCGGGCACGAACACCCAGCTTGCCGTTGACGACAGCAGCCGCTTCGCCGGGCAGCGCGGCTGGGTGGCGGGGGCGGCGGCCAATCCGCCGATGGCCGGCTATCTCCTGCACAGCCGCTACGACGGAGACGCGGGCCATTCGGTCATCGAACTGACAGATCTCGCGGCGTTCGAGGTGCTTCACCGGATTGACCTCCGGGGTGACGCCTATTTCGACGGCGCCGACCGCAGCACGCCGCTCCGGCCGACGGGGCACTGGAGCACGCGGCTGTTCCGGGCCATCCACCCCATCGCCGTCGACGGCGGGGACTTGCTGGTCAAGGACCACACCTCGCCCCTCGCCCGCATCGACGCCTGCGGCGAACGGGTCTGGATGAAGGACGAGGGTCTCTATCACCACTCGTCCGAACGGGGAGCCGATGGCACGATCTGGACCTCCACCCATCTCCGGCGCTCGGCGATCCCCGGCGCCGCCGAGGATTTCTTCGACGACACGGTCATCAACCTCTCGGCCGGAGGAGAGATCCTCTATGAACGGTCCATCGCCGAGGTCATGCTGCAACAGGGATACGGCCATATCCTCTTCGGCCGCTCGCCATTCTACCGCGATCCGATCCATCTCAACGATGTCGAACCGGTCCTTGAAGACGGCCCCCACTGGCGACGCGGCGACGTCTTCGTCAGCCTGCGCCATGCCTCGGCCGTCCTGCTGTTCCGTCCCTCGACCGACGAGATCGTCTGGCTTCGCCAGGGGCCATGGTCGGCACAGCACGACGTCGACATTCTCGACGATCACCGCATCGGCATCTTCAACAACAACATGCACGACCGCGGGTCCGGCGAAAGGGTCGAGGGTGTGAACGAGATACTCGTCTACGACTTCGCCCGGGATACGGTATCAAGCCCCTATCGCGCCTGGCTGGAGCGGGAGGATGTGCGCACGCCGTCCGAGGGGCTGTTCACCATCCTGCCCTCGGGTCACCTGATGGTGGAGGAGACGGATGCCGGCCGGCTGGTGTTCTTCTCGCCCGACGGCGGGCTGGCCGCGAGTCATGTCAACCGCACTGGAGGGAACGAAATCTGGCGGCAAAGCTGGAGCCGCTATCTCCCCCCGGCCGAGGGCGCGGCGCTTCTCGCCGAGATGCGCGACAAAGGGTGCTAGATGCCACCCCGCCGATGCGATAATGAGCGGCGGGACAAAAAATTGACGGACAGGTCATGGCGCGCGTTCTTATCACCTCGGCACTGCCGTATATCAACGGCATCAAGCATCTCGGCAACCTCGTCGGCTCGCAGCTTCCGGCCGACCTCTATGCCCGCTACATGCGCAACCGCGGCCACGAGGTCATGTTCATCTGCGCCACGGACGAGCACGGCACCCCGGCCGAGCTCGCGGCCGCCAAGACCGGCGAGCCGGTCGCCGACTACTGCGCCCGGATGCATGCCGAACAATCCGAGCTCGCGAAGGGTTTCCGCCTCTCCTTCGACCATTACGGCCGCTCGTCGTCGGAGCGGAACCACCGCCTTACCCAGCATTTCGCCGGCCGCCTGGCCCAGAACGGCTTCATCGAGGAGGTGACGGAAAAACAGGTCTTTTCCCACGCCGACAACCGCTTCCTGCCCGACCGCTACATCGAGGGCACCTGTCCCAACTGCGGCTACGAGCGCGCCCGGGGCGACCAGTGCGAGAACTGCACCAAGCAGCTCGACCCGACGGACCTCATCAATCCCCGCTCGGCGATCTCGGGCTCGACCGACCTCGAGGTGCGCGAGACCAAGCACCTCTATCTCCGCCAGTCCGCGCTCAAGGACGAGATCGACGCCTGGATCGACAGCCAGACCGACTGGCCGATCCTCACCACCTCGATCGCCAAGAAGTGGCTCCATGACGGCGACGGGCTGAAGGACCGCGGCATCACCCGCGACCTCTTCTGGGGCGTGCCGGTCAGGAAAGGCGATCAGGACTGGCCGGGCATGGAGGGCAAGGTCTTCTACGTCTGGTTCGACGCGCCGATCGAATACATCGCCGCGACCGCCGAATGGGCCGACGCGAACGGCCTCTCCGACGAGGCGTGGCAACGCTGGTGGCGCAAGGACAAGGGCGCGGAGGATGTCCGCTACGTCCAGTTCATGGGCAAGGACAACGTGCCGTTCCACACGCTCTCCTTTCCCGCGACGATCATGGGGTCGCGCGAGCCCTGGAAGCTCGTCGACTACATCAAGTCCTTCAACTACCTCAACTATGACGGCGGCCAGTTCTCGACCTCGCAGGGCCGCGGCGTCTTCATGGACGACGCGCTCTCGCTTCTCCCGGCCGATTACTGGCGCTGGTGGCTCCTCTCCCACGCGCCCGAGAACTCGGACTCCGAGTTCAACTGGGAGAACTTCCAGACCTCGGTCAACAAGGACCTTGCCGACGTCCTCGGCAATTTCGTCAGCCGCATCACCAAGTTCTGCCGCTCCAAGTTCGGCGAGGCCCTGCCCGAGGGCGGCGAGACCGGCGAGCGCGCCGCCGCGCTGATCGAAGAGCTTGAGACCCGCACCCGCGCCTACGAGGCGCATATGGAGGCGATGGAGATCCGGAAAGCGGCGACCGAACTCCGCGCGATCTGGGTCGCGGGCAACGAATACCTGCAATCCGCCGCCCCCTGGACGGTCCACAAGACCGACCCCGAGCGCGCCGCCGCGATGGTCCGCCTCGGCCTCAACCTCGTCCGCCTCTACGCGATCCTCTCGGAGCCCTTCATCCCCGACGCCTCCGCGAAGATGCTCGACGCGATGAAGGTCGAGGACCGCAGCTGGCCCGGCCCCATCGCCGAGGCGCTGACCGCGCTCAAGCCCGGCCACGCCTTCGAGACCCCCGAGGTCCTCTTCGCCAAGATCGCCGACGAGGACCGCGAGGACTGGGCGAAACGGTTCGCCGGGGTCAGGGCGTAAAGCAAGTCGCAGGCCAATACGCTCAGTGATCCGCCTCGCAGACACGCGGCGGGCGAGTGGACATACCCCGCCCTCGTATTCAGGCAATACTCAATTTCCACGCGAGAAGATCTGCAGTGGAAGAAACTTCGATGTCCGCATTATTCTCTGTTCAAGGAAAAAACTGCTTCTGCGCGTCAGTCAATCGAGCAAGCTGTACTCTGCGATCCGAATAGGGCTCGTGATCCAGCGATGCTGAATAGGCTGAGTCGATCTCGCGAATCAACTTCTGCTTTATTGCCCGCCTGAAATCCACGAAATCGGACACTTTCATCACGAATGAGCCATCGCCGACAATCAGCTCAGTGCGATAATATTTCTCCAGATCCGGCACCTCGTTCACGATCGCCAATCCGTTTACGACAACGCCGAGCTCGGCAGCCTGCGCCCTCACCACGGGCAGGGAGATCTTGGCGATCTTTCGTTTCGGAGCGATGGAGGCCTTCCCGTCGCCAGAGACATTGATCACTGCCCTAGTCGTGCAGCGGTTTGGCAGATCGAGCATCTCAAGCGCAATCGACAAACCTGTGCCGAGGTCCGTATCACCCGTTGTCAGGCGCCTCATCGCAAGAATGTCTTGGGATAGCAGGGCAGAATCCCTGGACTTTTGAATGCGATGCCACGGGATGATCTGAGGAAGAAAATCCGAATCCGCCCACAAAACCGCAGCGATGTCGACGATCCCCGCACCGGCCAGCGCCTGATGGATTTCGGGATCGACGAATGCGGCCGCGTATCCCGCGACCTGCAAAGCGTATTCTCCGTCGTCGATGCTGCCGGATCCATCGATTGCCAGGACAAGCGAAAGGTCGGAGCAGGTCGCATCGGCTGCGTTGGGATGAACGGACCAGAGCATGAAAACAGAAACAAGGATGGCACAGTACTTCATAGCGGCCCTCACAAAAATACCCCTGCATTCAATAACAATTTCGAAGCCGGTATCCGCCTCGCAAAGTTTTCTTGGTTTTGGGAATTTATTCGCGTGACCCGCCATACGAATTGCGCATGGCATCGCAGTCCAACTTAAACCGATAGGTCACCGCCGTCGCCCAGAAATTTTCCGGCATCGCCTCCAAACCGACGCCGTACTGAAAGGACGAATTCCTGTCCTGATTTCACCATCCGCGACTGCAATATTGATATGCTATTTGCCGGATCAACGCAATGGAATTGGAGGGCGCTGGCGGTGTCCTGCGTCGCGGCCATGCCCCGGCGGTAGTAGCGGATCGCTTAATCGCGGTTTCCGATGGATCTCGCCAAGCTCGCCCCCATGATTATCTTGTCGAGCATGCGCGGACGACCGCTATCTCAGGACGCTACATGTATTGGACGCGTCGTTGCAAAGACGACCGATCGTCCTTTTTCCTCATCTTGCATCCTGTTACCCTGCCGGCGCCGGAGGCCGCGCCAATGCTCGAAAAAACCACCTTCCCGACCGACCGCATCCGCGTGCCGGCGAAGCGTGCCAAGACGCTCGACCCCGAGAAGGTGACGGCGCTCGTCGAGGGGCTCCACCGGCTCGAGGCGCTGAAGGCCCTCGGCGAGGAGACGGTCGAGGATTATCTCGCCCACGCCCGCCTGCATTGAACCGGCGCCGACCGCGCTCAAACCCGGCCACGCCTTCGAGACGCCGGAGGTCCTCTTCGCCAAGATCGACGACGAGGACCGCGAAGACTGGGCGAAACGGTTCGCCGGGGTCAGGGCGTAGCGCCGGCTTCGCCCCCTTCCCGCCGGAAGGTAAAGGTCCGAGAACTTCGAGCGCCGGAAAGCAATCGCGGATCTGCGCTCGGCTGGCGGCCTGTTGCCGCCCCTAATTCCCCGACACCGCGCCCGGGTGCATCGGAACCACCGTGGCGGACGGGGTGTCGAGATACAGGTCGAGCGTGCCAAGCACGGGCGTCTTGACTTTCAGCCTGTCCACGTCCGTTCGGATCGCCCCGACCAGATCGGACACGAGAGATTGGTCCATGGACTCGAGGGTCACCAGGGTCGCCATCACGGAGACCGTCTCGACCCTTTCGCCCGGAAAGCCGTACAGGCCCAGATCGATGACCGACCTCTGGAAATCGGAACTGCTGGCCAGGACCTCCTTGATTCTCGGCCCCGCGAAGTCCGAGATAACGGCGTCGCACTTATTGAGCGCATCGCTGACGAGTTTGCTTGGATGGCCCACGACGAAGACCGTCGCGTCGATCTGTCCCGTGCAGAGTTCTTCGATCGCAGCCGAGGGTTCGAGTTCTCGAAGTTCGCCAAAGAAGTCTTCGCTGATGTCAAGCCGTGCGATCAGCGACCGGAACGTCGCATTGCGCCCGGATGCCGGGCGGCCGATGTCGACCGTCTTGCCTGCCAGGTCGGCCGCGACGCGAATTCCGGAACCGGGCGCCCCGATGATCGTGACCGATTCCGGATAGAGCCACATCGCGGTCCGCAGATCCCTCATCGGCTCCGCGCCAGAAAACGGTGCCATTCCCTCATAGGCGGCCGTCTGCCAGTCGGATTGCACCAGGGCGAAGCCCAACTCGCCGCTGGCCAGCATCCTAAGGTTGTAGATCGACCCGGCGGTGGGCTCGGGACTGCATCTCCGGCGCGTCTCGTCATGATCATTGAACGCGTCACAGATCGCTCGCGCGACGGAGAAGTAGTTTCCCGCAATGTCACCGGAGCCGATGCTGAAAAGCCGGACCTCTTGCGCGCTGAGGGGCTGGGGCCCCATACTGGCGCCCGCGACCGCGACCGCGACGATCTTCAAGAGGAGTTTTCCCGACGCTGTAACCAAGAGTGAGGTTTCCGCGAATTGGAGTGAATCAAAGCTTTGCCCGACTTTGTTTATGACATCCCGACGGACCGGCTGGCCATATGGTTTCTCATCGCGGCTCTTGTGGCCGTTGCCATCGGGCTCTTTGTGGTCAAACCCCTTCTGCGCGTGCTGCTCGGCACCGGACCGAACTTCAACGCTTCAATCAATCATGTCACCTCCGGCTTCAGCCTTTTTTACGGGCTGTTGCTCGGTCTGCTCACGGTGTCGGCATACCAGAACTCCGAAAGGGTCAGCGAGAGCATCCTGAACGAGGCAACCTCTCTGGGGTCGCTTTACTCGCAACTCAATGTGTATCCGGAGCCGTTTCGCAGCGAAGCAAAGTGGACGATGCGGGACTATGTTCTCTACACCATTCACAAGGAATGGCCGGCACACAGAAAGGGAGGAATTCTCAACGGCGGATACAATCGCGCCGAGGCCATCCGGCGGCAGCTGGCGGAATTCGAGCCTGAGACACGATCTCAGGAGATTGTTCACTCGGAAGTCATCGCATCGTTCAAGGATTTCTCGGACTCGCGGCAACGGAGACTGGCGGGCGTTGTAACGGCGATCCCGAACATCCTCTGGCAAGCAGTGCTGATTGGCGCCGGGATAAGCATCCTGTTGATGACGATGTTTCGTATCAGGGTGCGACAGCACGTCTTGTTGGGAAGCATTACCGCTCTGTTCCTTGGCGTGATCCTGTTCGTCATTACGACACTGGACCGGCCCTTGCGCGGCGAGGCAGCATTGGAGCCCAAGCCCTTCGAATTGCTTTGGGCCCGATTGATGGTGTGGGACGAACCACTCAGCGAGAGGTTCTGAGATGGCGCGGTTTCAGGTGCGGAACATCGAGGGCATGCGCCAGGTATGCATCGAACTTGAGGACGAGACGGCCCGGGCCGCAAACGGCGCGCTGTCGAATCTCTCCGGCAATATCGCTTTCACGCCAAGGCTCCCGCGGCCCGGTGATCTGTTTCGCAACATCTTCACCAAGGAGTCACGCGTCCGGCCGTACTACTCGGGCACCGGGTCGATCCATCTCCAGCCTTCGTTGGCGGGCTTTCATGTGTTCAATGTGCTCGCGGAAGACACATGGATCCTGGAACCTGGCAAGTATTGGGCCAGCGAGGGGTCCGTCGAGCTCGGCTTTTGCCGTGATCCCTTCTTCGCAAGCCTTTGGGCCGGAGACGGTCTGTTCGCCTGGAAAACCACGCTGAGCGGAGCCGGAACGGCCGCGATCCGTGCGCCGGGTCCGGTCGAAGAGATGCAGGTGACGAACGGTGAACTGAAGGTTCAGGGGCGCCTGGTCCTGGGAAGGACGTCGGGGCTCAGGTTCCGGTCGGTCAGGTCGGCGCGGTTTCCAAGGAATCTCATTTCCGGTCAGACCCGCCTGAGAATGTACGAGGGAACCGGCAAGGTCCTGGTGTCCTGGACGCCGTACTGGAATGAGTACCTTCACAATCGGATGACGGATGGAGACCAGATAGAGGGGTCGCTCCTTGAATGACCGAATGCCCGCGGAGGGCAATCGCGACGCCTGATTCTCAAGCAATGGATGACCGCTCCGGGCTCGACCCGGTGATTTCGGGCGGTGAGGGGAAGCCGGCAGCGCATCGACAGAGCCCCTCCAACCTCGCTACGCCAGCGGCGGCTCATCCAAACAGGAAGTCGCTCGCGTCGACCAGGGACGCATCGACATCTTCCAGAAGCACGGTGACATTCGAGAATTTCACGAGCGTATCCGTGCCCCGCGCCACGACCGTTACATCGGAGAAATCGGCGGCCCCCGCCGTGATCCGGATCAGATCCGTCCCGTCCTCGAAATCGGTCACCGCATTCCGACCATCGCCGGTCCTGAAGACGAAGTGGTCCAACTCCAACCCTCCGGTCAGCAGGTCGTTTCCCCTGCCGCCGATGATCTCGTCGCGGCCGGCGCTGCCGGTGATCGTATCGTTGCCCGCACCACCGTCGAGAATGTTGCCGATCCCGCCGATGGCGACGAGCGTATCGCGCCCGTTTCCGCCGTAGAGCTCGCTGAAACCATTGCTGCCCGTCTCGATCGTCGCGGTCAGGTGATCGTTGCCATTGCCGCCGGCGAGGAAATTGTGGGCGGAGCCGCGAAGGTCCGGATCCAGGAAATAATAGCTGGCATCGGCATAGGCCGACATCGTGTCTCTTCCGCCGCCGCCATACAGCGTGTTGCAAGCGGTCGCGCCGAAGAACGCGTCGGCGACGACGCTCGCCGACATCACGTCGTTGCCCGAGCCGCCGTAGAGGAGGTTGACGCCCGAGGACGAGTCCTCGGCAAGCGCCACCATGGTCGCGGTCAGGGAATCGTTGCCCGATCCGCCATGAAGTTCGGACGTCAGCGTCGTTGTGCCGTTCTCGCCATCGGTCGCGTGGCTGGCGATCAGCGTGTCGTTGCCGCCCCTGCCGTAGAGGATGTTCACTCCTTCGGGAGAGGAGACATTGGAATCCACGATGGTGCTGGCCGAGAGGTAGTCGTTGCCCGAACCGCCGTCGAGGTGGTTCCTGGCGAGCAGGCTCCAGTTGGAGAAAACGACCGCCGTCGCGGTGATGTGATCGTTGCCGGAATTTCCGTGGATCTCGTTGATCGCGGTGCTTGCGCCACCGAAGAACGCACCGCCGATCGCAAGGGCGGAGATCACGTCATGTCCGCTTCCGCCCGAAATGACGTTCGACACCACGCTGTCGCCGATGGCATCGGACACCGCGGAGACGTCAATGACATCGGACCCCGCCCCGCCACGCACGACTGTCTCGAAACTCGCGGCGACAGGATTGTCGGCGAAGGCCGTGACATCGACGGAGATGGTGTCCTTGCCCGATCCGCCATCGACGCAGGTCGCGACCAGCCCGCTCGGGGCGATGTCGCTCTCCGTCAGATCCAGGGTCACGTCGAGCATGTCGTCGCCGGGACCGCCGAACAGGGCCGTGTTGTTGAACATGCTGGACAGCACATCGTCGCCCGCGCGGCCGAACACCGCCTGGAATTCGGCCGACGCCGCCAGCGTGTCGTCTCGCGGAGTTCCGAAAATCGGTGTCAGCGGCGACGCCGATATCGAGAGGTTCTTCTGTGAAACGCTCATGAATCCCCCATGTGTCCAACATTCCGGTTCAGTCACCGGACAGGATATCGGGCGCCGGGACCGCGATCAGTTCTGGAGTGTAGCGCATCGGCCCCATCCACGCCTGCGCTGGATCAAGAGAGTTACCGTCGGCAGAGGCGTCGGCGGCAGATCCCGACAAACCGGGCTGCGGCGGCCGGATTCGCCCCTTCCCCTGCGCCCACATCCTGCTAGGCTTTCCTTCCGGGCCGGAGGCCGCGACAATGCTCGAAAAGACCACCTTCCCCATCGCCCGCATCCGCGTACCGGCGAAACGCGCCAAGACCCTTGACCCGGCCAAGGTCGAGGCGCTCGCCGAGAGCATCCTCGAAGAGGGCCAGCTCACCCCGATCCGGGTCCGCGCCGACGGTGCGGACTTCGTGCTCATCGAAGGGCTGCACCGGCTCGAGGCACTGAAGGCCCTCGGCGAGGAAACGGTCGAGGGCTACCTCGCCCATGCGCGCCTGCATTGACACAGAGCCGGTGCCGAACGCATCTGACGCCAACCAGCCACTCGACAGCGTTCGATTGCCGGTATAGACCGCATGCGATTGCTGTAGACACGACAGCCGGCCGGATCCGGCGGGCCCTTCCAATGATCGGTACTGCGGCGCGGGGCCTTGCCGTAAGGACCGCCCCAACATGGACGTGATGCCCCGCGAATGACCACTCCCTCCCTGCCCGCCGCCAATGCTATGACCGACCCGAAGGACTGGGTGCGCATCCTCGCCGCCTATCGCGATCCCGACCCGGTCCGCAGCGCCTTCGAGCTCGCGATAAGCGTGATCCCCTTCCTCGGCCTCTGGGCCGTCGCCTGGTGGGCGCTCTCGATCAGCGGCTGGCTCGCGCTCGCCATTGCGGTGCTCAACGCCGGCTTCCTGGTGCGGCTCTTCATGATCCAGCACGATTGCGGCCACGGCGGCTATTTCCGCAGCCGCGCCCTCGCCGACTGGGCCGGGCGCGCGATCGGGGTTCTGACGCTGACGCCCTATGACGTCTGGCGCAGCACCCATGCGATCCACCATTCCGCGCACGGCAATCTCGACCGCCGCGGCATCGGCGACATCCACACGATGACGGTGGAGGAATACCGCGCGCTGTCGCCCTTGGGGCGGCTTGGCTACCGGCTCTACCGCAATCCGATCGTCCTCTTCGGCCTCGGGCCGATCTACCTCTTCATCTTCCAGAACCGGCTGCCCGTCGGGCTGATGCGGAGCGGCGCGAAATACTGGGTCAGCGCGATGGGCACCAATGCCGCCATCGCCGCGATCCTCGCCGGCATCCTCTATTTCGGCGGGGTGAAGGCGGTGGCGCTGATCTTCCTGCCGACGGTCCTGGTCGCCGCCTCGGCCGGGGTCTGGCTCTTCTTCGTCCAGCACCAGTTCGAGGACACGCACTGGGACCGCGGCGATGACTGGCAGCTCCACGACGCGGCGCTGCATGGCAGCTCGCACTACGACCTGCCGCCGGTGCTGCGCTGGCTGACCGGCAACATCGGCATCCACCACGTCCATCACCTCTACAGCCGTATCCCGTTCTACCGGCTGCCGGAGGTGCTGCGCGACCACAGCGTGCTCGCGACGACGGCGCGGCGGCTGACGCTGCGCGAGAGCCTCGCCTGCGCGCGGCTCCACCTGTGGGACGAGCACGGCCGTCGGCTTCTCTCCTTCTCCGAGGCCCGGAAACTGCCCGCGGCCGGCTGAGCGCCCGGCCCGCGCGGCTCGGGGCGCACCGCCGCCTGCATTCGCCGCCCTTCCGTCTTCGCCCCCCTCAGGCGGCGCGGAATCGAAAAGGGCGGAGCTTTCGCCCCGCCCTTCCCGAATTTCCGAACGTCACCGAAGCTCAGGCGAGCTGCAGGTTCGTCGCCGATTCGCGGCCGTCGCGGCCGGCTTCGATGTCGAAGGTGACCTTCTGGCCGTCCTTGAGTTCGCGGATCCCGGCACGCTCCAGCGCCGAGATGTGGACGAACACGTCCTTCTTGCCGCCGTCCGGCGCGATGAAGCCGAAGCCTTTGGTTGCATTGAACCACTTCACGGAGCCCGTAGCCATCGTGATATCTCCTGTCATATACCGCCCACGAAATGCAGCGGCCCGGCGCAGTCAGTCGCAATCGAGGTACTGAGGCCGAAGACGGAGACAGTGGTCGAAAGAGGTAACGTCGCGCCGCCACTATGGACGCGACGCCGCTTTTTCGCAACCCCCGTGATGGTCAGTTCGCGCCGAGCGCCTTGATCCGGCCCTCGATTCCGACCGTGACGCCGCCCGCCGCGACGATGTAGTCGATCACGTCGTTCGCCATCAGGTTGCCGTTGCCGGCGTTGACGATCACCCTGCCGCCGCCGAGCGCCGCATATCCGTCGCCGCCGGCGAGCATGTAATCGTTGGTGGCCACCTTGTAGACCTTGTCGGGATCGAGCGGCGCATCTCCGACCATCACCTCCGACACCCGCGCCCCGGCCTCCGCCGAGGCATCGAAGGCGAAGCTCATCCCCGAGACATGCGGGAACCGCCCCGCCCCCTTCTCGACCTGGCTCACCCCGTTCTCGAGCGCGGCGAGGATCTGCGACCCCGGAAGCTCGGTCACCACGGTGACATTGCCGAAGGGCAGCTCGGTCAGGACATCGCGGCGGGTCAGAACCGTGCCCGGATCGTAGGTCCGGTCGCCGCGGATGCCACCGCCGTTGGTGAAGCCGATATCGGCCCCGGTGGCGGCGCGGATCGCGTCGGCGATCACATTGCCCATCGCCGATTCCTCGGCCCGGATCACGTTGCGGCGGGAATCGAGCATCGTCTCGGTCGCGCCGATCTCGACGTTCAGGCTCTCGTCGAGCTTGGCGGTGAAGGCGTCCACCATCGCCTGGCTCTCGGGATCGGGCTCGACCATCGCGGTGTCGATGAAGCGGAAGGCCGGCACCCAGTCGATCGTGCGGTTGCCGTCGCCGTCCTGGCCGATCTCGACCATGAGGTCGATGGGCGAGAGGAACTGGCCGTCGATCGAGGTCTCCACATAGGCCGTCACGCCGTCATAGGCGGTGGCATAGGAATGGTCGTCACCCGACATGATGACGTCAAAGGCATGGCTCGCGATCAGCGCGCGGTCATTGCTCATGTCGGTCTGCACCACGCCGACCACGATGTCCGCCCCGTCCTCGCGCGCCTGTTTCGCGGCGGCGATGGCGGTGTCGACGGTGGGCAGGAACTTCAGGTCCCCGGTCGAGGAAACCTCGGGCGAGGTGTCCTGCGCCACCGGAATGAGCGCCACCTTGAGCCCCGCCACCTCCTTCACCATCACCCCGCCCAGACCCTCGATCGGCGAGCCGTCGGCATTGGTGATGTTGATCGCTGCCCAGGGATAGTTCGACGCCTTCATCTTCTCGATGAAGTTCTCCGGCCCGAAATCGAACTCGTGATTGCCCGGCACGGCGATGTCGAAGGGCACGAGATTGGTCAGGTCGATCGTGTTCTGCCCCTTGTCGAAACCAGAGAGCAGCGAGGGCGAGAGCATGTCGCCGTCGAAGACATAGAGCGTATTGGGATTGGCGGCGCGCTCGGCCTTGGCGACCGCGTTCAGCCGCGCAAAGCCGCCGCGACCGTCCTCCTCGGCGAAGTTGTAGGCGTCGCCGACGCCGAGGATCGTGAGCTTCACTGTCTCCGCCCCGGCCGGGACGGCGGCGGCGAGGATGCCGGCGGTCGACAGGAGCGCGGCAATACGGCTTGCGCGGATCGTCATGGTCAAATCTCCCGTTGGTGTTTTTATCCAGACAGACTGCGGGTTTGCCCCCCGCAAGTCAAAGCCCGTGATGCCTTTCCCGACAGCAACCCGCCGCACCGCCAAGACGGCACGGGATTGACCGGCCCCGCGCAAGCGGGCATGAGAGCGCCATGCTGGTCTTCAAGATCTTCCGACGCCCCGAATGGGATGCCTTCCGCGCCGCCGGCGAGACCTCCGGCGCGCCGGTCGACCTCGCCGACGGCTTCATCCATTTCTCGACCGCCGCGCAGGTGGCCGAGACCGCGGCGAAACATTTCGCCGAGGAAAGCGACCTCGTCCTCGTGGCCTTCGAGGCCGCGGCGCTCGGGCCCCTGCTGAAATGGGAAGCCTCGCGCGGCGGCGCGCTCTTTCCCCATCTCTACCGCCCGCTGAGCCTCGACGAGGTGGTCTGGGACAAGTCCCTGCCGCTCGGCGCGACCGGCCACATCTTCCCCGAGGGGGTATTGTGAACCTCATCGAACGCGCCGGCCTCTGCGCGCTGCACCGGCTTGACCCCGAAACCGCGCACGGGCTCTCGCTGAAGGCGCTCGCCGCGGGCCTCGTGCCGCTCCCCGGCCCGGTCAGCTCGCCGCGCCTCGCGACCCGCCTCGCCGGCCTCGCGCTGCCGAACCCGGTGGGCCTCGCCGCCGGCTACGACAAGAACGCCGAGGCGGCCGCGGCCCTCACCCGCGCCGGCTTCGGCTTCATCGAGCTTGGCGCCGCGACGCCGCTGCCGCAGCCCGGCAACCCCAAGCCCCGGCTCTTCCGCCTGACCGAGGACCGCGCCGTCATCAACCGCTTCGGCTTCAACAACGACGGCGCCGCGGCGATCGCGGCGCGGCTCGCCCGGCTCGACCGCAAGGTGCCGGTGGGCCTCAATCTCGGCGCCAACAAGACCTCCGCCGACCGCGCCGCCGATTTCGCCCGCGTGCTCGCGACCTGCGGCGCCCATATCGACTTCGCAACCGTCAACGTCTCCTCGCCGAACACCGAGAAACTGCGCGACCTGCAGGGCAAGGCGGCGCTCACCGCACTCCTCGCCGGCGTCATCACGACCCGCGACGGCCTCGCGCGGAAGATCCCGGTCTTCCTCAAGATCGCCCCCGACCTTTCCGAGGCCGACCTTGCCGACGTCGCCGAGGTGGCGCTTCTCTCCGGCATCGACGGCGTGATCGCCACCAACACCACGCTCTCCCGCGACGGGCTCAAAAGCCCGCGCCAGGCGGAGACCGGCGGTCTGTCCGGCGCACCCCTCTTCGAGAAATCGACCCGCGTCCTCGCCCGCCTGTCCGACCTCACGGACGGGAAGCTGCCGCTCATCGGCGTCGGCGGCATCGCCTCTGCCGAGGATGCCTGGCAGAAGATCCGCGCCGGCGCCTCGGCGGTGCAGATCTATTCGGCGATGGTCTACAAGGGCCTCTCGCTCGTCCCGGAGATCGCGTCCGGCCTCGATGCCCGCCTCGCAGCCGAGGGCTTTTCCACCCTCGCCGAGGCCGTCGGCAGCGGACGGAGGGACTGGCTGTGACCGAGATCTGGCACAATCCGCGCTGCTCGAAGTCGCGCCAGACGCTGGCGCTCCTCGACGCGCGGGGCATCGCCCCGAAGATCCGCCTCTACCAGGCCGACGCCCCCTCCGAGGCCGAGATCCGCGCCGCCCTCGCCGCACTCGGCCGCCCGGCGATCGACCTCGTCCGCAGCGGCGACGCGCTCTTCCGCGACCTCGGGCTCACGAAGGACACGGGCGAGGACGAGCTCATCGCCGCGATGGCCGCACACCCGGCGCTCATCGAACGCCCGCTCGTCCTCCACGACGGCCGCGCCGCCCTCGGCCGCCCGCCGGAAGCGGTCCTCGACCTCTTCTGATCTTCTTCTTTTCCCAAATATCCCGGGGGTCCGGGGGCAGCGCCCCCGGCGCTCCCCTGTACGAAAAACCGGTCCCCGCCGCGCGGGACCGACCTAGAATATCCCGTTGGCCTTCTGCACCGCGCGCACATAGCCGGTAATCGCGGCGATATCGGCATCGGTCAGCCCCTCGACCGGGTCCATGTCCCCGAAGCTCCAGTGATGCGCCCGCGCGCCCTGCCGCACGGCCCGGACGAAAGCCTCGTCGCCATGATGGCCCGGCTCGTAATAGGGATGCAGGAGCGGCGGCCCCTTGGCCTCGACCCCGGTCAGAACCTCGCCGTGGCAGGAGGCGCATTTCGCGGCGAACCCGCGCTGGCCCGCGACAAGCTCGCCCGCCAGTTCCGGCATCAAGACCGCCGCTTGTCCGGCCGTCGCCCCCGTTTCGGGCGCGCTCCGGGTGAAGACCCAGTAGCCGAGCCCGGCGGCGGCCGCCGCGCCCAGGATGATCAGGTTCCGCATCTCGCACCTCCGGCCCGCTTATCGCCCTGCCCGGGGGCGGCGGCAAGCCCCGCTGCGCGCCCCTCATGCGGTCTTAAGTCGCTCCCCGGTCCCGGCGCGCCCGGCCCAGGCGCGCACCGCCGCGCCGAAGGCCTCGAAGATCGGCCGCGACACCGGATCGCCGGCCGCATTCCATTCCGGATGCCACTGCACCGACAGCGTGAAGCCCGGCGCGCCCTCGACATAGATCGCCTCCGGCGTGCCATCCGGCGCCCGGCCGTCGATCACGATCCGTCGCCCCGCCGCCTTGATGCCCTGGCCGTGCAGCGTGTTTGTCATCACCTCCGCCGCGCCAAGGAGCCGGTGGAAGACGCCTCCCTCGGTGAACCGCACCACATGGCGCAGGGCGAATTTCTCCTCCAGCGTGCCGTCGGGCGGCATCCGGTGGTTCATCCGCCCCGGCAGCTCGCGGATCTCCGGATAGAGCGTGCCGCCCATCGCCACGTTGACCTCCTGAAACCCCCTGCAGACCCCGAGGAACGGCTGCCCGCGCTCGACGCAGGCCCGCACCAGCGGCAGCGTGATCGCATCGCGGCAGCGGTCGAAATCGCCATGCGCCTCGGTCGCCGCCTCGCCGTATTCCTCGGGATGGACGTTCGGCCGCCCGCCGGTCAGCAGGAACCCGTCACAGGCCGCGAGCAGTTCCTCGACGCTGACGAAGCGCGGATCGGAGGGGATCAGCAGCGGCATGCAGCCCGCCACCTGCGCCACAGCGGCCGAGTTCATCGTGCCGCCCGCATGGACCGGATACTCGTTGTTGATCAGGCTCATGTTGCCGATGATGCCGACGATGGGCCGTGCCATGCCTTCTCCGCCTCCGCCCCCCCCGCGATCAGAATAGGCCGCGCCCCGCGGGAAAAAAAGCCCCGCGGAATGCACAGCTTCCCTGCACGAAAGCCCTCAGGCCTCGGGCTGCAATCCCGCCGCGTGGATCCCGGCCTCGGCCGCGATCGCGTCATTGTCGGAGGTGTCGCCGGTGACCCCGACCGCGCCCACGACCTCGCCCGACCCGTCGCGCACCAGCACGCCGCCCGGCACCGGCAGGATCCTGCCCTCGAAGACCCCGCTCAGGGCGGCCATGAAATAGCCCTGCGCCTCGGCCCGCGCCATCTGCGCCCGCCCGCCCATGCCGAGCATCACCGCGCCATGCGCCTTGGCCCGCGCGATCTCGAACCGCCCCGGCGAGGCGCCGTCCGACCGCTCGAAGGCCAGCACATGCCCGCCCTGGTCGAGAACCACCACCGACAGCGGCTTCATTCCCGCCGCCGCCCCCGCCTTCAGCGCCTCGGCGATGATCACCCGCGCCGCCTCAAGTCCCAGCATCGAAACGCCCTTTCATCTTGGCCAAAACATCCCGGCGGAGAGACCCCCCGGGGCCCTCGGGGGCAGCGCCCCCTACTCCGCCGCCTTCACCTCGGCCCGCCGCCGGTGCAGCACAGGCTCGGTATAGCCCGAGGGCTGCTCGCGGCCGAGGAACACGAGATCGCAGGCCGCCTGAAACGCGATCCCCTGGAACCCCGGCGCCATCGGCCGGTAGTCCGGATCGCCGGCATTCTGCCGGTCCACGACCGCGGCCATCTTCTTCAGAGCCTCCATCACCTGGTCCTTGGTCACCACCCCGTGATGCAGCCAGTTCGCCACGTGCTGGGCCGAGATCCGGCAGGTCGCGCGATCCTCCATCAGCCCGACATCGTTCAGATCCGGCACCTTGGAACAGCCCACCCCCTGATCGACCCAGCGCACGACATAGCCGAGGATGCCCTGGGCGTTGTTCTCGACCTCGCGCATGATCTGCGCCGGCGTCCACTTCCGGTAAGCGGCAAGCGGAATGTCGAGAAGCGTATCGACATAGGCCCGCCGCCCGCCCTTCTTCAGCTTCGCCTGGACGCCGAAGACATCGACCCTGTGGTAATGCAGCGCATGGAGCACCGCCGCCGTCGGCGAGGGCACCCAGGCGCAGTTCGCGCCTGCCTTCGGATGGTCGACCTTCTGCTCCAGCATCGCCGCCATCAGGTCGGGCATCGCCCACATGCCCTTGCCGATCTGCGCCCGCCCCGAGAGCCCGCATTCGAGCCCGATATCGACGTTCTGCGCCTCGTAGCCGGTGATCCAGGCCTTGCGCTTGATGAAGTCCTTGCGGCTGAACGGCCCCGCCTCCATCGAGGTGTGGATCTCGTCCCCGGTGCGGTCGAGAAAGCCGGTGTTGATGAAGCAGACCCGGTGGCGCGCCGCGCGGATGCATTCCTTGAGATTGACCGAGGTGCGCCGCTCCTCGTCCATGATGCCGATCTTCACGGTGTTTTGCGGCAGGCCCAGCGCCGCCTCGACGCGGGTGAAGGTCTCGTCGGCGAAGGCGACCTCCTCGGGCCCGTGCATCTTCGGCTTCACGACATAGACCGAGCCGTGATGCGAATTCCGCATCCCCCCGGTCTTCTTCAGGTCATGCATCGCAATGAGGACCGTCACCATCGCGTCCATCAGCCCCTCGAAGACCTCGCCGCCCCCGGCGTCGAGCACCGCCGGATTGGTCATCAGGTGACCGACGTTCCGCACAAGCATCAGCGCCCGGCCCTTCAGCGCGAATTCCGACCCGTCCGGCGCGGTCCAGACCCGGTCGGGCTCGAGCCGCCGGCTGACCTTCCGCCCGCCCTTCTCGAAGGTCTCCTCGAGGTCTCCCTTCATCAGGCCGAGCCAGTTGGCATAGGCCTGCACCTTGTCCTCGGCATCGACGCAGGCGACCGAATCCTCGCAATCCATGATCGCCGAGACCGCCGCCTCGAGCCTTACATCGGCAAGGCAGGCCTGGTCGCGGGCGCCGATGAAATGCGCCCGGTCGAAGATCAGCTCCACATGGAGCCCGTTGTTGCGCAGAAGCACCGCCTCCGGCGCGCGCGGATTGCCGCGGTAGCCCGCGAACTTCTCCGGATGCACCAAGGGCATGTCGTCGATCAGCAGCACGCCCTCCTTGACGTGGTAGCGCCGCACGTCGGCATGGCTCGTGCCTTCGATCGGGAAGGCCTCGTCGAGAAAGACCCGCGCCCGCGCCACGACCCGCGCGCCGCGGCCGCGCTCGTAACCGCCCTTCGGCGGCAGCGATCCCATAGCGTCGGTGCCGTAGAGGCAGTCGTAGAGGCTGCCCCAGCGCGCATTGGCAGCGTTGAGCGCATAGCGCGCATTGGTGATCGGCACGACGAGCTGCGGCCCCGGCACGGTGGCGATCTCGGGGTCGGTATTGGCGGTGTCGATCTCGAACTCCGGCCCCTCGGGCAGGAGATAGCCGATCTCGGCGAGGAAGGCCTTGTAGGCCTCGTGGTCATGGGGTTGCCCGCGCCGCTCGACATGCCAGGCGTCGATCTTCGCCTGCAATTCGTCGCGCCGCGCGAGAAGCGCGCGGTTCTTCGGCCCGAGCTCGGCCACGATTCCCGCGAAGCCCGCCCAGAACGCGTCCGCCTCGACGCCGGTCCCGGGCAGCGCGCGCCCCTCGATGAAGGTGGCCAGCTCCTCCGCCACCCGAAGCCCCTGCCGATCGACTCGCGCCATTGCCGCCCCTCCGCTTCCGCATACGACAGTATGCACTCGCATCCTTGCCGACGCAGAGGGAAGGTCAAGCCGGAAACGACGGGCGCGAGGCGGCCCACGGGACCCCGACAGAAGACTTTGGCCAAAGCATGAGGTTTGGGCGCGTCCGCTAACCGTGTTGGTCCGCTTCGAGCCCAATTTCTACCAATGCCGCGTGAAGCAGCAACGGTTGGTTTGGCTTCACTGTAGTTGGCTAACATCTGTGAACAGCTAAATGTCTGCAGTTCATTTCGACAGACACAATGGAAGATTTAGGGAAATGGCCACCCTGCAATTCCATGGTGGCTACCGCGAGGTCGGGTGATGCAACCAAACCGCAGCGCATTAGATTCGGGACTAGGAGCAACCTAATGCTAGATCTCTTCCAAACTTGGTAGATGAACCTCCTCTCAGCGGAACCATCGACCGGGGTCATTGGTCATGTCTGCCAACCAAACTTGCCCAGACAGCCTCGAGAGCGTCGGACACCTCTTGATTTTGGCGAACGACACTGATGTTCCACGGGATCTGACCTGCCACGTTGATCTCGTGCAACTTGCCCGAGGCAAGGCCTTCGGCAAAGTTTTCACGCATGCCGCCGCAGACATAGGTGCTGTCATCGATCAGATCGAGCAACAAAGCGTAGTCGTCGCATTCGACCGCCGGGATACGCTCCACCAGGCGTTTCGCAGTCTCGTCATCTCCCAGCGCTTTGGTGACCGTGTTGCGCCAGTGGCGGTGCAAGAATGGTGACAGGAGCGGGAAACGCAGGATTTCCGGCAGGCCATAGGGTCCGCCGCGCAGTAGCGGGTGGCCGGGCGCGGCAACGAAGATGACCGACCTTTTCTCGACCACCCGAACTTCAATGCCGTCGATCAGGGGCGTATGCGTCAGGTCTCCCACGAAGAGGTCGATCTCTCCGCGCTTCAGGGCAAGCATCGGCTCAAACGTTGCCCGCACATGCACCCTGAAACGAAGGCTCGGGAACCGGCGGGACGCCTCGCGCAGGGCCGGTGCGATCAGAGTCAGCGTTGTCAGGGGACCGCAGGCAACCCTCAGCAGGCCGCCCTGTGCTCCCTGCTGAATCTGGTGCGTTGCCTGATCAAAGCGCGCGATCGCCCGGTGCAGGTTCTGCGCGTGCCGAATGAACACCTCACCCGGACCCGTTGGGCGAACGGCGGTACGCCCGCGCATGAAAAGCCGAAATCCCGCATAGTCTTCGGCTGCCTTTATGTGACGTGAGAATGCGGCCGGAGACATTTTCAAAATGGTTGCAGCCTCCTGGAAACTCTCGCATTCCATGAGGGTGATCACTGCCGACAGGGCTTTGTGGTTGAGCATCACGCCGGTCTCTTGGTTGCACAACTCACAATCAAGATACCGATTTCTGCAAGTTTTTGCATCCCCTATCGCTCCGTGAACCGGGGCGTCTAAGTATTGGGTCCGAATGCGGTACACTTGCGCTGCCGAACCCAACGAGAGACAGAAAATGCTTGAGATACGCAGACTTGCCACGCTCATCGCCGCAACTTTTTCAGGAGCGCTGATCGCAGCGGTTTCTCCGGCGCTGGCAGACACGGGCAGGCCCAACATCCTGTTCATCATGGCCGACGACGTGGGCTGGGCTAGCCTGAGCAGCTATCATCAGGGCATCAAGAGCATTCAGACCCCGAACCTGGATCAACTGGCGCAGGAAGGCGTCCGGATGACCGATTATTACGCGCAGCCGTCTTGTACGGCCGGAAGGTCGGCCTTCATCACCGGGCAACTGCCGATCAGAACCGGCATGCATACGGTCGGGCTGCCGGGTGATCCGGTGGGCCTGTCACCCGATGACCCCACGCTCGCCGGACTGCTGCGGGATCTCGGGTACCGAACCGGGCAGTTCGGCAAGAACCACCTTGGCGATCGCAACGAATTCCTGCCGACCAACCGGGGCTTCGACGAGTTCTGGGGTTGGCTCTATCACCTGAACGCCATGGAATACTCTGAAGATCCCGACTGGCCGGGCGGCGAAGAGTTCGACAACCGGTTCGGCCCGCGTAACGTGGTGCACGCCTGGGCGACCGAGACCGAGGATCAAACCATCCATCCGCGCTGGGGCAAGGTGGGGTTTCAGAAGATCGAGGATGACGGCCCCCTGCCACGCGAACGCCAGCGGACGGTCGAGAACGAAGTGACCGCGCATACGATCGACTTCATCGAGCGCGCGGTAGAGGACAAAGAGCCGTTCTTTGTCTGGATGGCCCCCGCGCGCGCCCATGTCTGGACACATTTGAGCTCCGAATACGAGGCCATGCTGGGCAACGGGCGCGGGTTGCAGGACGTGATCATGAAGGAACACGACGACAATGTCGGCAAGGTTCTGGACCGGCTGGAAACCCTTGGCGTGGCAGAGAACACGATTGTCGTCTTCACCTCCGACAACGGCCCGGAAACGCTGACCTGGCCCGATGGCGGCACAACCCCGTTCCGGGGTGAAAAGGGCACGACCTGGGAGGGCGGATTCCGGGTGCCTGCGATCATCCGTTGGCCTGGTCAGGTTCCTGCGGCTCAGGTGAAGAACGGCATCTTCGACTCCCTCGACTGGCTGCCGACACTGGTTGCGGCCGCCGGCGGCCCCGAAGACCTGCCAGAGCGCCTGCGCGAAGGCTATCAGGGCTACAAGGTGCATCTGGACGGATACAACCAGCTGAGCTTCCTGACCGGGGCCGGCGAAAGCCGGCGCAAGGAGGTCTTCTATTATGAACGGACAGACTTGCAGGCCATCCGGTATGGCGACTGGAAGGCGCATTTCGTGGTCCAGAACCACGGCTGGGCGGGGGCGAAGGAAAAGCTGAACGCGCCTCTGCTGACCAACCTGCGCCGCGACCCCTATGAAAAGGCGATGGACGAATCCGGCATGTTCATCCGCTGGATGGGCGACAAGATGTGGGCCTTTGGACCGGCCAATGCCGTGGTACGCCAGCATCTTCAGTCTTTCCAGGCATTCCCGCCGCGCGGGACGGCACCGGCGAATGCCGCCGAGGTGGAAGCCCAGATCAACCAGGAAGGCGGCTTGTCGCAATGAGACCTCTCCATCTCGTCATTCCGTGTCTTGCAGTGGCGGTCAGCATGGCCGCCGGGCCTGCCCGCTCCGAACAGAACCACGCTCCCTCAGACGCGTTGTTCGGCCAGGTGATGTCGAATGTCGCCGCCGCGCAGAGCCTGGACATCATCGCCGAAATCGACCATTCGCGCCTTGCGGCCGAGGCGGGCGAGGAGATGCCTCCCTCGCGCGTCTTGATCTTTTCCGATCCGGAACTCGATGCCGCGCTGATGGCGATCGACCCTAGGATGGGGTTGGACCTGCCCTTGCGTATCCTGGCCTACGAGGTTGAGTCCGGGGGCGAAAGCAAGCTGCTGTATAGCGACGCTGCCTACCTTGAACACCGCTATGGGGTGACTTTGCCACAGGAACTCAGGGACCGCTACAAGGCCCGGATCGATACCGCGCTCGCCGGCATCGCGCCTGGGGATGTTACCGTGCTGGCCGCAGAGGGGTTGGACGGGGACGGGCTGATCACGCTTGAAAGCCCTCACGGCTTCGACGAAACACTGCGGCGTCTGCGCGAGGTTGTGTCCGCACAGGACGACACCGTTTGGTTCGGCGAGGTCGATTTCGACGAACGCGCCAGAGCTGCCGGAGTCGCGATAGGATCTGCACAGCTGCTGCTTTATGGCGGGCCAGGACCGGGCGGTCGGGCCATGGCGAATGCGCCCAGCCTCGGGCTCGATGCGTTCTGCCAGAAGGTTCTGGTCCTACAGGACAAGGATGGCAGGGTGCGCGTGATCATGAACGATCTTCTGGCTCTCGCCGAGCGCCATGATGTCCGCAAATCCCTGCCGGCGCGGGTTATCAATCGGCGAATTCAGAAGACTTTCGCTGACGCGCTGGAGAATTGATATGGTTGAGAGAAACAAGCTGCAATCTGCATTCCTGCTTGTAACCGCAGCAGGCCTTACCCCCATCGCGCTGTCCTATGGCTTCGCTCCGGGCGCCAGCCTGCCTTGGCTGTTTGGTATCGATGCCGATGGTGTCAACACCCGCCACATCTTTCGCGCGGTGATGGGGCTTTATCTCGCGCTGGTCGGCTTTTGGATCACAGGCGCATTTCGCGCGGATCTTCGTATTCCGGCACTCTGGAGCCTCCTGATCTTCATGGCCGGCCTGGCTTTGGGCCGCCTTCTGAGCCTCGTCGTTGACGGGTGGCCGCAACCTCTTCTGACCCTCTACATGGTGCTCGAATTCGCCTTCGCCGGTATCGCATGGCTCCTGCTGCGCAATGTCGGTCATGATCCGGAGTGAAAGAACTGAGATCACGTCGCAGATCGACCACTGATCACAATACTTCGCGAGCATGCGTTCCGAGGCAGGTTAGCTTGAGCTCGTTGCAAGAATTTCCAAAATTCGGTTCCTCTGAGAAAACCCGCCATTAACTTCACATTAGTGAACGACAGCTTAGTCCGCAAAGCGGACGGGCACGATTTGCGGACACTCTTGAGTTTTCGTTGCGCGACTCGCGGGCCCGGGATACTTAGGCATCTTACTAAGTATAGAGATGCAGATGAACCTCTCCCTGGGCCAGCTCGACCTTCTCTTCCAGGCGCTCGGCGATCCGACCCGCCGCGCGATCCTCGAACGGCTGGCGCGCGGCCCCGCAACAGTGACCGAGCTTGCCGCCCCGTTCGACATGGCGCTGCCCTCGTTCCTCGGCCATGTCCGCAAGCTCGAAAACTCGGGCCTCGTCACGACCGCGAAGGACGGCCGCAGCCGCACCGTGACCCTCGTCCCCGGCGCCTTCACGCCGGTGCGCTCCTGGCTCGAAGAGCAGCGCGCGCTCTGGGAAGGCCGGCTCGACCGCCTCGATGCCTATGTCCAGACCCTCATGCAGGAAAAGCGCGATGACCCTTGACCTCGATCCCGATCTCGACCTCGTCCTGACCCGGACGCTTGCCGCCCCGCGCGCGCTTCTCTTCGAATGCTGGACCTTGGAGCGGCACCTTCCGCATTTCTTCGTGCCACGCCCGCATCGCGTCACCCATTGCCGCCTCGATCCGCGCGCCGGCGGCGCCTTCGAGACGACCTTCGAGGTCGACGGGCAGGAGATGCGGAACAACGGCGTCTATCTGGAGGTGATCGAGAATGAGAAGCTCGTCTTCACGGATGGCTACACCGAAGGCTGGAAGCCCGCGCCCGACCCTTTCATGACCGCCATCGTCCTTTTCGAGGACGCCGGCGAAGGCCGCACGACCTACACCGCCATCGGTCGCCACCGCTCGGCCGAGAAGGCCGAGGCGCACCGGGCAATGGGCTTCCACGAGGGCTGGGGCACCGTCGCCGACCAGCTCGAGGCCTACGCGCGGGGGCTGATGACATGACCGCCCCGGCCAGCTTTTCGACCCTTGCGTTCGAACGCAAGGTGGCCGCGCCGCCAGCCACGCTATGGCAGGCCTGGACCGACCCCTCCATGCGCGCCCTCTGGGCCGCCCCGAGCGCGGAGGTGACCGTCGACTTCCTTCAGGCCGACACCCGCGTCGGAGGCCGCGAGATATCCCTCTGCCGTGCGAAAGGGCAGCCCGACATCCGCTGCGAGGTCGGCTGGCTCCTGCTCGCGCCGCCGCGCCACAGCGTCAACTACGAGGTCCTGCAATCCGGCGGGCACACCCTCTCGACCGCGCTCGTCACGGCGGAAATCGCGCCCGAGGCCGACGGAAGCCGCCTTCGGGTGACGGTTCAGCTCTCCTCGGCGGCCGAGGACATGGAGACCGGCTACCGGCAGGGCTTCGGCGCCGGCCTTGACAACCTGATACGGCTGTCCGGGCGCATGATGGTCTTCGAACGCGACATCGCGGCGCCCCTCGACACGGTCTGGGCCGCCTGGACCGATCCCGCGGCGCTGCCGCAATGGTGGGGGCCGAACGGCTATTCCTGCCGCACCGCGCGCATCGACCTCCGCGAGGGCGGCGAATGGGTCTTCGACATGATCGGGCCGGACGGCACCGTCTATCCCAACCACCACCGCTACACCCGCCACGTCCCCCGCGCCCGGATCGACTACACCTTGCACTGGGGCGAGAACGGTCCCAAGCACGCCGACGCCTCGGTCAGGTTCGAGGATCACGGCGGCCGCACCCGGGTCACGCTGACGATGATCTTCGCGACGGCGGCGGAATATGACGCGGCGAAGGGCTTCGGCGCGGTGGAGCTTGGCCAGGAGACGCTCGGCAAGCTCGCGGCCTACGTCGGGGCAAGCCGGGCACCGGTTGCGGCGCCCGAAGGGAAGGCCTAACGTCCGCGCAAAGTCCTGCCGGAGTGCCCCATGAAAGACGCCGCGCCGCAGCCGACGCTGCTTGCCGACTACCAGCCCTACCCCTTCACCGTGACCGGGGTCGAGCTGACCTTCCGCCTCGCGCCCGCGGCGACGCGCGTCATCGCGAAGATCGGCTTCGCGCCCAACCCCGAGCGCCCCGGCCGCCACGACATGCGCCTCGACGGCGAGATGCTGACGCTGATCTCGGCCGCGGTCGACGGCCGCCCGCTCTCGCCCACGATCGACGGCGCGGGCCTCACGGTTCCCGCCTCCGCGCTGCCCCAGGGCCCCTTCACCTGGGAGGCCGAGGTCGAGATCGACCCCAGGGGCAACACCGCGCTCGAAGGTCTCTACATGTCGGGCGGCAGGTACTGCACCCAGTGCGAGGCCGAGGGCTTCCGCAAGATCACCTTCTACCCCGACCGGCCCGACGTGATGGCGCCCTTCAGGGTGCGGATCGAGTCGGACATGCCGGTGCTGCTGTCGAACGGCAACCCGACCGCCGAGGGCGAGGGCTGGGCCGAATGGACCGACCCCTGGCCGAAGCCCGCCTATCTTTTCGCCCTCGTCGCGGGTGACCTCGCCGCGGTGCGCGACAGCTTCACCACGATGTCCGGCCGCAAGGTCGATCTCGCGATCTGGGTCCGCGACGGCGACCAGGACCGCTGCCCCTACGCGATGGACAGCCTGATCCGCTCGATGAAGTGGGACGAGGAGGCTTACGGGCGCGAATACGACCTCGACGTCTTCAACATCGTCGCCGTCGACGACTTCAACATGGGCGCGATGGAGAACAAGGGGTTGAACATTTTCAACTCAAAACTCGTTCTGGCGAGCCCTGAGACCGCCACAGATGCAGATTTCGAACGTATCGAGGGGGTGATCGCCCACGAGTACTTCCACAACTGGACCGGCAACCGCATCACCTGCCGCGACTGGTTCCAGCTCTGCCTGAAGGAGGGGCTGACGGTCTTCCGCGACCAGCAGTTCACCTCCGAGATGCGCTCCGCGCCGGTGAAGCGGATCGACGACGTGCTGACCTTGCGCGCCCGCCAGTTCCGCGAGGACATGGGCCCATTGGCCCACCCGGTCCGCCCCGACAGCTATTTCGAGATCAACAATTTCTACACCGCAACCGTCTACGAGAAGGGGGCCGAGGTCATCGGCATGCTCAAGCGTCTCGTCGGCGAGGACGGCTACCGCAAGGCGCTTGACCTCTATTTCGACCGCCACGACGGCGATGCCGCCACGATCGAAGACTGGCTCAAGGTGTTCGAGGACGCGACCGGACGGGATCTGACGCAGTTCAAGCGCTGGTACACCGATGCCGGCACCCCGCGCCTCGCGGTCACGGAGGACTGGCTGGACGGAACCTACACGCTCACCTTCGCCCAGAAGATCCAGCCCACGCCCGGACAGGACGTGAAGGCGCCGCGCGTGATCCCGATCGCGGTCGGCCTTCTCAACCCCAATGGCGACGAGGTCGTGCCCACGACCGTGCTCGAGATGACCGAGGCCACCCAGAGCTTCCGCTTCGAGGGGCTCGCCGCCCGGCCCGTCCCCTCGCTCCTGCGCGGCTTCTCCGCCCCCGTGGTGCTCGACCGCACGGTGGAGCCGGCCGAGCGCGCCTTCCTCCTCGCCCATGACACCGATCCCTTCAACCGGTGGGAGGCGGGCCGCGCGCTCGCCAAGGACGTGCTGCTCACGATGATCGCCGGCGGGGCCGAGCCAGACGGCGGCTTCATCGACGGGCTCGGCCGGCTTCTCGGCGACGAGACGCTCGACCCCGCCTTCCGCGCGCTCTGCCTGCGGCTCCCGTCCGAGGACGACCTCGCCCAGACGCTCCACGATGCCGGACGGGTGCCCGATCCCGCCCGCATCCACGGCGAACGCAAGCGCCTCGCCACCGCCATCGCCCGGCGGCTCGAAACCCCGCTCGCCGGCACCTACGCGTCGATGGCGACGCCGGGCGCCTTCTCGCCCGACGCCGCCTCGGCCGGCCGCCGGGCGCTCCGGCTCGCTTGCCTCGGACTCCTGAACCGGATCGACGGCGGCGACCGCGCGGCGGCGCTTTACGCCGATGCCGGCAACATGACCGAGACCGCCGGCGCGCTCGCCTGCCTGATCGAGGCCGGGCGCGGTGAGGCGGCGTTGAACGCCTTCTACGACCGCTGGAACGGCAACCGCCTCGTGATCGACAAGTGGTTCATGATCCAGCTCCTCCATTCCGCCCCGGACAAGACCGCCGCGACCGCCGAGCGGCTCTCCCAGCATCCCGATTTCGACTGGAAGAACCCCAACCGCTTCCGCGCGCTGATGGGGGCGCTTTCGGCCAACCATGCGGGCTTCCACGATGCCTCGGGCGCGGCTTACCGCTTCTACGCCGACTGGCTTCTGAAGCTCGACCCGGTCAACCCCCAGACCACCGCCCGCATGTCCACCGCCTTCGAGACCTGGGCCCGCTACGACGCCGACCGCAAGGCTCTGATCCGGACCGAGCTTACCCGCATCCTCCACCACCCGAGCCTGTCGCGCGACACCCGCGAGATGGTGACCCGGATCCTCGGTGCCGATGCGTAGGGCCGCGCTGGTCACCGGCGCCGCGGACGGGGTCGGGCAGGAAACCGCCCGGCTGATGGCGAAGGCCGGCTGGGACATCGCGGTCCACTACCACCGGAACCGCGCCGGGGCCGAAGCCACCGCCCGCGCCGTGGCTGAGGCCGGCGGCCGGGCCGAAGTGCTGCAGGCCGATCTCTCCGAACCGATGGCGCCGCAGGGGCTGATGGCGGCCTGCGGCGCGGCCTTCCCGCGCCTTGACGCCCTCGTCAACAATGCCGGCATCACCGATGCCGCCGCCCGCGTCGAGGAGATCACGCCCGCGCGGCTCACCCGCATGTTCGCCGTCAACCTCACCGCGCCCTTCCTCCTCGCGGGCCTCGCCGCGCGGCGCATGTCGACCCGGCACGGCGGCGAGGGCGGCGTCATCGTCAACGTCTCCTCGGTCGCCGCCCGGCTCGGCGCGGCCGGGCGATATGTCGACTACGCCTCGGCCAAGGCCGGGCTCGACATCCTGACGAAGGGCCTCGCCGAAGAGGTCGCGGCCGAGGGCATCCGCGTCGTCTCGATCCGCCCCGGAACGGTCGGGACCGGCACCCCCGCCGAGACGGTCCAGGTGGACCGCCCCGGCCGGCCGGACGAGATCGCCAAGGCCATCGTCTGGCTCTCCTCGGACGAGGCCTCCTGCGTCACCGGAACGGTCCTCGACATCAACGGCGGGCGCTGAGCCGCGAATCGCCCATGCCGCGCGCCGACCCGGTTCCGATTGGTGACGCTTCCGACACCAATCCCGACCGAAAAATAACACTGTATACGTCGCGGAATGTCGCAAAAGGTCGGGAATGCCGCCATGCATCGCGCGCCTCCGCTGTGATATGCTTGGTTTGTGGTGGGTGGAGTCTGACGTTGCCAAGCGATTCCTTCATGAAACGCAGCCAGGGGCGGCGCCCCCGGACCTATCTTGCGCTCGGCGTCGGCATGGCCGCGGCCTATGCGGCCGTGAAGTACGATCTCGGCGCGCTGACCCTTGGTCTCGCGGTAGTCTATCTTGCGCTGGTCCTGCGCCGGTTGATCCTCAACCCGGCCACCGGATTCCGGCTCGGCCAGACCCGGATCGACTGGTTCACCGAGAAGGGCACCGAGAGCGCCGCGCTCACCGATCTCATCGGCGTCACGATCGCGCGCAATCCCGAGGGCCGCACGGTCTGCACCCTGACGCTGCGCGGCGGCCGCGCGATCACGCTTTCGGGCGTCGAGGATCTCGATCCGAAGCGGCTGATCCGCGAATTCATGCGCCGCGGCGTTCCGACGCAGGCCTGCTGACCGAAGCGCGCCGCCTCAGGCGTCGGTATTCCCGCAATAGCTCTGCTGGCTGGTCCACTGCGCCATGTCGGCGCGTTTCGCGGCCGAGCGCATCGGCGCCCAGTCGCGCGCCACGCCGCGCCAGCCGCCGGTGCCGTCCGAGACGATGGCCCCGTCGCGCCCGACCTGTCGCGCCGCGATCTTGACCGCGCAGGCGAGGTTCGCGCCGCCATCGGTCAGCCCGGCCGTATCGGCCGCGTCGCAGTCATAGGCCCGCGCGGTCTGCGGCGCGATCTGCATCAGGCCGATCCACTGGCCGCCGCCGCCCTTGGCCTTGGGATTCCAGGTGCTCTCATGCTTGGCCAGCGCCGAGAAGAGACCCGCCCAGAACGCCCGCCGCTCGGGCATCGTCGCCTCGACGTAGTTCGGGCAGAAGGTCTCGATGTCGGCCGGCACCGTCGAGGCCAGAACCGCCCCCTCCGCCCTCAGCGCCTCGAGCGTCGCCGCGGTCCATTCCGCTGCCTCCGGCCGGTGGTCCCAGCGCATCGCCGGGAGGAACGCGGCCTGATCGACCGTGCCGCCGGACTCCACGCAGGCAGCCGGAAGCAGGGCGAGAACGAAGGCCAGCGGGCGGGCCAGGGGCGGGAACGATGCCATCGGATCGGCAGCCATGTTGCACCGGACCCTCGTGCCGGCGCCGGGCAGTTTCTTCAAAACCCGTCCTCGCGCAACCAACGCGCATGAGCATCGGCGGATAACCGCCTGAATTCCCCCGCTTCGGCTGCGGCCCCGCTCCGGGGCCGGACGCCGTCAGGATGCATCCGAGCCAGTCCTGCTTGGACTTTCCGCGCCGCCCTGCGCCGCCCGCGTCTGCCCTTGCCCATGCGCCGCGCCGCCGCCCTGGCTGTGGATGCTTTTGCCTTTCATGCCGGGGCGGCCGCCACATTCCGCCGTCGCGGCCCGCGCCGCCCCTTCCGAATCTCTCGCCTCGAATCGACCCGGCGGGGCCGCCCGGACCGGACGCTCGCCGCATCGTGACCCCGGCGTGACGGCCGCATCGGCTATGGCTGGGACGCCGAAAGGAGCCCCGATGCACCATATCGCCCTCGCCCTCGCGCTCGGCCCCGCCCCGGTCGCCAGGCGCCAGAGTCTATGGGCGACGCGGCGGGACGCGCTCCTCGCATGAGCGCAGGCACGGGAACCCTTGTCGCCCCCCGCACGCTACCTTAGAAAGCGGGCCGGACAGCCGAAGGACCAAGCCCATGCTCGACCTGACCTTTGAGACCCCGAAACCCAAGGTGATTTCCGGCGCCAAGGAGGACTGGGAGCTGGTGATCGGCCTCGAAGTCCACGCCCAGGTCTCCTCGAAGGCCAAGCTCTTCTCCGGCGCCTCGACCGAATTCGGCGCCGAGCCCAATTCCAACGTCGCCTTCGTCGACGCCGCCATGCCCGGCATGCTGCCCGTCATCAACGAGTTCTGCGTCGCCCAGGCGGTCAAGACCGGCCTTGGCCTCAAGGCCGCGATCAACCTGCGTTCCGCCTTCGACCGCAAGAACTACTTCTACCCCGACCTGCCGCAGGGCTACCAGATTTCGCAGCTCTACCACCCGATCGTCGGCGAGGGCGAGGTGATCGTCGACATGGGTCCGGGCATCGCCCGCCGCGTCCGGATCGAGCGCATCCACCTCGAACAGGATGCCGGCAAGTCGATCCACGACCTCGATCCCACCATGTCCTTCGTCGACCTCAACCGCACCGGCGTGGCACTCATGGAGATCGTCTCGCGCCCCGACATCCGGGGGCCGGAGGAGGCGGCGGCCTACGTCGTCAAGCTCCGCCAGATCCTGCGCTACCTCGGCACCTGCGATGGCAACATGCAGAACGGCAACCTCCGCGCCGACGTCAACGTCTCGGTCTGCCGGCCGGGCGATTACGAGAAATATCAGGCGACGCAGGACTTCTCGCATCTCGGCACGCGCTGCGAGATCAAGAACATGAACTCCATGAGGTTCATCCAGCAAGCCATTGAATTCGAAGCGCGCCGCCAGATCGCGATCATCGAGGACGGCGGCAAGGTGGTGCAGGAAACCCGGCTCTACGATCCCGACAAGGGCGAGACGCGCTCGATGCGCTCGAAGGAAGAGGCGCATGACTACCGCTACTTCCCCTGCCCCGATCTGCTACCCCTGGAGATCGAGCAGGACTGGGTCGACGGTATCGCAAAGTCGATGCCCGAGCTTCCCGACGCCAAGAAGGCACGGTTCGTGACTGACTACGGCATGACCGAATACGACGCCAACGTGCTGACGGCGGAAGTCGAGAACGCCGCCTTCTTCGAGGCGGTGGCCAAGGGCCGCGACGGCAAGCAGGCCGCGAACTGGGTCATCAACGAGCTTTTCGGCCGCCTCAACAAGGAAGGCCACGCGATCGCCGAGAGCCCGATCTCGGCCGCCCAGCTCGGCGGTGTGCTCGACCTCATGGCCAAGGGCGAGATCTCCGGCAAGATGGCCAAGGACCTCTTCGAGATCCTCTGGACCGAGGGCGGAGACCCGGCCGAGGTCGCGGCCAAGCACGGCATGAAGCAGGTCACCGACACCGGCGCCATCGAGGCCGCGGTGGACGAGGTGATCGCCGCCAACCCCGCGCAGGTGGAAAAGGCCCGGGCCAACCCGAAGCTCGCCGGCTGGTTCGTCGGCCAGGTCCTGAAGGCCACCGGCGGCAAGGCCAACCCGGCCACGGTCAACGAGCTGGTGGCGAAAAAGCTCGGGCTCTGAGCCCGAGCCAGCCCCCGCATCCCGGCGACACTCCCCGTCAATCCGGGCCGGATTTCCGGCCCGCGCGCCACACTTTCGCCCGCTCCTTCGGTCACAGACCGGGAACCGGACAGCGGATCCGGCACCGGGAGAGTGACGATGACCGAGACAGTCTGGCTGAGCGTGGCGCCGCAGAAATCGCAGATCAGTTCCAAGTTCACGATGGAAGACCGGGTCGTTCCGGCAGCAGTGCGTGAGGACAATGCAATGGCCCATCGGGGAGGGGGGCATCTGGCCCCCGACCTTCTGCCGCAGAAGGCCATCGAGCAAGTGGGCCACAAGATCAAACGATTGCCCAATCTATTCAAGATCAACGGCTTTCTCTGCGTGACGGAAAAGGCTGCGGCGGTGCTGCGCGCCCATGATCTGGGCGGTGGCGGGCTCTATCCGCTGGAACTGGTGCGGCGCGACGGGGTGACGCCGGTGCCGGGGCAGTTCTGGGCGCTGAATTTCGGCGCGAAGAAGAACGCGCTGAGTATCGAGGAGAGCCGGAATATCCACGGCCATCCCCAGCATGGGTTCAGCCCCGAACTCTGGGCAAAGGACGATGACATCGCGGTCACTCCGAACGCGCTCGAAGGTGCCGATATCTGGGGCGACGAGCTGGTGGATACCGGCTTCTTCGTCAGCCCGAACCTCGGCGCCGCGCTTCACAAGGCCGGGCTCGCCAAGGCTTTTCACCTGATGCGCTGCCGCGTGGTCCGAGACCGAACCGGGCACCCGGAATGACCCACCACCGACGGCGCAAAAGCGATTTTTTTCAAACGGTTACCGGACTTTCCTGCGAGGATTTCCGCCGACCACCCGAAGCCTGCCTCGCCGTCACCCTTGCCGAAATGCCTCGCTTCGGCTAAGTGGCGCAGGTCCCGCCCGAGGTGCGAAGAGGCCCAGATGCAGACTTTCGAATACAAGGTCGTCCCCGCCCCCAACCGGGGTGAGAAGGCGCCGGGGCTCAAGACGCCGGGCGACCGCTTCGCCCATGCGCTGGCGCAGCTGATGAACGACCTCGCCCGCGACGGCTGGGAATATGTCCGCGCCGACACGCTGCCGTCGGAGGAACGCGCCGGCATCACCCGCCGCACCACGGTCTACCACTCGGTCCTCGTCTTCCGCCGCCCGCGCGGCGAAAAGCAAGCCGAGGAGGCGCCGCGCCGGCTTCTCGCGGTCGATGCCCCCACCGGCCGGGCGCCGCGTCTGCGCCACGAGGGCGAGGCGCGTGTGCCGGGCAGCGACGCCAATCGCGACTGACGCCCCTCTGGCGATTGTGTCCGCGCCATTTCACGGCGATACTCGCGCTCCACAGATGCTGGAGGCGCCCATGATCGCGATCCTGAAGATCGTCCACCTGCTTGCGCTCTCGGTCGGGCTCGGCGGCGGCGTCGCCACGCTGATCGTGCGCTGGACCGCTGCCAAGGCCGACCCCGCGCTCGGCGGACGGATCGCGCTCCGGATCAGCCGCGCGGGTTTCCTCGCGGTCCTCGTGCTCTGGGCCACCGGGATCGCGCTCGCCACCCGCGCCGAAGCCGACGGCCTGACGCTCGGGCTCTTCTTCTGGCTCAAGATCGCCGCGGCTGTCGTCCTGACCGGGGCGATGCTGACGCTGCAGGTCCGGGCGCTGAGGCCCGGCCCCGAGGTCGCCGCCCTCGCCCGCCTGCTCTCGCCGCTGATGCTCGGCGCCTCGACGCTCGCGGTGGTCTTCGCCGTCCTCGCCTTCGGCTGAACCGCCCCCGCCGGACCCTTGCGCTTCCCTCCCCCCTCGTGGGGGAGGGGGGCCGTCCGGCCCCGGCGCCGCGCCTTTCGGTGAGGGCGGTCTAACCCGCGACGTCGATCGCCAGCGCGTGGATCCGGCCGACAAGTTCGGGCCCGATCGCGGCATGGACCGCCCGGTGCCGCGCGACCCTTCCCATCTCCGCGAAGGCCGGCGCGCGGATCACCACGCGGAAATGGGTCTCGCCGCCCTCGCGCCAGCCGCCGTGGCCGCGATGGGACTCGCTCTCGTCGATGACCTCCAGCCGCTCCGGCGCGAAGGCCGCCTCGAGCCGCGCGTGGATTTCCGCCCTCACCGCCATTTTTTCACCTGCCCCCTTCAATGCGCCGCGAAATGCCCTAAAATTGGCACCCCGAGTCGGAAAGGCAATAGACGAAGACACCATGACCAGACCCGACCCTTTCGGTTTCGATATCTCTGCCGCTTCAGACAAGAAGAAGCGCACCAAGGGCCGTCGCGGCATGTCCGGCGCCTTCGAGACGTCGAGCCGCGAATGCGAACATGCCGGCTGCACCGAAACCGGCCAGTACCGTGCGCCGAAGTCGCCCGACCAGCTCGACGAGTACTTCTGGTTCTGCAAGGAGCACATCCGCGAGTACAACCTGAAGTGGAACTTCTTCCAGGGCACGACCGAAGACGAGTTCCAGAAATTCCTCGACAAGGACCGGGTCTGGGGCCGCGAGACCAAGCCCTTCGCCAAGAAGGGCACCGAGGACCGTGCCTGGGCACGGCTCGGCATCGAGGATCCGATGGAGATCCTCGGCGCCAATGCCACCCAGAACCCCGGTCGCGCCGCGGTGGGCCGCAAGCTGCCGCCGACCGAACGCAAGGCGCTCGAGATCCTCGAGGCGAAGGACAGCTGGACCAAGGTCGAGATCCGCAAGCAGTACAAGAGCCTCGTCAAGGACCTGCATCCCGACATGAACGGCGGTGACCGCTCGGACGAGGATCGGCTGCAGGAGGTCGTCTGGGCCTGGGACCAGATCAAGGACAGCCGCAACTTCAAGGACTGAGCGCCCTCAGCCGCGCAACGCGCGCCGCCGCGCCCTGAGCCGCCCGGCCGCCATCGTCATGAAGGCCGCGACGCGGGGCACGCGGCGCTTCTCCGTCGTCGTGATCAGCCAGAGATGGCTGACCATCTCGGGCGGCGGCGCGAAGCATCGCTGAAGGTCGCGCTCGCCGTCGCCGTGAAAGCAGGGCAAGGCTCCAACCCCGACGCCCGCGCGCAGGACGCCCGTGAGGTTCATGATCGTGTTCGAGACCCCGGAAACCCGCGCGGGATCGGCATGGGCCATGAACCACAGCGAGCCCCACCGTTCCGCGACCCGCCCGCCGACGGCCACGACGGCGTGGTTTCCAAGATCCGCTGCCGAAGCGGGAACGCCATTGCGGGCGGCGTAGTCGTGGCTGCAATAGGCGATCCAGCCGACATCGGCGACCCCGAAGCCCCAGAGCCGTTCGTCGATCCCGCCGTCCGATGCGCGGACGGCGACATCCGCCTCACCGCGCAGAAGATCGAGCACGTTTTCCGAACTGTCGTATTCGATCTTCACGTCGGGATGGTCGCGCCGGAACTCGGCGACGATCGGCGCGACGAGGTGGTTGAAGACGACCTCGGGCGCGGTGACGCGGATCTGCCCCGCAAGCGTCCGCTTCAATCCCCTCGCGAGCCGCGCGAGATCCTCGGCCTGGCTCTGCATCGGCTCCGCCGCCGCCGCGAGCAGCCGTCCCGCCTCGGTCAGGCGGAAGCCCTGCGGCGTCCGCTCGAACAGCGCGAGCCCCAAAGGGTGCTCCAGAACATCCATCCGCCGACTGACCGTGGTCTGGTTGAGCCGAAGTGCTGCCGCGGCGGCACGGGTCGATCCGGCCTCGGCTACGGCGAGAAACAGGCGGACGTCGTTCCAGTCGAACATGCCAGCCACTGCGGAAATGCAGAACGGTTCATCATTATCCCGAATTCCCGATTCTGCACAGGTCCGGCACAAATCCACTACCCGGCGCGGCCCGCGCCATCGCCCCGAGAGAGGAAACACCGTGACTTACCACTTCCCCTATTACCCCGTGAAGACACGGTAAATGCACAACCACCACACGGATTCGACGATCTGGAACGACTTCCGTTTCCGCGACGACGACATCGTCATCTCGACCTATGCCAAGTCCGGCACGACCTGGACGCAGCAGATCGTCTGCCAGCTGATCTTCCAGGGCACCGAGGGGCTCGACGTGGCCGCCATGTCGCCCTGGCTCGACCTCCGTGTGCCCGCGCGGGAAGAGAAGCTCGCCGCGCTCGAGGCGCAGACCCACCGGCGCTTCGTCAAGACCCATCTGCCGGTCGATGCGCTCGTCTTCTCGCCGAGCGCCCGGTACATCTATATCGGCCGCGACGGGCGCGACGTCGCGTGGAGCATGTACAACCACCACGCCACCGCCAACGACTTCTGGTACGAGGTGCTGAACGAGACGCCGGGCCGCGTCGGCCCCGCGATCGGGCGCCCCCCGGCGTCGATCCGCGCCTACTTCGCCGACTGGATGCAGCGGGACGGTCATCCCTTCTGGCCCTACTGGGACAACATCCGGACCTGGTGGGCGGTGCGCCACCTGCCGAACGTACATTTCACGCATTTCGAGGCGCTGAAGGCCGACATGCCGGGCGAAATCCGCAAGATTGCGGACTTCCTCGGGATCGCGGTCGATCCCGCGAAATGGGATGCCATCCTCGACCATTGCAGTTTCGACTACATGAAGGCCCATGCGCCTACGGTCGTGCCGCTCGGCGGCGCCTTCTGGGAGGGCGGCGCGCCGACCTTCATCAACAGGGGCGCGAACGGGCGCTGGCAGTCGGTCCTGAGCGAGGCGGAAAGCGCGCGCTACGAGGCCCGGGCGCTTCTGGAACTCGGCCCCGACTGCGCGGCCTGGCTCAAGACCGGGCGCCACCCGGGCTGACGCTTGACGGACCGGAAAGGCGTGACAGATCCCGGCGCTGTTCCGCACGGGACAGGATCGGAGCCGGCCGGTTGCCCGAGGAGCGCCCGTCGCGCCTCGCCGGCGCCCGGTCACGCCGCCCTGAACACCAGCGCCAGCCCGTTCATGCAATAACGCTTGCCGGTCGGTTTCGGCCCGTCGTCGAAGACATGGCCGAGATGGCCGCCGCAGCGGCGGCAATGGACCTCGGTCCGCCGCCCGAGGAGCCCCCAGTCCGGCTTCGTGCCGACCGCGTCCGGCAAGGGCTCCCAGAACGAGGGCCAGCCGGTGCCGCTGTCGTATTTCGTTTCCGAGGAATAGAGCGGCAGGTCGCAGCCCGCGCAGTAATAGGTGCCCGCGCGCTTCTCGTCGTTCAGCGGGCTTGTATAGGCCCGCTCGGTCGCCTCCTCGCGCAGCACCCGGTACTGCGCCGGGGTCAGGAGCTTCCTCCACTCCGCCTCGCTGCGCGTGATCTCGAAGCCCTCGGCCGCCGTGATCCGCCCGGCGCCGGCCCAGAACGCCAGCCCCGCCGCGCCGAGCGCGAGCATTCCCCTGCGTGTCGGCATCCCAAGTCTCCCTGCGTCATCCCTATCGTCAGAGCCGATCATGCCCCGGATCGCGCGGCCGCCGGGTAAAACCTGCGCGAAACCCGGTCGCAATCGCGTGATGTCGCAATCGGACGCCCGGATTTCGCCGCCGCTCTTGCGCGCCCGGACGTTATGCTCCATCAAAGCGCCGTGGCGCGTCCGGGGGCCGACGCGCGGTCAGGACATGGCGGACAAGATGCTCGACACGATAGCGAAACCCACCGAGGAAATCTCCGTCCGGGAGGTCTTCGGCATCGACACCGAGATGAAGGTCAAGGGCTTTCCCGAGAAGACCGACCGCGTGCCGGAGATCGACCCGACCTACAAGTTCGACCCCGACACCACGCTCGCGATCCTCGCCGGCTTCGCCTACAACCGCCGCGTCATGATCCAGGGCTATCACGGCACCGGCAAGTCGACCCATATCGAGCAGGTCGCCGCGCATCTGAACTGGCCCTGCGTACGGGTCAACCTTGACAGCCACATCAGCCGGATCGACCTCATCGGCAAGGACGCGATCAAGCTCCGCGACGGCAAGCAGGTGACCGAGTTCCACGAGGGCATCCTGCCCTGGGCGCTTCGGAACCCCGTCGCCATCGTCTTCGACGAATACGATGCCGGCCGCGCCGACGTGATGTTCGTGATCCAGCGCGTGCTGGAGCATGACGGCAAGCTGACGCTCCTCGACCAGAACGAGATCATCACGCCGCACCCCTCGTTCCGCCTCTTCGCGACCTCGAACACCGTGGGCCTCGGCGACACGACCGGGCTCTACCACGGCGTCCAGCAGATCAACCAGGCGCAGATGGACCGCTGGTCGATGGTGGCGACGCTGAACTACCTTTCGCACGACGCCGAAAGCGCCATCGTTCTGGCCAAGAACCCGCATTACAACACCGAGAAGGGCCGCAAGACGATCTCCCAGATGGTCACCGTCGCCGACCTCACCCGCACCGCCTTCATGAACGGCGACCTCTCGACGGTGATGAGCCCCCGGACGGTGATCAACTGGGCCCAGAACGCCGAGATCTTCCGCAACACCGGCTACGGCTTCCGGCTCACCTTCCTCAACAAGTGCGACGAGCTCGAACGCCAGACCGTGGCCGAGTTCTACCAGCGCTGCTTCGACGAGGAACTCCCCGAGAGCGCGGCGAGCCAGAGCATACGGTAACTCAAAGCTGAAGTAAGGTGGGTTCCAACCCGCCTTACCGGGATGTGGGTTCAAACCCACCTTACGCAGGACCGCCGGAAAAGCGATGACCCAACGCTCCGACAACCCCGCCGATCCGTTCAAGAAGGCGCTGGCCGAGGCCACCAAGACGATGGCCGACGACCCTGACCTGACGGTCTCCTATTCCGTCGATCCGCCGGGCATGACCGCCGACACGATGCGGCTGCCGCAGGTCTCGCGCCGGATGACGCGCGAGGAAGTGCTGATCGCCCGCGGCACGGCGGACGCCTTCGCGCTCCGCCACCGCCACCACGACGCCAAGGTCGCAGCGAAATACCTGCCCCAGGGCCAGATGGCGCGCGACCTCTTCGAGGCGATGGAGACCGCCCGCTGCGAGGCGGTGGGCGCGCGGGCCATGCCGGGCACGCTCGGCAATATCGACGCCAAGATCGGCGCGGAGGCCGAGCGCAAGGGCTATTCCCAGATCCGCTCCGCGCAGGAGGCACCCTTGGCGCAGGCGGCGGGCTATCTCGTCCGCCACCTCGCGACCGGGCGCAAGATGCCCGGCGGCGCCCAGAACGTGATGGAGCTCTGGCGCCCCTTCATCGAGGAGCAGGCCGGCGGCACGCTCGACCGTATCGACGACGTGCTGGCCGACCAGGCCGCCTTCGCCCGCCTCGCCCGGCAGGTGATCAAGGATCTCGGCTACGGCGACCAGCTCGGCGACGACCCGGACATGGAGGACGAATCCGAGGGCGACGAGGCCCAGGAGGAAGAGCAGGAAAGCCCCGAGAGCGAGGAAGGCGAGGACCAGTCCGAGGAATCGGAAGCCAGCCCCGAGCAGTCCCAGGACGAACAGGACGACCAGTCCCAGGCCGAAGTCACCATGGATGACATGGCCGAGATGGAGGACGGCGACGACGCCGAGATGCCCGAGGGCGAGGCCCCGTTGGAGCCGCCCCCGCCCCCGCCGCATTCCGACGCCGATCCGAACTATTCCGTCTACACCACGGATTTCGATGAGGAAATCAAGGCCGAGGACCTGGCCGAGCCGGCCGAGCTCGAACGCCTGCGCGCCTATCTCGACCAGCAGCTCGAACCCCTGAAGGGCGCGGTCTCGCGGCTCGCCAACAAGCTCCAGCGGCGGCTTCAGGCGCAGCAGAACCGGTCTTGGGAGTTCGACCGCGAGGAAGGCATCCTCGACGCCGGCCGCCTCGCCCGCGTCGTCGCCAACCCGACGACGCCGCTGTCGTTCAAGGTCGAGAAGGACACCGAGTTCCGCGACACCTGCGTGACGCTCCTGATCGACAATTCCGGCTCTATGCGGGGCCGGCCGATCTCGATCGCCGCGATCTGCGCCGACGTCCTCGCCCGCACGCTCGAACGCTGCCAGGTCAAGGTCGAGATCCTCGGCTTCACCACCCGCGCCTGGAAGGGCGGCCAGAACCGCGAACGCTGGCTCGCGGCCGGGCGGCCGGCGCAGCCGGGACGGCTCAACGATCTGCGCCACATCATCTACAAGCCCGCCGACGCGCCGTGGCGGCGGACCCGGCCCAACCTCGGGCTGATGATGAAGGAAGGGCTCCTGAAGGAGAACATCGACGGCGAGGCGCTGGAATGGGCGCACCGGCGGATGATCGGGCGGCCCGAGCAGCGCAAGATCCTGATGGTGATCTCCGACGGCGCGCCGGTCGACGATTCGACCCTGTCGGTCAACCCGGCGAACTACCTCGAGAAGCACCTGCGCGACGTGATCGCGATGGTCGAGAAGCGCAAGGCGGTGGAGCTGATCGCCATCGGCATCGGCCATGACGTGACCCGCTACTACCAGCGCGCGGTGACGATCACCGATGTCGAGCAGCTGGCGGGCGCGATGACCGAACAGCTCGCCGCGCTTTTCGACACCGACCCCAGGGCGCGGGCACGGGTGATGGGGATGAAGAAGGCGGGCTGAGCCCCGCCCCTACCTCTCACGAGCGTCTGTACGAAAGCTGCACGCTTGCTGTACGGAAGACAGACGCAAATCAGACGCATGCCGCCCCTTTCGGACGGCGTTGGGAGAGTGTGCCCATGTTCCAGAGTTTCAAGTCCACCGCCCGCCCGGAACAGGGCCCGCCCCGCCTTGCCGCCCTCCGCACGGTGATCGACGAGGCCGGTCTCGACGGCTACATCGTGCCGCGCGCGGATGCCCATCAGGGCGAATACGTCGCCCCCGCCGACGCCCGTCTCGCCTGGCTCACCGGCTTCACCGGCTCGGCCGGATTCTGCATCGCGCTGCGGAAAATCGCCGGGGTCTTCGTCGACGGCCGCTACCGGACGCAGGTGAAATCGCAGGTCGATACCGGGGCCTTCACCCCGGTTCCCTGGCCCGAAGTGAAGCCGGGCAACTGGCTCAAGGACCAGCTTCCCGACGGCGGCCGCATCGGCTTCGACCCGTGGCTGCACACGAAAAAGGAGATCGAAGAGATCGAGGCCGCACTCAAGGGCAGCGGCATCGCGCTCTGCCCCGAGCGCAACTTCGTCGACCTGATCTGGGCCGACCGCCCCGCACCGCCGCTCGGGCCGGTGGCGATCCAGCCCCTCGACCATGCCGGCGAGACGGCCGAGGCCAAGCGCATCCGGCTTGGCGCCGAACTGGCCTCGGCGGGGCAGGAATCGGCGGTGCTGACGCTGCCCGATTCGATCTCGTGGCTTCTCAACATCCGCGGCTCCGACATCGAGCGGAACCCGGTCGTGCAGGCCTTCGCTATCCTCCACGCGACCGGGCGGCTCACGCTTTTCATCGCGCCCGAAAAGCTCTCCGACGCGGTCCGCGCCCATCTCGGCCCCGACGTCACGCTGCGCCCGCCCGCAGCCCTCGCCCCGGCCCTGCGCACCCTCACCGGCCCGGTCCGCCTCGACCGCGCCACCGCGCCCCTGCAGGTGGCGCTGGAGCTCGAGACCGCCGGCATCGAGATCGCCTGGGGCGCCGATCCCTGCCTCCTGCCCAAAGCGAAGAAGAACGCCGCCGAGATCGCCGGGATGGAGGAGGCGCATCTCAGGGACGGCGCGGCGATGGTCGAGTTCCTCGCCTGGCTCGACGCCGAGGCGCCGCAGGGCGGGCTGACCGAGATCGACGTGGTCCGCGCGCTCGAAGGCTTCCGACGCGCAACGAACGCGCTGAAGGAGATCAGCTTCGAGACGATCTGCGGCGCGGGCCCCAACGGCGCCATCATGCATTACCGGGTGACGGAGGAGACCAACCGGCCACTGAAGCCCGGCGAGATCGTGGTGATCGATTCCGGCGGCCAGTATCTCGACGGCACGACCGACATCACCCGCACCGTCTCGGTGGGACCAGTGGACCCCGAGGCCAGGGCCGCCTTCACCCGCGTGCTGCAGGGCATGATCGCGATCTCGCGCCTGCGCTGGCCGAAGGGCGTGGCCGGTGCCCATCTCGATTCCATCGCGCGCTACAACCTCTGGCTCGCCGGTCAGGACTTCGACCACGGCACCGGCCACGGTGTGGGCGCCTATCTCTCGGTCCACGAGGGGCCGCAGCGGCTGTCGCGGACCGGCGAGGTGCCGCTCGAGCCCGGCATGATCCTCTCGAACGAACCCGGTTACTACCGCGAGGGCGCCTTCGGCATCCGGATCGAGAACCTGATCCTTGTCGAAGAGGCAGCGCCCCTGCCGGGCGGCGACGCCCATCGCAAGATGCTTGCCTTCCGCACGTTGACCTTCGTGCCGATCGACGTCCGCCTGATCGACGCCCAGGCCTTGACCGAGGCCGAACGGGCGTGGATCAATGCCTACCACGCGGAGGTCGCGGACCGGATCGGTCCGCGAGTCTCGGTGCCCGCGCGCGACTGGCTTGCGACGGCGACGAAACCGGTCTGACACATTCCTGAAGGACTGTTCGGCGAGGATTGGGCCCCGATCGGGCCAGATGGAGGTATGAGATGACAGACCAGATGCGGATCTACATGGCGGAGGGCACCTGGGTCGTGCGCGCCGCTGGCGCAGTGATCGGCGAGAGCACCCGTGCGCTCGAACTCAGCGGTCCCGGCGGCGCGCCCGTGATCTACTTTCCGCGCGAAGATATCGCCATGGCCTTCCTCGACCGCAGCAACAAGCAGACGGCCTCCCCCGTCCTCGGCACGGCCAGCCACTACACGATTGCCGCCAAGAGCGGCCCGATCGCTGACGCGGCTTGGAGCTACGAATCCCCGGTCGCGGGGATGGAGGCGATCGCGGGCCATCTCGCCTTCTCCCTGGACAAGGTAACCGTCGAGCGACTCTGACCTCGATTTTCTGCGAAAAATCAACGAATTTTCGTAGAAAATTCGGGTGCCGTCCGGTCAGCTGTGCTCCTCGGCCGCCGTTTCGGCAAGTGCTGCGGCATAGGCCTTGAGCGCATCCGTCTGGAACACAGCGCCGAGCAGAACCGGCTCACCGGTCTCGGCATCCGGCTTGGTGATCGGCACGAAATCCGCGCCGGTCTTCTCGAAGAGCCTGAGCGCCGCTTCGAGTGTCTGCGTTGCCCCAAGGACGACGCCTTGCCCGATCAGGTCCCTGCAGGCCGCCTCCGGAGCCGCGCGGACATGATCCACCGGGCGCAGAATCGTCCCGAGCCGGATCGTCTCGGCCAGATAGGCCTGCGGACCGGCCGCTAGATGCACACCGCGCCGTTCGAGCTGGGTCAGGAAGAAGGAGCGGGCGACGAGCCGCGAGGCGAGCGCGGTCGACAGCGATACCGCCGTCATCACCGCCAGCCCGGTCTGCCAGTCGCCGGTCAGCTCGAAGACGATCAGCGTGGTCGAGATCGGCGCCCCCAGCACGGCCGCCGCCACCGCGCCGGTGCCGGCGAGCGCGTAGACCGTCTCCGCGCCTGACACGTCCGGCAGGACGCCGGTCGCGATCAGGCCGAAGGCGAGACCGGTCAGCGCGCCCACGACGAGCGCGGGCGAGAACATGCCGCCGCCCATGCGTCCGCCCAAAGTCACCGCTACGGCAAAGACCTTGACGATGGCGAAGACGATCGCGGTCGAGAGACCGATCTGTCCGGTGAGCGCCGCCGCAGTCGTCTCGTAGCCAACCCCGATGATATGGGGAAACGGGATCGCGATGGCGCCGAGGACCGCGCCCGCCAGCATCGGCCGCAGGTAGCGCGGGAGCCCGGTCGCAGCCTGCACCCGGTTGCCGATGTCCTCGGCGAAGATCACCGAGCGCATGAGCACCGCCGCGACCAGCCCCGAGACGAGGCCGAGGAGCAGGAAGGCCGGCAGCTCGACATAGAAGGCAAGCCCGCCCTCTGCCGGCAGCATGAACTCGGTGACGCCACCGAATTCCAGCCGGTTGATCACCGTGCCTGCGACCGAGGCGATGGCGATCGGCGCGAAGGCATGGACCGCGAAATGCCGCAGCACGACTTCGAGCGCGAAGATCGCCCCGGCGATCGGCGCATTGAAGCTGGCCGAGACCGCCGCGGCTACCGCGCAACCGAGAAGGTCGCGCCCGGTGATCCCGTTGGCGCCGATCCGGTCCGAAACCCAGGTCGAGATCACGGCCGCGAGATGCACGACCGGCCCCTCGCGCCCCGACGACCCGCCCGAGCCGAGCGTGATCAGCGAGGCCGCCGCCGAGGCGAGACCCGCGCGCTGCTCGACCCGCCCCTCCTTCAGCGCCGCGCCCTCGATCACGTCCGCGACCGCGCGGACCCGTCCGTCCGGCGTGAACCGGTCGAGGATCAGCCCGACGACGAGCCCGCCGAGGATCGGCACCGTCAGAACCCACCACCACGGCAGTTCGCCCGCGACCGAGGCGAGCCGGACATCGTCGCTGCCGTAAAGGAAGGTCTGGAGCCAGCCGATCCCCTTGCGGAAGAATAGCGCGGCGGTGCCGGCCGCGATCCCGATCGCCAGCGCGATGAACCAGAACTGGACCTGGCTCGGCCCCTTCGTCCGCATCACCGCGAGCCCCCGTGCCACTTCGGCGCGGATCGCGGCGGCCTGGCGGCCGATCCAGTTCGGAGTATCGTCTTCCACCCGGCACTTTTCCGCGAGCCGTCCCCGTCAGGGCTTCCCCGGCCCGCCCGCTTGGCCTAGGGTCCCGGCGCCCGTCCCGAGGACCAGATGCCCCACGACACAGCACTTGCCGAACTTGCATCCTTTCTAGGAGATCGCCTCTCGCGGTCCAAGCCCGAACGCGAGGCCCACGGCCGGAGCGAGACCTGGTTCCCCGAAACACCGCCCGACGCGGTGGCCTACCCGGAGACGACCGAGGAAGTCTCCCGCATCGTCGCCACCTGTGCGAGGCTCGGCTGCCCGGTCACCGCCTGGGGCACCGGCACCTCGCTCGAGGGCCACGCGCTCGCGGTCCGGGGCGGTGTCAGCCTCGACATGAGCCGCATGAACCGGGTCCTCTCGATCCGCGCCGAGGACATGCAAGCGGTCGTCCAGCCCGGGCTCACCCGCGAGGCGCTGAACACGGACCTGCGCGCGACCGGGCTGATGTTCTCGGTCGATCCCGGCGCCGATGCCTCGCTAGGCGGCATGGCCGCGACCCGCGCCTCTGGCACCACCTCGGTGCGCTACGGCACGATGCGCGACAATGTCATGGGGCTCGAGGTCGTGCTCGCCGATGGCCGCGTCATCCGCACCGGCTCGGGCGCGCGCAAATCCTCGGCCGGTTATGACCTTACCGGGCTTTTCGTCGGCTCCGAGGGCACGCTCGGCATCATCACCGAACTGACCCTGAAGCTCCACGGCCAGCCCGAGGCGATCTCTGCCGCCGTCTGCGCCTTCGACGATTTCGAATCCGCCGTCCGGACCGTCATCGCGACAATCCAGATGGGCATCCCGATGGCCCGGATCGAGTTCGTGGACGAGACGGGTGCTGCCGTCTTCAACGCGGCCAATGGCACGGACCTGCCGGAAAAGCCGCATCTGATGGTCGAGTTCCACGGCTCCGACCTCTCCGCCGCCGAGGATGCGAAACGGTTCGGGGAGATCGTCGCCGAGATGGGCGGGGCGCATTTCGACTGGGCGACCACGACCGAGGACCGGAGCCGGCTCTGGAAGATGCGCCATGGCGCCTACCCGGCCTGCCTCGCCTTCCGTCCCGGTTCGATGGGCCTTGTCACCGACATCTGCGTGCCGATCTCGCGCCTCGCCGAGGCGGTGCGGGAGACGCGGGCGGATATCGCTGAGAGCGGGCTGACCGGGCCGATCATCGGCCATGTCGGGGATGGCAATTTCCATTCCGTGCTGCTGATCGAGCGCGGCAACGCGGCGGAGCTGAAGACCGCCAAGGCGCTCGCCCACAGAATGGCGGAACGCGCGCTGAGGCTTGGCGGCACGATCACCGGCGAACATGGCGTCGGCATGGGCAAGAAGGATCTGATGGAGATGGAGCATGGCGAGGCCTGGGAGGTCATGGCGCGGATCAAGCGGGCGCTCGATCCCGACGGCATCCTCAACCCCGGCAAGGTGGTCGAGGTGAGCCAATGACCCTGCCCGCCCCTGAAGCTTTCCCGCGCAGCTTCGCCAATGCCTGGTCGGCGCGCGACGCGAAGGCCATCGCCGCGCTCTTCGCCGAGGACGCGGATTTCCTCACGCTGACCGGCCACTGGGCCGAGGGGCGGAAGGCCGTCGAGGAGACGCTGGCGGGCGAGATGGCCGGCGCCTTCGCGCGCGCCAAGCTCGTGACCGGGCGCACCAAGATCCGCGCCGTCGCGCCGGGCGCGGCGCAGGTGATGCAGCGCTATGTGCTCTCGGGGATCGTCAACGCCGACGGCTCGGATGCGGGCCGGGTCGGCGCGATCCTCTCGGCGGTGCTGGTGGACGGCCCGCAGGGCTGGAGCGTGGCCGCGGCGCAGTTTACCGCCGAGGGGTGAGAGGCGGTCGGGCCGCACGGCCCGGTCAATCGCTCCGGTGGAGCGATTGAAGCCTCGAGCGCACGCCGCGCAAGCGGCGGGCCGGGAGGGCCTGCCACGTGCAACCGGCCCTTCGCTTGCGCTCCGGGCGTTCGGCGCTGACGATCTTCCACCGGAAGATCGTCCGGGCGCGCCTCACCCTTCCAGTTTCGTGAGATCCGCCACGCTCAGGCAGATCGTCCGGATCCGCGAGAGCAGGTTCAGCCGGTTGCGCCGCACCACCTGATTGTCGGTATTGACCTGCACCGCCTCGAAGAAGGCGTCGATGGGGGCGCGCAAGGACGCCATCGCCGACATCGCGGCGGCGAAGTTCTCCGCCTCCATCGCCGGGGCGATGGCCGCCTCGGCCTTGTCGAGGGCGGCGAAGAGCGTGCGTTCGGACGCGTCCTCCGCGAATTTCGGATCGGCGCCGAAGGAGTATTCGACCCCGTCCTTCTCCTCGGCTTGCGTCAGGATGTTGTTCGCCCGCTTGAAGCCCTGGATCAGGTTCTCGCCGTCATCGGTCTTGAGGAAGGCCGCGAGCGCCTCGGCGCGATTCACCAGAAGCGTCAGGTCGTCGTTGCCGGGCATGGCGAGGCAGGCGTCGATGACGTCATGGCGGATGCCCTCGTCGCGCAAGTGGACCTTGAGGCGGTCGTGGAAGAAGGCGAGGAGGTCCGTGGATTTTTCTTCCGAATACTTTTCCGAAATCGCGCGAACAAAATTAGGCGCACTAACAACATCGATGCCAAGCGCAGAATCTTGGTCCGCATCTTCGACCAGCTTCGTAAGATACTCGAGATCGAGGCCAAACCGATCCGAGACCTTCGCTAGTTCGATGTGTTCGGAAAGTGCAGCCTCCCCAACGGCTTGTTTAAAGTGACGCGTAAGGCCGGTATTGGTTTGATCGGTCAACTTCAGCCTGATTTCATTCCCCAGCACCAACCGGATCACGCCCAGCGCCGCCCGACGCAGCGCAAAGGGGTCCTTCGAGCCGGTGGGCTTCTCGTCGATCGCCCAGAAGCCGGTCAGCGTGTCGATCTTGTCGGCGAGCGCCACGGCGACCGAGACCGGCTCGGTCGGCACCGCGTCCGAGGGGCCGAGCGGTTGGTAGTGCGCCTTGCAGGCATCGGCCACCGCCTCGGGCAGGCCGGCGGCCTTGGCGTAGTAGACACCCATCGTGCCCTGAAGCTCGGGGAATTCGCCGACCATCGCCGATTGCAGGTCGGCCTTGGCGACCCGCGCGGCTTCCGCCGCGAGGTCGGGCTTGGCGCCGACCAAGGGTGCGATCTCGCGCGCCAGCGCCTCGATCCGCCCGATGCGGTCCTTCTGCGACCCGAGCTTGTTGTGGAAGGTCACATGTGCCAGCCCGTCGGCCATGCCTTCGAGCCCCACATCACGAACCGTCCGCAAGTCGTTCTCCCAGAAGAACTTTGCGTCCGAGAGCCGGGCCGAGAGCACCTTCTGGTTGCCCTTCAGGATCGTCGCCCCGTGGTCGGCGGGGTCGTTGTTGGCGACCGTGACGAAGCCCTCGATCCGCCCCGTCTTGGGGTTGCGGCAGGAGAAGAACTTCTGGTGTTCCTTCATCGAGGTTTGCAGCACCTCGGGCGGCAGGCCGAGGAACGCCTCGCCGATCCGACCCATCAGCACCACCGGCCATTCGACGAGCCCCGCGACCTCGGTCAGAAGGCCGCGGTCCTCGACCACCTCGAGCCCCGCCGCGAAGGCGGCGTTGGTGGCATCGTGCCAGATGTGTTCGGCCCGTTCCTCGGGGTCGAGCATCACCTTCGCGCGCTTCAACTTCGCCGCATAATCCTCGAAGGAGCTTACCGAAAATGCCTCCGGCGCGAGGAAGCGATGACCGCGCGTCGTATTGCCCGAGCGGATGCCGTCGATGTCGAGCGGCACGACCTCGGCCCCGCTTTCGTCGGATAGAAGACAGAGGATCGAGTGCAAGGGCCGCACCCAGCGCAAGGCCCCCGTGCCCCAGCGCATCGACTTCGGCCAGGGGAAATTGCGGATCGTCGCCTCCAGCACCTCGGCGACGATCTCCGCGGCCTTGCGGCCCGGCTTCTCGATCACCGCGAAATAGGCCTGGCCCTTGCCGGCGTCGCGCACTTCCAACTGATCCAGCGTGAGCCCGGTCGAGCGCAGGAAGCCCTGCACCGCCTGCTCGGGCGCGGTGGTCGCCGGGCCCTTGCGCTCCTCCCGCACCGACTTGCTCTCCGCCGTCAGCCCCTCGACGGCGAGCACCAGCCGGCGCGGCGTCGAGAGCGCATGCGCGCCGGCGTAGGTCAGCCCCGCCGCGACGAGCCCGTCGGTGACGAGCGCCTTCAGATCGGTCCGGGCCTTCGCCTGCATCCGGGCGGGAATTTCCTCGGAGAAGAGTTCGATGAGGAGATCGGGCATTTACTTCTCCGCGCTTTCGTTCAGTTCGTGCCAGGCATAGGCCCGGCCATCGGCATAGACCGCGACGACGCGGTCCACACCGGGGTGGATGTTCTTTTCCGACAGGAAGGCGAGCGCCGCGCCGGAGTTCAGGTCGGCGCCGATGCGCTCGGCGTCGAAACAGGGAAACTGGCGCGGGCCGATCAGCGGCTCGGCACCGGGGTAGTCCGCGAAGGTCTCGGTCAGCATGGCGAGCGACAGGGGCGTGTGGAAGCAGGCGCGGAAGCGCAGGGGCGAGCTGTCGGCGTCGATCCCCTCGAAGGCGTCGGTGGGCACCGGTTCGACCGCGCCCGAGAGCGCCGTCAGCCGGATCTCGGCCGCGGCCGAGGCGGGCTCCACCGGCGCGTAGAACGCGTATTCCTGCATGTAGTAGAGGGCGATGCCCGCCAGAAGCGCCGTTACCACGATGAACCCCGCGACGATCTTTCCGTTCACGCCGCCCGGCCTTCCGAGGCGCCGCCCGCCTCGGTCGTGACGAAGGCATCGGCGCATTTCCTGGCGAGCGCGCGGACCCGGCCGATATAGGCCTGCCGCTCAGTCACCGAGATCACGCCTCGCGCGTCGAGGAGGTTGAAGAGATGGCTGGCCTTGATGCACTGGTCATAGGCGGGATGCGCCATGACGATGCGGCGCCCGGCGCCGTCAGTCTCCCCGGCGGCAAGGATGCGCTCGCATTCGGCCTCGGCGTCCTTGAAGTGCTGGAGCAGCATGTCGGTATCGGCCTGGTCGAAGTTCCAGCGCGAATATTCCTGCTCGGTCTGGCGGAAGATGTCGCCATATTTCAGCGGGATCGGGCTCGCGGGATCGTTGAACGGCATGTCCATCACATGGTCGATGCCAAGCACATACATCGCGAGCCGCTCGAGCCCGTAGGTGAGTTCGCCCGAGACCGGCTTGCAGTCATGGCCGCCGACCTGCTGGAAATAGGTGAACTGGCTGACCTCCATCCCGTCGCACCAGACCTCCCAGCCAAGACCCCAAGCGCCGAGGGTGGGGCTTTCCCAGTCGTCCTCGACAAAGCGGATGTCGTGCAGGCCCATGTCGATCCCGATCGCGGCGAGCGAGCCGAGATAGAGCTCCTGCAGGTTCGCGGGAGAGGGTTTGATCAGCACCTGGTACTGGTAATAGTGCTGGAGCCGGTTCGGGTTCTCGCCGTAGCGGCCGTCGGTCGGGCGGCGCGAGGGCTGGACGTAAGCCGCGGCCCAGGGGCGCGAGCCGAGCGCGCGCAGCGTGGTGGCCGGGTGGAAGGTGCCCGCGCCGACCTCCATGTCGTAGGGCTGCAGCACGGCGCAGCCCTTGCCGGCCCAGTAGGTTTGCAGGCGCAGGATGATTTCCTGGAACGAACGGGGGGCGGTCGCGGTCATGTCGGGCCTTCTCGGGCGTAAAAACGCGTTCTCAATAGGCAACAGCCGCGGGGCGGTCAATCGGCGCCGGGGCGATTGTGGCGTGACGCGGCGGGTGAGCCTGCTAGGTTCGGGGGCGGATTCGTTCCGATAAGAAACGTGGAAGAGGTTGAGCGCATGCGTCTTGCGGGCTGGCTGGTGGGAATGGTGATCTGGTTCGCGGCTTCGGTCGCGGCCGTGGCTCAGGACGTCTGGGTCCAGATCGAGGCACAGCCGACCCTGCTTGAAGGCCAGGAGCGCGCCCGCGCCTATTCCGGCGTCTTTCCGAACGTCAACGGCTTCGCGCTCCCGACCGGCTGGTACGCGATCGCGCTCGGGCCTTTCGAGGCGGCCGAGGCGGACCGCCAGCTCCGGCTTCTCAAGCAGGAGCGGCTGATCCCCGGCGACAGCTACATCGCCTTCGGCGACCGCTACCGCGAGCGGTTTTGGCCGACCGGTGCGGCAGCCCTCGCGCCTACCGTGCCGACAGCGCCCTCCGTGACAACCCCGGAGGCCCTGCCCGACGAAAGCCCGACCGAGGCGCGCTATTCGGAGTCCCTCCTCGCGCCCGAGCAAAGGCAGCAGATCCAGGAGGCGCTCAAGTGGGAAGGCGTCTATGCCGGCGCGATCGACGGCGCCTTCGGCGCCGGCACCCGCAATTCGATGGCCGCCTGGCAGTCGGCGCAGGGCTACCAGCCGACCGGCATCCTCACCACCGCCCAGCGTAAGGCGCTGGTCGAGACCTTTCAGGCCGAGCGCACCGCCCTCGGGCTCGAGGCGATCCGCGAGGAGGAGGCCGGGATCGAGATCGCCCTGCCCGCCGCGCTGGTCGAATTCGACCGTTACCAGCCGCCCTTCGTCCAGTACCGCGAGAAGGACGGATCGGGGTTCCGCGCGCTCCTGATCTCACAGCCCGGCGACGAGAAGGCGCTCGCGGGCCTTTTCGACATGATTCAGACGCTCGATATCGTGCCGCCCGGGGGCGAGCGCCAACTTGGCCGCACCGGCTTCGTGCTCACCGGCAGGAACGACCGGATCCAGTCCTACACCCAGGCCGACCTTTCCGGCGGGGTGATCCGTGGCTTCTCGCTGGCCTGGAAGCCTGAGGATGGCGCTCGGGCGGCGAAGGCGCTCGAGGCGATGAAGGCCTCGTTCCGGCCCTTCGGCAGCGCCACGCTCGACGATACGACCGGCGCGGGGCTGGCAGAGGACCATTCCGCGCTGATGGCCGGGCTCGAGATCCGCACACCGATCCGCGCACGCTCGGGCTTTTATGTCAGCGCCGCCGGCCTCGTCGCGACCACCGACGAGGTTCTGGCCGAGTGCGGCCGGGTCACGCTCGACGATCACCCGGCCGATACGGTGCTGCAGGACGCCGGGCTCGGACTCGCGATCCTCAAGCCGCGCGAGACGCTCGCGCCGCGCGCCCATGCGCGCTTCGCCGACCGTCCGGCGGAGATCGGGACCGAGATCGCGGTCGCGGGCTATTCCTACGAGGGCGCGCTCGACGAAGCGGTGCTGAGCTTCGGCACGCTTGCCGATCTCAGCGGCCTGCAGGGCGAGGCCACGAAGGCGCGACTGTCGGTCACGACGCTTGCAGGCGATGCCGGCGGCCCCGTCCTCGATGCCACCGGCGGGGTGATCGGCATGCTCCTGCCGCGTGGCTCCGACGCCGGGCGGGTGCTGCCGGACGACGTCGGCATCGCGCTCCGGGCCGAGGCGATCCGCACCGCGCTGGCCGCGGCCGGGCTCGCGGCAGCCGAGCCGGCTGCGGCGGGCACGCCCCCGGCGCTCGCGCCCGAGGACCTGACGATGCTCGGCCGCGACATGACGGTGCTCGTGTCCTGCTGGCCCTGAGCCTCAGATCCGCCAGAACCGCGGCAGGAACAGGACCAGAACCACCAGTAGTTCGAGCCGGCCAAGCAGCATCGTCACGGTCAGGATCCACTTCGCCGGGTCGTTGATCGCGGCGAAGTTGCCCGCAGGCCCGATGATCTCGCCAAGGCCCGGCCCTATGTTGGCGATCGCCGTCGCTGCGCCCGAGACCGAGGTGATGAAGTCGAGCCCGGTCATCCCGAGCGCCACCGAGACCAGCCCGAGACCGACCACGAAGAGTCCGAGAAACGCCATGACCGAGGACAGAACCTCCTCTGTCACCGGCTGACCGTCGTAGTGCGGGGTGAACACCCCGCTCGGCGAGTGGATGCGCCGGACCTGCGCCGAAATGGCGGCGATGAGAAGCTGGTAGCGGAAGATCTTCACCGAGCAGCAGGTCGATCCGGCGCAGCCGCCGATGAGGCCGATGAAGAAGAACAGCACGATCGGGAAATGGCCCCAGAGCTGGTAGTCGACGCTGGCATAGCCGGTGCCGGTAATGATCGATGTGACATTGAACAGGGCCTCGCGGAAGGCGTGCTCCAGCCCGTCGCCGCGGACGATGACGCGGTAGGACCAGATGACCGCGACAAGTGCTGCGAGCGTCCAGCCGAAGCCGCGCACTTGGGGATCGTCGAGTAGCGGCCGGGTGCTGCCCGCGACGAACTGGATATAGCGCACGAAGGGCAGACTCGCGACGATCATGAAGACCGAGGCGACATATTCCGGCGCCCCCTGGAACAGCCCGAACGAGGCGTCCGAGGTCGAGAACCCGCCTGTCGCGAGCGTCGTCATCGCGTGGTTGACAGCCTCGAAGCCGGTCATGCCGACGCCGACATAGGCAAGCCCGCAGACCACCGTCAGCGCGACATAGATCGCCATGATCTGCGCCGCGATCTGCGCCGCCCGCGGCAGCACCTTGCCGCCGGTGTCAAAGCCTTCCGATCGGAAGATCTGCATGCCGCCGACCTTCAGTTCGGGTAGGAACACCATCGCCACGACGATGATGCCGACGCCGCCGAACCACTGCAGCATCGAGCGCCAGAACAGGAGCCCCTCGGGAAACCTGTCGAGCCCGACGAAGACCGTGGCCCCGGTCGTCGTCAGCCCCGACATCGCCTCGAAGATGGCATCGACCGGCCGCGCCCCGGTCGCGCCAAAGAGGAACGGCAGCGCCCCGAACAAGGGCAGCGCGACCCAGACCCCGGTGGCCAGAAGAAAGCTCTGCTGAAGCGTCAGCCGCGGGCCGACACCGCTCGCGCAGGCAATTGCCAGTGCCGCGCCGATGATGATCGTGATGATCGCGCTTTGCAGAAACGCCTGCCAGTGGCCGTTGTCATAGGCCAGATCGACCGCCATAGGCACGGCCATCGTCGCCCCGAGAACGGCGGCGAGCAGGCCGATGACATATCCCACGGGGCGCAGATCGTGCATGCCGGAGCCTTGGCCCGCCGCCCCCTGCCTGTCAAGCGGCGGCCCGCTCAGGCCTCCCAGAACCGCGGCAGCATCACCACGAAGACCGACAGCAGCGACAGCCGCCCCATGATCATCGCGAGGATCATCAGCACCTTGGCCGGGTCGGGGAAGTCGATGAATGTGCCGGTCTCGGCCAGCATCGGGCCGTAGCCGTAGCCGATGTTGCCGATCGAGGTCCAGGAGGCAAAGATCGCGGATTCGAAGTCGACCCCGGTCTGCATGATCAGCACCGCGATGACCCCGAAGGTGATGATATAGGCGCCGAGATAGAGGATGATCGCGTCCATCGTGTCCTTCTCGACCGTCCGCCCCTCGTAGCGCACCAGCGCGACCCGGTGCGGGGCGTGGATGCGGGCGATCTCGGCCCGGAGTGCCGCGAGGATCACTTGCACGCGGAACACCGACAGCCCCGCCGCACTCGCCCCCGAACAGGCGCCGATGATGCCGATCCACATCGCCACGATCATCGCGAAACTGCCCCAGCCGGCGAAGCTGCCCGAGCCGAAGCCGGTCGAGGACATCACCGAGATGAGGTTGAACAGGGCTTCGCGAAAGCTCGATTCGAGCCCCTGGCTGGAGGTCGCGACGCGCCAGATCGTGACCGCGCCCACCGCCATCGCGATCCAGCGCAGATAGCCGCGCACCTGGGCGTCGCGCCAGAGCGGCGTCGCGCTGCCGCGCACCAGCTGGACGTAGCGGATATAGGGAAGGCTGCCGAGCACCATGAACAGGGCCGCGGTATATTCCACCGCCGGCGGGTAGCCCACGAACGAGGACGCGCGCGGCGAGAAGCCGCCCGTCGCGATCGTGGCGAGCGCGTGCAGGATTGCCTCGAACCACACCATGCCGGCGAGGTGGTAGCTGAACATGCAGGCGATGGTCAGGCCGGAATAGACGAAGAAGAGCTGCCCCGCGATGTCAGTCGCGCGCGGCAGCACCTTGCCGAAGGTGTCGAAGCCCTCCGAGCGGAAGAACTGCATGCCCCCCACCCGCATCACCGGCAGGAAGATCATCGCGATGAAGGCGATGCCGAGCCCGCCGAGCCAGTTCAGCATCGCCCGCCAGACCAGCACGCCCGCCGGCAGGTCGTCGACCCCGACGAAAACCGAGGCGCCGGTCGTGGTGATGCCCGAGACCGCCTCGAAATAGGCATCAAGGAGGCTCACCTCGGGCGCGCCGATCATCAGCGGCAGGGCGGAGAAGAACGGCACCGCGAGCCAGATCCCCACGGTGAGCAGGAAGCCTTGCCGCACCGACAGGCTTCGGCTCGCGTGGTTCTGGCACGCCAGCGCCGTCAGCCCGCCACAGATCAGGCAGGCAAGCGCGGCGGCGCTGAAGGCATGGGCATTGCCGTTGCCGAGATAGAAGTCGGTCAGGAAGGGCACCACCATCGTCGCCCCGAGCGCGGTGACGATGAGACCGAGAACATAACCGACGGGGCGCAAATCGACCATGGTGACGCGAGCCATGATCGCGGGCGTGGAAACTGTCAAGCGTCCGCTCTGCTAGTCGCGCGCTGAATGAGCGCAGCGCGGGGCGATCCTCAAGCGACGAGTCGCCGCCGTCGCGCCCGGCCACGCCCTCACCGACCCGGAGGCGCGTCCTCGACGCGCGGAGCATGCTCTTGAATGTCCTCGGGAGGTGTTCGTCTGAAAGACGGGATCGGCTGTCCACGAAAGACCCCGATCCTTGGCCCTATGTGCACTTCCCTCTCGACGACCATTCGCATCTCTGGACGAAGATCACATTTCCAAAACGCGAACGTAGTATGCTAGATTTATTTCCGTTGGCAGCGACGAGAGCTGGCCTTCCTACGAGCGGGAACCGGCATCGTGCTCATAATGACTTTGTGTTTCTAAATGGCTGAGAAGGGATAGAGAATGCAGCGCATGTACATCATCCTCGCGGTTGCGACTTTGGGACTCGCGGCTTGCGATACTCCGGCGAAAACGGTGGGACTCGGGGCTGGCATAGGTGCAACCGCTGCCGCGGTGACGGGCAACAACCCGGTGACGGGCGCGGTAATTGGTGCGGGCGCCGGCGCCGTTTGCGAATTGGCGGAAGGCTGCAACTAGATCGTGCGGCCTTGAAGTCGCGTCCAGACCCGCGCGGACATACTTGGTCCAGCGGTTTCATGAGGCTTGGCTTCGTTCTCGCCGAGAGGGTGGCGTAAACCATCTCGAGGCGTGTCATTCGTCATTCACGGCTTAGGACGCGAAGCCGATCAGGGCAGCTTGCAGCCACGCCCATATCTGCACATAGATCCCTGCCCCAGCCAAGTTGCCGAGCACGATTTCATCGAAGAGGCTGACCTGGCCCTCAGCCCGGCTTGTGCAGCGAGGCGAAGAGCCGCGGGTCGATGCTTTCGGCGACGAAGGTCGGTCCCTCGGTCAGGATCGAGACGGCATCGTGCGAATGCAGGCTCTCCTGATGGCTCGCCACCACGCGGAAATCGCCGATACGGTCGTCGGACAGAAGCCGCTCGGCGAAGCTGCGCGCCGCGTCCTCGACGAAGATCGGGTTGGCGGCGTTCAGTTCGGCGAAGGCCTGCTCGTCCTCGCGCTTCACCATGACCTGGGTCTCGGTCGGCACCGCCGCGCGGGCGAGGTCGATCAGGTCCTCGTACCAGAGCCGCTTGCCGCCCTCCTCCACCACCGAGAGCCGCGCCACCGAGCGCTGCGAATGCGGCGTGGCGAGCTGGCCGCGCGCCTGGCGGGCGTGTTCGGAAAGCTCCAGCGAGCACGGGCAGGTCGAGGAATAGACGTAGTCGAGATGGGTGATCCGCTTCTGCCGCCCCTCGCGCTCCATCAGTTCGAGCGCGATGTCGTAATACTGCCAGCCGGTCAGCCCCGAGCGCAGCGACTGCACCCGCGCCGGGAAGGAGAAGCGCATCATCAGCCGCGCATCGACGCTGTCATGGTCCTTCTTGTAATCCTCGAGCACGGCGGCGAGGACGGAGAAGGAGAAGCTCCGCTCGGCATGGGCATAGAAGGACCGCATGATGCGGCTCATGTTGATGCCCTTCTTCTCGCCGATCAGGGAGACGGTGCCGGTCACCGAGGTCTCCAGCGTGATGTCGCCGCCGTCGCGGGTGTGGAACACGATCGGCAGGCGGAAGTTAGAGATGCCGACATGCTGGATCGGCGCCTGCGCCCCGACGATGAGGCTCGACGGTCCGTTCTGAAGGTCCGGCATCGAGGCGCGGTAGTCGGCGTCGGGCCGGAAGCCGTCGGGATAGGTCCGCGACAGGTCGGGATAGTTGCCGACCTCACGCCCCGGCAGAAGCCGCGCGATGGCCGGGTCGAGCCGCGCCACCTCGGTCGGGTCGGCACGCTCCGCCCAGGCGCGCAGCACCGCCAAGGCCCGCTCGGCCTCGGCCCTGTTCGGCTCCGGATTGATATCGCCCAGGAAATTCATCGCACGTTCCTCAGAACCCCGGCCCCGCGCGGGATGGTCCATTATGCGGGATCACGCCGTCCCTTGTCCAATCCTACACGGTAACCCGTGACGTTTTCGCGACCTCAGGCCGCTTCGAGTGCCTGCATGAGGTCGGCCAGCAGGTCACCCCCGTCCTCGATCCCGAGCGAGAGCCGCACGAGCCCCGGCGTGATCCCCAGAAGCACCTTCTGCTCGGCCGGCAGCCGCTGATGGGTGGTCGTCGCCGGATGGGTGATGATCGTTTTCGCGTCGCCGAGGTTGTTGGAGATCTTCACGATCTCCAGCGCGTTCAGGAACCGGAACGCCGCCGCCTGACCGCCCTTCACCTCGATCGTCACCACCGTGCCGCCCGCGCCCATCTGCGCCATCGCGAGATCGTGCTGGGCATGGCCCTTCAGGCCCGGATAGATCACCCGCTCCAGCTTGGCATGCCCTGACAGCGCCTCGGCCACCGCCAGCGCATTCCCGGCCTGCGCGCGCACCCTGAGGTCAAGCGTCTCCAGCCCCTTCAGCATGACCCAGGCGTTGAACGGGCTCATCGCCGCGCCGGTATGCTTGAGATAGGGCTCGAGCACCTTTCGAATATAGGTCTCGGTCCCGCAGATCACGCCGCCGAGGCAGCGGCCCGAGCCGTCGATATGCTTGGTCGCCGAATAGACAACCACATCGGCGCCCAGTTCCACCGCCTTCGAGAAGGTGGGCGTCGCGAAGACGTTGTCGACGATCACGGTGGCGCCCACCGCATGGGCGATCTCGCAGACCGAGCGCACGTCGATCACCTCGAGCGTCGGGTTCGACACCGATTCGAGGAAGACGGCTTTCGTGCCCTCGCGCATCGCCGCCCGCCACTGGCCGAGGTCGGTGCCGTCGACCAGCGTCACCTCGACCCCGAAGCGGCCGAGCGTTTCCAGAACGTAAAGGCAAGAGCCGAAAAGCGCCCGCGCCGCGACGACATGGTCGCCCGCCTTCAGCATCGCGGTCAGCGCCGCGTTGACCGCCGCCATGCCGCTTGCCGTGGCGAAGGCGTCCTCGGTGCCCTCGATCGCGGCCATGCGCTCCTCGAACATGCGCACGGTCGGGTTGCCGTAGCGGCCGTAGATGAACTCGTCCGGGCCGGTCTCGATGAAGCGGGCCTCGGCCTGCTCGGCGCTGTCGTAGACGAAGCCCTGGGTGAGGAAGATCGCCTCGGACATCTCGCCGTACTGGCTGCGGCGGGCGCCCGCGTGGATCAGCTTCGTGCGTGTCTTCCAGTCGTCCATGGCCGTTCCTCCGGCAACAAAAAACCCCCACCGGAACAGGTGGGGGCCGCGACCCTCCGACCTCTTTAGCGGCATGTTTAACGTGGCCCGCAATCCGGTACAAATCGCCACGCGCGCCCCTTACATCGAACCGCCGTCCGGGTCAACCGCCGACCGGCCCTTGCGGCCCCGGTCTGGCTGGGTTCAACTGCGGCAATTCCCGGAGGAAAACCGATGCCGACCGCCACCCGCCTCGCCGCCCTGATGCTCGCGCTCGCCGCCTGCACCCCCACCGAACAGCCCACTCTCGGCGTGATCCGGATCGGCCCTGAAAGCTACCCGATCCACCCGCTCGACGCCGCCGGCACGCGCTGGAAGGTGATGGTCGACGGCCACCGGCTAATCTGCACGGAGCCGACCGAGAGGTCCTGCTACTGGAAGGTGCGCCACCATCTCGCCATGCTCGACCAGCTCAACGACTACAAGTAAGGCTATCTGTTTGCCGGCGCACATCCCCCTTCGCATTGATCGGCCCGGCGGCGCGGACCAGATAGAGTGCGGCAAACGAAGGAACCGCGGATGACCAACTCCATCGAGCTTTACTACTGGACCACGCCGAACGGCAGGAAGATTACGATCGCGCTCGAGGAGATGGGCCTGCCCTACGACGTCAACCTCGTGAACATCGGCAAGGGCGAGCAGTTCGCGCCCGAATTCCTCGCGATCTCGTCCAATGCCCGGATGCCCGCGATCGTCGATCCTGACGGGCCGGGCGGCGCGCCTGTGTCCGTCTTCGAATCCGGGGCGATCCTGATGTATCTCGCGCGCAAGACCGGCCGCTTCTACGGCTCGACCGAGCGCGAGCGGATCGCCGTCGAGGAATGGCTGATGTGGCAGATGGGGGGCCTCGGCCCGATGGCCGGGCAGGCGCACCACTTCCTCGGATACGCGCCGAATTTCGATCCGCCGCAAGTGGTTCCCTATGCCCAGGACCGCTACTGGCGCGAGGTGGCCCGGCTCTACGCGGTGCTCGACCGCCGGCTCGCGCGACACGAGTTCGTCGGCGGCGATTTCCTCTCGATCGCCGATTTCGCGATCTACCCCTGGGCCGCCCGCTGGGAATTCCAGCAGCAGGTGCTCGACGACAAGCCCGACATGCTGCGCTGGTTCAAGATGATGACCGCGCGCCCCGCCGTCCAGCGCGGCATGGCCGTGGCCGCCGAGAAGCGCAGCGACCTGCAGTCCGACCGCGAGGCTCAGGAAATCCTGTTTCAGCAGCGTGCCAGCCAGCCCTAAGGTTAGTCCGGTGTAGCCGGCGTCCGATTGAAAACAGGGAGCCCGGAAAAGAACTCGACGATCGCCGCCCGCCCCTCCTCATCGGGCGCATGGTGCTTCGCAAGGAAGCTCGTCAAACCGTCGTATCCGGCCTGTTCGACATATCGGTTGACGAACGCCATCATCAGGATCGGGCTGTGGCAGGCCACACAACGCGCGCGGATCACGCGCACGGCGAAATCGTGGTCAAACGACGTGCCGCTTTCCTGGGCGCTCAACGGCTGAAGCGCCGCAACGAACCCCAGCAGAAGCGCTGCACCCATGTCGGGAATGTGTCCGAGCTTCACCATCTGCTCGCTCCGGCCAAGGCGGCGCGGCTCGCGCGACCACCCGATCGCCTCTCAGAGGCAATATCGTAGGCCGATTTTCGGCGGAGTCACTGAGCCTGATCAGTCATCTTCCGCTGCTGGGCCAGATGCGCGGAGCGCTCAGAAGGATCGGGCGGCCCGGAGCGGCCGCGACGACGCACGCCCGCGGCGCGCGCCGGTCTCATCGCCCGTCCTTCTCCTCGATCCCGTAGCGCTTGAAGACGCCGCCCTGCGCCATGAAGAAGAGGAAGATCGCCGCCGTCAGGCCGAAGGTCTTGAAATTGACCCAGGCCGCGTCCGACATCGTGCGCCAGATCACCTCGTTGAGGATCGCGAGCCCGCCGAAAAAGGCGGTGAGCCGCCGGGTCAGGATCATCCAGCCCTCGTGTTCGAGCGGCACCGCGTCTTCGAGCACCAGAGCGAGGTAGGACTGGCCGCGCATCAGCCCCCAGCCGAGGATCCCGGCGAAGAGGAGGTAGATCAGCGTCGGCTTCATCTTGAAGAAGCGCTCGTCGTTGAACCAGACCGAGAGCCCGCCGAAGACGACGACAAGCACCAGCGTCGCGACCTGCATCGGCGAAAGCCGACCAGTGAGCCGCCAGAGGATCAGCGTGGTCAGGATGAGAAGCGGCACGAAGCCCGCGGTGGCAAGGATGAAGCCGCCGTATTCGGTGCCGTTGATTGTGACCGTCTGGTCCTTGAGCCGGGTGAAGGCCGCGAAGAAAGCGATCACGGGGCCGATCTCCAGACCCAGTTTCAGCCAAGTATTGATCTTTTTGCCGGCCATGCGCCTCATCCTGCCAGTTTCACGATCACGGCCCCCGCCGCGATCAAGGTCATCAATGCGAGCCGGCGCGGTCCGACCCGGTCGCCGAGCATCACCCAGGCGATGAGTGCGGCGAAGACCGTCGAGGTCTCGCGCAGCACCGCCGCCTCGCCGACTTTGCCGATCCTCGTCGCCAGAAGGATCGCCCCGAAGCTGAAGAAGGCGACGAAGGCGCCGATGACTCCCCTTTGCAGAAGGGGCACGAATTCCGACGACGGCAAGTAGCGCCAGCGGCGCCACGTATAGACCGGCATGAAGATGCCGTCGATCAGGAAGAACCAGGCAAGGAAGGTGAAGGGGTCGGCGGTGGCGCGGATGCCGTATGCGTCATAGGTCGTGTAGAGCGCCACGAAGCCGCCGGTGACCACCGCCCAGCCGAGCGCGGGCACCATCGTCTCGCGGTCGACGGTGATGGTGCGGAGGTTATAGACCGCGAGCCCGAAGATCCCCGCCATCAGCACCCCGACGCCGGCCCACTGGCCGGCGGTGAAATGCTCGCCGAAGATGAGGCCCGCGCCGATCACCGCGAAGAAGGGGCCGGTGCCGCGCACCACCGGATAGACCACCGCATAGGCACCGCGGCTGTAGGTGAGCGCTTGGGCGATCTTGTATCCGATATGGATGAGGAAGGCGCCGGCGAAGATCGGCCACATATGCGGCTCGGGCCATGGCACGACGAAGAGCGCGAAGGGCGCGGCGATCAGCCCATAGCTCGCGTCGATCACGGCGCGGGAAAGCCAGGGGTCGTGGCGGCCCTTCTGGAGCGCCCCGAAAAGCGCATGGAGAAAGGCCGCCATGAGCGCCAGGCCGAGCGCCATGTGGCGCCCGGCTTCGGTGCCTTCGAGCGAGACGAACCAGGCGCTCATGCCCGCTGCCGTGCAGGGGGCATTACCCCCGAACCCCCAGGATATCCGGGGCAAGATGAACGGGGACGGCGCATCTGGTGAATCAGGCCTCGGCACCAACCAGCGCGCGGGCGAAGTCCTCGGGATCGAAGGGCGCGAGGTCGTCGATCTTCTCGCCGACGCCGATCGCGTGGATCGGCAGGCCGAAGCGGTCGGCGAGGGCCACGAGGACGCCGCCCTTGGCGGTGCCGTCGAGCTTGGTCATGACGAGGCCCGAGACATCGGCGAGCTTGCGGAAGGTCTCGACCTGGGAAAGCGCGTTCTGGCCCGTCGTCGCGTCGAGGACGAGGAGCGTGTTGTGCGGCGCGTCCGGGTCCTTCTTGCGGATCACGCGGACGATCTTGGCCAGTTCCTCCATCAGGTCCTGGCGGTTCTGCAAGCGCCCCGCCGTGTCGATCATCAGGAGGTCGGCCCCCTCTGCTTGCGCCCGCGTCATCGCGTCGAAGGCAAGGCTCGCGGGGTCGGAGCCCTCGGGCGCGGTCATCACCGGGACGCCGGCGCGGTCGCCCCAGACCTGGAGCTGCTCGACGGCCGCCGCACGGAAGGTGTCGCCGGCGGCGATCACCACTTTCTTGCCGGCAGCGCGGAACTGGCTCGCGAGCTTGCCGATCGTCGTGGTCTTGCCCGAGCCGTTGACGCCGACGACCAGAACGACCTGCGGCCTGGTCGGATAGAGCGGCATCGGCCGGGCCACCGGCTCCATGATCCGGGCGATCTCGGCGGCGAGAAGGCCCTGGATCTCCGGGACCGAGAGCTTTCGGCCCATGCGTCCTTCGGCGAGGTTCGCGGCGACGCGGAGCGCGGTCTCGACCCCCATGTCGGACTGGATCAGCAGTTCCTCGAGGCTTTCGAGCATCGCATCGTCGAGCACCCGGCGCGGAGCCGCGGGCGCGCTGCGTCCGAGGATCCGGCCGAGAAACCCCGGACGCGTGGCGGGTGCCGCCACGGCGACGCCCGCGAGGCCCTCGGGCAGTTCGGGCGGCGTGGGTCCGGGGATCTCGCCCGGTGCCGGGTCCGGGATCTCGGACGGCGGCACGGGCGACTCGTCGGGCGGCGCGGACGGGGTCTCGGGGTCGGGGCGCGGAATCTCGCGCGGAGCCGGTTCCGGGGCGGGCGGCAGGTCGGGCTCTGGCACGATCTCGGGGAAGGGTTCCGGCTGCGGCTCCGGCGCGGGATCGGGGTCGGGCCGGGTCGGCTCTGCGGCTTCGGCGACGATCGCGTCCAGCCCCTCTTCGAGCTTCGAGGAGGATTTGAAGAGCTTGTCCTTGAGCTTGTTGAAGAATGACATCGGCAGCCCCGGCTGATCTTGCGCTGTCCTCCACCTAGTGCTTTCGGGCACGCGATGGAAGGGTCAGCTGCCGCGCGGCCGCGAAGACGGCGTTCCGGTGGGCGCGGAACGCGCCTGCCTTCGGCAGGAAAGCGGGGCGAAATTGCGCGAATGTGTCGCGACCGCCAAGATTTTGCCAAGAATTTCCCGTATTCAGGCCCAGATGAAACATCTGGTCCGCTTTCCCTGGCCGCGACGCCACAGAAACGCTCCGGGAGTCGGACCTTCGACGCCCGAAGCCAGCCCGGCTCTGGCGGGCTTTGCCGCCGGGCCGGACGAGGCGCACGACGATGCAGCGACGATGGAGGCCGTACTCTCGGCGCTGACGGGCAAGGCGGAACCAGTTCGAGCCGCAACCGCATTGGAAACGGACGGCAGAGACGCACCGGCCATGACGGTGAAGCTTCCGGACCGAATACCACGGGAAGAACCAGACGGCGCGGAGCTCGGCAGCGACGCTTCGGACCCGGCTGAGGCCCGGGGAAGCTCGGGTACGGCGCTGGATGAGGCGGTCGCCGCTACGGTGGCGGGTGCCCCGACCGGGACCGCACCTGCTGGCGCGGCGGCAACGCTCGCCGGGCGGGTCCGCGCGGCCTGGGCGCCGTGGCGACCGCTGCGGCCGTTCCTCGTGGCGACGCTGGCGCCGGTTCCGGTGCTCGTCCTCGCCGGGTTTTTCGGCGGGCTCTGGTGCCTTGCCGCGTTGCTCTGCATGACGGGCCTGCTCCATGCGATCGACGAGGTCGCGCTGCGGCGCGGGCTTTCCGCGCCCGGGCCCGTGACCGCGAGGATGGCCGACCGGCTGTCGCTCTTGCTCGCGGGTCTGCATTTCCTGCTCCTGCCCTTCGCGGTCTGGGTGCTGACCGGGGCGACGGGGCTCGGATTTCTCGACGGGGTGGCGACCTTGCTCGCCTTCGGGCTCTGGTTCGGGCAGGTCTCCAACTCGAACGCGCACGAGTTGATCCACCGCACCGAGAAGCGGCTCTTCCGGACCGGGATGTGGGTCTATATCTCGCTGCTCTTTGGCCATCACACCTCGGCCCACCGGCTGGTCCACCACCGGTTCGTGGCCACGACCGACGATCCCAACACCGCGGCGGCGGGCGAGAGCTTCTACCTCTTCGCGGCGCGCGCCTGGCCCGGCGCCTTCGTCGCCGGATACGAGATGGAGGCGCATCGCCGGGCGGCGCGCCAGGGCCAGAGCCTTCTCGATCCGCATCCCTACGCGGTCTACATCGCCGGCGGCACCCTCTGGGTCGTCGCGATCTTCGCCGCCTTCGGCCTCGACGGGCTCCTGGCCTATCTGCTGCTTTGCGCCCATGCGCAGGTCCAGCTCCTGCTTTCGGATTATGTGCAACATTACGGGCTCCTGCGCCGCGAATTGCCGTCCGGCGCGCTGGAGCCGGCCGGCATCCGGCACAGCTGGGACGCGCCGCATCCGGTCTCTGGGCTGATGATGCTGAACGCGCCGCGCCATGCCGACCACCATTCCCACCCGGCTCGGCGCTATCCGGACCTCAGGCTGTCGGCCGGCGGGCAGGCGCCGCTCCTGCCCTATTCGCTGCCGGTGATGGCGACGATCGCGCTCGTGCCGCCGCTGTGGCACCGGATCATGGACCGGCGGCTTGCCCGGCTCGGCCTTGCCGGCGACTGAGCTCCGGGGGCTGGCCGGCGGCGCCGGCATCTGCCATTCTGAACGGGCACCGCCCCGGTCGAGGAGGCTTGCCATGCGCTGGGCCGCCCTGCTTCTTGCGATCTCGTTCGCCACGGCGCCCGCCGTCGCGGCCGAGCCCGGCGCACCGCTCGATGCGGCCGGGTTCGACGCGCTCACGGTGGGGCGGACGCTCTACTACAATTCCGGCGGCCAGCCCTACGGCGTCGAGCAGTACCTGCCGGGCCGCAAGGTGGTCTGGGCGTTTCTCGGCGACGATTGCCGCAAGGGCGAGTGGTACGAGGAAGGGGGCTTCATCTGCTTCGTCTACGAGGACAACCCCGCGCCGCAATGCTGGACCTTCTGGGACAGCGACCAGGGCCTCGTGGCGCGGTTTCGCGGCGATCCGGAGGGGCTGCCGCTGATCGCGGTCGAACAGAGCCCCGAGCCGATGCAGTGCCTCGGGCCGAATGTCGGGGTGTGAGCAGGGTTTCGGCCTCGGCTGCGCCTCGGCCGACCCGCCGGGGGTTTCACCCCCGGACCCCAGGGTATTTGGCCAATGAAGAAGGGCTTGGGTCAGAACAGGCTGCCCTGATCGGGCGGCTCGGATTTCGCGCGTTTCGGTTTCGGCGCGGATCCGGCGAGGACCGGCAGGCGTCCGTCCTGGAACTCGATCTCGAGCGCGGCGGCGGTTTCGGCGGCCTGCCTCGTGGTGACGACGGCGCCTTCGGTGCGGATCACCGCGTAGCCGCGTTTCAGCGTCTCGGTGTAGCCAAGCGTCTGGCGGATGCGGTCGGCGGTGGCCAGCCGTTCGGCGAGCGCGTCGAGCCGCAGGCGTTCGGCGGTGGCGAGACGCCGCGCTAGCGTGTCGAGATCGGTGCGGCGGCGGCTGTTCTCGCGGGCCGCGTCGCGCGTGAGGCGGGCGAGTGCCGGGGCGAGGCGCTCGGCGAAGGTGACGAAGTGGCGCCGTTCGCGGGCGACGAGCCCGGCGAGGATGCCGGAATGGAGACGGCCGGCGACGGAATTGAAGCCGGCGCGCTTGCGGGTGGCGGCGGCGTGGAGCGCGGGGCCGAGCCGGTCGGACCAGAGGTCGAGGCCCTGCCGCGCGGGATCGAGCAGCGTCTCGGGCCGGCCGAGCGCGCGGGAGAGGTCGGCGAGGCGTTGGCGGCGCTGGTCGAGGCGCTGGGTCAGCGCGCGCGAGAGCCGGGCTCCCTGGTCGGCGGTCCAGCTGAGGAGCTCCAGGCGGACCGGCACCGCCATCTCGGCCGCCGCCGTGGGCGTCGGCGCGCGGCGATCGGCGGCGTGGTCGATGAGCGTGGTGTCGGTCTCGTGGCCGACGGCGGAGATCAGCGGGATCCGGCTTTCGGCGGCGGCGCGGACGACGGTCTCCTCGTTGAAGCCCCAGAGATCCTCCAGCGAGCCGCCGCCGCGGGCGACGATCAGAAGATCGGGGCGCGGGATCGCGCCGCCGGGGGTGAGCGCGTTGAAGCCCCGGATCGCGGCGGCGACCTCGGGGGCGCATTTCTCGCCCTGCACCGCCACCGGCCAGATCAGGACCTTGCGCGGGAAACGGTCGCGCAGGCGGTGGAGGATGTCGCGGATCACTGCACCCGAGGGCGAGGTGACGACGCCGATGACCTCGGGCAGGTAGGGAATCGGCTGCTTCCGTTCGGGCGCGAAGAGGCCCTCGGCGGCCAAGGCCGCTTTACGCTTTTCCAGCATCAGCATCAGGGCGCCCATGCCGGCGGGCGCGATGTCCTCGACGATGAGCTGGTACTTCGACTGGCCGGGGAAGGTGGTGAGGCGGCCGGTGGCGATCACCTCCATCCCCTCCTCGGGCCGGACCGAGAGCCGGGCGGCCTGGCCCTTCCAAGAGACCGCGGCGATCACCGCGCGGTCGTCCTTGAGGTCGAAATAAACATGGCCCGACGAGGGCCGGGAGACGCGGCCGATCTCGCCGCGGACCCGGACATGGCCGAACTCGCCCTCGATCACGCGCTTTACGGCGCCGGAGATTTCCGAGACGGTGAATTCGGGGGCGTTGCCGCCCTGTTCGTCGTTTTCGAAGATGTCCATGGGTCCGCTTGTATCCTCTGCGGGGCGACCTTAGAACGCCAGGCAGGCAAGGCCAAGCGGGGGCGGACATGAACATTCTCATTCTCGGCGGCGGCGGGCGGGAACACAGCCTGGCCTGGGCGGTCAAGCAGAATCCCAAATGCGACCGGCTGATCGTGGCGCCGGGCAATGCCGGGATCGCGATGCTGGCCGAATGCGCCGATCTCGACATTCTCGACGGCGCGGCGGTGGTCACCTTCGCCGAGGAGAACGCGGTCGATTTCGTCATCGTCGGGCCCGAGGCGCCGCTGGCGGCGGGGGTGGCGGACGCGCTGCGCGCCGCGGGGATCCTGACCTTCGGGCCGTCCGCGGCGGCGGCGCGGCTCGAGGCCTCGAAGGGCTTCACCAAGGAGATCTGCGACGCTTCCGGCGCGCCTACAGCGGGCTACGCGCGGTTCACCGACCGCGCGGCGGCCGAGGATTACATCCGGGTCCAGGGGGCACCGATCGTGGTGAAGGCCGACGGGCTCGCCGCCGGCAAGGGCGTGATCGTGGCGATGACCGAGGCGGAGGCGCTGGCCGCCGTCGCCGACATGTTCGGCGGCGAGTTCGGGGAAGCCGGCGCCGAGGTGGTGATCGAGGAGTTCATGGACGGCGAGGAGGCCTCGCTCTTCGTTCTCTGCGACGGCAAGGACGTGCTCGCGGTGGGGACGGCGCAGGATCACAAGCGGGTGGGCGACGGCGACACCGGGCCCAATACCGGCGGCATGGGGGCCTATTCGCCGGCGCCGGTCCTCTCGGAGGCGGTGCTCGACCAGGCGATGGCGGAGATCGTGCGACCCACGGTTGCCGAGATGGCGCGGCGCGGCACGCCGTTCCAGGGCGTTCTCTATGCCGGCCTCATGATCGAGGACGGGCGGGCGCGGCTCGTCGAGTACAACGTCCGTTTCGGCGATCCGGAGTGCCAGGTCCTGATGATGCGATTGGGTGCACAGGCCTTCGATCTCATTCATGCCTGCGCCGAACGGCGGCTGGGCGAGATGCAGGTGACCTGGGCCGCGGATCACGCGCTGACGGTGGTTATGGCGGCGGCGGGCTATCCCGGCGCCTATGCCAAGGGGTCGCAGATCCGGGGGCTCGACGAGTTGCCGGAGGATTCGCGCCACATGGTCTTTCATGCCGGGACGGCGGAGCGCGACGGTTCGGTCGTGGCCTCCGGCGGGCGGGTCCTGAACGTCACCGCGCGGGGGGCGAGCCTTGCCGAGGCGCGGGACCGGGCCTACGGCATGGTCGATGCGATCGACTGGCCGGGCGGGTTCTGCCGGCGCGATATCGGTTGGCGGGCGCTCTGAGCCGGAGTTCGGCCTCGGCTGCGCCTCGGCCGATACGCCGGGTGTGAGACGATTTCCCGGCGAGCGCCCGCCCGCGCCGGGCGAACCGGAAGGTCCCCGGCCCCCGGACTTTCAACCATGTCGCGAAACGGTGTTGGTCCGGTTTGAGCCCTTAGTGCTTTTGCACAAATTTCAAAGAGCTTGCTCTGTATTCGGTTCGGATACACGATGCGCCGGAGCGATATTCTGGTTCAGGCGAAACAGGTTGCTTGGGTCATATTCAGCTTTCAATGCAGCAAGCCGATCATATTTGGTCTTTCCATAGGCTCTCTCGGCGACTGCCTGACCAACATCACTCTGCTCGTTTATGTAATTTCCGGTTTGAGACAGAACATCGAGCCTTTGGCCCGCCTGGCGCCCCCAGGAAATGCACTGCTCGTCGTCCCTAGCGTCGTCCCAGATCGCTTGCGCTAACCAAAAAAACTGAGCGCGGCGTCCTGTGTACGCTGTTGCATCGTCAGAGACATCGGACACCGCACCTCCAAGATGGATCATGTAAAATTCGGAGTCCTCGTTAGGAGCACTTATGCTTAGATCAGCCATTTCTCGGATACTCACCGACTCCAAAGCACTAAAGAAGCCGCCCTTGCCGTAGTAGCGCCTCCCCCATCGTACGAAATCGTCGCTCCGGCTTTGCAAGGTCAGGAAGTCCAGGTCTTCAAGACCGCCTTCTCCGGGTCCCGCTAGGTTGCCGAACGGCACTAGGCTTTCATATCCCAGACCGTCGGGTCCACTGTGGAACGCTGTGACGCGGAGCCCCGATTTAGTCAGTCCTATGCTGTGGGTCTGCGAGCGCGGCGCACGTTTGGCGAGTGCAGAGAGGCCTTCCAGAGCCGCTGTGACCCTGTTTGGTGCATAATTCCAAACTCCAACTGCAATTGGACCTAGCGGATGGAGTCGGAACTGGAACCTCGTAACGATCCCGAAGTTTCCACCACCTCCCTTCAAACCCCAGAAAAGGTCGGGATGGGAGGAGTCGCTGACTTCGAGAATGTCGCCGTTTGCGGTCACGACTTGTGCAGAAACGAGATTGTCAATCGTCAGCCCAAACCGCCGGGAGGTCCAGCCCATGCCTCCACCAAGTGTCAAGCCACCCGCACCGGTATGTGAGACTACTCCGGCGGGAACTACGAGGCCGTATTTCGCAGTAGCTTTGTCAACGTCTCTTAGGAGAGCACCGCCGCCGACAATCGCCAGTCGCGAATTCGGGTCGACCGAAACAGTGTTCATCCTTGAGAGGTCGAGAACAATGCCGCCATCACAGGTCGAAAAGCCTGGAAAGCTGTGGCCACCGCAACGTACAGCGAGAGGAAGGCCAGTGGCTGCCGCCAGTCGGACAGCTTCTGAAACTTGCACCACGTCGCCTGGACGGATGATTGCCGCTGGTCGGCGGTCGATCATGTCGTTCCAGACACGCCGTAAAGATTCGTAACTCGGCGCTCCAGGATCAATCACAATATCCCGGGGCAACCTTCCGAGAAGTTCGCGCAAGATACCAGACGGCTGCATCGAAGATTCTCCGTGCTTAGTTGCTGCAGGCCATTCTAGAGACGCGCAATGTAGGGTGTCTCTATGAATTCTGTCGGTGAGTCCGCATCCTGCTACTTTGGTAGCGCCGCTTTGAAGCCGGAGTGCGTTTTGTCCTGCATCGCGGACCACCTCGGTTTCCAGACATGGCTAATGCCCTTCAGACAGAAAGCGACGGCGGGTCAATCGCAGCCCGGCACCCGGTCGAAGCTTGACGGGCCGTTGTAGGGGGCAAGGTCGCGGTGAACGAGTCTGCCTGCGGCAAGCGTCGTGCCCACTATCCGGCTCCAGTCGGCATCGGCGGTCAGGATGGTCGGGTGGCCGCCGCAAGTGGCGATGCGGCCCTGGATGAAGGGATCGCCGATGCGGTGGTTGGTCAAACCAGACGCTTCGGCCACGCTCGCAAGCCGGTCGCCGTCGAGCCGGACAATCTTGAGCGTCTTGCCAAGATGCGGGGTCTCGACATAGGCGATCTCGACCCTGCCGTCGCCGTCGAGATCGGCCGCACCGACCGGCGCAAGCCAGCGGTGGCTCTGGCCGATGAAGGGCGTCGCGGCGTAGGGTCTGCCGCCGAGACCCGCGGCCACCAGACGCGCCCCTTTCCGGTGGTCGGCCTGGACGACGATCAGCTCGGGCCGTCCGTCGCCGTCGAGGTCGGCGAGCCGCGGGGCGATATCCTCGAAAAGCGTGCCGTCCGGGGTCTCGAAGGCGAGCGTGCCGCCGCGGTGGTCAAGCGCCCGGCGCCCGCGCGGGCCGAGCGTCACCCGGATCCCAGACCATTCCGGCGTGGCGCCGAGGATGTCGTGGCCATAGAGGCCGGTCGTTCGCGGCGCCTCGTAGCAGGCCCGGCGCACCCAGTCACCGTCGCCTTCTGTGCAGCGCGCCGCGAGCGGTGTCGCGGCGAGGGCGCAAACCAGCGCCAGCGCCGCGCGCAGCATCAGATCTGCTTTTCCGGCATGAACACCTTGAGCCCGTCGAGCGCGTCCGTGACCTTGATCTGGCAGGTCAGCCGCGAGCGCGCCGGATCCGGCTCGTAGGCGAAATCGAGCATGTCCTCCTCCATCGAATCCTTCGCGGGGAGCTTTTCGACCCAGGCGGCATCGACATAGACATGGCAGGTCGAGCAGGCGCAGGCGCCGCCGCAATCGGCCTCGATCCCGGGAATGCCGTTGTCGCGTGCGCCTTCCATGACCGTCAGCCCCTTGGCCACGTCCACGACATGCTCGGTTCCGTTGAATTCGACATAGGTGATCTTCGCCATCGACTCGGTCCATGAAAGAGAGCGTTTCTGCGCTTCTAGCGGCTCATGCCGTCCGGCTCCACCCCTTGCGCGAATCCATGTAGACTTGGTGGCATGTCAGCCGCCGGGGAGGTCGGGATGCTCAGGGTCATCGGCACCGGATTCGGACGCACCGGAACTGATTCGATGCGTGAGGCGCTCAACCGCCTCGGCGCGGGTCCCTGCCACCACATGGCGGAGGTTCTGAACGACCCTGAACAGAAGCGGCTCTGGCGCGCCCTGGCATGTGGCGCGGCGCCGGACTGGCCGCGCCTTTTCTCCGGTTTCGGCTCCTGCGTGGACTGGCCCTCGGCCGCCTACTGGCGCGAAATCATCGCCGCCTATCCCGAGGCGCGGGTGCTCCTGACCTGGCGCAGCGCCGAGAGCTGGTGGGCGAGTTTCGAGCGGACGATCCTCGACGTGATCCGCAGTTCGGAGGATCCCGACTCGCTCGGCGTGGCGCTGATTGCCGAGCAGGTTTTCGGCGGCCGGCCGGACGACCGCGCCCATGCGATCGCCACCTACGAGGCGCATGTCGCCGAGGTGATGGCGACGGTGCCGCCGGGCCGGCTTCTCGTCCACCGGATCGGCGACGGCTGGGCGCCGCTCTGCGCCCATCTCGGCGTCGCGGTGCCGTCCGAGCCCTATCCCCACCGCAACCGGACGACGGAGTTCCACAGCCGGTTCGGAAACCGTCCCGGAAGTTGAGCGGCCCTTGCCGGGACTGGGCGAATGTTCTATCTTTGTTCCTATGCTCACCGATTACCACCCGCTAGAGGACTGGCCGCGTCCCCCCGCCGCCCTGCCCCATGCGCGGCTCAACGAGCCGCCCGCCGACGCGCGGGTGACGGTGGCCGGGCTGGTGCTGGTGCGGCAGCGGCCCGGCACCGCGAAGGGGGTGGTCTTCCTCACGCTCGAGGACGAGACGGGCGTCGCCAATGTCGTCGTCTGGGCCAAGGTCTTCCAGCGCTTCCGCCGCGCGGTGATCGCCGGGCGGCTCCTGCGCGTGACCGGGCGGCTGCAGCGCGAGGCCGAGGTGGTCCATGTCGTGGCCGAGGCGATCGAGGACATCACGCCGATGCTCGACGAGCTGCTCGCCCCGCCCGGCGCGCCGGCCCTCCGGGCCGAGGCGGCGCGGGCCGACGGGCGACCGTGACCGCGGCAATCAGGAGACCGGCGTCAGGTCGCAGACGATCGCCGTCGCGGGCGCGTCCGTCCGGTTGTAGAACCAGTGCACCGTGTCGCCGTCCTCGATGATCGCCTCGGCACCCTCCCCTGCGAAGACCGTCTCGCCCGACGCGCGGCCCTCGATAGCCTCCCCGTCGATGACCTTTACGAGCCCCGGTCTTTTTTCATGCGAGTGCTCGGCGATCTGGCCGCCCGGCGCGATGGTGATCGCGCGGAGCTGCATGAAATATCCCTCGAGGCCAATCTGGCGCCGCAGCATCTCCTCCTCGATCACGCCGAGCTTCCCGATCGTCAGGCCCTTGTGCTCTGTCGGCCCCGACATCCGCGCCACCGCCATCCCGGCGAGGGCTCCGAAAAGCGTCAACGCGACCGCCGGGGCGATACCGATGCGCCATCGCTCTTGAATGGTCCGCACAGCCATGACCTTCCCTCCCGTTTTGCGATATCCGAGCGGAAAGGATAGGATCAGTTGCGGAACGCCTCCAAACGAAGAGATTTCACCTGCATGTGAGGTAAATTCACCCGGATGAGACGCAAGCTGCCCCCGTTCCCCGCGTTGCGTGCCTTCGAAGCCGCGGCCCGACTCGGCAGCTTCAAGGCAGCGGCCGAGGAACTCTGCGTCTCCGCCTCCGCGATCAGCCACCAGATCCGGTTGCTCGAGAGTTACCTTGACCGGCCGATGTTCACGCGCGGACCGCAGGCGGTGCGTCTGACGCGGGCCGGAGAGCGGTACCTCGCGCGTATCGGACCGCTGCTCGACGAACTGGACGCCAGCACCCGCGCGATCACGGGCGAGGCGGCGCAGGGCGTGATCCGGTTGAGGATGACCGAATGGTTCGCGAAACGCTGGCTGATCCCGCGGCTGCCACGATTCATGCGGGCCTGCCCCGGGCTGGAAGTGCAGATCGAGACCGGGTTGCCGCCCACCGATTTCCGCCACGGCGCGCTTGACGTGATCATCCACTGGGGCGATGCGCCGGTCGAGGGCGCGGTGATTGAGCCTTTCTTCGCCTCGACCCGCACACCGGTCTGCAGCCCCGCCTATCTCGCGGCGCATCCCGACCTCAAAGCGCCGCGCGACCTTGCCCGCCACGTTCTTCTGCGTGACGAGACCGATGACGGCTGGGCGGAGTGGTTCGGTGTCGCCGGCTTGCCGACATACTGCCCGGAAGGCGGGCCAGTCTTCTCACACTGCGAACTTTCGACGACCGCCGCCCTGAGTGATGCGGGTGTCGAACTGGCTTACCGAGAACTTCTGATCGACCTTCTGCGGGACGGCGACCTCGTCCAGCTCTTCGACATTCTATCGCCGGTGAGGACCATCTATTCGCTTGCCTACGAGCGTCGCCGCGCCAAGGATGCGCGCATCCTCGCCTTCCGCGAATGGCTCTTCGGCGAGATCCTTGCCGAATCCGCAGCTCCGGCGGTCTCGCAGCCGCCGCTCACGGCGGCGCAATAACGCCGCGGCGATGGACAGTAGGTGCCCGCTCGCCTAGCCATGGTACAGTCAGGCCCGGAACCCGCATGTCCCGCCACCCGCTCTTCGGTATCGGCCTCGCCGCCTTCGGCGCTCTTGTCCTGACCCCGGACACGCTCTTCATGCGCTGGTCGGGGATGTCGGGCTTTCCGATGGTGGCCTGGCGCGGGATGCTGATGGGCACCCTTCTGCTCGGCCTCTGGCTGATCTCGGCCGGTGGCCGCCGCCGCGCGGACATCCGGGCCATCCTCAGCCTCTCCGGCCTTGGCGTCATCCTCTGCCACGGCCTCAACGCGACGCTCTTCAGCCTCGGCATCGGCCACGCGCCGGTGGCCGTCGTCCTCTTCGGTATCGCCACAATGCCGATCTTCTCGGCCGTCCTCGGCCGTCTCCTCGGCGACGAGCCCACCCGCGCCGCCACCTGGGTCGCGACCGTCGCGGTGCTCGCCGGGATCGGCATCGCGGTCTTCGGGGACGGCGAGGGCCTCAGGTTCGACCGCGCCGCGCTCGTCGGGGCGGCGGCGGGCCTCGGGGTCGCGGCGCTCCTTGCCTTGGCCTTCGCGATCATCCGCCGGGCGCACGGCCTGCCGATCATGCCGCTGGTCGGCTGCGGCGCGCTGCTCGCCGGCTCGATCGGCATCGCCGCCGCGCCGGCCGGATCGCTCCTGAGCGGAGAGATCTGGGCGGTCGCGGTCACCGGCGCGGTGATCCTGCCCGCCTCCTTCCTCGCCCTGACCCATGCCACGCGCCACACGGCGCCAGCGAACGTGAGCCTACTGATGCTGCTCGAAACCGTGCTCGGCCCCGCCTGGGTCTGGATCGGCGCGGGTGAGGCGATGACGCCGCCAATGATCCTCGGCGGCGTCATCGTCGTGGTGAGCCTCGCGCTCTACATCCTCACTGTGGCCCGCAGCACCTCCGTCCCCCGCTGAAGGTCAGAGACAAAAAAGGGCGCCCGCCGGCGCCCTTCCCTCGTTTCCCGGATCCGCTCGGCTCACTCGACCGACAGCGCCACGAAGCGCGGGTCACCTTCACGGCGGATCAGCAAGAGCAGCGACTTGCGCCCCGCCTCCTTCGCCTCGGCGATCCGGGCCTCGAAATCCTCGATCGACGCCACCTTCTGCTGGCCCGCCTCGGTGATGAGGTCGCCGGCGCGCAGGCCCTTCTCGTAGGCCTCGCTGGTCTGGTCGATATCGGAGACGAGAAGCCCCGCCGCATCCGCCGCGAGCCCCATCTGGTCGCGCTGCTCGTCCGTCAGCACGCCGAGCGTCATGCCGAGCATGTCCTTCTCGGCCGGTTCTTCCTTGCCCGCCACCGCCGGCACCGGCTCGCCCTCTGCAAGCTCGCGGCGGCCGAGCGTGACCGAAAGCTCGTGGCTCTCGCCGTCGCGCAGCACCACGACGCTCACCGCCTTGCCGACATCTGCATCGGCCACGCGCCGCACGAGTTCGCGGGTATCGGTGACATCCGCACCATCGAAGGCGGTGATCACATCGCCGGACTGGATGCCGCCGTCCTTGGCCGGGCCGTCCGGCACATCGGTGACGAGCGCGCCCTTGGCATCGGCAAGGCCCATCGCCTCGGCCACGTCCGGGGTCACGTCCTGGATCCGGACGCCGAGCCAGCCGCGCCGGGTCTCGCCGAATTCCTGGAGCTGGCCCACGACCTTCGACACCACGTTCGCGGCCATCGAGAAACCGATCCCGATCGAGCCGCCGTTGGGCGACAGGATCGCGGTGTTCACGCCGATCACCTCGCCGTCCATGTTGAAGAGCGGGCCGCCCGAGTTGCCGCGGTTGATCGCCGCGTCGGTCTGGATGAAGTCGTCATAGGTGCCCGACAGCTCGCGGTTGCGGGCCGAGACGATGCCGGCAGAGACAGAGAAGCCCTGTCCCAAGGGGTTGCCCATCGCCATCACCCAGTCGCCGACCCGCATCACGTCGGAATCGCCGAAGTTCACGAAGGCCAGGGGCTCGTCGCTCTCGACCTTGAGAAGCGCGATGTCGGTCTTGGGGTCGGTGCCGACCAGCGTCGCGTCGAGCTTTCCGCCCGAGAAGAACTCGACCGAGATCTCGTCGGCGCCCTCGATGACGTGGTTGTTGGTGACGATGTAACCATCCGCCGAGATCACGAAGCCCGAGCCGAGCGCATTCGACCGCTGCGGCCCGCGCGGCCCGTTCGGGTTGCCGAACTCGCGGAAGAAATCCTCGAAGGGAGAGCCTTCGGGCACGATCGGCCCGCCATCCGTCGGCGCCGCGATCGTCGTCGAGGTGGTGATGTTCACCACCGAGGGGCTCACCTGCTCGGCCAGTTCGGCAAAGCTTTCCGGCGCGCCGCGCGCCTCCACTGGTCCGACCGGGCCGGCGGCCAGCGCGACCGCAAGCACCGTGGCCCAGATCATTCCTGCCGCCGTCCACGGCCGCGTTCCGGACGGCTGAAGAGTCATCGCCTGAGGTTCCACTCCAAACTCCCTTGTGCTTCTTGCGGCCGGGACGATGCACCGCCCCGTCCGACCCGTGCGCATCATTCAGCTATGTAGCACACGCCCAAATTCAAACCCGCTCGCGGCGGCTCAACTGATCGTGATCGCCCCCGGCCGGCTGCCAATGACAATTCTCTCAGCCGGACAGCCCGCTCGCAAGCCAAATGAGCGCGAGGCCCAGCGCCAAGGCGGCGAGACCGAGATTGCGCCGCGTCTCGACCGGCATCCGCCGGATCAGCTCGAGGAGCTCGTCTATACGCGAAGGGGCCAGTGCAAGCACCAGCCCCTCCAGCGTCAGGACCAGCCCGAGGGCCAGCAGGATAAGCGCGAGGCCCGACATCGCCTACTTGCGCTCGGCCGACTTCAGGTAGTCGAAGAACTCGCTGTCCGGCGCCATGACCATCGTCGAGTTGCCTTCCAGCAGCGACTGCCGGTAGGCCGCGAGCGAGCGGTAGAAGTCGAAGAACTCCGGATCCGCGCCGTAAGCCTGGGCGAAGATCGCGTTCCTCTCCGCGTCGGCCTCGCCTCGGATGATCTCCGCCTGGCGCTGCGAGTCCGAGACAAGCTCCACCTTGGTCCGGTCGGCCTGGGCGCGCACGCGCTGCGCCGCCTCGTTGCCGCGCGCCACCTCGTCGGCGGCCTCGCGCTCGCGCTCTGCGCGCATACGCGCGAAGGTCGCGTCGAGGTTCTGCTCGGGCAGATCGGTGCGCTTCAGCCGCACGTCGATGATCTCGACGCCAAGCGAGTTTGCCTCGAAGCGCGAGGCGTCGCGGATCGAGGCGGCAAGCGCGGCGCGGTCGGCCGAAAGGATCTCGGACGAGGTGACCGAACCCAGCACCTCGCGGGTCTGGGCCCGCAGGATGGTGTCGATGCGGTTCTCCGCGAGCGTCACGCCCGAGGCGCCGACGGCCTGGCGGAAGCGCCGCACATCGGCGATCCGGTAGCGCGCGAAGGCGTCGACGACCAGCCGGCGGTCGTCGAGCGGCGTGATCTCCAGGGGATCGACGTCAAGCCCGAGGATGCGGTCGTCGTAGCGCACCACCTCCTGGATGATCGGCAGCTTGAAATAGAGCCCCGGTTCCTCGCGCACGGCCTTGATCTGGCCGAACTGGAGAACCAGCGCCTTTTCCCGCTCGTCGACGATGAAGATCGCCGACAGGGCACCCGCGATGGCGAGGACGAGGATCGGCAGAAGAAGCGTTGCGCGGTTCATCAGTTCGTCCCCTCGCTGGCGGGCGCCGTTGCGCCGCGTCTGAGTTCGTTCAACGGCAGGTAGGGCACCACGCCCTGCCCGCCCTGGGTCTCGTCGATGATCACCTTGTCGACGCGGCCCAGCACCTCTTCGAGCGTCTCGAGGTAAAGCCGCTTTCGCGTCACCTCGGGCGCCTTGCTGTATTCGGCCAAAACCGCGCTGAAGCGGCTCGCCTCGCCCTCGGCCTGGTTCACCACCTGGGCGCGGTAGCCCTCGGCCTCTTCGAGAAGCTGCGCCGCCTGGCCGCGCGCGCCGGCGAGCACCGTGTTGGCATAGGCGTCGGCTTCCTTCTGGAGCCGGTCACGCTGCTGCTCGGCCGACTGAACGTTCTTGAAGGCGTCGATCACCTCGCGCGGCGGGTCGGCGCGGTCGAAGTTCACCCGAACCACGTTCAGCCCCGAATCGTAGCTGTCGAGCGTGGACTGGATCAGCTCCTTCAGCCGCTCGGCGATGATTCCGCGGTCGCGGTTGAGGATCGGCGCGAGTTGCGACTGGGCGATGATCTCGCGCATCGCGGACTCGGCCACGGCGTTGATCGTCAGTTCCGGGTCGCGCAGGTTGAACAGATAGGCCTGCGGATCGTTGATGTTCCAGACCACCTGGAAGTCGATGTCGACGATGTTCTCGTCACCCGTGAGCATCAGCCCGCTGTCACCGGTTCCGCCGCGTCCGACGCCGATATCCTCGGTGCGTTCCGGCGTGACCGCGATCACGTTCGCGGTGACGAGCGGCCAGGGCGCGAAGTTCAGGCCCGGATCGCCGACGGCCGAGAACTTGCCGAGAAAGAGCTCGACCGACTGCTCTTCGGGCTTCACCGTGTAGAACGAGGCGAAGGCCCAGAGACCCACCGCCGCGAGCGCCGCGATCCCGAGCGTGCCGCGCGTGAAAAGCGGCCCCGTCGGCCGTCCGCCGCCGCCCGGCCCGCGCGGCCCGCCGCCGCGCCCGCCCATCAGCACCTTGAGCTGCTCGGTGCCCTTCTTCATGATCTCTTCGATCTCGGGGATCTGCGGGCCTTCGCCCGGCCGCCGCCCGCCGCGTCCGCCCGGACGGTCGTCGTCATCTCCACCGGACCCGCCGCCGCCCCAGGGACCTCCGCTGCCAGCCATCAGTTCATTTCCCCCTGCTCTCGTTTCATTTCAATCTCGTTTCCCAACTGGTTGTTCCCGACGGAAATTCAAGCCTTCCTGACCGGCTTGCGCAAGGTCACCAGTTCTTCGGCCATCACGGGATGGACCGCGACCGTGCGGTCGAAGTCCTCTTTCGTCGCGCCCATCTTGATCGCGATGGCGGCAAGCTGGATCATCTCGCCCGCCCCCGGCGCGACAATATGGCAGCCCAGAACCTTGCGCGTCTCGGCGCAGACGACGAGCTTCATCATCACCCGGTCGGGCCGCCCGGCGAAGGCCGACTGCATCGGCCGGAACGAGGTCGCGTAGATCTCGATCGGCCGCTCGTCGCGCGCCGCCTCCTCGGTCATCCCGACGGTGCCGAACTCGGGCTGGGTGAAGACAGCACTCGCCACCAGCTCGTGATCGGGTTTCACGGGCTTCGCGCCGAAGACCGTGTCGGCGAAGGCATGGCCCTCGCGGATCGCCACCGGCGTCAGGTTGATCCGGTCGGTCACGTCGCCCACCGCGAAGATCGAGGGCACGGCGGTTTGCGACCATTCGTCCACCACCACCTCGCCCTTGCGGCCGAGCCTCACCCCGGCCTCGACAAGCCCGAGCCCCTCGGTGTTCGGCACCCGCCCGGTCGCGTAGACGACCTTCTCGTAGACCGCCTCGCGCCCGTCGGTGGACTTGACCCAGGTGCCGCCGTCGACCGGCTTCATCTCGATCACGTCGGTGCCGACATGGAGGTTGACGCCGCTCTCCTTCATCAGCTCGGCGATATGGCCGCGCGCCTCGCCATCGAAGCCGCGCAGGATCTGCTCGCCCCGGTAGAACTGCGTCACCGCGACGCCCATCCCGTTGAGGATGCAGGCAAACTCGCAGGCGATGAAGCCGCCGCCGACGATCAGAACGGATTTCGGCAGCGCGTCGAGCCTGAAGATGTCGTTCGAGGTCATCGCCCCGGCCCCGGCGGCAATCTCCGGCACGAAGGGCCGCCCGCCGGTCGCAACGAGGATATGCTTCGCGGTGAAGGTCTCACCCGTGGCGAGCCGCACGGTATGGGGATCGACCACCGTCGCCCGCGTGTCGTGGACCGTGACATTCGCCCCCGCGAGCCCCGCGCGGTAGGCCGCCTCCAGCCGGTCGAGCTCGGCGTCGAGCTTGGCGCGGAACGCCGGCCAGTCGAAGACTCCCGCCTCGACCGCCCAGCCGTACGACCGCGCATCGGCGATCGCCCCGGCATAGGCCGAGGCAAAGACCATCAGCTTTTTCGGCACGCAGCCGCGGATGACGCAGGTCCCGCCCATCCGGTATTCCTCGGCCAGCCCCACCTTCGCGCCATATTCGCCGCTCGCGATCCGCGCCGCGCGCACACCGCCCGAGCCGCCGCCGATGACGAAAAGGTCGTAGTCGAAGGCCATATCCGCGCCGCCCGCCATCAGTCGCCGAGATCGGCGAAGATGTTCCGGATCTCGCCATCGTCGCCCTGCCCGCGATCCGCCGTGTCCGCCTTCGGCTTGCGGATCTCGGCCGATCCGTCGATGTGACCGATGATCACCCGGCTGCAGAGGTCGATGAAGAGCCCGTTCTCGACCACGCCCGGCACCTGGTTCAGAACAAGCGACAGCCGGTGCGGATTGCCGATCCGCCCGAGATGCAGATCGAGGATGTGGTTTCCCTCGTCGGTGACGAAGGGCGCGTCCCCGTTCATCCTGAGCGTCACCTTGCGCCCCGCGACGTCGAGCGGGACCAGCGTCTCCTCGACCAGAGCCCTGGTCGCCTGCAGTCCGAAGGGGATCACCTCGACCGGCAGCGGGAAGGCGCCGAGCTGCGCCACGTCCTTCGCCGCGTCGGCGATCACGATCATCTGGTCGGAGGCCGCGGCGACGATCTTCTCTTGCAGATGCGCGCCGCCGCCGCCCTTGATCAGGTTGAGATCGGGATCGAACTCGTCGGTGCCGTCGATCGTCAGGTCGAGCCAGCCCGCCTCATCGAGCGTGACGACGGTAATGCCCTCCTCGCGCGCCTGCTGGGCGGTGCGGGACGAGGTCGGCACGCCGGTGACCTTCAGCCCCTCATGGCGCACCCGCTTGCCGAGAAGCCGAACCATCCAGGCCGCCGTCGAACCGGTGCCGAGCCCGACCCGCATGCCATCCTCGATGAACTCCACCGCACGTTTCGCGGCGGCGTATTTCGCCTTGTCGGCGGGGGAAAGGTCGGCGGGCATGGTCATCTCCGTATCACTAGCGCTCCGGTTATAGGAAAGATGGCCGCGCGGTGCGAGGGGCAAATCTCGCCCCCCGGCGCGCGCGATGCCCCGGTTGTGCTAGGATCGGGGGCGCGAAAGGGGGACGCGATGATTGAATTCGATGCCGAGACCACCCGTATTCTCGACACCGCCTACGAGGGCGCCGACATCGCCCGGCGCCGGCGCGCGAGCTTCGACGCCGTCGACCCGCAGCCCGGCGAACGCATTCTCGACCTCGGCTGCGGGCCCGGTTTCCTGACCCAGGAGCTTGCCCGCGCGGTCGGCCCCGCCGGCCGCGTGACCGGCGTCGATCCGAGCGCGGAGATGCGTGCGGCGGCCGTGGCGCGCTGCGCCGGCCTCTCCGGCGTGGAGATCCTCGAGGGCAGCGCGGAGGCGCTCCCGCTCGAGGATGCAAGCACCGACAAGGCGGTCTCGGTCCAGGTCTTTGAATATATGAACGATTTCGACGCACCGCTTGCCGAGCTTCACCGCGTGCTCCGCCCCGGCGGGCGGCTGGTGATCGCCGACATGCACTGGGACACGCTGGTCTGGCACAGCACCGATCCCGACCGCATGGCGCGGATGATCGCGGCCTGGGACGCCCATCTCGCCGACCGCATCGTGCCGGAGAAACTGCCCGCCCCCCTCGCCCGCGCCGGCTTTGGCGGCATCCGCACGATCCCGCACCCGATGCTCGACACGGTGCTGAGGCCCGACGGGCTGGCGCGCATGCTGATGATCCTCATGGTCGCCTTCGCGCGCGGGAACGACCTCCTGCCCGAAGCCGACATCGCCGCCTGGGCCGCCGAACAGGAGGCGCTCGCCGCCGAGGGCCGGTTCTTCATGTCGCTGACGCATTTCGTGACGGTGGCAGAGAGGCCCTGAGCCGCGACCGCGCCACACGCCCTCGGACGCAACCGCAGTTCCGTCCGCCGTCGGGTCAGGACAGGCGCGGCACGGCCGGCTCGGCAGCATCGGCGCCGCGATGCCAGCCCGGCGGCTTCGATGGGACGGCCCGCAAGGGGGGCAAGGGGGCAAGGGGGGCAACGGTGCCTCCGCACCGCCTCCGCGCAATGGCGGAGTCGCTCCAGAGCTGCGGCTTCGGCGCCGCGGCACGAACACGGCGGCAGCATCACGTCGCCGGCTTCACGCGCCGACGCCGCGGCATCAGCCCGGCGGCAGTGGCGCTGCGGCACGCCCTCGGTGGCGCCGGCAGCAGATCAGCAAAGGCGGCGCCACGGCACGGGCTTCGCGCAGCGGCGCCGTGCCTCCGGCAGGACAACCACGCCCGCCCCGATCAGATTGCCTTTCGAACCACCGCGAGGTCGAGCGCCGCCACCGCCTCCACACCCGCCATGACCTCGGCGAGCGTCACCCGCCCGTCGCGATCGAGATCGAACGCCATCAGCGCCATGAGTTCGGCCGCGTCCCGCTCGTCCAACGCAGCGAGCGCCGCCGCCTCGGCATGGGCCTTCAGTTCCGCTGCCGAGATTACACCGTCGCCGTCGCGGTCGGCCCGTTCCTGCGCGAGCTTCAGCTTGCCGCGCCGCCCCTCGTAGGAGCGCGCGATCAGCCCCTCGACCTCCGCCGCCGTCATCCGCCCGTCATTGTCGAGGTCGGCGCGAAGGAACCGCTCCATCTCGCGCGCCCGGACCTTCGCCCGCGTCGCCCGGATCGCGGTGTCGATCCCGTCCGGGCCGACCCCGCCCCCAACGCCGAAGCTCAGGATCAGATCGGCCGCGTCCTCGGCATAGGCAGCCTTGCGCGCCTGGATACGGGAGACGACCCGCTCCGGCAATACCCGGACAAGCGCCGCGCCGTCGGCGACCGCCACGGGCCGCTCCTTGGCCGCCGCAACCGCGGCGAAAAGCACCAGAATGATGAAAACCACGCGCCCGATCATCGCCTCTCCTCCGCAAGGATCGCCGCCAGTCTCGCCCGTCCTTGTTAAGGAAGCGTTGACGCCAACCGCCACGGCGCTGGCGGAGCCGCCGTAAATCGCGGCAAAGGGTCGCTTTCCGCCTCGCGGCGCGGGCCGGTCCGGCGGATAACCACGCGAAGCCCCGGAGCCCGCCGATGTATGTCCTCCACTACGCCCCCGACAATGCCTCGCTGATCGTGCGGCTCGCGCTCGAGGAGCTCGGCCAGACGTTCGAGACGCGGCTTGTCGACCGCAGCATCCGCGCCCAGGACGGCCCCGCATATCGCCGGCTGCATCCGAACGGCCTGATCCCGGCGCTCGAAACCCCGGACGGGCCGATCTTCGAGACCGGCGCGATCCTGCTGTGGCTCAGCGAGCGCCACGGCGCGATGGCACCGCAGCCCGGCGCTCCCGACCGCGCCGCCTTCCTGAAATGGCTGTTCTTCACCTCGAACACGCTCCACGCCGACATCAGGCTGCATTTCTACCCCGAAAGCCACGCCGGCGCGGCCGACTGCATCGCCCCCTTCGCCGCCACAACCCGCGCCCGCATCGCCGGCCATCTCGCGATCGCCGAGGCGCTGGCGGCCCGGCGGCCGGCCTGGCTCCGCCCCGAGGAGCCCTCGGTCCTCGGGCTCTACCTCGCCTGCCTCCTGCGCTGGCTCGCGCTCTACCCAAAGGGCGGTACCGGCTGGTTCGACCTTGCCGCCTACCCGGCGCTCCAGGCCCTCGCGCTCGGCCTCGAGACCCGCCCGGCTGCGCGCAAGGCCGCCCTTGCCGAAGGGCTCGGCGAAACCGTATTCTCAAACCCCTCCCTCGCCTGCCCGCCCGAGGGCAGCGCCACCTGAAAGGCCCCGCCATGTTCCTCTCCGTCTTCGACATGTTCAAGGTGGGCGTCGGCCCCTCCTCGTCCCACACGATGGGCCCGATGGTCGCGGGCGCCCGCTTCCTCGAGGCCTTGCGCGCCTCACCCTTCCACGCCCACGGGCTGAAAGCCTCGCTGCACGGCTCCCTGGCCTTCACCGGCAAGGGCCATGCCACCGACCGCGCGACGATCCTCGGCCTCGCGGGCTTCGCGCCCGACACCTATGACCACGAGAAGGCCGAGGCCACGCTCGCCGCCATCGCCGAGACCGGCACCGTCACGCCGCCGGGCCTGCCGACGCTGCAGTTCCAGCCCGAGACCGACCTCGCCTTCGACTACGGCCCGAACCTGCCCGGCCATGCCAACGGCATGATCCTGATGGCGACGGATGCCGAGGGCGACGTCATCCTGCAGGAGACCTACTACTCGATCGGCGGCGGCTTCGTCCTGACCGAGGGCGAACTGATGAACGCCGACAAGACCGCGGCCAAGCCCACGGGCTGCCCCTACCCGTTCGAGAGCGCCGCGAAGATGCTCGAGATGGCGGCCCAGTCCGGCAAGTCGATCGCCGAGATGAAGCGCGCCAACGAGCTGCATTTCCGCTCCGCGAAGGATCTCGACGAGGGCATGGCGCGGATCTGGCAGGTGATGAACGACTGCATCGAGCGCGGCCTCGCCACCGACGGCATCCTGCCCGGCGGCCTGAAAGTACGCCGCCGCGCCAAGGGCATCCATCAGGCGCTGAAGGCCGAGCAGGGGCTGAACCTGACCGCGCCGCACACGATCAACGACTGGATGAGCGTCTACGCTATGGCGGTGAACGAGGAGAATGCCGCCGGCGGTCAGGTCGTCACCGCGCCGACGAACGGCGCGGCGGGCGTCCTGCCGGCGGTGATCCGCTACTGGCTCGACCATGTGCCGGGCGCGAGCCAGTCGAGGATCGGCGACTTCCTCCTCACCGCCGCCGCAATAGCGGGCCTGTGCAAGCACAACGCCTCGATCTCGGGCGCCGAATGCGGCTGCCAGGCCGAGGTCGGCTCGGCCGCCGCGATGTCGGCCGCCGGGCTCTGCGCGGTGATGGGCGGTACGCCCGAACAGGTGGAAAACGCCGCCGAGATCGCGCTCGAGCACCATCTCGGCATGACCTGCGACCCGGTGAAGGGGCTGGTGCAGGTGCCCTGCATCGAGCGGAACGGCCTCGGCGCGATCAAGGCGGTCTCGGCGGCCTCGCTGGCGCTCCGGGGCGACGGCAAGCACTTCGTGCCCTTGGACTCGGCGATCGAGACGATGCGGCAAACGGGGCACGACATGCACGAGAAATACAAGGAAACCTCGCTCGGCGGGCTCGCGGTCAACGTCCCGAACTGCTGAGCGGACACGCCTCGGATCGCGAAGTGGCGACCCCGGCCGGCATCGGCTATGAAGACGCATGAGCCTTCGCCAGATTCATGTCAGCGCGCCTGAAGCATCCGTCTCGAGGCTTCTCGCGGCCGCCGAGGATCACGGCGCCATCGCTGTGCGCGTCTTCGCGGAGGCGCAGGCGCCGGGGCGGAAGCTCGTGCAGATGCTGGTCGGCCGCGGCCATCGGCAGGATCTCATCGACGCGCTGCAATCCGCGCTCGGCCCTGCAGGCGACTGGCGCATCACGCTGACGCCCGTCGAAACCACGATCCCCTTCCCCGATGACGACGATGAGGAGGAGGACAAGGAGGACGAGAAGCCCAGCGGCCCCGGCGGCCGCACCCGCGAGGAGATCTACAACGAGGTCTGGACCGCCGCCGAATGGGGGCGCGACTACATCGTCTTCGTGATCCTCTCCACCATCGTCGCGGTCTTCGGGATGCTCGCCGACAACGTGGCGGTTGTCGTCGGCGCGATGGTGATCGCGCCGCTCCTCGGGCCCAACCTCGCCTTCGCGGTCGGCGTCGCGCTCGGCGACGGCAAGCTGATGGCGCGGGCGGCGGGCGCGAACCTCCTCGGGATCGCGCTCGTCCTGGCGCTCAGTACAGCCGTCGGGTGGTTCTGGCACCTCCCGATTTCGTCGTCCGAGCTGATGGCGCGCAGCAATGTCGGCTTCGACGGCATGGCCATCGCGCTCGCCTCGGGCGCGGCGGCGGCGCTGTCGCTCGTTACCGGGGTATCGTCGGCGCTCGTCGGCGTCATGGTCGCGGTTGCGCTCCTGCCTCCCACCGCCGCGATCGGGCTCTTTCTCGGCGCGGCCCGGCCCGATCTCGCGGCCGGGGCGGCACTTCTTCTCGGCGTCAACGTCGTCTGCGTGAACCTGGCCGCCCAGATCGTGATGGTCACACGCGGAATCACGCCGCGCACGTGGTTCGAAAAGCAGAAAGCTCGCCGCGCCAGCCGGCGGAACGCGGCACTCTGGGCGATCCTGCTGGTGGCGCTCGCCCTCTTGCTCTGGCTGCGAGGGCCGCTCTCCGGCTAGGCGGGCGAGATCCGCGATTGCGGTGCGGCCCGGCGCCTCCTAGTCTCGCCCCGATGCGCCCCGACCGTCCCCTCCTCGGCATCCTCCTGATGCTCGGCTTCTGCCTCCTCGCCCCCATCGGCGATTCCATCGCCAAGCTCCTCGGGCCGCGGATCCCGCTCCTCGAACTCGTCGCCACCCGCTTCGCGGTCCAGGCCGCGGTGCTCGTGCCGCTCCTCGCCATCACCGGCGGCACGCTCAGGATGCAGCGCCGCACCGCCCTCCTGACCGGGCTGCGCACGCTCCTGCACATCACCGGGATCGCCGCGATGTTCCTCTCGCTGCGCTTCCTGCCGCTCGCCGACGCGGTCGCCATCGCCTTCGTGATGCCGTTCCTGATGCTGCTGCTCGGCCATGCCGTGCTCGGCGAGGAAGTGGGCCGCCACCGGCTCGCCGCCTGTGCCGTGGGCTTCGCGGGCACGCTCCTCGTGATCCAGCCGAACTTCGCCGCGGTCGGCGCGCCCGCGCTGCTGCCGCTTCTCGTGGCCCTCGTCTTTGCGCTCTTCATGCTCGTCACCCGCCAGATCGCCCGCGACACCGACGCGATCACGCTCCAGGCGGCGAGCGGCCTTCTCGGCTCGGCGCTCCTCCTGCCCGCGCTCCTCCTGGCCGAGGGCTCCGGCCTCGCGGCGCTCGCCCCGGTCTGGCCCGCGCCGGGCGACGCGGCGCTCCTCCTGGCGCTCGGCCTTTTCGGCACCGCCGCCCATCTCCTGATGACCGGCGCCCTGCGCTTCGCACCGACCTCGACGCTCGCGCCGATGCAATATCTGGAAATCCCCTTCGCCACGCTGATCGGCTGGGCGGTCTTCGACCAGTTGCCGAACCGGCTCGCGGCCCTCGGCATCGTCTTGACGATCGGCGCCGGGCTCTACGTCATCGCCCGCGAACGCCGCCTCGCCCGCGCCGCCTGAGCGCCGCGCCGGCCCGACACCTCGCGTCGCTTTCGGGATGGACGCGCACGCCGCCGCAGGCTAGCGGGAGGCCATGAACCTCGATGACCGTATCCTGCCCGGCGTCGCCCTGATGATCGGCTTTTGCATCTTCGCGCCGCTGATCGATGTCGCCTCGAAACTCGCCGCGCAATCAGTGCCGGTGGGCGTGGTCACGCTCGGCCGCTTCATCGTCCAGGCCGCGCTGATGCTGCCGGTGGTCCTCGTGATGGGCCTGACGCTCCGGCTCTCGCGGCGGGCGCTCTGGCTCACCGCCCTGCGCGCCGCGATGTCGATCGTCTCGACCTTCTGCTTCGTCGCCGCCGTCAAGGTCATGCCGATCGCCGACGCGCTCGCCATCGCCTTCGTCGAGCCCTTCATCATCCTCCTGATCGGCAAGCTCGTCCTCTCCGAACAGGTCGGGCCCCGCCGCCTTGCCGCCTCGGCGGTTGGGTTTGCCGGCGCGATGCTGGTGATCCAGCCCTCGTTCGCGGCCTTCGGCGCGGTGGCCCTCTTCCCGCTCGGCACCGCGATTTCCTTCGCGCTCTACATGCTCGTCACCCGTCACCTGTCGCGCCACGTCCACCCGGTGACGATGCAGTTCCAGACCGCGGTCGTCGCCGCGCTCCTCTGCCTGCCGCTCCTCGCCCTCGGCGACGCGACAGGCGAGCCCGCGCTCGCCTTCGCCCTGCCCGAGGGCATCTTCTGGCTCTGGTGTTTCTGTGTCGGCCTCGCCGCCACGGTCAGCCACATGGCGATGACCTACGCGCTGAAATTCGCGCCCTCCGCCACGCTGGCGCCGCTCCACTACCTCGAGATCGTGACCGCGACGCTCTTCGGCTACCTCTTCTTCAGCGACTTCCCCGACGCGATGACCTGGGCCGGCGTCGCCGTCATCGTCGGCTCAGGCCTCTACATCATCCACCGCGAGCGCCAAGTCGCCCGCGCTGCCCGCCTCACGCTCGACCCGCCGGCGCCAGAGCTGCGATAGCCGCGCCGAGGCAGGCGCGCGGCAGCATCACGAGCATCTTCGCGGCGTCGAACTCCAGCGTCACCGGCCCCAGCGCCCGGTTCGAGGTGCCGATCCGCCCGTCCGGCGCGAAATCCTCGCCCTCGATAGGCCAGAAAAGCCCCTCCGACCGCCCCGCCACCCGGCCCATCGGGTAAAGCGACACCCGCGTCCCCGCCGCGAGGTCGAGCGTGATCCGCCGCGGGGCGACGAAGACGACATCCTCGGAGCCGAGAATCAGGCAGCGCCGCGCCGGATGGCGCACCAGCGCCGACCAGACGGCGAGCGCATGATCGAGCCGCGCCCCGGTGAAGCCGAGCCCGAGGATATAGGGCGCCTCGATGCGGCTCAGGCATTTCTCGAAATCGGTCGTCTCCTGCTCGTCGATGCGCCAGATCCGCTCGGCCGGAATCGCCGCCCGCGCCGCCGGGCTCACGGAATCGAGATCGCCTATGACCGCCTCGGGCACATGCCCCGCCGCGATGGCCACATTCGCGCCACCATCGGCGGCTACAAGGAAGGGCGCCCTCGAAAGCGCCTCGGCCACGCAGCGATGCGATACCTCTCCTGCGCCAAGAAGCGTAACGGGTCGTGATGATTGGACAATGCCCCTGAACATGGCAGTATTGATGGCGAGCAAGGCGCGAGAACACAATCGCCGCCAGAAAGAATCCTTCTTTTTGCCTGCATTTGTCCACGCAAAGGCACGAGATTGTTTCCAGCCTGCGCAGACAGGCGAAGTCAGAAAGCGAGTATCCCATGGCCGGTGCAAGTAAGATCCTCACGGTCTCGTACGGCACGTTCTCCTGCACGCTGGAGGGCTTCGACGAGCCGTTCTCGACCATGAAGGCAATCGCCGAGTATTTCCGCGACCTCGCCGCGGACGACCGCTATTTCGGCGCCGAGCCGCCGACCCCCGATGCCGAAATGCTGCACCAGATCGCAGAGCGCGAGATCAGGCGCCGGGTCGACGCGAAGATCAGCGCGAATGGTGTCGTGCTGCGCCCACAAGACGCGTCGCCCGGCCAGGCGGCCACTGCACCGGCTGCGACCGAGCCCGAAGCCGCGCCGGCCGATGATGGCGTCGCCGCGAAGCTGCAGCGCATCCGCGCGGTCGTCGCGACCGCCCAGCCGGCCTCCGCCGCCGCCGGCGGCAACGAACCCGAAGCGGAAATCGAATCCGCGGCGCCCATGCCCGGCGACGATTTCGGTTTCGACATCGACCTCGGCGACGACCTCTCCGAGCCGATGGAAGCCTCCCCCGCCGCCGAAGCAGGCCCAGCCAGCGACTCCGCCGCCTCGGAAGACGACAAGCCGAGCTACTTCGAGCGCGCCCGCGCCCGTGTGATCAAGATCCACCGCGCGGCGGCCGAGAATGACGGGACATCCCCGCAGGCCATCCCGGCGATGCCCCAGACCGGCCGCGTCGCCGAGGCTGCCGCCTCCGACGAGACCACAGAAACCCGCGACGACGACCAACGGTCGGCGATCTTCGCCGCGCTCCACGACGACGCGAGCGCGGTCGCGACCGACGAGCCGCAGGACGACGCCGTCGACGCGGCCGAGCAAGACGAAGACTCCCAGCTGCTCGCCGGCATCAGCGCCGCGATAGGCGCCACCGAAGCCCCGTCCGGGCGCTGGCCGGCCGAGCCCCCGCATGGCGCGCCGCGCCGCCAGTCCATTGCCGGCCGCGCGCTTTTCGAAGGCCGGTCGAGCGACGACGAAGCCTCGGTCGAACGGCTGATGGAGGTCGCGAGATCGAAGCTCGAAGGTGTCGAGAGCCGCCGCCGCTTCTCGGCGATCACCCAGCTCAAGGCCGCCGTCGTCGCCACGGTCGCCGACCGCAAACTGAAATCCGGCGACGACCAGGGCCCTGCGCCGGTCGACACCCGGACCGATCTCGACCGTTACCGCGACGATCTGTCGAAGGCGGTGCGCCCGCGCCTGCCGGCGACCGAGATAGAGGATGTCGCGGCCACCCCGGCCACCCCGGCGACCGCGGCGAAGCCGCGCCCCGCGCCGCTGGTCCTGGTCTCCGCGCTGCGCATTGACGCCGAGCCCGAGCCGGCCGACGAGGATCTCGTCCGCCCGCGCCGCGTCAGCGCCGGTCAGCACGACCCCGACGAGGCCGAGTTTGAGGCCGAGGCCGAGGCCGATGTCGCGATCTCGCCCGAGGACGCGCGGAACTTTGCCGACTTCGCCGAGCGCCTCGGCGCGACCAGCCTCGTCGAGCTTCTCGAGGCCGCCGCGGCCTATACCGCCACGGTCGAGGGCCAGCCGCATTTCTCGCGCCCGCAGATCCTGCGCAAGATCGCCAACTTCTCCGACGAATCCGACTACAGCCGCGAGGACGGTCTGCGCTCGTTCGGGATGCTCTTGCGGCAGGGCAAGATCCAGAAGGTGCGCCGCGGTCAGTTCGCAATCACCGAGGCCTCGCGCTTCATGTCCGAGGCGCGCCACGCGACGCGCTGAGGCGTATCAGACCGAAGCGATCAGAAAAACGGAGCGGTTCTCACCGCTCCGTTTCGTTTCCGGCCTCCGGATCAGCCTTGCCGATGCCGCGGAAGACGAAGCGGAACGGCAGCATCCAGAGAAAACCGAGCCCGATGTAGATCAGCATCTCGACCCAGAACGGCTGCCGCCCGAACGCCGCGTCGAGCATGTTGATAAGGCTCACCGCGACGACGATATAGACCGGCAGCCCGATCAGCAGGATCAGGAGCGCGAGGCGCCGGCGGGTGCGGTAGGACAGCATCAGTCGGCAAACGGATCGGTGACGAGGATCGTGTCGTCGCGCTCGGGGCTCGTCGACAGAAGCGCCACCGGGCAGTCGATCAGCTCTTCGACCCGGCGGACGTACTTGATCGCGTTGGCGGGCAGGTCGGCCCAGCTCCGGGCGCCTTCCGTCGATTCCTGCCAGCCCGGCATTTCCTCGTAGATCGGTGTGCAGCGCGCCTGCTTGTCGGCGGCCATCGGCAGGTAGTCCAGCCTCTCGCCATCGACCTCGTAGCCCGTGCAGATCTTCAGCGTCTCGAACCCGTCGAGCACGTCGAGCTTTGTCAGCGCGATGCCCTTGACGCCCGAGGTCGCGCAGGTCTGGCGCACGAGGCAGGCATCGAACCAGCCGCAGCGGCGCTTGCGGCCCGTGACGGTGCCGAATTCGCGGCCCCGCTCGCCGAGGCGCTGGCCGTCGCCGTCATGCAGCTCGGTCGGGAACGGCCCCTCGCCCACGCGGGTCGTGTAGGCCTTGACGATGCCGAGGACGAAGTCGATCGCACCCGGGCCGATCCCGGTCCCGGTCGCCGCCTGGCCGGCGATGACGTTCGACGAGGTGACGAAGGGATAGGTGCCGAAGTCGATGTCGAGAAGCGCGCCCTGCGCCCCTTCGAAGAGGATGCGCTTGCCGGACTTCCGCGCCTCGTTCATCACCTTCCAGACCGGCGCCGCATAGGGCAGGATCTCGGGCGCGATGGCGCGCAGAGCGGCGAGGAGCGCGTCGCGGTCGATGGGCTCGAGCCCGAGACCGGCGCGCAGCGCGTTGTGATGGACGAGCGCGCGGTCCACGCGCAGTTCCAGCGTCGCGTCATCGGCCAGATCGGCGACCCGGATCACCCGGCGGCCGACCTTGTCCTCGTAGGCCGGCCCGATGCCGCGCCCGGTGGTGCCGATCTTGGCGACCGAGACCTGGCTTTCCCGCGCCCGGTCCAGCTCGCCGTGGAACGGCAGGATCAGGGGCGTGTTCTCGGCGACCATCAGCGTCTCGGGGCTGATCTCCACCCCCTGCTCGCGGATCGCCGCGATTTCCTTCACCAGATGCCAGGGGTCGAGCACCACGCCGTTGCCGATGACCGAGAGCTTGCCGCCGCGCACGACGCCCGAAGGGAGCGCGTTCAGCTTGTAGACCTTGCCGTCGATGACCAGCGTATGGCCGGCATTGTGGCCGCCCTGGAAGCGCGCGATCACATCGGCGCGCTCGGAGAGCCAGTCGACGATCTTGCCCTTGCCCTCGTCGCCCCACTGGGCCCCGACCACCACGACATTGGCCATCCGTCTCACTCCTCTGACGCCAAACCCGGCACGGTATAGCGGGGCGGAGAGGCGGGCGAAACCGGATTCTTGGCCGCTTGACGCCCGGAGGCGGCGAAACCCTCGACGCCACTAAACAATTCCGCAGACCGCCGCTCTTGGGCTAGGATGATGGTGCGGGCAGATAGTCCGAGCGATGGATCGCAACCGATGAGCACCGAGGTATCCGTCCGACGCGCCGACCTGATGATGGTGCTCGCCTATGCGACCGACCTTGCCACCGGCCAGTCGCGGGACTTCGCGCTTCGCTCCTGCATCGTCGCGATGCGCGTCGCCGGTGCGATGGACCTTGGCACCGAGCTCTGCCGCCAAGTCTATCACCACGCGATCCTGCGCTATATCGGCTGCAACGCCGACACGCACCTCCTCGCCTCGGCGTTCGGTGATGAGATCGCGCTCCGGCAGGACCTCGCGATCACCGACCTCGGCAACCATGCGGCCCTGGGGCAGACCTTCGTCAACGCCTTCAATCGGCATTTCTCGGACCTGCCGCCCGACCGGCTGAAGTCCGCGATCCAGCAGGGGCTGGCCGACGCCATCGGCATCAGCGTTCCGATCCTCGCTGGACATTGCGAGGTCGCCCAGCGCATCGGCCAGCGCCTCGGATTGACCGAGGACATGCGCGGCAATCTCGGCCAGTTATACGAACGCTGGGACGGCAAGGGCCTGCCGAACGGGCTTTCCGGCCAGAATGTCAGGCTGCCCGTCCGCATTGTCACGCTGGCGCAGGACGCCGTTGCCCTGAACGAGGCGCAAGGACCCGACAGGATGGTCGAGGAAATCCGGTCGCGGCGGGACGGCCCCTATGAGGCCGCGCTCGCCGACCTCTTCCTCGCCGACGCATCCGGCTTCATGCGAGGAACAGCCGGCGCGGCCACGCGCGAGGCGATCCTGGCCCTCGAACCGGAACCCCACGCCTATCTCGATGCGGCCGCCTGCGAAGAGGCGTTCACCGCCATCGCGGACATGATCGACATGCGGATGCCCTTCACCTTCGGCCATTCCCGCGCCGTCGCCAGGCTCGGCGATGCGGCGGGCCACTGCATGGGTCTGCCGGACGACGACATCCGCGCCATCCGTTGGGCCGCCTATGTCCATGACATCGGCGAGTTGTCGGTGCCGGTTTCGACCTGGCTGAAGGCGACGCCGCTTTCGCCGCGGGAAACCGACAGCGCGCAATTGCACCCTTATCACGGGGAAAGGGCGCTTGCCTGCCTCGGCGCCGACGGACGGGCCATCGCGGGCCTTGTCCTGCGCCATCACGAACGTCTGGATGGCACCGGCTATCACCGCTACGCCAAGGCACCGGACCTCTCGCCCGCCGCCCGTATCCTCGCCGCGGCCGAAACCTATTGCACCGCGATCGAGGACCGGCCCCATCGCCCCGGCGTGACCGCAGAGGCCGCCGCCGAGAAGCTGCGCAGCCTGGTCCGGTCGGGCAAGCTCTGCGCCGAGGGAACCGAGGCCGTCCTGACCGCCGCGGGCCAGGTTTCGCGACGCGCGGCCAAGCCAGGCATTGACGGCCTCACGCCCCGTGAAATCGAGGTGCTGCGCCAGATCGCCTCCGGCCTGACGGCGAAGGAAGCCGCCGCCATCCTCGGAATCGCGCCCAAGACGGCGGAAAACCATATCCAGAACCTCTACGCGAAAATCGGCGTCTCTACGCGCGCCGGTGCCGCGCTCTATGCGCTGGAGCGCGGCCTGGTCGCGGAAGAAATCGCCGCCGCCTGAGGAGTTCCCCTCATGTGAGGCGGCCTGAAAGCCGTCATCCTTCTGACTGTCGGGCAGTCACGCCCCGCCGGAAGGAGACGAAATGATGAAGATATTCGACTTTCCACCCCGCGAACGCCGCTGGTCGCCGTCCCGGCGCAACCTGCTGAACTCGGCTGCGGTCCTCGGCGCGGCTGGCGGCTCGACCGCACTATTCGCCTTAAAGTCACATGCATCCCAGGAGACAAAGATGACCGCAGAAGCCGCCGCCGACATCGTCCGCAAGGCCTATCACGCTTTCAACACCGGCGATCTCGACCTGTTCTCGACGCTTTCGTCCGAGAAGCTCACATGGCAGACGCCCGGCCAGTCGCCGATCGCGGGCATCCGCGACGGGCGCGAGGCCGTTTACGAGCAGTACGGCACCTACCTCGGCGAAACCCAGGGTACGTTCAGGGCGGAACTGCTCTACGTCACCGCCAACGGAAACGGTCAGGTGGTCGGCGTGCACCGCAATACCGGACAGCGCAACGGCAAGACGCTCGACACGATGTGCTGCATCACCTTCGAGGTCGCCGACGGGAAGATCATGTCCGGCAAGGAACACTTCTTCGACCTCCACAACTGGGACCAGTTCTGGGTCTGACACGCAGTCCCGCCGAGAGTCCGGACAAAGCGGTCCGGGCGACCCGCTCCGCGAACCAGGGCCCTCGCGCGGGACGCTGCGGGGGGTCTGCCGCGCCCGCGGTCCTCCCCCGGGGTGCCGGACCTGCGCCGCACACATGTCCGGCATCTCCGAAAACCGAAGCGGACGCGCGCCCACCCCGCTGGACAGACCGAACCGTGACGTATAGCCCTGCGTAAAACGGAGGCGTCACATGGGATTTCTCGCGCGCTGGCTCGCCGCGTTCGGGCTTCTGTCCGCGACCTACAACCCGACCGGCTGGAGCTTCGCGCACTGGGCTCGGCAGTCCTTTTCCGAGCAGATGCCACTGGTCGTGCTCGCCGGCCTCTTGCTTCTCATCGGCTACGTGATCTACCTGCGCGCCACCCTGCGCTCGATCGGCGGCCTCGGCATGGCGCTCGTCGCCGCCGTCGTGGCCGCTCTGGTCTGGGTTCTGATCGACCAGGGGCTCCTCCGGCTCGACGATCCCTCGTTCAACGCCTGGCTCGGGATTCTCGCCCTGTCGGTCGTTCTCGGCATCGGTCTGAGCTGGAGTCATGTGCGCCGCCGCATCAGCGGACAATCCGACATGGACGATGTCGGCGACTGAGGGGTTGCGGCCCCCTCGCCATGGGCCTAGATAGGCGCGTCAGCGAAATACGAAGGCCAAGCGGTTCATGGAAAACGTCGTCCTCACCGTCCATCTGATTCTCGCGCTCCTGATGATCGGAGTGGTGCTCCTGCAGCGCTCCGAGGGCGGCGGGCTTCTCTCCGGCGGCGGCTCGATGTCGGCCCGCGGCGCGGCCAACGCGCTGACAAAGGTGACCTGGCTCCTCGCCATCGGGTTCATCGCCACCTCGATCACGCTGACGATCCTCGCGGCCCAGAACGCCACGGGCACCTCGGTGCTCGACCAGGCCGGCGCAGAGGCTCCGGCCGAGGTTCCGGCGGACGCCACCGCGCCGGTGGTGCCCGAAGGCAACCTGCTGCCGCCGTCGAGCGATGACGCCCCCGCGGCACCGCCTCCGGCGGAATGACACCGCACCACAACGATTTGACCTGAGACACGATCCTTACCACAACACCTTGCGGTCCGGTTGCGGGCGGCGCGCGAATCTGTTATGCGTCGACTCCCGTGATGCCGTGTCCTGAGATGACACGGCAAACCCAAGCGACTTGAGGCAATCACGGGAGATTCCGCAGCATGGCGCGTTATGTATTCATCACCGGCGGTGTGGTCTCCTCGCTCGGCAAGGGACTGGCCTCGGCAGCGCTCGGCGCGCTCCTGCAGGCCCGCGGCTATTCGGTGCGGCTGAGAAAGCTCGACCCCTATCTCAACGTCGATCCCGGCACGATGTCGCCCTTCGAGCATGGCGAGGTCTTCGTCACCGACGACGGCGCCGAGACCGACCTCGACCTCGGCCATTACGAACGCTTCACCGGGGTCCATGCCCGCAAGACCGATTCCATCTCCTCAGGCCGGATCTATTCCAACGTGCTGGAGAAAGAGCGCCGCGGCGACTACCTCGGCAAGACCATCCAGGTGATCCCCCACGTCACCAACGAGATCAAGGAGTTCCTCCATATCGGCGAGGACGAGGTCGATTTCATGCTCTGCGAGATCGGCGGCACCGTGGGCGACATCGAGGGTCTGCCCTTCTTCGAGGCGATCCGCCAGTTCATCCACGAGCGGCCCCGCGGCCAGTCGATCCTGATGCATCTCACGCTCCTGCCCTACCTCGCGGCGAGCGGCGAGCTGAAGACCAAGCCGACCCAGCACTCGGTCAAGGAACTCCAGTCGATCGGCCTCGCGCCCGACGTGCTGGTCTGCCGCTCCGAACACCCGATCCCGGAGAAAGAGCGCGCCAAGATCGCGCTCTTCTGCAACGTCCGCGAGGAAGCGGTGATCCCCGCCTATGACCTCAAGACGATCTACGAGGCGCCGCTCGCCTATCACCGCGAGGGGCTCGACCAGGCGGTGCTCGACGCCTTCGGCATTGCGCCTGCGCCACGGCCCAACCTCGGGCGCTGGGAAGACGTGATGGACCGGCTGACCAATGCCGAGGGCGAGGTCCGCGTCGCCATCGTCGGCAAGTACACCCAGCTCGAGGACGCCTACAAATCCATCGCCGAGGCGCTGACCCACGGCGGCATGGCCAACCGGGTGCGCGTGAAGTCCGAATGGATCGACGCCGAGATCTTCGAGCGCGAGGACCCCGCTCCTTACCTCGAACGCTTCCACGCGATCCTCGTCCCCGGCGGCTTCGGCGAGCGCGGCACGGAAGGAAAGATCAAGGCCGCGCAGTTCGCGCGGGAAAAGAACATCCCCTATCTCGGCATCTGCCTCGGCATGCAGATGGCGGTGATCGAGGCGGCGCGGAACAAGGCCGGCCTCACCCGCGCGGGCTCCGAGGAGTTCGACCACGAGAAGGGCGAGAAACGGTTCGAGCCGGTCGTCTACCACCTCAAGGAATGGGTGCAGGGCAACCACATGGTCGCCCGCAAGGTCGATGACGACAAGGGCGGCACGATGCGGCTCGGCGCCTATACCGCCAATCTCAAGGAAGGTTCGAAAGTCGCCCATGTCTACGGCGCCGCGACGATCGAGGAGCGCCACCGTCACCGTTACGAGGTGGACGTGAAGTACCGCGAGAAGCTCGAGGCCTGCGGGCTGGTCTTCTCGGGCATGAGCCCGGACGGCAAGCTCCCCGAGATCGTCGAGTGGCAGGACCATCCCTGGTTCATCGGCGTCCAGTTCCACCCCGAGCTCAAGTCGAAACCCTTCGCCCCGCACCCCCTCTTCGCCGATTTCGTGCGGGCGGCGAAGGAGGTCGAGCGGCTGGTGTGACGGGGCGGCGGATCGTTGCCTGCTCACAGATTACCGGGCCACGTCCCGAAACTATTCATATCTGTGACTGAGGACGACGGGACTTTGGCGCTCCGGCTCGCAGAAGCGGTCTGCCAGTGGCAGACCGCGCGGGACGGTTGCCCGGAGGCGCGAGCCTGAGGGCAAGGAGCGTGCAGCCGGAGCCGCCGGTTGGATAATCGGGTCGCGTCTGCCTGGGCGGGCGCGGTAACGCGCCTGCCGGGGGCAGGCAGGCGCGGCCCGATTTGTCACGGGACAGATCAGGCAAGAGCGCAGCGCATCACGACAAGTCTTGCCAGACGGATTGTACGGTCCAGGCTCAAGCCGGCCAACACGATCCCGAGATAGGTCATCTGAATTGCCGCCCCCGTCCCGGCCCCGAGCACCAGTCTCGTTCGTTCTCCTGTTCAGACTCTCATTTTCCGGAGCGCGTCTTCGAACCGGCGCCAGCAAGCCGCCCGAGGCCCGCGCGAAGGCGCCAACCCGCTTCGACGGCGTGGTCGAGGCCGAGGATCACGAGGCAGAGCGGGCAGACCACGAAACGCGACAGCAGGCTGCGGCGGGTCCCGTCGGTGGTGCGGAGCGCCATGCCGGTCGGAAAGATGTTGGGGCTCACGACATCAAGCATCGGCGCCATCTGCGGCCCTCCTGCCCTGAAACGGGAGCCGCTGCGGCGTGGCGTGGCGCCCGGATCGTCCGGCGCGACCACAAGGACATTCTGCCTCTGCCATGTGCGAGACTCTTCCCAATCGTTGCGAGGAAAACGCGGCCACCGTCTACGGTCGACAGGCCCATTGGGCGCACAGGGCCGACTGAGCCGGCCATGACCTCATGGTGTCACCGAGCGTGCCCCGTCGCAAGCGGCAAGATGCCGCTATGGCTTGTTTGCGACAAATCGAATGCAACCCTCGCGGGTTTCCCGAACCGGCGCCGCATCTAGCGTTGACGTAACGGCATCCAATCCGGCCTCCCGACGCGAATCGTCCATCAGCCGACGCGCTCCGCGGTGGCGGAGCCGCATCCCCCGCCGCGATCCGATTCGATCCGGCCCGCCGCCACCCGGCCCAAGCTCGCCCGGGGCGCCGACGCCTGCCCGACGCGTGCCATACACTTTGCAGACGCCGGATTTTCCGCCTATATGGCCTCCATGTTCGGACGCCTTCTTTCCTCGCTGCTCGGCCCTGAGCCCGAGCCCCTGCCCGCCCCCGAGGCGCGGCTGGCGCTTGCCGCGCTCCTGGTGCGGCTCGCCCGCGCCGACGAGTCCTACACCGACCCCGAGCGCGCCCGCATCGACCGCGTCCTCGCGACCCGCTACGGCCTCTCGCCCTTCGAGGCGGGCAAGCTCCGCGCCGAGGCCGAGGTGCTGGAGGCCGAGGCGCCCGACACGGTGCGCTTCACCCGCGCGCTGAAGGACGCCGTGCCGCACGAGGACCGGATGAGCCTGATGGAGGCACTCTGGTCCGTGGCGCTCGCCGACGACGACCGCGACCCGCGCGAGGATGCGATGATCCGGGTCACCGCCGATCTGCTCGGAATCAATGACCGCGACCGCGCCATCGCCCGCCAAACTGTTGAGAAAAAACGGAAATGATCGCCAGCCTCGCGATGTACGACTGGCCGCATGTCGCGGCCGAACACGACCGCCTGTGGCAACTGGTCCGCGCGGCCCTGGCCGAGGAGGGTATCGAGGCCCCAGAAGCCCTGACCCGCAACGGCAGCCTCTGGACGATCTGGGAAAGCCCTGCACTGGTGCTCGGCCAGACCTGCGGCATGCCCTACCGGACCCGTCTCCACGGCCATGTCGCGCTGGTCGCAACGCTCGATTACGCACTGCCCGACGCGCCGTCCGGCTACTACTACTCGGAACTCGTCACCCGCGCCGACGAGCCGGGTGACGTCATTGATTTCATTGACAGAACACTGGCCTTCAATGGCCAGGACAGCCAGTCCGGCTGGGCCGCGCCGCAAAACCACGTCGCGTCCCTGGGGCTGAAGTTCAGCCACACCCGCCACACCGGCGCCCATCGCGACAGCGCCCGCGCGGTCGCCGAGGGCCGCGCCGACATCGCCGCGATCGACGCCGTCACCTGGCGGCTGATCCAGGCGCACATGCCGAAGCTCGCCGCGAAACTGCGCGTGATAACCCATACCGCGCCGACCCCCGGCCTGCCGCTGATCACCGCGAAGGGCCGCGACGCCGCCGCCGTCGCCCGCGCGGTCGCCGCCGCGCTCGCCGCCCTCGCCCCAGCGGACCGCGCCGCCCTCGGGCTCGCCGGCCTCGCGGCGATCCCCCCGGAGGCGTACCTCGCGGTTCCCACGCCCGCCCCGCCATCGCAAGATGTGCCGGTCAACTGAGCTTTTTGCCGGAATTTTCCCGTCCAGCCGGACAAAAAGCGCATTGTAAAGCGGCGAATTATCCGCCCTACTCTGCGCCGGGGAGAATGCAACGTGACAGAAAAAGACACTCCGGTCATCGAAATCCGTGACCTGCACAAGGCTTATGGCCAGCTCGAAGTCCTGAAAGGCGTCTCGCTCAAGGCTATGCGCGGCGGGGTCGTGTCGCTCATCGGCTCGTCCGGATCGGGCAAATCGACGCTCCTGCGCTGCTGCAACCTCCTGGAGGACAGCCAGCAGGGCGAGGTCATCTTCAAGGGCGAGAACGTCAAGTGGAAGGGCGAAGGGCTCGGCCGCCATCCGGCCGACCGGGCGCAGGTCATACGCATCCGCACCAACCTGTCGATGGTGTTCCAGCAGTTCAACCTCTGGTCCCATATGACGATTCTGCAGAACGTCATGGAGGCGCCGCTGACCGTGCTCAAGCGCGACCGCGCCGAGGTCGAGGCCTCGGCTCGCAAATATCTCGAGAAGGTTGGCATCGGCGACAAGTGCGACGCCTATCCGGCACAGCTTTCCGGCGGCCAGCAGCAGCGCGCCGCGATCGCGCGCGGGCTCTGCATGGAGCCGACCGCCCTTCTCTTCGACGAGCCGACCTCTGCGCTCGACCCCGAATTGCAGCAGGAAGTGGTGAAGGTGATCAAGGCCTTGGCCGAGGAGCACCGCACCATGATCATCGTCACCCATGACATGCGCCTTGCCGCCGATGTGTCGGACCACGTCGTCTTCCTGCACCAGGGCCGGATCGAGGAGGAAGGCCCTCCGGCCGAACTCTTCGGCAACCCCAAAACCGAACGCCTGCAAGGGTTCCTGAGCGCGACCGTTGCGGCCTGACATCAAAGCAGCTCGAATCAGATCAAGACCGGGAGTAACCAGATGAAGAAACTTGTCCTTTCCGCTGCCGTTCTGGCGCTGACCGCGGGGCTCGCCACGGCCCAGACCGTGCGCATGGGCACCGAGGGCGCCTATCCTCCGTACAACTTCATCAACGACGCCGGCGAAGTGGACGGGTTCGAGCGCGAGCTTGGCGACGAGCTCTGCGCGCGCGCCGAACTGACCTGCGAGTGGGTCACGAACGACTGGGATTCGATCATCCCGAACCTCGTCTCGGGCAACTACGACACGATCATCGCTGGCATGTCGATCACCGACGAGCGTGACGCGGTCATCGACTTCACCCAGAACTACATCCCGCCGGCGGCGTCCGCCTATGTCGGCCTCTCGGCGGATGCCGACCTCTCCGGCGTGATCGCGGCCCAGGCGGCGACGCTTCAGGCGAGCCATGTCGCCGAGACCGGCGCCACGCTCCTCGAATTCCCGACCCCGGACGAGACCATTGCCGCGGTCCGCAATGGCGAGGCCGACGCGGTGCTCGCCGACAAGGACTTCCTTGCGCCGACCGTCGCGGAATCGGGCGGCGAACTGACCTTCGTCGGCGACGACGTCCAGCTCGGCAACGGCATCGGCATCGGCGTGCGCGAATCCGATGCCGAACTGAAGGGCAAGCTCGACGCAGCGGTGCAGTCGATGAAGGATGACGGCACGCTGAACGAGATGATCAAGAAGTGGTTCGGCGAAGAAGCCGTGGTCTTCTGATGCGAGAGGGCGGGGCTTCCGGGCCCCGCCCGTCCTGATCCCATGTTCAATTCCTGCACCGATCCGAGCACGCTCGAAGGCCTCAGCTGGCTTCTCTGCTACCTGACCACGGGCAAGCACCTGTCGATGTACTGGGCCGTCGGCACGGTCCTGCTGCTTCTGGCGATCACCGCCCCCGTGGCACTGATCTTCGGCTTCGGCGGCGCCTCGGCGGCGCGCAGCCGCTTCCTGCCGCTCCGCTGGTTCGGCAAGGCCTATATCTCGGTGGTGCGCGGCGTTCCGGACATCGCCTTCTTCCTGTTCTTCGTGATCGCGCTCGACCAGGCGTTCGAACTTGTCCGCCACAAGATCAAGTGCCCCGACTGGGACCAGGAAATCTGGCAGGGCAACGATTTCGTGGTCTGCACCGCGGCGAAGTTGCCCCTCGGCACCGCACCGCAATGGGTGCACGAGACCTACGGCTTCTTCCTCGCCGTCCTGACCTTCTCGATCGTCTTCGGCGCCTTTGCCGCGAACGTGCTCTACGGCGCGATGCAGGCGGTGCCGCGGGCGCAGATCGAGACCGCCGAGGCCTACGGGATGACACACCGCCAGAGCTTCTGGCGCATCATGGTGCCGCAGATGTGGGTCTACGCGCTGCCTGGCCTCTCGAATCTCTGGATGGTGCTGATCAAGGCGACACCGCTCCTGTTCCTCCTTGGCGTCGAGGACATCGTCTACTGGGCGCGCGAACTCGGCGGGTCGAAGACGACGCAGTTCACCGATTATCCCCATCCCGACTGGCGGATGTGGTACTTCCTCGCGCTGCTGATCTTCTACCTCGGCTTCACGCGGGTGTCCGAAATCGTGCTCGACAAGATCATGAAGCGCCTCACCAAGGGCCAGGCCACGATGGGTGGCGAAGCACAGCGAAAGGCAGCGGCATGAGTTGCTGGGAAACGATCGCCGATTACGGCCTGAGAAGCCTCGGCATTGGCGAGCGGCTCCTGCCGCGCTCCGACTTCACGCTCTGCCAGCAGTTCACGCTGATCGGCTCGGGCATGATCTGGAACATCTACTTCGGTACGCTGGCGCTTCTGTCGGGCTTTGTGCTGGCAACCGCGGTCGCGCTCGGCAAGACCGCGCGCAATCCCCTGATCCGCAAGCCCGCGGAGTGGTTCGTCTTCTTGTTCCGCGGCTCGCCTCTCTTCATCCAGTTCTTCTTTGCCTACTTCCTGTTCCTGAGCCTCAAGGGCTCCTACCCGGTGCTGGCGCCGCTGACGGCCGCGGCACTCGGGGCGCTGGTTGTCCTCTTCCTGAACACCGCCGCCTATTCGGCCGAGATCTTCTACGGCGCGCTGCAATCCATCCCGAAGGGCGACATCGAGGCCGCCGACGCCTATGGCATGTCGGGCTGGCCGCGCTTCCGCCGGGTGATCTGGCCGACGATGCTGCGCCTCGGCTGGCCGGCCTATACGAACGAAGCGATCTTCCTCTTCCACGCCACGACGCTGGTCTTCTTCTCGGGCTTCCCGACCCTGAAGCAGAAGGGCGATGCGCTCTATTATGCGAGCTATTTCGCCGACAAGACCTTCAACCCGTTCATCCCCTACCCGATCCTCGCCTTCTACTTCATCCTGCTCACGCTCACGGTGATCTGGCTCTTCGGGCGGGTGAATGCCCGGCTCAACCGTCACCTGCCGCAGGACACCCGCAGCAGAATTCGCTTGCGTCCACAGTTGATCCGGTAGTATCACATATTTGATCAAATTATTCGGGCGGTCTGAACGCCTGATTCCGGGCACTTGTCGGCGCATGCCGCGCCACCCGCAAAATTTGATCACAACAGCGAAGGCCCAAGGGCATGGGCCGATGCTGCCTGCCGGATCGTTCCCGATCCGGCCCGAGGCGGTTTCGGAACGCGCGCCAGGCCAATCAGGTGCGGAAGATGAAGAACTGGCTCAGAAAACACCCCGAGGTGCGCACGATTCGTGTGGCGGCCGCGGATCTTAACGGACAGCCGCGCGGCAAGCGCGTCCCGGTCCGCTTCGCCGATACGGTCGTCGAGAACGGCACCCGTTACCCGATGTCGGTCCTGAACCTCGACATCTGGGGCGAGGACATCGAGGACAGCCCGCTGGTGTTCGACTCCGGCGATGTCGACGGCGTGCTGAAGCCGACCGAGCGCGGCTTCATGCCGATGCCCTGGCTCGACAGCCCCTCGGCGATCCTGCCGATCTGGATGTTCCGCGAGAACGGGCGTCCCTATGAGGGCGACCCGCGCCACGCGCTGTCCCGCATCGTCAAGCGCTACAAGGCGCTGGGGCTCACGCCGGTCTGCGCGATGGAGCTCGAATTCTTCCTGATCGACGACTCGGGCAAGACGCTCCAGGTGCCGCCGAGCCCGCGCTCTGGCAAGCGCCGCAAGGCGGCCGAGATCATGTCGATCCGCGCGCTCGACATGTTCGACACGTTCTTCACCGATCTCTACGACGCCTGCGAGGCGATGGACATTCCGGCCGATACCGCGATCTCGGAATCCGGGCTCGGCCAGTTCGAGATCAACCTGATGCATTGCGACGACGCCCTGCGCGCCGCCGATGATGCCTGGCTGTTCAAGATGCTCCTCAAGGGCATGGCCCGCCACCACGGTTTCGCCGCGAGCTTCATGGCCAAGCCCTACCCGGAATATTCCGGCAACGGGCTCCACACTCATTTCTCGGTGATCGACAAGGACGGCGAGAACGTCTTCGACAACGGCGGGCCGGAAGGCTCCGAGATGCTGAAGCACGCCGTCGCCGGCTGCCTCGCCGCGATGCGCGACTGCACGCTGCTCTTCGCGCCGCATGACAACAGCTACGAGCGGCTGATCCCCGAGGCCCATGCCCCGAACGGCGTCTGCTGGGCCTACGAGAACCGCACCTCGGCGATCCGCATCCCCTCGGGCAACCCGGCGGCGCGGCGGATCGAGCATCGGGTCGCAGGCGGCGACGTGAACCCCTACCTCATGCTCGCCGGCATCCTTGGGGCCGCCCTCATCGGCATCGAGGAAAAGATGACCCCGCCGCCGCCGATCACCGGCAATGCCTATGCACTCGAACTGCCGCTGCTTTGCGAGACCTGGGAGGAGGCGATCGACACCTTCGAGCAGAGCGAGATCGTCGCGAAGATCTTCCCCAAGGAGCTCATCCGCAACCTCGTGATGACCAAGCGGCAGGAGCTGCGCTACATGGCAGAACTGACGCCCGAGGAGAAGACCGAGATCTATCTCGACACCGTCTGACGCGGCTTCCGCGCCGCTTGCAATGGCGGGCGGCGCGGCGCACCCTTCCCTGACTTTCCGACCAAGAGACACCCATGCGTATCGGCATCCTCCAGACCGGCCAGGCCCCAGATGTCCTGAAGGACAAGATGGGCGACTATCCCGACATGTTCGTCCGGCTTCTGGCGGGGCGCGGGCTCGACTTCTCCTCCTACCATGTCGAGGGGATGGAGTTTCCCGAGAGCGTCCATGACTGCGACGGCTGGCTCATCACCGGCTCGCGCCACGGCGCCTACGAGGACCATCCGTTCATCAAGCCGCTGGAGGAGTTCATCCGCAAGGCCTATGCCGAACGGGTGCCCGTCGTCGGCATCTGCTTCGGCCACCAGATCATCGCCCAGGCGATGGGCGGTCGCGTGGAGAAGTTCAAGGGCGGCTGGTCCGTCGGCCCGACCGACTACGACTTTGGGGGCGAGACGGTGACGCTCAACGCCTGGCACCAGGATCAGGTCGTCGAGAAACCGGCCGCGGCCGAGACCGTGGGCTCCAGCCCATTCTGCGAACATGCCGCGCTCCTCTACGACGACCGCGCCTACACCGTTCAGGCCCATCCCGAATACGGCGATGCGTTCATCGACGGGCTGATGACGCATCGAGGGAAGGGCCTCGTGCCCGACGCGCTGATGGAGGCGGCGCGCGCCCGTTTCGACGGCGCCAATTCCTCCGCCGCGATCGCCGACCGGATCGCGGATTTCTTCAAGCAGAACCGAAATAAAGCAACAGTGTGATTCATGTCCGACTGGACCCAGAAGCTTCCCGAAGCCGCCCAGGAATACATCGCCGGCCGCCGGCTGGACGAGGTCGAATGCCTCGTCTCCGATCTCGCGGGCGTGGCCAAGGGCAAGGCGATGCCGGCCTCGAAGTTCGGCAAGCAGAAGTACTTCCATCTGCCCAACTCGATCTTCGCCCAGACCATCACCGGCGACTATGCCGACATGCCGGACGCGAGCGAGTTCACCGAGCCCGACATGGTCCTGACCCCGGACTTCTCGACCGCGACGGCGGTGCCGTGGACGGCCGACATCACCATCCAGGTGATCCATGACGTCAACGACCAGGAGGGCAACCCGGTGCCGATGGCGCCCCGCAACGTCCTCAAGCGGGTGGTGGAGCTTTACCGGGCCCAGGGCTGGAAGCCGATCGTCGCGCCCGAGATGGAGTTCTTCCTCGTCGCCCGCAACATCGACCCGAACATGCCGGTGATCCCGCCGATGGGCCGCTCGGGCCGGCGCGCCGCCGCCAAGCAGGCCTATTCGATGTCTGCCGTCGACGAGTATGGCAAGGTCATCGACGACATCTACGACTTCGCCGAGGCCCAGGGCTTCGAGATCGACGGCATCGTCCAGGAAGGCGGCGCCGGCCAGGTCGAGCTCAACCTTTCCCACGGCGATCCGGTCAACCTCGCCGACGAGGTCTTCTTCTTCAAGCGGCTCCTGCGCGAGGCGGCGCTGCGCCACGACTGTTTCGCCACCTTCATGGCCAAGCCGATCGAGGGCGAACCGGGCAGCGCGATGCACATCCATTCCTCGGTCGTCGATTTCAAGACCGGCAAGAGCATCTTCTCCGATGCCAAGGGCGGCGAAACCCAGGCCTTCCTCCACTTCATCGCCGGGATGCAGAACTACCTGCCCGCGGTGGTCGCGCTGATGGCGCCCTATGTGAACTCCTACCGCCGCTACGTCCCGGACTTCGCGGCGCCGATCAACCTCGAATGGGGCCGCGACAACCGCACCACCGGGCTCCGGGTGCCGATCTCGGAACCCGCCGCGCGGCGGATCGAGAACCGGCTGCCGGGGATGGACTGCAACCCCTATCTCGGCATCGCCGCGACGCTGGTCTGCGGCTATCTCGGGCTGATGGAAAAGAAGCTGCCGCGGCCCGAGGTCACCGGCAACGCCTATATCGACTCCGACGAGCTGCCGACCAATCTCGGCGACGCGCTCGACCTCTTCTCCGACTGCGCGCCCCTGCGCGACGTGTTGACGCCGGAGTTCTGCGACATCTACGAGGCGGTGAAGCGCAACGAGTACAAGGAGTTCCTGCAGGTCATCAGCCCCTGGGAACGCGAGCACCTGCTGCTCAACGTCTGACCGCCGCGCTCGGCGATTTTTTGCAGGCCGCCCCCGGGCGGCCTGTGGCCTTTTCCGCGGCGGACAGATATGGATTTTTGAAACCGGCGATTTCAAAAAGGTGAACCATGTCCACCGCCACCCTGGCAACCCAGCCGACCCGAGCCCCTGATGTCCACCAGGCCGAACCGATCCCCGAGGCCGCCCGGGCCGAGATCGAGCGGCTGCTCGCGAGTGGCGACCTCTTCCGCTACACAGCGCCCGAAGGCGCGGCAGTGGCGCTCCTCGAGGCCGAGTTCGCCGCCCATATGGGGGTGCGCTACGCGCTAGCCGTCTCCTCCTGCTCGGCGGCACTCTTCCTCGCGCTGAAGGCGCTCGACCTGCCGCGCGGCGCGCGGGTGCTGATCCCCGCCTTCACCTTCGCCGCCGTGCCCTCCGCCGTCGTCCATGCCGACTGCGAGCCGGTCCTTGTCGAGGTCGGCCGCGACCTCCGCATCGACCTCGACGACTTTCGCTTGAAGCTCGACGGCGCCGACGCGGTGCTCATCAGCCACATGCGCGGCCACACCTCCGACATGGACGCGATCATGATCGAGGCCGAGGCCCGCGGCCTGCCGGTGGTGGAGGATGCCGCCCATTCGCTCGGCACGCTCTGGGCCGGCCGCAAGATCGGCACGATCGGCCGGATCGGCTGCTTCTCGTTCCAGTCCTACAAGCTCGTCAATGCCGGTGAAGGCGGCATGTTCATCACCGACGACCCCGAGCTTGCCGCCCGTGCGGTGATCATGTCGGGCGCTTACGAGCACAACTGGAAAAAGCACCCCGGCCTGCAGACCGGCTTCATGCGCTGGCAGAACCGGCTGCCCTTGTACAACATGCGGATGCAGAACCTCTCGGCCGCGGTGATCCGGCCGCAGATCCCCGAGATCGCCTCCCGCGTCGCCGCCGGCCGCGCCAATCACGACCACGTCGCGGAGCGCCTCGAAACCTCGCCCTGGATCGAGGTGCCGCCCGCCCTTCCGCAGGAAGAACGCGCGCCGGATTCGCTGCAGTTCAACTTGAGGGGCTTCGACAGTGATGACGAGGCCCGCGCCTTTCAGGACGCCGCCCTGCACCGCGGCGTCTCGGTCCAGGTCTTCGGGCTCTCGCAGGACAATGCCCGCGCCTTCTGGAACTGGCAGTTCCTCGGCACGCCGCCCGAGCTGCCGAAGACCCGCGCGATGCTGATGCGGGCCTGCGACGTGCGCCTTCCGACGCGGCTCACCCGCGCCGAACTGGACGTGATCGCCGACGGCCTCCTCGCCGCGGTCGACGAGGTCAGGCGCGCCTGATCCTTCTTCATTGCTGAAATACCCCCGCCGGAGGCCTTTTCCGGCGCGAGGTCAGAGCTTGGAGAGCTTCGCCTGCAGCTCCGAAAGCTGCTTCTTGATCGCCTCGAGGTCTTCGTCGTCCTTGCCCTTCGCCTTGGGCTTCGGCTTGTCCGAGGCGCCGCCCTTGGCCTCCGTCTCGCCCGGGGGCGTGAAGCCGCCCATCATCGAGCGCAGGAAGGCCTGCTGCTGACGCTGCAGCGCCTCGAAGCCCGGCATCGACGCCATCGGGTTCGGAAAGGTCGAGAGGTTCTCCAGCATCTTCGACTGGCCCTCACGGAGCATCTCGAACGAGGCAGCAAGAAACTGCGGCACCACGCTCTGCGCGCTCGTCGTGTAGCTGCGCACGAGATCGGTCAGCACCTCGATCGGCAGCACACTCTCGCCGCGACTTTCGTGCTCGGCGATGATCTGCAGCAGATACTGCCGCGTCAGATCGTAGCCGGATTTCAGATCGACGATCTGTACCTCGCGCCCCTCGCGGATGAAGGCGGCGATGTCTTCGAGCGTCACATAGTCGCTCGTCTCCGTATTGTAGAGCCGCCGGCTGGCATAGCGTTTGATCAGCAGCGGCTTCGCGTCGTCGGCCATCGGCCATCCTCCCGAGATAGTCTTTTTTGGCGTTGCAGCGAGATTAGGCCGCGCAGCAGAAAACACAACAAAAAGAGCGAAAAAGAAAAGGGCGGGCACGAGGCCCGCCCAGTTTCGGTCTCACCGACAGGGAGGAGTAAGGAGACCGTTAATCTCGCACTCGTGACTTACTTCGCGGTCGCGGCAGTCGCGGCCTTCTTCGCGGCGGTCGTGACTTCGGCCTGGGCCTTTTTCACCGCAGCGGTCGCGTCCTCGGAGAAGTCCTTGCCGGCGGCGAGCATCAGCTCGACGGTTTCCATCTGGGCCTTCTTCGCGACTTCGGCGAAGGCGGCGAGGTTCTCGGCGGCCATCTCGGCAGCAGCGGACGCGAAATCGGTCATCGCTTTGGAATAGTCGGTCGGCTCGTCCTTGACCTTCGCGAGCGCGCCAACCTTGGCGAGCGTGTCCTTGGTCCACTTGGACGAGATCTCGTTCGACTTCTCGGCGGCTTCGAGCGCGACTTTCGTCACTTTCTCACCGAGCACGGCCGAGGTCTTGAACGTGTCCTGGAACGCTTTCGCGTCGAAGGGAAGCGACGAAGCCATGTCCTGCATGACTTTGGTGAAGTCCTGGGTCTTCTGCATCTGAGTATCTCCTGGCATGGGCGGATGCCCGTTCTGCTTATGCAAGGAAGATACGTTCTGCGTTGCAGCATTTCAAGATTTTTTGCTGCAGCGCAGAAAAAAAGTTTTTACGGCCTTCTTTCAGACAGTTGGGATCTCGGCCACGTAGGCTCCGGGGGCCGGAGCCAGAACAGGATGCTTCGAATCGCCCAGATCGCGTGCCGGGATCATCTTGCCCGACCGCGTCTTCAGCCACCCTTCCCAGCGCGGCCACCAGCTGCCCTTGTGGAATGTCGCCGTTTTCAGCCACGCGTCGGCCTCGCCCATCTCTGCCTCGTTGGTGTAGTGGCCGTACTTTTCCTTGGTGGGCGGGTTGATGATCCCGGCGATATGGCCCGACTGCGAGACGACGAAGGTCTTATCCTTCGACCCGTACTGGCGAATCCCGTTGAACGACCCCTTCCAGGGCGCGATGTGATCGGTCTCGCAGGCGACAGCAAAGAGCGGGATCTTGACGTCGGCGAGCCCGATCTTCTCGCCGCAGATCTTGATCGTCCCGTCGGCGAGTTGATTCTGCTGACAGATCCAGCGCAGGTACTCCACCGCCATCCGCGCCGGCAGGTTGGTGCCGTCGCCGTTCCAGTAGAGCAAGTCGAAGGCGGGCGGCGCCTCACCCATCATGTAGTTGCGGATCGCCGGCGCATAGACGAGGTCGTTCGAGCGCAGGAACGAGAAGGTCCGCGACATGAAATACTTGTCGAGATAGCCGTCCTTTGCGACCTGCCCCTCGATGCCGTCGATGAAATCGTCGTCGAGGAAGACCGAAACCTCGCCCGGATCGGAGAAGTCCGTGAGCGTCGTGAAGAAGGTGGCCGACTTCACCGACTTGTCGCCGCGCTTGGCGAGCACCGCCTGGGTCATGGTCAGCGTGGTGCCGGCGATGCAGTAGCCGACCGCGTTGACCTGATTCTCGCCGGTGATCTTCTTGGCTTCCTCGATCGCGGCGATGAAGCCCTCCTCGACATACTGGTCGAGACCGACATCGGCATAACTCGTGTCGGGGTTCTTCCAGCTCACGACAAAGAGCGTGTAGCCCTGATCGACGATATACTTGATCAGCGAATTCGAGGGCTTGAGATCCATGATGTAGAACTTGTTGATCCAGGGTGGGAAGATCACCACCGGCGTCGCGTGGACCGTCTCGGTCGTCGCCTTGTACTGGATGAGCTCCATCATACGGTTGCGGTAGACCACCGCGCCTTCGGTCGCGGCGACATTCTCGCCGAGCGTGAAGGCCTCGGGGTCGGCGAGCCGGACCAGAAGATCGCCCTTGTTCGCCTCGATATCGCGCACGAGGTTCTCGAGCCCCTTGACCAGGCTCTCGCCCTCGGTCTCCACCGCGCGTTCGAGCGCGTCGGGATTGGTGCCGAGAAAATTCGTCGGCGCCATCATGTCCATCATCTGGCGCGCGAAATGCTCGACGCGCTTGCGCTCATGCGGCTCCAGATCGTCGATATTCGCCAGCGCCTGCTCCATCGCCGCGACGTTGCGGAAATACTGCTGCTTGACGAAATTGAAATAGGGATGGGTCTTCCACAGCGGGTTGGCGAAGCGCCGGTCGGTCGGCCCGGCATCCTCGGGCGCGGTGAACTTGCCGGTGGCGAGCGCAGCTTGCGCGTCTATATAGTGCTTCAGCGTCTTGCCCCAGAGCGACGCCTGCTGCTCGATCAGCTTGCCGGGGTTTTCCAGCGCCTCTTTCCAGTAGGCCGTCACCGCATGGGCGAAAAGGTTGTGACCGGGCGCCTCGACCGCCGGATTGGGCATCCGCTTTTGCGCCATCGCCTGGATGAGGCGCTGCGTCAGCTCCTCGACCCGTGCCAGATTTGCACTGAGTTTTTCAAGATTTTCAGGGGCGGTCTCAAGTTCAGTTGTCATGTCAACCTTTCCTCCCTACTCTGTTGCACTGCAGCATAGCGTTGCTGCGCGCGCAGGAAAAGCGGCGTTATCGCCAGCATGACCGGGACAGGAGACGCGATGAAGGGAATGTTTTCTTACGACCTGATGGAAAGCACCAGGAACACCAATGAGTGGCTGGGCGCTTCCGCGCGAGCGATGTCCTCCTACCCGATCTGGGGGCTCGTGCCGCATCCGATGTTCAAAGTGCTCTCCGCCTGGGGCCGCGTCACCGAGCGCAGCTTCGCGCGCATGGTCATCAAGCCTGACTGGGGCATCCGCACCGTGGTCGGCAGCGACGACCGCGACCATCTCGTCGAGGTCAATACCGTCGTCTCCCGTCCCTTCGGCGACCTCATCCAGTTCAAGGTCATGGGCCGCGACCCGATGCCGCGCCGCGTGCTCCTCGTGGCGCCGATGTCGGGCCACTACGCGACCCTCCTGCGCTCGACCGTTCTCAGCCTCCTGCCCGATTGCGACGTCTTCGTCACCGACTGGACCAACGCGCGCGACATCCCGGTCTCCGCCGGCAAGTTCGACATCGAGGACTACACCCTCTACCTCGTTGATTTCATGCGACATCTCGGCCCAGACACCCATGTCGTCGCGGTCTGCCAGCCGGCACCGATCGCGCTTGCCGCGACCGCCTACCTCGCCGAGGCCGAGCCCAAGGCGCAGCCCCGCACGCTCACCCTGATCGGCGGCCCGATCGACCCCGACGCCGCCCCGACCGAGGTCACCGACTTCGGCCGCCGCCTGACGATGGGCCAGCTCGAGCACCTCGCGATCCAGCGCGTCGGCTTCAAATATGCCGGCGCCGGGCGGCTGGTCTATCCGGGCCTGCTGCAGCTCGCCTCCTTCATCTCGATGAATCTCGACCGCCACACGAAGGCCTTCTCGGACCAAATCCTGCGCGCCGCCAAGGGCGAGGCGAAGGAACGCGACGCCCACAACCGCTTCTACGACGAATATCTCTCGGTCATGGACATGACGGCGGAGTTCTATCTCTCCACCGTCGAGCGGGTCTTCAAGAAGCGGGAGATCGCCCAGAACATCTTCACGGTCGCCGGCCAGCGCGTCGACATCGGCCGAATCACCGATGTCGCGGTCCACACGATCGAGGGCGAGGAGGACGACATCTCCGCCCCCGGCCAGTGCCGCGCGGCGCTCGATCTCTGTACCGGCCTGCCCGATGCGAAGAAGGCCTTCCATATCGAACCCGGCGCCGGCCATTACGGCATCTTCGCCGGCAAGTCCTGGCGCAACAACATCCGCCCGCTGGTGCTCGACTTCTTCGACGAGAACTCCGGCCTGCCGAGCCGGCGCCGCACCGGCAAGGCGGAGATCCGCGCCGTCTGACCCTTCCGGCGGCGCCTAACCGGCGCCGCCTTCCAGCCGCGCGAGCACCTTCATAACCGACAGCTCGATCAGCTTCAGGCAGTCGGGCGTCGAGAACCGGTGGTCCGCCCCCTTCACCACGACAAGCCGGATATCCGGCCCCGTCACATGCTCGACGAGCCGCACCGCCACCGCCAACGGCACGTCGGCATCCTCCGTCCCCTGCAACATCCGGACCGGGAACGGCAGATCGAGCGGGCGCCGCAGCACCAGCCGGCCGCGCCCCTCCTCGATCAGCCGCTTCGTGATGATGTAAGGCTCGTCGGAATAGTCCGAGGGCAGCGCGACCCGGCCCGTCTCCATCAGCTCGCGACGCTGATCCTCGCTGAACGCGCCCCACATCCCGTCCTCGGTGAAGTCCGGCGCCGCCGCGATTGTCACGAGGCCGGCGACCTTCTCTGGCATCTCCCGCGCCATCAGAAGCGCGATCCAGCCCCCCATCGACGAGCCGACCAGCACCTGCGGCCCCTCGGTCAGGGCGGTTATCGCCGCGCGCGCGTCCTCGAACCAGTCGCCGATCGCGCCGTCGAGGAAATCGCCCGACGATTGCCCGTGCCCGGAATAGTCGAGCCGGAGAAACGCCCGCCCCGCCGCCTTCGCCCAGGCCTCGAGCGCCAGCGCCTTGGTGCCCTCCTTGTCGGACTTGAACCCGCCGAGGAACACCACGCCCGGCGCCCTGCCCCCGATCCGGTCATAGGCGATCCTCCGCCCCTCCGGTGTCGTCAGAAACTCGCTCATGGACACCCCCTCCTTCTTCATTGCCTCAAATACCCCCGGGGGTCCGGGGGTGGAACCCCCGGCCGTTGACTTCCACGCCCCGATTGGGAATAGAGGCGCCACATAACCCGCAACCGGGCGTTCCGTGGGCGCCAAACCGACGAGGAGCATGGGCCGATGACCCAGATTTCCCTGACATTCCCCGATGGCAACAAGCGCGATTACGCGAAGGGCGTGACCGCCGCCGAAGTGGCGCAGTCGATCGCCCCCTCGCTCGCCAAGGCGGCGATCTCCGCAAGCGTCGACGGCCGGCACTGGGATCTCCAGTGGCCGATCGAGGCCGACAGCCAGATCGCCATCCACACGATGAAGGACGACGTCCAGGCGCTCGAACTCATCCGCCACGACTTCGCCCATGTCATGGCCCGCGCCGTGCAGAAGCTCTGGCCCGAGGTGAAGGTCACGATCGGCCCGGTGGTCGAGAACGGCTGGTACTACGACTTCGACCGCGAGGAGCCGTTCACGCCCGAGGATCTCGGCGCCATCGAGAAGGAAATGCGCGCCATCATCGCCGAACGCGACCCGGTGAAGACCGAGGTCTGGGAGCGCAGCCGCGCCATCGCCCACTACGTCGCCAAGAACGAACCCTTCAAGGTCGAGCTGATCGAGGCGATCCCCGGCGACGAGCCGCTGCGCATGTACTGGCACGGCCACTGGCAGGACCTTTGCCGCGGCCCCCATCTCCAGCATACCGGCCAGCTCCCGGCCGACGCGTTCAAGCTGATGAGCGTCGCCGGCGCCTACTGGCGCGGCGATCACACCAAGAAGCAGCTCCAGCGCATCTACGGCGTCGGCTTCAAGAACCGCGACGACCTCAAGGCCCATCTGACGATGCTCGAGGAGGCCGCCAAGCGCGACCACCGCAAGCTCGGGCGCGAGATGGAGCTCTTCCACATGCAGGAAGAGGCGCCGGGCATGGTGTTCTGGCACCCGAACGGCTGGACCGTCTACTCGGCGCTGCAGGACTACATGCGCCGCCGCCTCAACCGCGCCGGCTACAAGGAGATCAAGACCCCGCAGGTCGTGGACCGCGTTCTCTGGGAACGCTCGGGCCACTGGGAGGCCTACCGCGAGAACATGTTCATCGTCGAGGTCGACGAGGAGGGCGCCAAGGAAAAGCGCATCAATGCGCTGAAGCCGATGAACTGCCCCTGCCACGTCCAGGTCTACAACCAGGGCCTCAAGTCCTATCGTGACCTGCCGCTCCGCCTCGCCGAGTTCGGCTCCTGCCACCGCTACGAGAGCTCGGGCTCGATGCACGGCCTCATGCGGGTGCGCGGCTTCGTCCAGGACGACGCTCACATCTTCTGTACCGAGGACCAGATCGAGGCCGAATGCGCGGGCTTCATCGACCTTCTGTCCTCGGTCTACGCCGATCTCGGCTTCACCAAGTTCGACATCAAGCTCTCGACAAGGCCCGAGGTCCGCGTGGGCAGTGACGAGATCTGGGACAAGGCCGAGGCGGCGCTAGAAAGCGCGGTCCGGAAGGTCCGCAACGACTATGTCATCGATCCCGGCGAGGGCGCCTTCTACGGGCCGAAGCTCGACTTCAAGCTCACCGACGCGATCGGGCGGGAATGGCAGTGCGGCACCTTCCAGGCCGATTTCAACCTGCCGGTCCGTCTCGGCGCGGAATATGTCGGCGAGGACGGCGCCAAGCATCGCCCGGTCATGCTCCACCGCGCGATCCTCGGCTCGTTCGAGCGGTTCCTCGGCATCCTGATCGAGAACTACGCCGGCAAGCTGCCGTTCTGGCTCGCGCCCCGGCAGGTCGTCGTCGCCTCGATCGTCTCGGATGCCGACGACTACGTCCACGAGGTCGTGGCTGCGCTCCGCGATGCCGGGCTTCGGGCCGAGGCCGACACCCGCAACGAGAAGATCAACTACAAGGTCCGCGAGCATTCGGTCGGCAAGGTTCCCGTGATCCTCGCCGTCGGCATGAAGGAAGTCGCCGAGCGGACTGTTTCAATGCGCCGTCTCGGCGAGACCCGGACCGAAACCGCCAGCCTCGCCGAGGCCGTCTCGGCCCTCGCCGGCGACGCGACGCCGCCCGATGGCCCCGCCCGGAAATAAAAGCCCTATGACAGGCTCCGCCCACAATGGCGGGGCCTGCGCTCCGGCCGAACCGGCCGGGCGCCTTGATGTTTCAGCTTTTCACGCACCTGTGGGCCACGCCTTCGTGAGTGGTCTGTGACCGAAGCTGCGGCTACGGTCCCTCCTGTCGACACGACGATCCAAGCAACCGCAACAAGGGATACAACCATGTCTCATTCCGTGAAGACCCTCGCCGTCGCCGGCAGCCTCGCCGCCGCTCTCGCCGGGCACATGGCCACCCCGGCCGCGGCCCAGGAAGCCAAGGAGAAGTGTTTCGGCGTGGCGCTCGCCGGTCAGAACGACTGCGCCGCGGGTCCGGGCACGACCTGCGCCGGCACCTCGAAGGTCGACTACCAGGGCAACTCCTGGAAACTCGTCCCGGCCGGCACCTGCGCCACGATGGAACTGCCCGACGGCCGCATGGGCTCGCTCGAGGCGCTTGACCGCGACCTGCCGCAAGGCTGACGATCCTGATCGGCATCCCCGGCCCGGCCGGGGATGCCGTCCTGACCAACGGGGGACGGCATGCTAGATCAAACCGCCAAGCGCAGGCTTCCGGCCCGGCCCGGCGTCGGTTACAAGCCCCAGCACTTTTCCAACATTCTCGCCAACCCGACCCCGGTCGAATGGCTCGAAATCCATGCAGAAAACTACATGGGCGACGGTGGACGTCCCCTGGCGCAGCTCCGCCACCTCGCCGAGCGCTTCCCGATTTCCGTCCACGGCGTCGGCCTCTCGATCGGCGGCGAGGGCGCCCTCGACCGTGACCACCTCGCCCGTCTGAAGCAGCTCTGCGGCTGGCTCGCCCCGGCGAGCTTCTCCGAACATCTCGCCTGGTCTACCCACGGCGCCGAATTCCTCAACGACCTCCTGCCGCTGCCCTATACCGAGGCCACGCTCGCCCGCGTCTGCGCCCATATCGACGAGGTGCAGGATCACGTCGGCCGCCGGATGCTCCTCGAAAACCCCTCGGTCTATGTGAATTTCACCGAGACCAATCTCGACGAGATCGACTTTCTGACCGAGATCGCGAAGCGCACGGGCTGCGGCCTGCTGCTCGACGTGAACAACGTCTATGTTTCCTGCACCAACCGGCAGACCGACCCCGGCGACTACATCGACCGCTTTCCCCATGACCTCGTGGGCGAGATCCATCTCGGCGGCCATGACGAGGATGCCGACGACGCCGGTGCGCCGCTTCTCATCGACGCGCATGGCTCCGAGGTCGTCGACCCGGTCTGGCAGCTCTATGCCCGGACCCTCGCCAGGGGTGGCGCGAAGCCGACGCTGATCGAATGGGACAACGACGTCCCCGACTGGCCGGTGCTCGCCGAAGAAGCCGCCCGCGCCGCGCGCATCCTCGACGGGGTGCCGGCATGAGCCAATCGGAATTTCGCGCCGCCCTCCTGGATCCCGACCGGCCCACGCCGGAGGGCGTCACCGGCCCCGCCGGCCGTCCCGCCGGGCGCCGCTTCGACGTATACCGCAACAACGTCACCGTCTCGCTGACCGAGGCGCTGCGCCAGGCCTTCCCGGTCATCCGCAAGCTCGTCGGCGAGGAATTCTTCACCGCGATGGCGCGCGAACATCTGCGCGCCCATCCGCCGGCCTCGCCGCTGATGATGTTCTACGGCGCGGCGATGCCCGCCTTCCTCGAGACCTTCCCGCCGGTCGCCCATCTCGGTTACCTGCCCGACATCGCCCGGCTCGAACTCGCGCTCCGCCAGTCCTACCACGCCGCCGACGCCGCCCCGGTCGCGGCCGAGGCGCTTCAGGTACTGTCTCCGGACGATTTCGTCGCGGCCCGGCTCCGCCTCGCCCCGGCCGTCCGGGCCCTCCGCTCGCGCTGGCCGATCCATGCAATCTGGGCCGCCAATGCCCGCGACGGCGCCGCGCCGAAACAGGCCACGCCCGAGGACGTGGTGATCCTCCGGCCCAATTTCGATCCCGAGCCGCTTCTCCTGCCCGCGGGCGCCGCCCCCTTCGTCGAGGCGCTGATTGCGGGCCGGAGCGTGGGCGAAGCGCTCGACGCCGCCGGTGAATTCGACCTCACCTCAACGCTCGGCCTTCTGATCGGCGGATCGGCGATCGTATCCATCGGTACAGGAGAGCCAGCATGATCGCAGCCTATGACCGCACCGCGAACGCCCTGTCCCGCCTTGCCCCGGCCATGCTGCCGACGCTCGCGCGATTCGTCTTCGCGGGCGTCCTGCTCGTCTATTATTGGAACTCCGCCCGCACCAAGTTCGGCGACGGGCTCGCCGGCCTCTTCAGTCCCTCTGACGGCGCCTATATCCAGATCTTTCCCAAGGCGGTCGAGGCCGCGGGCTACGACTTCTCGCAGCTCGGCGCCTTTCACTGGGCGGTCACGCTCGCCGGGACCTGGGCCGAACTGCTCCTGCCGCTCCTGATCGTTCTCGGCCTCCTCACTCGGCTCGCCAGCCTCGGAATGATCGGCTTCGTCATCGTCCAGAGCCTCACCGACATCCTCGGCCACGGCGTCGGCGGCGACGATCTCGGCCGCTGGTTCGACGCGACCCCGGACGCGCTCATTCTCGACCAGCGGGCGCTCTGGATCATACTGCTCCTGCCATTGGTCCTGATGGGTGCCGGCCCGCTGTCGCTCGACCGCCTGCTGGCCCGCAACCGCCGTTGAAGCCGCACCTTCCTCAAATGCCTTGATTTTTGGTGGAAATACCTCATCATTTCCTCGGCGTGACCGCAGACTTTCCTACCGCTCCCTCGTCACGGGGCAGCCGGAAGATTTGAAAGACCTGGCTGCACGGCCTTGGGCAATGGCGCCCGGGAACAATGACTGAGGAGGAACGGATGGCCACTGGCACCGTTAAATGGTTCAATACTACCAAGGGGTTCGGGTTCATCGCCCCGGATGATGGCGGCAAGGACGTGTTCGTCCATATCTCCGCCGTTGAGCGCGCGGGCCTGAAGACCCTCGCGGACAATCAGAAAGTTGCCTACGAGATGCAGGCGGGCCGCGACGGTCGTGCTTCGGCGGCAGACCTGAAGCTGCTCTGAAAAGACGGCATCCGTGACACCTGCGGCCCGCGCCACGCGGGCCGTTTTCACGCAAGAAGCGCGGCCTGCGCGTCCTTGTCCCAGCCAAGGTACAGCGTCGCGCCGTCGTCGATGACCGGCCGCTTCATGACGGTCGGATGCGCCGCGATGAGCTCTGCCGCCTGAGCCGCGCGCGTTGCCTCGTCGAGCGCCCGCCAGGTCGTCGAGGCGCGGTTGACCAGGCGGTCTCCGAAGGCCGCGACGAACCGTTCCCGTTCCGCCGGACTCAGCGGCTCGGCGCGGATGTCATGGAACACGACTGCATGGCCGGCTGATTCGAGCGCCCGCCGCGCCTTGCGGCAGCTGTCGCAGCTGGCAATTCCATAAAGGATCATCTGTGCGGGCCTCCCGGATTCGCTCGGTCTCGGGTCTCGGTTAGTCCAGGCTGGCGCTCCGGGGCAAGCCATCAGCGAATATCCGCCTCATTCCGCTCCGTCATCTCGCCCGATCGGCGGATTTCCGAGCATCGTCGGCAAGAGTCCGGCATCCCATATCTGGAAAGATGTGTCTCTATTGCGCAACATTTGGTAAAGATTTAGCAGAAAAGGCACTGTGTGCGGAGTGCGAGTTCCTGAGGCTGAAAACCACGAGCATCGACGCGGCACCACCATAAAGGTGCTGTGCAAGGGGGGCAGATGACCGTAAGCAATCAACTGATCGACAGGCTGTCGACCGAGGCAGGCCGAAGGCTCAACGAAAGCGCTCGCGCCGGGCGGCGCCGGGCGCTCAACTCGATCTCGCGCTGCTGCGTGACCGTGACCACCGACGGCACCACGATGCGCGAGGAGTTCTTCGACGTCACACCAAGCATCGGCGAGATCAGCGCCCGTGTCGGGGGGGGCGCCTATATCGTGTCGATCTCGATGCGCCGGAAACCTCTGAGGGAGCGCATCCGCCTGATGCTGGCGGCAGAATGAGCGTGCGCCTCATCAGGGTCCGTGTCACGCATGACGGACGCGCGGTCGAGGATCTGATCTTCGACACGCCGCCGACGCTGGCAAAGCTGGCCGCCACTGCCGGACCGGCGGCCTTCGTCGTCTCGGTCCAATGGCCGGACGGTCCGCTGGAGGCTGAACCCGCCGCGGAGTCCGCGCTGGCGGAGTGAGCGGCAAGCGCCCGCGCCTTCTTCCCGGTCGCGATCGGTCATTCGAGACCGGCGCCGTCCGCGGATCGTTCCAATGCTGATGCCGCGGGGCGAAGGCGCGACCGCGCCTTACCCCCAGATCGCCTCGAATTCGCGCCATTCCCCTGCGGACATGCCGGAGTCGCCCTGCGTCACCGTCTCGCCCCGGAGCCGGCGTTTCAGAACCTCGACCCCCTTCGCCGAGAGATTGGCGCCCCCCATCCGGTAGTCGCGGAACGCGCCATAGGCCAGGGGCACCCAGTCCTTGACGATGCCGCACATCACTTCGGCATAAGCGCGGATCTCGTATTGCGCGTGCGCGTCCGCCCTGAGCCGGAGGAAGTGGAAGAGGTTGTGCAGGTCGGTCTTCCAGTACCACTGGGTATAGACGTTGGCCGGCAGGTTCATCCGCGCCAGCTCGCGCGCGAGGCCCTTCTGGCCGTCCTGGCTCAGCATCGCCTCGTAATGGTCGTAGCTGCGCATCGCGTCCTCGCGCAAAAGGTCAAGGACGCGCCGCGCCTCCTCGCCCTCCAGTAGCTCTCCGCGGCCCTGATTGTTCACCGTGGACTGCGCGGCAAGATGCTCCGGCGCGGGGATATAGAACTCGCGGTCGAGGATCGAGTAGCGCGCCGAATACTCGTTCACGTTGGCGGTGCGGTGGCGGATCCACTGGCGGGCGACGAAGACCGGCAGCTTGACGTGGAACTTGACCTCGCACATTTCGAACGGGGTAGAGTGCCAGTGCCGCATCAGATAGCGGATCAGCCCCTCGTCGTTCGTGACATGCTTGGTGCCCTTGCCGTAGCTCACCCGCGCGGCCTGGGTGATCGCGCTGTCGTCGCCCATGTAGTCGATGACCCGGACATGGCCGTGGTCGAGGACGTGATGAGCCATGTAGAGATGCTGCTCCATGCCCGGAGCGACGGCCCGCAGGGTCGGACGCTGGGTGGCGCGGGCCTCGTCGATCTCGGCCTGCTGTTCGGGGGTCAGGGTCATGGCGCTCTCCTCCGCATTCGAATCGTGACCACTATATCTATGGTCCAATCAGGACGTAACCACGATAGAGGCGCCAGCCGAAAAACACGCCACACCCCGCCCGCCGCGCGCGGCGCTTGGCCAGCAACGGGGGCGCTGCTAGGCTGTTGGAACAACAGTCCGGGAGGGGTCCATGGCATTGAAATATCTCCATACAATGGTGCGGGTGAAGGATTTGGAGGCATCGATGGCATTCTACCGACTGCTCGGGCTCGAAGAGACCCGACGCTGGGACAACGAGGGCGGGCGTTTCACGCTTGTGTTCATGGCGCCGCCCGGCCAGCCCGACTGCCCGGTGGAACTGACCTGGAACTGGGACGGCGACGAGGGGCTGCCCTCCGACAGCCGGCATTTCGGCCATCTCGCCTACGAGACCGACGACATCTACGCGCTCTGCGCCCATCTGCAGGCCAACGGGGTGACGATTAACCGGCCGCCACGCGACGGGCACATGGCCTTCGTGCGCTCTCCCGACAACGTCTCGATCGAGCTTTTACAGGCCGGAAAGGCCCTGCCGCCCGAGGAGCCCTGGGCGAGCATGGGCAACAGCGGACATTGGTGAGGGCGGCGGTCCTTTTCGCGCTGGCCGCGCTGGCCGCGCTGGCCGCCGCGCCCGCCGAGGCGGGCTGCCGGCTCGCGCTCGTGCTCGCGCTCGATGTCTCGGCATCGGTCGACATGATCGAGGACGGGCTGCAGCGCCAGGGCCTGGCGCGGGTACTGCGCTTACCCGAGATCGAGGCGGCCTTTCTCGCCTTTCCCGGACGGCCGGTGGCGCTCGCCGCCTTCGAATGGAGCGGGCGCTACCAGCAGGACATGTTGCTGGATTGGCGGCTGATCGAGACGCCCGGCGATCTCGCGGCGGCAGCAACGGCCATCGGCACCAGCGAGCGCGGCCGCAACGACATGCCGACCGCGCTCGGCTACGCGCTCGGCTTCGCCTCCGGCCTGTTCCGCGAGGGTCCGGAGTGCGACAGCCGGAAGATCGACGTCTCCGGCGACGGCCGCAACAACGAGGGCTTCCCCCCGGACAACGCCTACGACGCCTTTCCGTTCGAGCAGATCACCGTGAACGGGCTCGCCATCGGCGGCAGCGACCGCGAGATGGCGAACTACTATCGGCGCGACCTGATCCGGGGGCCGGGCGCTTTCGTGATCGAAGCGAATGACTTCGCCGACTTCGAACGTGCGATGCGGCTCAAGCTCCTGCGCGAACTCGAGGGCCCGGTGATCGGCATGGCCGGGTCCGGAGCGCCATGAACGCGCGTCATGGATGGCCGTGAAAGGAGGACCGCGATGAAGGCACAGGCAACGATCGCCGCGGCGCTCGCGCTGGCCGGATCGTCCGTCCCGGCAGACGCGGGCTGCCGGCTCGGCCTCGCGCTCGGCCTCGACATTTCCGCCTCGATCGACGCCGGCGAATACCGGCTTCAGCGCGAGGGACTGGCGCGGGCGCTGCTCTCGCCCTCGGTCGAGCGCCTGTTCTTCGCCTCCGGCGACTACTGGGTGGCGATCGCCGTCTACGAATGGAGCGCGAGGCGCCCCGAGCGGGTTCTCGTCGACTGGACGCCGGCCCGGACCCGCGCGGATCTCGTGCGGGCCGCCGACAGGATCGTCACCGCCCCCTACGGCGACACGATTTATCCCACGGCACTCGGCCAGGCGCTCGGCTTCGGCTCGATCCTCCTGCGCCGCGCGCCGGACTGCGCGCGCCAGACGCTCGACATCTCGGGCGACGGCAGGAACAACCACAGCTACCCGCCCCGAACCGCCTATCGCGAGTTTCCGTTCGACGGCGTCACCGTCAACGGCCTCGCCATCCTCGGCGCCGAACCCGACATCGTGGCGTATTACCGCGACGAGGTGCTGCATGGCCCCGGTGCCTTCGTCGAGGCCGCGGACGACTTTCACGACTTCGAGCCGGCGATGCGGCGCAAGCTCGAACGCGAGCTTGGCGCGCCAGAGATCGCCATGACGCTCGGCCACCCGCGACCGGACGCCGGAGGCTGACCGGTGATCCGCGCGCTCGCCCTCGCCCTTCTCTGCAGCCCGCCGCCCGCGGCCGAGGCGGGATGTCGCCAGGCGCTGGCGATCGGCCTCGACGTCTCGGGCTCGGTCGACGCGCGGGAATTCCTGCTCCAGGTCCGCGGCCTCGCCGCCGCGCTCCGTGCCGCGCCGGTGCGGGCACTTCTGCTCGAGGCCCCCGAAACCCCGGTCGCGCTTGCGGTCTACGACTGGTCGGGCAGCGCCGACCAGCGGTTGATCCTGCCCTGGACCGAGATCCGCGATGCCGCCACGCTGGAGTCCGTCGCGGCGACGATCGCGGCGACGAACCGCGTCCCGCGCTCCCCCGCCACCGGCGTCGGCGCGGCGCTGGCCTATGGCGACCGCCTGCTCGCCCAGCGCCCGGACTGCTGGCGGGCGGTGCTCGACCTGACCGGCGACGGGCTCAACAATTCCGGGATGCAGCCGCGCGACCTGCGCCTGCCGGAGCGGATGCCGCCGGCGACCGTCAACGCGCTGGTGATCGGGGTCCATTCCGACGAGGGCGGCGAGCCCGGCATTGCCGAGCTCACCTCCTGGTTCGCCACGGAGGTGATCCGCGGCCCGGATGCCTTCGTCGAGACCGCGCTCGGCTTCGACGACTTCCAGGCCGCGATGGAGCGCAAGCTCGTGAAGGAACTCTCGGGCCTCAGGATCGGCGCCGCCGACGCCGCCCGGCGCTCCGCCCGAAGCCGATGACGGCCGGCAGCACCGCGTTATAGCCGAGACCGGCAGCGATTCGACGGACGGCAGGCAGCGGTTCGACGGACGGCGGACGGCGTGGCACTCTGGTCAAGGCCGGCGGCGCCTCGACCGACGACAGACGGCGCGGCGCTCTGGTCGAAGCCCGCGGCGCTTCGGCTGACGGCGCACGGCGCGGCTTTCAGGTTGAAAGCGGCGACGGGGCGGCAACCCGGAACCGGCTCACCGTCAGGCACATGGCGCGCGGCAGGCCCGCGCCCAGCGCTCGCCACACCCCGCCGACGGGGCAGCCCGGCCGTCGACCTGCCACAACGGCTCCCGTCAACCAGACGCAAGCGCCGGCCAAGCCCCTGTCAGTAGATGTAGCGGATCTGATCGATCCAGAACCGCTCCACCCGCCGCAGCAGCGCATTCACCTCCTCGGCGCTCCTGATGCCCATCACGCTGCGCGCCTCCAGCAGCTCCGCATGGCGCGCGAAGAGGCCGGCCACCGCGTCGCGCACGGCCTGCCCCTTGTCCGTGAGGCGCACCCGCACCGAGCGGCGGTCGATCTCGCAGCGTTCGTGGTGCATGTAGCCGGCCTCGACCAGCTTCTTCAGGTTGTAGCTGACATTCGAGCCCTGGTAATAGCCGCGGCTCTTCAGCTCGCCCGCCGTCACCTCGTGCTCACCGATGTTGAACAGCAAGAGCGCCTGCACCGCGTTGACCTCCAGGATGCCGAGGCGCTCGAACTCGTCCTTGATCACGTCGAGCAGCAGCCGGTGCAGCCGTTCGATGAGACCGAGGGTCTCCAGGTAATCCGCGGTCGGCCCCTGACGGGGCCGATCTTCAACCGTCGCGTGAAGCGTCATCTTGATCTCCGCCGTTGTCTGCGCTTGGCGGCAGATTGAGCGGAAACGGCAAAATTTCAGTTAAGGCTTCACGGCCCGCCTCACCCCCGCACCCGCGGACCGCGGGCGAAGGCAGCGATCTCGGCGATCAGCCCCGCGAACCGCTCCGGCGCCGGGGCGGCGCCGGTGATCCAGGGGTAGATGTCCTGGTCGTTCTCGGCCAAGAGCGCGTCGTAGAGCGCCAGTCGCCCGTCGGGCATCGCCGCGAGATGGGCATCGGCATAGGGGCCGAGGACCAGGTCCATCTCCTTGGTGCCACGCCGCCAGGAGCGCATCGCCATGCGCTTCAGGCGGGCTTCGGGCGTCTCGCTCACGCGGCCTTTCCGGCCGCGCCCTGGCGCAGCTTCTTCTCAAGCCGACCAAGCCGCCCGGTCATGGCGCTCATCGCGGCACGAAGCTCGCGGATCTCCGCCAGCACGCCCTTGACCTGGGCGGCCTCGGTCTCCGCCTCTCCCGGCGCCTCGACGCCGTCGCCTTCGCCGGTTAGGAGCCACATCAGCGACACGCCGAGCATGCCGGCGAGCATCTGCAGCCGGTTGGCGCGCGGCTCCTTGGCATCGGCCTCCCAGTGTTCGATGACACGGGTCTTCACGCCCAGCCGCTGGGCGAGGTCGGCCTGGCTGAGGCCGGAGGCCTCGCGCGCGGCGGCAAGACGGTCGCCGAAGGTGGCGGCGTCGTTGCTGAACCATTTCCCGTTGGCGTCTGCGGATTTCTCGAGCGTGTCGGTGGTCATCGCCTGTCCTTCTAAAGTCGCTTGTGGTGAACGGAGCCGCAATCTATGACATGCAGCCGGCAATTACAAACCGGAGTCCCCCCATGCCGTTCATTTCCGACACCCTGGCCCGCGTCAAACCGTCGCCCACCATCGCGGTGACGAACAAGGCGCGCGATCTGAAGGCCGAGGGACGCGACGTGATCGGCCTCGGTGCGGGGGAGCCCGATTTCGACACGCCCGAGAACATCAAGGCCGCCGCCAAGCGGGCGATCGACGAGGGCAAGACCAAGTACACCGCGGTCGACGGCATCCCCGAACTGAAGGCGGCGATCTGCGCCAAGTTCAAGCGCGAGAACGGGTTGGACTACACGCCGGCGCAGGTGACGGTCGGCACCGGCGGCAAGCAGGTGCTCTACAACGCGCTCGTGGCCACTCTCAATCCCGGCGACGAGGTGATCATCCCCGCGCCCTACTGGGTCTCCTATCCCGACATGGTTCTCCTCGCCGGCGGCACGCCGGTGACGGTGACCGCCGGGATCGAGAGCAATTTCAAGCTCACGCCCGAGAAACTCGAAGCGGCGATCACGCCCAGGACCAAGTGGTTCATCTTCAACTCGCCGTCGAACCCGACCGGCGCGGGCTATTCGCAGAGCGAACTCAAGGCCCTGACCGACGTTCTGATGCGCCATCCCCATGTCTGGGTGATGTCGGACGACATGTACGAACACCTCGTCTTCGACGACTTCCGCTTCGTCACCCCGGCCGAGGTCGAGCCGGGCCTCTACGCCCGCACGCTCACCTGCAACGGCGTCTCGAAGGCCTATGCGATGACCGGCTGGCGGATCGGCTACGCGGCCGGACCGGTGGAACTCATCAAGGCGATGTGCACGATCCAGTCGCAATCGACCTCGAACCCCTGCTCGGTCGCGCAATATGCCGCGGTCGAGGCGCTGAACGGGCCGCAGGACTTCCTCGCCGAGAACAAGACCACCTTCCAGCGCCGCCGCGATCTCGTCGTGTCGATGCTGAACCAGGCCAAGGGCGTCACCTGCCCGCGCCCCGAGGGCGCCTTCTACGTCTATCCCGACATCTCGGGCTGCATCGGCAAGACCTCGGCCGGAGGGGCCGCGATCACCGACGACGAGGCCTTCGCCACGGCACTGCTGGAGGAAACCGGCGTCGCCGTGGTCTTCGGCGCGGCCTTCGGTCTTTCGCCCAACTTCCGCGTCAGCTACGCTACCTCCGACGCGGCGCTCGAAGAGGCCTGCCGCCGGATTCAGGCGTTCTGCGCCGGCTTGCGCTGAGGAACCGATATGCCGGGCGTTCTGCCGGACCTCTACTTCCGCATCAAGGACAACGGCGCGGCGGTGTTCCGGGTCGACAAGGAAAACCGCCAGCGGCGGATCGAGATGGAGCAGATCGCCGTCGTCAACGTCAAGAACGGCGAGATCAAGCCGCAGGGCGATCGCAAGCTCTCCGAGACCGACATGGCGGCGATCCGCGACTGGCTTGCGTCGCGCCAGGAGCTTCTCGCCCGGCGCGACATCGACGACATCCACCGCGCGATCGACCATCTCAACCTCACCGCGCAATGGGCGCAGTCGAAGGCGAGCGCCGACCAGCTCGACGCGGTGACGGACGCGCTCCTGCTCGCGATGCACGACCTGCGCTCGGTCCTCGTGCGCAAGAAGTCGGACCGGCTGGCGCAGGCCGAGGCGCGGCCGGCGCGAAACGACGGCTGAGGGCGTCTCCGTCAGGCGGCCGCCGTCGGGCGGCCGCCCCAGCGGCGCCAGAACCGCGCCATCAGGAGCGCCGCCGCGACCGCGAGCCCGACGACAAGCCCGAGCCAGAGCCCGACCCCGCCGAGCCCCAGCGGGAAGGCCAGAACGTAGCTCGCCGGAATGCCGATCAGCCAATAGCTGACCGAGGCTATCAGCATCGGCACCCGCGTGTCCTGCACCCCGCGCAGAAGGCCGAGCGCCATGACCTGCGCGGCGTCCGCCAGCTGGAAGAGCGCGGCAACCGCCAGAAGCGCCGTGGCATAGGCGACGATCGCCCCGGCCTGCGGCTCAGAGGGATCAAGGAAAGCCCGGATCAGCGGCTCCGGCAGCGCCAGGAACAGCACGACCACCAGCGACGCAAAGACCAGCGACATCGCGATCGCGGCCAGCGCGCCGTCCCTCAGCCCCGGCCCGTCGTCCCGACCAAGCGCCCGCCCGGCACGCACCGTCGCCGCGTTCGAGAGGCCGAGATGGACCATGAAGGTGACCGCCGCGATCTCCTGCGCGATCCCGTGGGCGGCCAGTTCCATCGTGCCGATCCAGCCCATCATAAGCGAGGCCGCGACGAAGAGCCCGCCCTCGAAGAGCCCGGTCAGCCCGATCGGCCAGCCGAGCCGGTAGACCTGAACGAAGGCCGGCCAGTCGGGCCGCCAGAACCTTTGCAAAAGCTGGAACCGGCGCGTTGCCGGATGGGCCGCCGCATAGACGCCCATCACCACCAGCGTGAGCGTCTGTGTTCCCACCGAGGCTATGGCCGCGCCGCGGATGCCGAGTTCGGGCGCGCCCCAGTTGCCGAAGATAAACATCCAGTTGAGGCCCGCGTTGAGCACCACGCCCGCAACCGTCGCCCAGAGCACGATTCCGGCCCGTTCGAGCGCCGACAGGAAGCTTCTCAGAGCGGCGACGAGCAGCGCCGGGATCATGCCGAGGCCGGCGATCCGGAGGTAATCCTGCGCCAGCGCCGCCACGGTGTCGTTCTGGCCCAGCGCCCTGAGGATCGGCCCCGACCACCACATGACCGGCAGGACCGCGATGCCGAAGAGCGCCGAGAGCCACAGCCCCATCCGTGTGTCGCGGCGCACCTGGGTCTCGTCGCCGCGCCCGAGCGCCGCCGCCACCATCGGCATCACCGCTTGCGCGAAACCCGCGCCGAGGATGAACAGGATGAAGAAGGACGACGCGCCGAGGACGACGGCGGCAAGCTCGGTCACGCCGTACCAGCCCATCATCACCGTGTCGGTGACGTGAAGCGCCATCTGCGCGAGGTTCGAGCCGACGAGCGGCAGCCCCAACGCGATAAGCGCCCGCCCATGCGCGCCGAATGTTCCCCGCCCAGTCATCCGCGAGCCTTACGCCCGCGGCCGGGCGAGGTCCAGCCCCGCCCCGTCAGATCCGCGCGGGCGCGCCCGGCAGGCACAACTCATCGGGAACCGGGGGGCGGCCGACAAGCGCCTGAACAGCACTCGGATCGTGGTCCGGAATCCGCCGGAAACCGGCGCGTTCGGAAATCCTGCGGATCGCCTCGTTGGTCTTGAGATAAACGATCCAGATTTCCCAGACCCCGCGCAGCCGGCTTTCCCTCAGTGCCTTCTCAAAGAGCGCCGCCCCGATGCCGGCCCGGCGGTTCTCCTCCTCGACCGAGAGCGCGATCTCGGCAACCGGCCGACGGCCCGCGCGGATATGGACCTCGGCGATGCCGCAAAGCTGGTGGCCGCGGGCGGCGTCGACGATGACCGTGGGGCCGGTAGTCGCGGCATACCGCGCCACGGCCGCGTCCGACGACCATGCGAGAAACCTGTGGAGCCGGGATTCCTGGTCGAGTCGCAGGAGATGAACGGCAAGCCGCTCGCGCCAGTCCGGATCACCTGGCGGTTTGACGGTCAGGACAAGGCCGGATGACGCGGGTCCGGGCATCGGTCACATCCGTTTCTGCGCATGCAATGCTGCAACGCAGAATAAAGATGGGACATCTGGCCGGAAATGGGAATACCCACTTTCCGCAAGCCCGGTCAAAGCGGCCATGCGGCCCTGGCATGCCCCGGCCGGGGACGGTGCCTCAGGCGTCCGGCGGCGCGCCCAACGACTGGTCAGCCGTGTTCGCGGTCCGGCGCAGGTCCGGATGCAGCGCGGCGCCGAGAATGTGCTCGGAACCGCGCACGACATGGCTTGCGCGGCCGACGATGAGCGGGTCGGGCACTTGGGCCACTTCGGGATCCTTGTCGGGATAATCGAGCGAGGCGAGGAAATGGCGCATGCAGTTCAGCCGCGCCCGTTTCTTGTCGTTCGACTTCACGATCGTCCAGGGCGCGTCGGCGGTGTCGGTGTAGAAGAACATCGCCTCCTTCGCCTCGGTATAGTCGTCCCATTTGCCCAAGGACGCCATGTCGATCGGCGACAGCTTCCAGCGCTTCAGGGGATCGGTCTCGCGGCTCTTGAAGCGGTTGCGCTGTTCGGTCCGGGTGACCGAGAACCAGTACTTGTAGAGCCGGATCCCCGAGCGCACGAGCATCCGCTCAAGTTCCGGCGCCTGCCGCATGAATTCGAGATATTCGGTCGGGGAGCAGAACCCCATCACCCGCTCGACCCCGGCGCGGTTGTACCAGGAGCGGTCGTAGAAGACCATTTCGCCGGCGGTCGGCAGATGCTCGACGTAACGCTGGAAGAACCACTGGCCCTTCTCGTTGTCCGAGGGCTTGTTGAGGGCCACGACCCGTGCGAAGCGGGGATTGAGATGCTCCATGAAGCGCTTGATCGTACCGCCCTTGCCGGCCGCGTCGCGGCCCTCGAACAGGATCACGAATTTCTGCCCGGTTTCCTGCGCCCATTTCTGCACCTTGAGCAGTTCGGCCTGAAGCCGCGCCTTCTCGGCCTCGTAGGTCTTGCGGGCCATCCTGCGGGAATAGGGGTAGCGGCCACTCTCGAAGGCCTGGCGGATCGCATCGGCATCCACGACAGGGAAGATCCTCGGCCCGCGCCGGGTTACGGGACCCTCCGCGCCGTTCGGCTTCACGTCGGGGAGCGCGGCACCGGCATCCTCCGTAGCGTCGGGTTTCGGGCCGGGCAGCACCGCCTCCAGGGCCGCCTCGGTGACTTCCGGCGTCACCTCATCCACGGTCTCCACCGCCAACTCCGTCGCGTCCGAAGACCGATCTGCCATAGCTCTATCCTCCTCCATGTCCGGTGGCCGGATTCTGCCCGAAAAACGGTGCGCCGACCTTGATTCGCATCAAATTCGGCCTGCATCAGTCGCCGTTCGGGCTTTGGCGCCGCTGTGGAAGGGACTACCGCGCGCGCGCGCTTCGCGTTAGCGATAGGGGGATACCGATCGCGGAGGGAACCATGCTGACAATCTACGGCGTCTATCGCAGCCGCGCCTCGCGCAACTTCTGGCTTCTGGAGGAGCTCGACATGGAGTTCGAGCACGTCCCGGTGATCCAGGGCTACCGGCTGCCCGACCCCGAGGCGGAGGACGCGCCCTTCAACACGCTCTCGCCGGGTTTCCTCTCGATCAGCCCGGCTGGCGCGGTTCCGGTCCTGAAGGACGGCGATTTCGTCCTCTCGGAATCGCTCGCGATGAACCTCTACATCGCCCGCAAGGCCGGCGGGCCGCTCGCGCCCGCGGACGCGCGCGAAAACGCGCTCATGGAGCAATGGGCGCTCTACGGCGCGACCGCGATCGAGGCCCATGCGCTCGCGATCATGTACGCCCATGCCGAGGGCCGCGCGAAGACGCCCGAGGGCGAGGCAGAGATCGCGGCCGAGACGGCGCGACTGCGCCGCCCGCTTGGTGTGCTCGACTCGCATTTGCGGGAACACGGGAACATGGTCGGCGGCCGCTTCTCCGTCGCCGACATCAACATGGCCGAGATCCTGCGCTACGCCCAGTCCGAGCCGGACCTGATCCCCGCCTATCCCGCCATCGCGGCCTGGCTTGCCCGGTGCCATGCCCGCCCCGCCTTCAAGGAGATGTGGGAGCGGCGGCTGGCGGAACCGGCCTGAGGCCAGCGCCCCCGGCCAGGGGCTTCCAAGGGCGGCTTCGGGCCCCGACAGGCACGGTCATGCGACGGTTGGACCCTGTTTTGGTTCGAGACGGCCGTCGTGCTACCCTATGCCATTCACTACTGAAAGGAGGACGCAAGGATGCAAATGCGCCTCTTCTCGCACCTTCGCCTGATCTGCCTTGCCATCCTCTTGCCCACCGTGGCCGCGGCGCAGGATCTGGTGTCGCTGGCCACCTCCGGCGACATGCCGGCCCTGAGGGCGGCCCTGCCTGAAGGCTCCGCCCCCGACCCGGACACGCTGGTCAAACCGCTCTACTTCGCGGCCCAGCGCGGACAGGAGGAGGCCGTGAACCACCTGTTGTCCGTGGGGGCTCGGCCCGGCTCCGCCACGGATTTCGGCACGGCGCTCGGGATTGCCGCCCGCAACAACCACGCCGGGATCGTCGCGGCCCTGCTGGCTGCCGGGGCCGATCCGAACCTGCCGGGCGGCGAGGACGGGACAATGCCGCTCCACCATGCGGCCGAGCGCGGAGCGATCGAATCCGCCCGCGTGCTGCTCGACCACGGCGCGGACGTGAACGCGGGCACGGTGCGCTTTGGCTGGCCCGCGATCCATTTTGCCGCGCTGAAGGAACGAACCGAGATGGTCGCGTTCCTGCAGGAAAGGGGCGCGGGCCCGGCGCCTGTGGAGGCCCTGAAGCCCGGCGAACTCGACGCGGCCGACCCCGAGGAAGGACGCGTGCTGGCGTTCGAATGTGGCGGGTGTCACGGCATGACGCCCGGTGAGGTCGGCGCGAGCCAGCATCTCAGCCCCAACCTCGCCGGCGTCGTCGGCCGGGCCAAGGCGTCGCTCGAAGGCTATCCGTATTCCGCGGCGATGCGGGTGCAGACGGGCCGTTGGACCCCCGAGGAGCTCAATGTCTTCCTCGCCGATCCTCTCAACGTCGTTCCCGGAACCGCCATGACCCGCGGTGGCCAGCCCGATCGCGCCGCGCGCGTCGCCATCATCGCACACCTCACCCAGCTTGCGCCCTAGCGCGGGGCGAACCGCGAGGCACGGCCGCGGCACGGATCGCGAAGCTGAAACGTTTCGGACACCGGCAACGCCAGCGAGCGCCGGGCCCGCCGCCTAGCGCAGCGCCTCCGGAATCTCGCAGACCGGGATCGGCACCATCTTGTGCCGGTTGGCGGCGTTCAGCCGCCGGTAGATCGCCAGCACCTCGGCCTGCCGCCCCGTCAGCGCGCCCGCGTCGCCCTCGAAGGCCATCGCCCATTCGAGTTCGGGATAGCTCGCGCCGATCTGGTCCTCGTCGGTGCGGCTGTCGCCCCAGAGCCCGTCCGTCGGCGGCGCCTTGAGGATCGCCTCGCCCACGCCGAGCGCGCGGCCGATCTCGTAGACCTCGCTCTTGGTGAGATCGGCGATCGGGCTCAGATCGACGCCGCCATCGCCGTACTTGGTGAAGAAGCCGATGCCGAAATCCTCGACCTTGTTGCCGGTGCCGACGACGAGCCGACCGTGGAGCCCCGCGAGGTAGTAAAGCGTGGTCATCCTGAGCCGCGCCCTCGTGTTCACCAGCGCCATCTCGCGCGACGCCCTCACGGGCTCGCCCGGCAAGGCGTCGACGAGGCTGTCGAAGACCGGCGTCAGTTCGACCTCCTGTCCGGCGACGTCCGCATGGCGCGCCTTCAGCGCCGCGATATGCTCGCGCGCCCGGCTGACCTGCTCGGGTCCCTGATGAATCGGCATCTCGACCACCAGCGTCGGCAAGCCGGTCCGCGCCGCGAGCGCCGAGGAGACAGCGGAATCGATCCCGCCCGAGACCCCCACGACGAAGCCGCTCGTCCCCGCCTTCGCGCAGTAGTCCGAAAGCCAGCCAGTGATGTGATCGATGACCGCGTCCGTCTTCATGATAGCCGCTCCCGCTCGTGGCCTCCCCCGTCGTCCGAGCCTAGCAGGCCGGCGCGGCAAGGCCATCCCCTTCCGCCGCTCAGACGGGCCTGAACAACGACATCGACCAGCGCCAAGCCCCCCGAATGGCCCCTGCCCTTCGCGACCTCGGCGTCGAGATCTTGCGCGGCAACACCTCCTGACCGCAAACGCACCACGAAGGAGGTCTTGCGTGCAAATGCCTTGCACCCGGCGGCCTGCTCGCCGCCTGACATGCGCGACCCGCCGCGCGGGTGAGGTGGGAACGGCGGCTTGCAGACCCGGCACGGCTTCCAATCGCACCGGCAGCGGCGCGCGGTCCGGCGGCGGCAGGCGACCCGTTCTGCCCGTTCACTGCCTGATGCCGCATCGGACGGTCAGGGAGCGCGCGGGTCAGCGCGCCTGCCGGGACCTGCGCCGCCGCCACCTGTCGAGCGCCGGAGGACCGGAAGGGAAAGGTCCGGTGGACCTTTCCCCGGTCCGATTGGCCGGAGCCGCGAGGCGGAGGCCAAGGGGGGATCGGCTTGGGCTGCCGGTCGGAAATCGGGGCGCGGCTGCCTGGGTAGGCGCGGTAACGCGCCTGCCGGGGGCAGGCAGGCGCGGCCCGATTTGTCGCGGGACAAATCGGGCAAGAGGGGGCGGCGAAGCGATAACCTGAAGGCGTTGTTTGTAGTTGGCGGCGCGTACGCTGTGTGANGCCTGCCGGGGGCAGGCAGGCGCGGCCCGATTTGTCGCGGGACAAATCGGGCAAGAGGGGGCGGCGAAGCGATAACCTGAAGGCGTTGTTTGTAGTTGGCGGCGCGTACGCTGTGTGACAGAACACGCGCTACTTCGCAGGACCACTAACCCTATGCTTGCTCTTGGATTCTGTGCCGAGCTAGCCTAAGTTATTCGAGGGAAGAGAAGGGTGCATGAGATGGCGTCCAAAGGGCAACACGTCGTACCTAATGGTGGAAAATGGAGTGTGCGGCGCGCAGGCGCAGAGCGCGCGTCCGGCACATACTCGACGCAACGCGAAGCGATCGAAAAAGCTCGCGAGATAGCAAAAAATCAAGGGACAGAGCTTTACATACATGGTCGCGATGGACGTATTCGCGAGCGCAGCACCTTTGGCAAGGATCCCCATCCTCCGAAAGGTTAGGCTTGCCTGATCCAACATTCGAAGAAAGTGTCTTCGTCAACTGTCCGTTTGACGGGGAGTATGAGCCGATTTTGCAGGCGATGATGTTCTGTATCGTCTATCTTGGCTTCTCGCCAAGATTGGCGACGGAGCGGAACGACGCCGGCGAAAATCGGCTGGAGAAAATCCGCGGTCTGATCGAAGCCTCAAAATACTCAATCCACGATCTGAGCCGTTGCCAGGCAAGACGAAAGGGCGAGCACTTTCGTCTCAATATGCCGTTTGAATTGGGCATCGACTATGGCTGCCGTCAGTACTACGGGAATGGCCGCGAAGAGAAGAAGTTCTTGATATTGGAGGAGAAGCGGTATCGTTTCCAGGCTGCGATTTCAGACATTTCCGGAAGTGATATTGAGGCGCACGGCGGCGATTACCAAAAGGCCGTTGCCAAGGTACGAAATTGGTTAGTTTCCGAGGCGGCTGCGACTCCGGTCGGTGCGACAAAAATACTTCAGTCCTACACAGACTTTCAGGAATGGTACTTCGAGAAGAAACTTGCAGAGGGCGCTAGCGAAGACGAAATCAAGGAGTATCCTACAAGTGAACTCCTTGCGGCCATGAAGGATTGGATTGTGGCCGGAAAGCCGATTTAAACATCCAACTCCTCCACGAACCGCGCGTTCTCGCTGATGTACTGGAACCGCAGTTCCGGCTTCTTGCCCATCAGCCGCTCGACGAGGTCGCCGGTCTCGCCCGGCACCTCGTCGTGGATCGAGACCCGGATCAGTTTCCGGGTCGCGGGGTTCATGGTGGTGTCCTTCAGGTCCTTGGCGTCCATCTCGCCGAGGCCCTTGAAGCGCTGGACGTCGATCTTGCCCTTGCCGCCGAGGCCCTTGGCGAGCATCCGTTCCTTCTCGGCATCGTCGGCGACGTAGATGCGCCGCGCGCCTTGCGTCAGCCGGTAGAGCGGCGGGCAGGCGAGGTAGAGGTGGCCCTTGTCGATCATCGGCCGCATCTGGGTGAAGAAGAAGGTCATCAGGAGCGAGGCGATATGGGCGCCGTCGACATCGGCGTCGGTCATGATGATGACCTTGTCGTAGCGCAGGTCGTCGACGTTGAACTTCGTCCCGAGACCGCAGCCGAGGGCCTGGGTGAGGTCGGAGATCTCCTGGTTGGTGCCGAGCTTCGAGGAGGCGGCGCCGAGGACGTTGAGGATCTTGCCGCGCAGGGGCAGAAGCGCTTGCGTCTTGCGGTCGCGCGCCATCTTGGCGGAGCCGCCGGCCGAGTCGCCCTCGACAATGAAGAGCTCGGTGCCCTCGCGGTTGGTGGCGGAGCAGTCGACGAGCTTGCCGGGCAGGCGCAGCTTCTTGGTGGCGGACTTGCGCGCGGTCTCCTTCTCCTGCCGGCGGCGGAGGCGCTCCTCGGCGCGCAGGACGAGGAAGTCGAGGATGGCGCCGGCCGACTTGGTGTCGGCGGCGAGCCAGTTGTCGAAATGGTCGCGGACGGCGCCCTCGGTCATCTTGGCGGCGGCCTCGGTCGAGAGCCGGTCCTTCGTTTGCCCGACGAAGGCGGGGTCGCGGATGAAGCAGCTGACCAGCGCGCAGCCCCCGGTGAGGAGGTCGTCGCGGGTGATCTGCGCGGCCTTCTTGTTGTTTACGAGCTCGCCATAGGCGCGGATGCCCTTGAGGATCGCGGCCCAGAAACCTGCCTCGTGGGTGCCGCCCTCGGGCGTCGGCACGGTGTTGCAGTAGGACTGGATGAAGCCGTCGCGGGACGGGGTCCAGTTGATCGCCCATTCGACCGAGCCCGGCTCGCCGTACTTCTCCTGGAAGCCGACCTTGCCGGCGAAGGGGCGGTCGGCATAGGTCGTCGAGCCGTTCATCTGCTCGTGGAGATAGTCGGCGAGGCCGCCGGGGAAGTGGAAGGTGGCCTCGGCCGGGGTCTCGCCGTCGTCGATGGCGGTCTTCCAGCGGATCTCGACGCCGGAGAAGAGATAGGCCTTGGAGCGTACCATCTTGAAGAGCCGCGCGGGCTTGAAGCGGTGGTGGCCGAAGATCTCCTCGTCGGCATGGAAGGTGACGGTGGTGCCGCGGCGGTTCGGGGCGGCGCCGATCTTTTGCACCGGGCCGAGCGGGATGCCGCGCGAGAAGCGCTGTTCGAAGAGCTCCTTGTTTCGCGCGACCTCGACGACCATGGAATCGGAAAGCGCGTTCACGACCGAGGCGCCGACGCCGTGGAGGCCGCCGGAGGTCTGGTAGGCCTTGCCGGAGAACTTGCCGCCGGCGTGGAGGGTGCAGAGGATGACCTCCAGAGCGCTCTTGCCGGGGAACTTCGGATGCGGGTCGATCGGGATGCCGCGGCCGTTGTCGCGGATGGTGATTGCGTAGTCGGCGTGGAGCTCGACCTCAATCCGGTTGGCGTGGCCGGCCACCGCCTCGTCCATCGAGTTGTCGAGCACCTCGGCGACGAGGTGGTGCAGCGCGCGTTCGTCGGTGCCGCCGATATACATGCCGGGGCGCTTGCGTACCGGTTCGAGCCCTTCGAGGACTTCGATGGAATCGGCGTTGTAGTCGTCCGCCCGTGCGGCGAGGAGGTCGTCGGCCATGAGGACTGCTCTGTCGGTCTTGATTGGGGGGCGATTAGACCATGCGGGCGGCGGCGGGGCAAGCGGGGTCGGGCTTGCGAAACGGGCGCCGGGGCGCGAAATATGGGGGGTGGCGGCGGAAGAGCCACCAAGGAGGGCCCATGTGGAACGAACGATATCAGGGAGATGACTACCTTTTCGGCACCGCGCCGGCGGATTTCCTGCTCCGCGCCGCGCCCTTCCTGAAGGCGGGGGAGCGGGTGCTCTCGATCGCCGATGGCGAGGGGCGGAACTCGGTCTGGCTGGCGGAACAGGGGATGCGCGTCACGGCGTTCGAGCCGGCGCCCAACGCGCTCGCCAAGGCGGAGCGACTTGCGGCCGCACGGGGCGTCACGGTCGCGTTCCACCGCGCCGGGATCGAGGATTGGGACTGGTCGGCGGCCTATGACGTGGTCGCGGGCATCTTCATCCAGTTCGTCGGGCCGGATGAACGGGCCGCACTCTTCGAGCGGATCAGGGGCGCGGTGCGGCCGGGTGGGCTGCTGCTCCTCCACGGGTACGCGCCACGCCAGGTGGGCTACGGCACCGGCGGGCCGCCGGATGCCGCGAACATGTACACGCTCGACCTTCTCCGCGACGCCTTCGCGGGCTGGGAGGTGCTGAGGGCCGAGGATTTCGAGGCCGAGGTCGATGAGGGCAAGGGCCATTCGGGGCGCTCGGCGCTGATCGACTTCATCGCGCGCAGGCCGGGCTGAGGGGGACGAGGCGGAACGCCCGGTATGCGGACGAAGCGGACGCCCGAGCTAAATAGCACTCCAACTTCTTGACCAGCTCGCGCAGAGCCAGCGTGCCCTCATGAGAACCTCAGACGACCGCGACCAGTTTCTGGCAGAAAAAGACCGGTTGGAGGCGGAAAGAGACCGGTTGCTGGCGGAAAGAGACCATGCGCGGAGATATCCGTGGAAATACATCGCCGAAGCGATCCGTATGAGGCGGAAGCCCAGGTAACCGCGCAACCGTCGACCGTGTTCAGTCCCGGCATCTGGTGGATCGCCTCGACGATGAAGATGCTGTCCCATGAAGTTCTCTAATCGCGGTGGTCAAGGGCTGATTCTCCTGCGCTCCGTGATGCGCTGACCTGATGCCTTGAGGCCGCGGAACATCACCTCGAACCGGCTGCGGGCATGGTCTCCGGTGCACCGTTTGCGGCACACCCCGCCATGTCGGCGCGCGGAGTCCAGGGGTCGATTCGGGCCCGTGCGGCCGACAAAACCGTTTTTCCAAGGCCGCCTCTCATGCGGTGCGGGCCAGGTATTCTGCTTGTCCAGCCAGATCGGCAGCGAGCCGCGCTTTCCCGGCGCATGGCCCGCCAAGGGCTCGAACCATGGCGCCACGACTGTGCGATGGCTGGACAACGTCGTCGTGCGGCAGCGAGAGGCGTGGGCTTCGTCATGCCGGCCGCCTAACCGCATGGATCGCGGTGGGAATCCTGCACCGCCAAAGTTCTGAAAACCACGCCTAGACTAGGGGCCGAGATCAAGTCAAGGCAGATACGAAGCGCGACCTGTCGCGTAAGGGTTGTCGAAACGATGACCCCAATACTGGCATAAATGTGACTATAAATGGGCATAAAGCGCCGCATTACCGCCCACCTTTTGACATCATCCGCAGGCGGGAGCACCCTTGGTACAGTCAGGATCGGCGACTGGACGAACTGGTCGCCAAGTCCGGTCAGAATGTTGTTCGTGAGGTGAGCAATGAAGAACTTAATGTTTGTGACGAATGTGTTAGCGGCTTTGACCGCACAAATGATTGTGACCACACCCGCCTCGGCTCAGAGTGTTCTTACCGCCCCAGAGCAGGTGGCTTTTTCGCAATATTGCGAGCGGACCCAGTTCACTCGGAGCGAACTGAACCGCCTTCAGAGGCATCCTCAATTTCCGGCCCTTCTGGAGTACGCCCTCCAGAACTGCCCAGCGGTCGCGGCGGTTCTGGCGTCTGGACCGACGGCGTCGGTCTTCTCGTCCGACGAAGGTGACCGCCGTGACGACCGTGTGCGCTCTTCTAGTGGAACGGGCGGCACAGGTGGAAGCACTGGTGGCACGGGCAGCACCGGCAGCACGGGCGGCGGCACAGGTGGCACAGGTGGCTCCGGTGGCACGGGTGGCGGCACCGGTGGCTCCGGCGGCACAGGTGGCACGGGCGGCTCCGGTGGCACAGGTGGCTCAGGCGGCACAGGTAGCTCCGGTGGCACGGGCGGCGATGGCGGCACCGGTGGCACGGGTGGCGGCACAGGTGGCTCCGGTGGCACGGGTGGCGGCACCGGTGGCTCCGGCGGCAC
>NZ_JAWQFN010000070.1:0-688 GCF_033436765.1 Defluviimonas sp. D31
CAAGCAAAAGTTGGACCGCACGGAGATTGCCGGTCTTCCGGTAAATCTCAGACGCCTTCGTCCGCCGGAGCGAATGCGTTCCGTATCCGCTCGGTTCGAGTCCAATTTCCGCCACCCAATCGCGGACCAACTTGGCGTACTGCCGCGTTGAGATGTGCGGTGACGCGTGGAAGCGACTGGGGAACAGGTGCCGACATCCCCACATTTCGGGTTGGTCGAGCCAGGCAGCTATCGTTTCTCGTGTGTTTTCAGAAACTTCGAACTGGACGGGCCGATTGGTCTTGCTCTGAATGATCGTGACACGTTCGCGAACGCCGTCGCCAACGACAAGATCGCTGACCCTCAGCTGTACGAGGTCGCACCCGCGTAGTTTGCTATCGATGGCGAGATAGAAGAGTGCCAGGTCGCGGAGGTTGCCGCCGAGTTCGAGCCGCGCCCGTATGGCCCACACCTGCTTTGGCAGTAGCGGGCGTTTCTGGCCGATAAGGCGGCCCTTGTTCCAGGTCTTGCGTTTTGGCTTCACGGCGGGAAGTTGGATTCTGGGCATATCTGAGCCTCCATCCATCCCTCCCGGCCCACACATCAACGCCGCGTTGACCACCGATTGTAGGGCCAACGGTCAATGGCGGGTCTCAGATCCGTGCCGTAGACCCCCAATGCTGCGCCGCCGCAGGTCAGCTTCGAGCCC
>NZ_JAWQFN010000071.1:0-562 GCF_033436765.1 Defluviimonas sp. D31
CTAGGGCCTGTTGACAAAAGGGATTCACAGGGACGCCTGATCATGATTCAAGCTGGTATCTGCGATGGAGACCAGCTTGGCACGAGACCTGATGTCGGACGATGAGTGGGCGTTCTTTGAGCCCTTCATCTTTGCCGTCCGCGCCCCGAATGGACGCAAACCCACGAACCATCGTCTTGTTCTGGACGGGATTTTCTGGATCGCCCGAACGGGCTCTCCGTGGCGCGATCTACCGGAAGAGTTCGGCAAGTGGTCGAGCGTTTATCGGCAGTTCCGGCGCTGGACGCTGGCAGGATTGTGGGAAGTCATCTTGGATGCCCTGAACCAAAGCGGGGCTGTTCCGCACGCCCTGCAAATGATCGACAGCACCGTGGTCCGCGCCCATCATCAGGCAGCGGGCGCTAAAGGGGGACTCCGCGACAGGGTTTCGGCCGTTCTCGTGGTGGCTTCACGACCAAGATCCACCTCCGCGTCAACGGTGCGGGCCTGCCCATGAGGTCCGAGATCACGCCCGGCCAGACATCGGATTACCTTGGCTTCGACATGGTCATGGCCGACAACC
>NZ_JAWQFN010000072.1:0-529 GCF_033436765.1 Defluviimonas sp. D31
AAGCGCACGTACATCATCACCGCCAGGCGGATGATCTCGCGGCTCGTCTTGAAGTATTTGAACGGGCCAGGTTTCGACATCAAGCGACGCTAGTCGGCGCCCTGCCTCGCCGCAAGCCAGGTTCCTCTGACACCGCCAGCCATCGGATTGTCGCCGGCCGAGATCCGCAACCGGCTGGACCGGCGCTACCCGGTGGCCACCGAGCCCACGCCCAGCGCACCGCGTGCGGGAACCAAACAGGCCCGGCTGATCGAGATGCTTTCCGTACCGGGTGGCGCGACCGTCGCCGAGATCTCCGAGGCTAACGGTTGGTAGCCTCACACGGTGCGCGGTACAATATCGGGCGCGCTGCGCAAGAAGCTAGGGCTCGACGTGATCTCGGAGACGACCGAGGAACGCGGTCGCGTCTACCGATTTCCCTCGAGTTGACCGCAACGCCCGCGATGATCGTTCACCGCCGGCTATCGTGGCCAAGACCGAGAAACGCTTCCGACCAGCGATACCAAGAAGGATTGCGTCGTGGTCTGAG
>NZ_JAWQFN010000073.1:0-523 GCF_033436765.1 Defluviimonas sp. D31
CGTCTTCGCTAATCGGGTTGCATATGTGAAGTCCTTCAGGCGGCTTGACCGCGCTGGCATCTGTGTCCCGGCAGGGTTCACTCTTCGCTCCGTGGTCGGTGCACCTGCCTGAACAGGGACCGCCACAAGTTGGGACCAGAACAGGGTCGGCGCATCAATCTCAAAGGTAACGTGTTTTCCGCGTCTTTTTCGGAAGCAACAACGAGTTCGACGATGTCACCGCACCCTGCGTCCTGCCGGACACATCCGCCGTCGCGGATCCCGTGTCAGATTTGTTTCTTCATTCGCATCTTCCTTCAGCGGTTAGGCTTCCGTTGCACCGCCAATGCCAGCTCGGGTCGCCTGGAATTCCGTTCCATCGATCCAGAGCCGGTGCAGGATCACCGCGAGACGCCGCGCGACCGCGATTTGTGCCCGCCGGACGCCCCGTCGCTTGGCAACCTCCATTCCCCAACGCTTGAGCCAGTTCCAAGATCGGACCCGGCAGAGCAGGACGGTCGCGGCCTCGCACAGCAGGGACCGC
>NZ_JAWQFN010000008.1:0-195673 GCF_033436765.1 Defluviimonas sp. D31
CTCGGAGCGCAGCTTCTACTCGAGGGTAAATTTCAAGAAGAACCGCGCCGCTGCTCTCGCCGAGTGGCGCGGCCTCGGCGCGTCATAAGGGACAGCGATCCTGCCCTCGTGGAGACGGGTTCGAATTGGTCTGACACCACCCCGAAAAGCGTTGCAAGGGAGCGTTGCTGACGGCACCATGACGCCGGACGCGAACCTCTTGGGAAAGATCGGCCAAAAGTGCAAGGAGTGATCCCAATGGTTGGACAAACTCGTAGATCATTTTTAAAGGGGTCCGCTGCCGCGGCGTCTGTTATTAGTATGCGGCCAATTGCAGCGGTCGCACAAACGCGTCGCATGGATGAACTGATCGACGAAGATGCGACGGGGCTCGCGGAGCGTTTGCGCGCTCGTGAATTTACTCAAGCAGAACTGGTCGAGACGTTCATCCGCAGGATCGAAGTCATGAACCCAGCGCTGAATTTCATGACAAACTCGGCCTTCGACCGAGCCCGCTTGAAGGCTGACACAATCCCGCTTGATGCTCCCTTCGCCGGTGTTCCAATCCTGATGAAGGACATGATCGACATCGGTGGTTTGCCCCGTACGGACGGGTCACGGTTCATGTTGAATAACGTTCCAGAGCGTAACGTAGAATATGTTGACGGTGTCGAAGCCGCTGGGTTCAACATACTTGGCCAAACAAACGTGCCTGAATTGGCAAGTTTCATCATTACAAACAATGATGTCTTCGGGGCCACCAAAAACCCGTGGAACCCGGACTATTCGGTTTTTTCTTCAAGTGGTGGATCTGCTGTCGCGGTTGCGGCCGGGGTTGTACCGATGGCGCATGGAACAGACGGCGCAGGGTCCAATCGGCTTCCACCTTCAGCGACTGGCATTTTCGGCATGAAACCGAGCCGCAGGCGTATGCGGTCCGGTGAAGCAAACGGCACTCACGATGTCGCAAAAACAAACCAAATGCTGAGCCGCACGGTCCGCGACAGCGCACTTGCTTTTTCTCTTACGGAATCTCTGTCAGGTGATCCATTCCCGCCAGTGGGCTTCGTCTCAGGGCCGTCTGGCCGACGGCTGAAAGTCGGACTGGTTGTTGACGATGGTAAATTGATAACAACGGAGCCGGAGATTTTGGAGTCTCAGCGCAAGGTGGCGCTCCTGATGCAAAACCTTGGTCATGCAGTGGAAGAAACGCCCTGGCCCGTCGACGCAAATGTAATGGCCGACGCCTATTCAAATTTCTTTGGTGGCAAGCTCGGCGCCCTCAAATCAGCAGTCGAGGGGGCCACTGGGAAATCGGTCATGGAGTCGGGTCTGCTGACGCGGTTTCTGGCGTCCAATATCGAGGCATCAGCAAAAATTTCGCCAGAAGAAATCGCGGAGGGCCGTGCGTTCCTCGACAATTTGGTGCCCGTGTTCGCCGGGATTTTTGAGCAATTTGACGTTCTTCTGGCACCAGTTGCACCCGTGGTGGTACCCCCGTTGTACGAGCATACTCCTGACGAATTGTTTTCTGATGAGTTGTCTCAATATGTTGCGGCGCGTCTGAAATTCACATCGCCAATCAACTTCTCTGGATGCCCGGCCATGTCCGTACCGCTCTCTTGGAGTTCAGACTTGGGTATTCCGATAGGTTCACACTTCATTGCTGCAGAAGGGCAAGACCGACTTCTATATGAACTGGCCTATGAACTGGAAGAGGCGCGCCCCTGGAGAAACATCTGGGCACCGTTTTCATTGAAATACGTGCCTGTCTAATTTCGCATCACTTAGTTTCAGGAGCGGACACACGGGTTCAAGTGAAGCGAAATCTCGTCGAAGGCCAAAGCGTTGAGTTTCTTGCTGGGCATTGTCAGAGCAACTTGGCTTGAGGCGCGGCAGGGGGCTGGGTAGCGTCCGAGCATGACCAAACCCAGCCCGTTCAAATACTTCAAGACGAGCGAGGAGATCATCCGACTGGCGGTGATGCTCTACGTTCGTTTCCCGCTCTCGCTGAGAAATGTCGAGGATCTGCTGCACGAGCGCGGCATCGACGTGAGCCACGAGGCGGTCCGGTTTTGGTGGCATCGCTTCGGCCCGATTTTCGCCGCGGAGATCCGGAAGCGCCGGATCGAGGGCATGAAATCGAGCCGCTGACAGTGGCATCTCGACGAGATCTTCGTGAAGATCAACGGCGAACGGCACTACCTCTGGCGCGCTGTCGATCACGAGGGCGAGGTCTTGGAAAGCTTCGTCACGAAGACGCGGGACAAGAAGGCTGCATTGAAATTCCTCAAGAAAACAATGAAGAAGCATGGACGGGCCGACGTCTTCGTGACGGACAAGCTCCGGTCCTATGGCGCTGCTTTGAGGGATCTCGGCGCGGTCGACCGCCAGGAAACGGGGCGGTGGGTGAACAACCGCGCGGAGAATTCGCACCTGCCATTCCGACGAAGGGAACGCGCCATGCTCCGCTTTCGGCGTATGCCAACTTTACAGAAGTTCGCGGCCGTCCACGCCTCAGTCTACAACCTCTTCAACACGGAACGCAGCCTCTCCAGCCGACACCTCTTAAAGGCCAACCGAGCCGCCGCTCTCACCGAGTGGCGCGGTCTTTGCGCGGCATAAGGACAGGTCTGCTGTCCTTATGGAGACTGGTTCGCATTTGTCTGCCAGCACCCCCGATCCTGATATTCTCGTCGGCCGAGTAATGCTTGCGGGTCTTGCGCTTGATGCCCCTGACCAGCCTGTCAGCGGCGTCCTTTGATGTTCCGGATCTCTTGTTCATCTTCGCTCCATAATGGCTTCGATGAACCGGAGATCCTCCGTCGCTCAAACGCCGAAATCTGTCCGGTGGGCGCTGACGTCAGACAATCATCGGGGCGGCGCCTTCGCGCCCCCGAAGCGCTACCGCAATTATCTGGTCCGCCGCCAGATCGACGCCGTTTTCAGGGACCATGCGGCGGGCGTTTTCCTTCAGCGTCTCGCGCATCAACGTATCTTCGAGTGCCGATCGCATCACCGCCACCAGTTCGTTCGTCGTCCAATGCGCACGATGGAGCCACCTGCCTGTCCCGGTTTCAACAGCACGGCGGGCGTTGTCGTGCCCGTCCCAGCAATAAGGCATGATGAGCGACGGCACACCGCAATATAGCGCTTCGCAGAAGCTGTTGTTGCCGCCGTGGTGGATGAAGAGATCCGCCTTGGCCACGACACTTGGCTGCGGGAACCACTGATCGAGAATGATATTGTCAGGTACCGCGCGATAGGCGTCCCGGAATGCGCCGACATTGACGAGGAAACGGGCAGGAAACTCGGCGAACACGGCGATCAGTCGCTTTATGAGGTCGGTATCCAATGCACCAAGGCTGCCGAAAGAGACATAGATCAGCGGCCCCTCGCCCGTCGCGAATTCCGGAACGTTGTAAGGCGCTTCCTGCCGGACGCATCCCTCGAGGAAGGTGAAGCGCGCAGTGTCCAGCGGGACTTGCCGGTCATGACGCAGGATCGAGGGGGCCAGCAGAAGATTGTGCCAGGGCGAGGGCTCGAGGAACAGGCCCTCGTCGAGCGGCGGCAGGCCATGACGGGTGCGGAAACTGTTGAACCGGGCATGGACAGGCCCGACCGCGGCATTGTAGCGGTCTTTGAAGGCCCGCCATTGCTCTTTGTCATCCCCCGGAAGACCGGACAAGTATGGCGGAACATTCGGATCCGGCAGCTCGGTTTCAGCGCAGGAGATCACCCGCACCCAGGGACAGCCCGCACGCAGGATCGCGGGAAACATCACAACGTTGTCGAGAACGACCGTATCGGGTCTGAGCCTTTGCAACAGCGCGAACAGCGGCGCCTCGGCTTGTTCTGCGGTCTCGACGATCGCGTCCCATGTGGGGGCGACATAGGTTTCGATCTGGTCGTCGGGGTCGAGATTGAAATGAGGCTGGTGGCGGCTGATGAAATCCTGCCAGTAGGTTTCCGGCGCAGATGCGTCGGCCAGCGGCAAATGGTATTCCTGAAAGCCGTATTCCGCGAAGACGCCGGAAAACCCCGCGTGGCAGATGAAGACCGGCCTCGCTCCGCGCGCCTTCAAAGCCCGCGCGATGCCGACGCAGTTCAGAGCGGCGCCGAAGCTTGCCTCGGGAAAAAGCGCGATGGTGGGGCCGACGTTCATTCCGTCATCGCTCGTGTGGAGTGGTGCGGATGGCAAGCGGCGGCACGCCGCGGTTCGCGGCCCTTGGCCGTTGGCTGCGCGACAGGCGCAGGTGGACGCGCAGCAGGTCGGCCGCGACCATGACCTGACCGCTTTCCAGATGATCGAGGATCTGGAGGTGCTCGTGCATAGCCTGCCTGAGCCGCACGACATTGCTGCTCACCACTGCGCCAGGCAAGCCGCGTAGGCGGTGATGGGCAACGAGCACCCCGCTGACGTAGCGGTTCGATGCTCCGCGCGCGATCAGCATGTGAAACTCGAGGTCCAGCCGGCGAAAACGGTTGCCATCGAGGCGGTCGTCGGGTTCCGCCAGAAGCGTCACCATTGCGCGGCGCAGCGCGGCGGCCCGATCCTGATCGAGCGCGAATCCCGGTGTCGTCAAGGCAGCAGGTTCGAGAATCAGCCGGAAATCGAGGCTGTCGGACTGCGACTCAGGACTGTCGGGAAGTTTGGCGAAGACCCAGGACTGGCCTGGCGCGCGCGAAACGAGACCATCCTCAGCCAAGGTGCCGAGCGCCTTGAGGACTGTTCGGCGATCGGAGGCATAGCGGCGCATGACCTCGCCCACCGTCACGGTCTCGTCCAGGCGGCGGGCGGCGCGGTCGCGAATGATGCGGGCGGCAAGCTCGGCCTCCTCGGGGTCGGGCAGCGGCTCGGCAAAGGCGCCGGCGAGGGACACTCCGTTGGCGAGACGGTAGCCCTGATCTGTCTCGTGTTCGACAAGACCTTGTTTCGTCAGGAGCTTCAGCGCCGCGCGGACGGGCGTACGCGAGACGTTGCACTGCGTGGCGAGGAACTGTTCGGGAAGGTGCGCGCCGGGCCCCATCCCCCGTTCACGCGCGACATCGAGAATTCGGCGTGCGAGATCCAGATGGTTCTGGCGCGGTCGTGACGAAGGGGTTCTGCTGCCGGTTCTCTGCATCATCCTTCCATCTCGTAGGGCGGCATCCCCGCCGCCTAGGATATTGACGTATTTTTTCACTGAATAATACTATCCGGTCAAGGCGATCAGCCAAAGGTCGTCCAGTATCGGTTCTAAATGCAAAAATAATACAGACCGACTTCGGTCAGCATCCAACAGAAGAGGACCTGAAATGACACAACAGAACCCTCATTTTCGGCTGTTGCTAGCCGGCGTGGCCGCCACTGGTCTTGCCGCCGCCGGCCCGGCATCGGCCGAACTGGTGATCTCGAACTGGGATGGCTACATGGCGCCGGACGCGGTCACGGCCTTCACAAGTGAAACCGGTGAGGCCGCCGAGATGGTCGTCCATGCCACCAACGAAGAAATCATGGGTAAGCTGATCGCGTCGGGCGGCGCCGGTTACGACGTCGTGTTCGTCTCCTCACCCTTCGCAGAAGTTCTGCACAACCTTGACCTCTTGGAGCCGATCGACGCGGGCAAGGTGCCGAATCTCGTCAATCTCTTTCCCGAGGCGGCCGCATTGCCGCACGATCCGGGCAACACCTTCTCGGTGCCCTATGCCTGGGGCACGACGGGCCTTTGCTACCGCTCTGACCTCGTCTCGCCCGAGCCGACGTCTTGGAACGACCTTCTCCACCCGGCCGAGGCTCAGGTGGGCAAGGTCACGCTTCTCGGCACCGACCGCTGGCTTCTGGCCGCCGGGTTGCTTGCACACGGCTTATCAGTCAATGAAACTGACCAGGCCAAGCTCGACGAGGTCGAGGCCGACCTGATCGAGGCGAAGAAGACCATGCTCGCCTTCGACGACACGACCTTCTATTCGAAGCTCGTCTCCGGCGAGGCGACACTGGTTCATGCGTGGGATGGCTGGTGCAACTACGGCATTGCCGAGAACCCGGCGATCAAGTTCATGATCCCGTCCGAGGGCTCCGACCTCTGGGTCGACACGATGGTGGTGATGAAGGCGTCCGGGAACAAGGACGGCGCATTCAAGTTCATCAACTACATCCTCGACGCCAAGAACCATGCCTGGGCGGCCGAGAACATCCTCTACAAGGTGCCGAACAAGCCCGCGATGGAGAGCTTGTCGCCCGACATGGCCGCGACCTATCCCAACATGGGCATGGCGCCGGCCGACCTGGTCGCGCTGGAACAGCTTCGCGACGTGGGCGAGGCGAGCCGCGCCTATGCCAAGGCCGTCAGCGCGATCAAGGCCGCGCAGTGACCTGAAAGGCGGGGCCGTCCGGCCCCGCACCCTTTCCCGAAAAGACCTGTCGCGTGCAAAGCCCAAATACCCGCTCGACCCTCCTTATGGCGCCGGCCCTTCTGTGGCTGACGGCGCTGATGGTCGTTCCCTGCGGGCTGATCCTCGCGCTCGGCTTCTTCCGGCGCGGACTTTACGGCGGGATCGATTACACGTTCACGTTGGAAAATTTCGCGCTGATCATCGATCCGCTCTATGCCGGGATCTTCCTGACCTCGGCGCGGATTGCCGGACTGGCGACCCTGATCGCCGTTGTCATCGGCTATGCCGCCGCCTATGCCATCGCCGCCGCGCCACGCCATCGCCAGCCGCTCCTGCTCTTCCTCGCCGTCCTGCCCTTCTGGTCGAACTACCTTATCCGCACCTATGCCTGGATCGTGCTTCTGAACCGCGAGGGGCTGATCACCCAAGCACTGCGGATGCTGGGGTACGAGGGCGAGCCACCCTCGATGCTTTACACCGAAGGCGCGGTCATCACCGGGCTCGTCTACAACTACCTGCCGTTCGTTATCCTCGCTTGCTACGCACCACTCGCGCGGCTGAACCCGGAGCTTGCCGAGGCGTCGCGCGATCTCGGCGCCTCGGCCTTCACCACGTTCCGAAGGGTGATCCTGCCGATGACGCTGCCGGGGATTGCTGCCGGCGCGGTCTTTGTGTTCGTCCTCTCGGTCGGCAACTTCATCACCCCTGCCCTTCTCGGCGGCGGGCGGTTCCAGATGATGGGCAACCTGATCTACGCGCAGTTCCTGACCGCGAACGACTGGCCCTTCGGCGCGGCGATCTCGATGGTGCTGATCGCGATCATGATGGGGCTTCTGACGCTCCAGGCCATCGCCGCCGAGAAGGGCGCGGGCGAGAGGCGGGAGGGCGCCAATGGCTGATCGTTCGCCCGCCACCCGCCGCAGCCTCGCGGCGCTTCTCGTCGCGGTCTTCGCCTTCCTCTACATTCCGATCGTGACCCTCGTCGCGCTCAGCTTCAACGAGGGCGGGATGCCAACCGCCTGGACCGGCTTTTCGGTCAAGTGGTACAGCGCGCTGATGGCGAACCGCGACATCCTTTCCGCCGCAATCAACACGCTGATCGTCGCGGTGATCTCGACCGCCATCGCCGCGGTTCTGGGAACCCTCCTCGCGCTCGGGATCGAGACGCGCAGACGGAAGGGGCGGGCGCTGGAGGCCCTGGTCTTCGCGCCGATGATCATTCCCGACATCGTGCTCGCCATCGCGCTTCTCAGTTTCTTCTCACTCCTGAAGGTGCCGATGGGGCTGCACACGATCATCCTCTCCCATGTCGTCTTCAACCTCGCCTTCGTCTCGGCTGTCGTGCGGGCGCGGCTGAAGAGCTTCGACTGGTCGGTGACGGAGGCCTCGGCCGATCTCGGCGCGCCCGCCTTCACCACCTTCCGCCGGGTAACGCTGCCTCTGATCCTGCCCGCCGTCATCGCCGGCGCGCTTCTGGCGTTCACGCTGTCGGTCGACGAGTTCATCATCGCCTTCTTCACCGCCGGGGCGGGCCGCGCCTCCACCACCCTGCCGATGCAGATCTTCGCGATGATCCGCTTCGGCGTGACGCCCGAGATCAACGCGCTCGCGACGCTCGTGATGATCGTCTCGGTCACCGCGCTGACCCTGTCGCAACGGCTCAACAAGGGGGTGCTCGCGCCGTGACCGCGCTTTTGTCGATCGACGACGTGAGCAAACGCTTCGGCGCCGTGACGGCGGTCGACCGGCTGTCGCTCGACATCATGGAGAACGAGTTCTTCGCGCTTCTTGGTGCCTCCGGGTCGGGCAAGACCACGCTTCTCAGGATGCTCGCGGGGTTTGAGACGCCGGATGCGGGCGCGATCCACCTCGACGGCGCCGATATCTCGCGCGTTCCGCCGAACCGGCGGCCGGTGAACCTTATGTTCCAGAGCTATGCGCTCTTCCCGCATATGACGGTCGAGGGGAACATCGCCTACGGGCTGGAGATGGAGCGCCTGCCCCGGTCGGAAATCGCTTCGCGCGTGGCTGAGATCATGGAGATCACCGAGCTTGCGCCGATGGCAAGGCGAAAACCCGACCAGCTGTCGGGCGGCCAAAGGCAACGCGTTGCGCTCGCGCGGGCACTGGTCAAACGGCCGCGTCTTCTCCTGCTTGACGAACCTCTGGGCGCGCTCGACAAGAAGCTCCGCGCGGCGATGCAACTCGAACTCAAGCGGCTCCAGCACGAAGTCGGCATCACCTTCATCGTCGTGACCCACGACCAGGAGGAGGCGCTGGTCATGGCGGACCGCGTGGCGATCCTGAAGGACGGGCGGCTTCTGCAATGCGGCACACCGCACGAGGTCTACGAGCACCCAGCAAACCGCTTCGCCGCCGACTTCATCGGCGTGATGAACTTCATAGAGGAAGGCGGCCGCACGCTCGCTGTCCGGCCTGAGCGCTTACATCTCTTCCCCGACCGGGCCGATCGCACGGTCGAGGGCCGGGTCACGGCACGCGCCTATCACGGGCTCGACCTGCAGCTTCACGTCGCAACCCCGCTGTCACCGAAACCGCTTCTCGTCCGTCTGACCGCCAACGCTGCCGACCGGCGTCCCGTCGCCGAGGGCGATATCGTCACGCTCGGTTGGAACGAGGCCGACACACGCCATTTCAACGATTAGAACAGGGAGACAATCATGGCCCAAAAAACCTTCGCCTTCTTCCCCGAAGCCGCCTTTGGCCCGGCACTGAATTCCGTCGGCATCGCTCAGGCGGTCGAGGCGCTCGGCCACAAAGCGGTGTTCCTCTCCGATCCGGGTTTCGTCGAGGTCTACCAGGGCTACGGGTTCGAGGCGCATCCCGTGGCCTTGTCGGAACCGATGCCCCCCGAGCAGATGGCGAAGTTCTGGGAGGACTTCATCAACGGCCACATCCCGAACTTCCGCAAGGCACCTATCGACCAGATCGACAACTACGTGAAGGACTGCTGGGAGGCGATCGTCGACAGTGCGAAATGGGCACAGAAGGATCTCCCGGGCGTGCTGGCAAAGGTAAAGCCCGACGTGATCGCCGTCGACAACGTGATCCTGTTTCCCGCAATCAAGCAATACGGCGTACCCTGGGTCCGCGTCATCTCCTGCTCGGAAAACGAGATCGAGGACGAGGGCATTCCCCCGCACCTGTCGGGCTGCGGCGAGAAGGACTTTACCTGTCACAAGGCCTTTCGTGACCGCTTCAACGAGGTCATCAAACCGATCCACGATGACTTCAACGCTTTTCTCGCCGAATGCGGCGAGGACGCCTATCCGGTCGGCCAGTTCTTCGAAGCCTCGCCCTACCTCAACCTGCTCCTCTATCCCGAGCCGGTGAAATTCCACCGAAACGAACCTTTGGACGCAGCGCGTTTTCAGTATCTCGAAGGCTGCGTCAGGAAGGAGGAGCCATACGAAGTCCCGACCTTCGCGAAGAACAATGACGGCCCGCTTCTTTATGTCTCGTTCGGCTCGCTCGGCGCGGGCGACACCGACCTTCTCAAGCGGATCATCGCCGCGCTCGCGTCTTCGCCCTATCGTGCGCTGGTCAATATCGGCGACTATGCGGCTGAGTATTCCGACCTGCCGGGCAATGTCCATGTGGCGGGCTGGTTTCCGCAGCCCTCTGTCATTCCACAGGTCGACGCGGTGATCCATCACGGGGGCAACAATTCTTTCACCGAATGCCTCTACTTCGGCAAGCCCGCGATCATCATGCCCTATGTCTGGGACGGCCATGACAACGCCACGCGGGTCCAGGAAACCGGCCACGGCTTCAAGATGCCGCGCTACGACTGGACCGATGCCGAGCTACTGGCGAAGATCGAGACCTGCCTGACCGACAAGGCGATGGCGGCGAAGCTCGCCGCGACATCAAAGCATATGCAATCCCAGAGCGGTCCGGCCAAGGCCGCGAAGCTTCTAGAAGGGCTCGCGAAGTGAGCTCGGCACCGCATTTTCATGACGCCTCTACCCGGGCAGACCTCGTCGACTGGGGCGCCCAGCCGGACGCGATTTCGGGCGCCTCGCGATCCTCGGGCAAACTCGTCCACAAGGGGCCGGGGAACCGGCCCGAAATCGGCATCTGGGTCTGCACGCCGGGGCGCTGGCGGCTCTCCATCCCGCGCGACGAGTTCTGCCATTTCGTCGCCGGCCGGGCCACCTACCGCTCCGATACGGGCGAGGTGATCGAGGTCACGCCGGGCACCGCCGTGATGTTTCCCGCGGGCTGGACGGGGGAATGCGAGGTGCACGCGACCATGCGCAACACCTACTACCTTTCCGATCGCGAGGCCGACAAATGACAACCCCCAACTGGCCCGACGCTACCGAAGTCACGCTCGACGACTGGGGCCCGAGCAATAACGTGATCGAAGGCGCGCCGCATCTCTCGGGCAAGGTGATGCATGCCAACCCTGACGGGTCGAGCGAATGCGGCCTCTGGTCCTGCACGCCCGGCAAGCGGCGCGTCACCATCCCCTCGGACGAGTTCTGCTACTTCGTCGCGGGCAAGGGCCGTTATGTCGCCGATGACGGGCAGGAGATCTCCATCGCCCCCGGCGCGATGGTCTTCTTCCCCGCCGGCTGGACCGGCCTCTGCATCGTCACCGAAACCGCCACCAAGGCTTTCATGAGCCGCTAGGAGTCCCATGACCACCACACCTTTGATGCGCAAACCGCTGGACCAGACAGACCTCGTCGACTGGGGCGTCGTCCCGACGATGATCGAGGGAGAATCGCGGGTCTCGGGTCGGCTCATCTCGCGCAACCCCGACGGATCGAGCGAATGCGGCCTCTGGATCTGCACGCCCGGCAAGTGGTTCTGCCATGTCACCCGCGACGAGTTCTGCCACTTCCTCGAAGGTCGCAGTACCTATGTGCACGAAAGCGGCGAGGTGATCGAGATTACGCCCGACACGGCCGCCTTCTTCCCGCAGGACTGGAAGGGCACCTGCACCGTCCACGAGACGATCAAGAAAGTCTACATGATCCGCTGAGGCCAGAATGGATTTCGACCCCGCAAGACCCGCTTGCTTCGTGAATCCCGATTTCCGCCCAATGGCGGGCGTACCGCGCGACGTCATTGATCCCGCGACGCTGGAGGTCGTAGGCCATAGTACCGAGGCCGACGAGAGCGAGACATCGGCAGCACTCGATGCTGTTACCGCTGCACAGGCCAGGTGGAAGCGGATCGACTCCAAGTCGCGCGCGAAGGTCTTGCACGATCTGGCCAACGTGATCGAGACGACGGATCACAGGCGCGCCGCGATCCTGATGAGCCGCGAGATGGGCAAGCCCTACCCAGAGGCCATCGGCGAGATTGCGAACTGCGCACCGATCTTCCGCTACTACGCGGAAATGGCTCGGGACGAGGCGGGTAAGGTCGCAGGCACGACGCAAGCCGGATCGTTTCAGTACGCCCGCTATGAACCGCTCGGCGTGTCGGTCCATATCATGCCGTTCAACTTCCCTGTGCTTCTCATGTGCTGGACGGTCGCGGCGTCGATCGCCGCCGGCAACGGCTGCATCGTAAAGCCGGCGCCCGCAACGACGCTGTCGACGCTCGAATTCATGAAATGCTTCCGGGGATTGCCTGAGGGACTCGTCGCCTGCCTGCCGGGCGGGGCGACGCTGGCCGAAGCGCTCATCGCCTCGCCCCGCACCCACGCGGTCGCCTTTACCGGATCGGTCGCGGCGGGCAAAGCGGTTGGCATGGCCGCCGCCGCCGCGATGAAGCCCGCGGTGATCGAGGCGGGCGGTAGCGATCCGATGATCATCTGCGAAAGCGCGCCGATCGACGTCGCCACCGCCGGCGCGGTCACGGCGGCGTTCCACCTCTCGGGGCAGGTCTGCACCTCGGCGGAGCGGTTCTATGTGGTCGATGCCGTACATGACGCCTTCGTCGAAGCTTTCGCGGAAAAGACGCGCGCGCTAAGGATTGGCAATGGCCTCTCGAAGTCCGAAATCGGCCCGCTTGTCTCCGAGGCCGCGCGCGACCGGGTCGCGGGGTTGGTTGCGGATGCGGTCGCGAAGGGCGCGGAGGTCGTCACCGGCGGACGCGTTCCGCCCGAACTGAGCCGGGGCTGGTTCTACGAGCCGACGATCCTGACGGGCTGCAACGAGGGCATGGCACTTCTGCAGTCGGAATGCTTTGGTCCGGTTGCCGCCGTCGTCCGCGTGCGTGACTTTGACGAGGCCGTCTCGCGCGCGAACGCCTCCCCCTTCGGGCTTGGCGCATCAGTCTTTACCACCAGCCTTGAAGAGGCGATGGAAGCAGCCGAACGGCTGGAGGCCGGTATGGTCTGGGTCAACAATCCACTCATCGACAACGACGCACTGCCCTTCGGCGGCTGGAAGGCTTCGGGACTCGGGCGCGAACTCGGGAGGCAGGGGATTGACGCATTTCGGCGTACGAAGATGGTCATCATCGACCACAAGCCGGCACTCCAGGACTGGTGGTATCCTTACTCCGACGACTGGTTTCTGGAGGGAGGCGGCCGCTCGTTAGGTTGACGCCCTGCCGGCGACTACTTGTGCGGGCACTTTCAGATAAACCCCGCTTGAGGCGGGAAAAGGGGCTCGGCAGCGTTCGCCATGACCCAACGCAGCCCCTTCACGTGGTTCAAGACCAGCCCCGATAGGCTCTGTCGCACAAATCGAGTGACAGTCAGGCTTCCCCTTTCCCCGGACAGACTTATCCCGCAACCTCTGTGACAGGTGTGCCGAGCGCGGTGAAGCCGTTCAGGACCGCGACTCGTTCTTGACTCGTAGCCAGACCACCTTTGAATGGAGGTCGTTTGACAGCGCCGCAGCGCGAGATTAGCCGGAATCTGGTTGCGCAAGGCCCCCTTCAAGCGACGTCAGTCCCGTACGACCGATCTGCGCCAGTGTCACGCTGGCTTCTTCAGCAAGCGCGTTCCAAAGGCTGTGCAGTCCGGCTTCCCCTTTCGCCGCAATTGCGAAAAGCAGAATTCGTCCGAGAAACACGAAATCGGCGCCCACCGCATAGGTTTTGACGACATCTTCGCCCGATCTGATGCCGCTGTCGAAATAGAGAGGGAACTCCGGGCCGAGGGCACGGCGTATGTTCTGCAACGCGAGGATCGGCGGCAAGGCACTGTCAAGCTGACGGCCACCATGACTTGAGACCTGAATTGCATCCACGCCGGCGCGCTTGAGTTCTTGGGCATCTTCCACGTCGAGCACACCCTTGACCACGAGCTTGCCGGTCCAGCGATCGCGCAGGCGGGCCAGATAGGACCAGTCCGCCTTTGCGCGGCTTTCCGTTCGGTCGAAGGTAAAGCCCGGGCGTTGGAAATTCGCCATGCCCGGCTTGCCTTTGACGAGCATGGTCAGCGACCATCGGGGATGCAGGGCGAAGTCGACGAACTGGCGCGGCCCGATGCGGAACGGCATCGTGAAGCCGTGGCGCAGTTCGCGCGGGCGCCGGGCCACTTCGGGCACGTCGAGGGTCAGGACGAGGGTCTTGTAGCCGGCGGCCTCGGCACGGTCGACAAGCTTCATTGTGCCGCTGCCGTCGCCACTGAAATAGAGCTGGAACCAGGCATGGCCCTCGGCGGTCTCGATCATCGTCTCCAGGGGCGTAGAGGCGACGGTGGAGACCCCGAGCGGTACCTGGTGGCGCGCCGCGAGCCGTGCCAGCATCAGATCGGCGCCCGGTGCCGCAAGGTTGCACATGCCCATCGGGCTGATCCCGAAAGGTCGATCGACGGTTTCGCCGGACAGTGTCACGCCGAGGTCGCGGCGGCTCACATCGACGAGCACGCGGGCGCGCAGCCTTATGTCACGGAGCGCGGCGCGGTTCAGCGCCACGCCATGTTCTTCACCGGCGGCCCCGTCGATATAGTCGAAAACCATCCACGGCAGGCGTCGCCGTGCCTGCCGCCGTGCCTCTGCACTCGAATGGATATCGGGGGACCAGAGCATCGAGACGCGGCCGGATCAAGACCTGACCACCATCATGAACCGGTCGCGGATCACGACCGGGTCCATGGTGATCACAGGGTGTTTGGCATTACCGCTTTCGCATTTGCAGACGATCACGGTCATGCGACCACCTGCAAGCGCCTCTTCCAGCGCCGCCTTGGTGTCCTCGGCTCTGCATTCGATCACGTTGTCGCAGCCGCAGGCCTTCGCCACAGCCGTCAGCGAGGTCTTCTTGCCGGCATAGGTCGGCTGATCGCCGGTCGAGCCGTAAGAGCCATTATCGATGATCAACAGGATGTAATTGTCCGCGGCGTTGTTGGCGATCGTGGGCAAGGTGCCGAGATTGGTCAGGACCGAACCGTCGCCGTCGATGGCGATCACCTTCTTCTCCTGGGCCAGCGCCAGCCCGAGACCGATTGACGATGCAAGCCCCATCGTGCCGAGCATGTAGAAATTCGACGGCTGGTCGTCGATGGCGTGCAGTTCCTGGCTCGGGATGCCGATATTGCAGACGACAAGCTGGTCGCGAATGACGGGGGCGATGTCCTTGAGGATATCGGAACGGATCATTGGTCTCCATAGCCTCCCCAGAATGACGCGTCGGTCAGGATCGCGACGGGCTTGTTGCACATGAAGGTGTATTTCAGGATCGCATCCAGTTCGTCGGCATCCGTTTCCTTGTGAAAGTGATAGGTCGGGATGTGCAACTGCGATAGCAACGCCTTGGTGTGGACCGCCATCTCAACCTGACAGGCAACCGGTTCACGCAGTTCACCGCGATAGGAAATCAGCATCGGCAGTGGAATCCGGTAGAACTGGATCAACGTGGCCAGCGTGTTGATGGTCACGCCGATTGCGGCGTTCTGCATGATGATCGCAGGTCGCTTGCCACCCATGAAGGCGCCGGCACAGAGGCCCATGCCCTCATCCTCCTTGTTCGAGGGCACATGTAGAATTTCGGGGCGTCGCTCGACCTCTTCGATAACCCCCGCAAGCTGCTTGCACGGAACGGTTGTGACTAATCCAATGCCATTGGCGATCAGGTCATCGGTTATGCGAGCATGAATGGACACGGTGGTCGAGCTCCCTCATGGAATGGCTGTGTCTGACGGGCGTCAGCCGGCCAAGTTCGCTCCGTCAGCGTAAGACGTGGACCGAACAGGGTGCGTGCCGCACGACCCGCGCAGCCGTCGATCCGAGAAAATAGTCCTTCAGACCGGGTTTGTGCGATCCGATCACGATACAGTCCGCGCCGATCTCGTTAGCGTAGTCGGCGATTGTGCGGCCGGTATGCCCGGCGAGGATGACCGGGGTAACGTCTTTATGGTCGGCCACCCGCTGCTCCAGCCGCGCGCGGGCGGCCTGAAAGGCGGAGGTCACCGCTTCTTCGTCGAGATAGGTGCGGACTGAGCCCTGCGGCGCTTCATAGACGTGAAGGGCAACGATCTCCCCGTCCTTATCAAGAAGATGTCGGGCAACCCCAATCGCGGAAATGCCTATACCGTGATCGAGTGCCATGGGGATCAGGATCTTCTTGTACAACGGCCTCTCCTCTTGTCGTGGACTTGAGGTGCGGTCAGGCACCGGGTGTAAGTATGATCTTCGGCGCGGGCGCCGTGCCGGATCGGATCTCGCCGAAACTCGCGGCGCCGCCGCTGAGTGGTCTTTGGTCGATCCAGTCGAGCGCGCCGAGATGGCCGTCGAAAATCGCCGCCGCGGTCTGGCGGAAATCCTCGGCGGTGTAGGTATATGTGCCGATGAAGGCGATCTCTTGCAGCGTCATCCGGCGGACATCCAGCCCGCCGGCATTCTCGCCCAGTCCGATATGCAGGATCACGCCGCCGGGCCGGGCATGTCTGGACGCCGTGGCGCGGGTCGCGGCGAAGCCCACGCCGTCAAGGACGACGTCGAACAGGTCACCCGCGCCAAGCTGATCCGGCGCGATCGCGTTCTGGCCGCAGCGGTAGCGCAGATAGGTCCGGCGGGTCGGATTGGGTTCGATCACGGTGACATCGGAAATGCCTTGGGCGGAAAGGCTGAGCGCGCCGCCAAGTCCGATTGCCCCTCCGCCGAGCACCAATGCCCGTGGTGATCCTGCGGTGTCGCCGAGGGCTGCCCGGCCGAGCCGCACTGCATGCCAGCCGCAGCCGATTGGCTCGGCCAGGGCGGCCTTGGCGAAGGAAACGTGGTCCGGAACGGTTACGAGATTGCGCGCCGGCATCGCCACCCATTCGGCGAAGGCGCCTTCGCGCGGCGGCATCGAGATGATCTGCCGGCTGGCGCAGAGGTTGTCGCGCCCCGCCTGGCAGGCCGGGCAGGCACCGCAGGTCACGAGCGGATTGATCGTCACCCGCTCCCCGTCGCGCGGCCCGCCGGTGATCACGCCGGATGCCTCGTGGCCGAGGATCAATGGCGCGGGTCGTCGTTCGTCATGGCCAAGATAGGCATGCATGTCCGAGCCGCAGATGCCCACCGCCTCGATCCGGATCAGTTCCTCACCCGGGCCTGGTGTCGGGTCGGGCATGTCACGGTAGGTGAGCGTCTCGGGGGCTTCGTAGACCAGCGCTTTCATTTTGCCGTGAATCCTCCGTCGACCATGAGGACCTGTCCCGTAACATATGCAGATGCCGCGGAGCAGAGGAACAAGAGCGGCCCGTCGATATCCTCGGGTTCGCCGTTGCGCCCGATGCAGGTTTGCGCGGCGTTCCGAGCGGCGCGCTCGGGATCGGCAAAGACCGGCGCCGTCAGCTCCGTGCGGAAGAATCCCGGACCGATGGCGTTCGCGTTGACGCCATGACGCGACCACGCCTCGGCCATCGCACGGGTGAGCTGGGCGATGCCACCCTTCGACGCGCCATAGGCGAGCCCGCCGGGAAAGGCACGCGTCGTCTGAAGCGAAGCGAAGGTGACGATGCGGCCCCAGCCCTTCTCCTTCATCGCCGGCACAAGCTTCTGGCTCAGAAAGAACGGGATTGCGAGGTTCAGGTTCAATGTCGCGTCCCAGCCCTCGGCGGTCACGTCATCAGCCGTCTGCCGCGTGTTGATCCCGGCGGCATGCACGACGATGTCAGGTGCGCCAAAGGGCGCGGCCACTTTCTCGGCGAGTGCCGGCACTGATGTGCGATCGGAGAGATCATGTGCGACCGCAGCGGTTTCACCCGCTACCTCGGATCGCCAGGCATCGAGCACGTCCGCCCGCCGCGCGACCCCGATAACGCGCGCACCGGCTGCCGCCAGCACCGTGGCCGCACGACGGCCAAGCCCCGAACTGGCGCCCGTGACGCACGCCACCCGGCCGGACAGGTCCAAGAGTCCGGATATGCGCGCGGCGTCAGGCATCGGCGGTCAGGTCGAACTCTTCATCGGGAAAATACTTTTTCAGCCGAATGTCAGCCGTGCGGGCGTGACCCTCCATCCCCTCCAGCCGCGCGATGCGGGCTGTTGCCTCGGCGACTGGTTTGGCCCCATCGCGCGTGGCGCGTTGCCAGGTCACGATCTTCATATACTTGTGGACGCTGAGCCCTCCGGTGTAGCTGGCCGCGCCAGATGTCGGCAGAACGTGGTTGGTGCCCGACGCCTTGTCACCGAAGGCGACCGTCGTCTCTTCACCGAGGAACAGCGAGCCGTAGCAGGACAGCCGGCCAAGCCACCAGTCGAGATCCTTGGCCTGCACCGTCAGATGCTCGGGCGCGTAGTCGTCCGATGTCGCCGCCATTTCCTCGCGGTCCGCGCAGACGATAACTTCGGCGTAGTCGCGCCATGCGGCCGCAGCGTTCTCGCGGTTCACCTCGGGCAGATCGTCGATCAGAAGCGGCACCAGCCGCATCACCTCTTCGGCAATCGCGCGATCGTCGGTGACAAGCCAGACCGGCGAGTTGTAGCCGTGCTCCGCCTGACCAACCAGATCGGTCGCCACGACCATCGGATCGGCTGAACTGTCGGCGAGGATCAGGCTGTCGGTCGGACCGGCTATCATGTCGATGCCGACGCGCCCGAACAGCATGCGCTTGGCCTCGGCGACAAACTGGTTACCCGGTCCGACGAGGATGTTTGCCTTCGGCAGCCCGAACAGGCCGAACGTCATCGCGGCAACACCCTGCACCCCGCCCATCGCGAGGATCTTGTCGGCGCCGCAGATATGGGCCGCGTAGATGATCGCCGGCGCGATCCCGACGTCTGGCCTCGGTGGCGAGCAGGCGACGATGTTCTTGCACCCGGCGACCTTGGCGGTCGTTACCGTCATGATGGCGCTTGCGATATGGCTGTAGCGCCCTCCGGGAACGTAGCACCCTGCGGCATTGACCGGGATCGCCTTCTGCCCGGCGACAAGGCCGGGAACCACTTCGGTGTCGAAATCGGCTACGGTCGAGAGCTGCGCCTCGGCGAACTTCTTCACGTTGGCGTGGCTGAAGGCGATGTCGCGGCGAAGCTTCTCGGGCACTTCTGCTGTTGCGGCCGCGATCGCCTCGGGCGACAGAATGATCTCGCCATCGTACTTGTCGAACTTCTTGGCATAGTCGAGAGCCGCGGTGTCTCCACCGGCCTCGATCGTGTCGAGAATCTCCCGGACGATACGCTTGGTTTCCGAGGCGTCACTGCGGGAGTGGAGCTTTGCCTTCTTGAGATACTCTCTCGCCATGAGTCCAGGTCCTATTTGTAGATGTCAGGAAGAAGCGTCGTCGAGATCACCGGCAGGTAGGCGATGAAGAGCGTGACGATCAGCATGAAGATGACGAAGGGAACCGCACGCCACGCGATCTTGAGGATCGACTCGCCGGTGAGGCCCGAGACGACGAAGAGATTGAGCCCGAGCGGCGGCGTGATGAAGCCGACGCCCAGCGCCGTGATCATCATGATGCAGAACTGGATCTCGTTCATGCCGATGTTGTCGGCCAGGGGCTTAAGGATCGGCGCCAGGATCACGATATTGGGCGTCGTCTCCATCACGCAGCCGGCGGCGATCAGGATCCCCACCATCATCAGGATCAGCACCCACGGTTCCTCGCTCACCGATGTCGCGGCAGAGACGAAACCCTGCGGCACACCAAGGATCGCGAGCGCCTGCGCGAGAGGCAGAGAAAACGCGATGATCGGCAGGATGACGCCGTTCACCTTTGCCGAACTCACCAGCATCGCCGGGAAGTCTGACAGTTTCAGCGTACCAAGGATGAAGCCCATGAGGATCGTGACGACGACCGCCGTCGCACCGGCTTCTGTCGGCGTGAGCCGCCCGGAAAAGATGCCGTAGAAAATGATTCCGGGCACGATGAACGCATACCAGCCCGACTTGAGCGCGGTTCCGAGCCGGCCCGTCCATTCCGAGAAGGCCATGTTACCGCCACCTTCCCAGCCGTAGAGGCGGTTCATGATGATGTTCGTGGCGAGGATCGAAAAGAGGATCGCGAGACCAGGAATTACAGCGGCAAGGAACAGGGTCGAGGCCGAGATGCCCAGAACGAGACCAATGATGATGTAGGCAATCGACGGCGGGATAAGGATGCCGGTGCAGGCCCCGGCGGCGACCAGAGCACAGGCATAGGGCCGCGGGTAACCGGATTCGACCAGCCGGTCGATCGTCATCCGCCCCACCGCCGCGGCGCCCGCCGCGTCCGAACCGGAAATCGCCGCGAACATTCCGCACACAAGCACCGTGGCCGAGCCGAAGCCGCCCTTGGCGAACTGCGTCAGCGCCTCGGCCACGTCGAGGAACTTGCGGCTGAGCCCCGTCCGGACCAGAACGTCGCCGGTCAGGATGAAAAGCGGCACCGCCGTGAGTGCGAAGTGGTCGATACCATGAAAGAGGCTTTCGCCTACAAGCGATAGCGGCAACGCGCCCGAAATGAGCAGCATGAGGATCGCCGACGCGCCGATCGCGGCCCAGACGGGAACGGCCAGCGCCACAAGCACGATGAACAGGAGGACCGGACCGTAGAAGTCCCAGCCAAGCTCGACGGTCTGTTCCTGAAGCTGGTTCCAAAGCATCGGCTGTCCCTCAATCGAATAGCTTGTCGCCCTCGTACACGGACCGCCCGTGTCGAAGGTCGGATAGGTCGCGAAGGAACGACTGGACGAGGCGGAAGCTGACGAGTGCGAAGCCGATCGGCACGGCCGACAGGAACCATACCTGACTGATGCGAAGCCCGTGCGTCACCGAGCCGAACTTCGCGGAAACGATGACGGTCTCGAACGACCAATAGAGCGCGACCAGCGCGACGGCGAACATCACGATGTCGCCGAAGATGTAGAGGAGCGCCTTCATCCGTCGCCCGACATACTGGAGGATCACGTCGATCCGTATGTGGCCGCGCTCGCGGACCGCAGAGGCCGCACCGATCCATGCAAGGTAGATGAACGAATAGCGCACGATCTCCTCGCCCCAAATCGATGAGTAGGACAGGATCTCGCGCCGAAGCACCTCGATGAACATGGTGATCACGAGCATCACGTAGAAGACAAGGAGCGCCCATCGCTCCGCGTTGCGGTTCAGGGCATCAAGAATGCGTGGCATATGCTCCTCCCGTCGCCGGTCGCCTCGGGGGCGCCGGCGCTTCGTCAGGTTCGTTGTCTGTCAGACCGTGGATGGCACCGGGTCGGCGTGGATCGCACCGACCCGGTAACCTTTCTTGGATCAGGCGTCGTGAACGTAGAAACGCCCCTGGGTGCTCGCCGCTTCTTCGAGCTTGGCGAAGACATCCATCGAGCCGGCCAAATCAGTCTTGAACTTGTCCCATTCGGAGCGCTGGTAGCCGCCAGCCTCCTGCCACTCGCCGAGCTGGTCCTCGGTGAGGGAATGGAACTCGACGCCGGCCTTGCGCAATTCTGACATCGCGTAATTGCGTGCCGCCGGCACTTTGGCGAGGTTCTGCTGGCGAGTGATCGAGCCCGCGAACATGATGCCTTCCTGCACGTCGCTCGGCAGGCTGTTGAACCATTCGAGGTTCATCGAGTAGATCTGGCTGTCCGGCACCGCCTGGGTGAAGGTGATGTGGCTCAGGATGTCCTTGAAGCCGAAAACGTAGAGCGCGCCCACGGACGGGTCGAGCGCATCGGCCACGCCCTGCTTGATCGCCGACGGCGTCTCGCCCCAGGCGACCGGCGTCGGATTGGCCCCAACCATCCGGTAATATTGCTGAAGCATCTCCGACCCCGGCACGCGGAACTTGACGCCCGACAGATCCGAAGGCGACAGGACCGGACCAGCCCCGCCCTTCCGCATCGCCACGACGCGTGGGTCGATGTTCACATAGAAGAGCGCCTTGAAACCCGAAGCCTCGACCTTCGGATTGACCTCTGCCCGCCATGCCTCGGACGAAATGAGGTTTTCGAAACGCTGGTTAGACCCGCAGAAATACGGCAGGTTGATCAGGTCGACGACACTTGCGAAAGGCGCGAAATTCGACAACGAGTGCTGCGCGCACTGAATCGTGCCGGTCTGCACCCCCTGGGCCAGGGCACCGCCAGCGCCAAGCTGGCCACCGGGCGCAAGCTTGACGTAGACCTTGCCATCGGTTGCGTTCTGGACGTTCTCTTTCAGATCGAGCTGCATGATCGGATAGCTGCGGTCGGCCGTCAGCACATAGGCCGTCGCAAGAGTCATGACGTGCTCGGCGGCCGCCTCGCGCTCACGTTCCTCGTTGGCGGTTTGCGCTGAGGCCTCGTCAGACCAGAGGGTCCCTCCTGCCCCGGCGACGACAGCGGCGGTAAAGCTGCCCGTGCTGGCGAGCTTCAGAAAGTTCCGCCGCTCTGCCGACTTCAGTTCGTCGCTCTTGAGTCCCATGCCTTCCTCCCTATTTGGCGTTAGTTATCCTTGGTGGCTTTCGCGGCCGCCTCGCGGCGCAAGATCGATGCAACGAATGCGATCGACGCAGCGAACAAGACAAGCATCTCGGAAACATCGCCAAGGAACTTGGCGCCTGACATCGCTCCGAGCACGACGTTGGCAACGAAGATCGCGAAGAGGCCGGCCGCCAATCCCAAGGCCATCGAAATGCTCCTGTCTTCATCGATTTCGACTCAATGTAAGCGCTTACATGAAATTTTGCAAGCCCTTACATTTCGGCACTCGCTGGCTTATCCTGACGAACACTTGCGGTCGGTACGACACAGCCGGCCGCGGGTTGGAAAGGAAAATACGATGGGTTCCGGCACGACCAGGTCAGCGACATCGGCTCCGACGCTCGAGGACGTGGCAGAACGTGCACGGGTCTCGACGGCGACAGTCTCGCGTTGCCTGAACTCGCCCGGCCAGGTAACGGCGGCGACCCGCGAGCGCGTCATGCAGGCCGTGCGCGAGCTGGGTTACGCGCCGAACTTTGGCGCCCGAGTGCTTGCGGCCAAACGCACCGACACTTTCGGCGCGATCATCCCCACAATGGAAAACGCGATCTTCGCTCGCGCGCTCCAAGCCTTTCAGGAAGAGCTGGGCAAGCACGGCATCACCCTGCTCGTCGCCAGCTCGTCCTACCGGCTGGATATCGAGGAAGATCAGATCCGGGCACTCACGGCACGCGGCGCCGAGGGGCTCTTGCTCATCGGCCATCACCGCAGCCCAGACATCTACAGTTTTCTGCAGCAGCACGGAATCCCTACCCTTATCGCATGGGTCTACGATCCGCAGGAGCCCCAGGTATCGGTCGGTTTCGACAACCGGCGCGCAATGGAGATGCTGGCAAGCGAGGTGATCGCGCTGGGTCACCGGCGTATTGCCGTCATCTCTGCCGAACAAAGCGCCAACGACCGTGCCAGCGCACGGGTGGAGGGCATTCGTCTGGCGATGCGTAAGGCCGGACTCGATCCCGACTCTTACGACTTAATCGAAACGCCCTACGGGATCGATTTCGGGGCCGAGGCTTTTGTCAGATTGATGGATCGCGAACAACGCCCGACCGTGGTCATGTGCGGCAATGATGTTCTTGCCGCAGGCGCCATACGCCAAGCGAGAGCGATGGGTATTCGGGTGCCGGAAGACGTCTCAGTAACCGGGTTCGACGACATCGAATTGGCGAGCGTTATTGTGCCGGCGCTGACCACGGTTCATGTTCCACACCGCGAAATGGGTCGAGAAGCCGCACGGATGCTTGTTTCCATGGTTCGGGGCGAAGGCCAGCCAGCCAGTCGTGAACTCGCCACTGAACTGCGCTGGCGTGATACGCTGGCTGCCCCCTCGCAAACACAACCGAAACCCGACACAGCGGTATCAAAACAACATGGCTTCAAGTAGGCAGGGCGGATTCATAGCCTCAGCCTATGATCAAACGCTTGCCGTTCCGCTTGTCCGTCGTCAGATGATTTGCAACACGAGCCGTTGATCTCGAACGGACGGCCTAGCTCGCTGAGGTTTCAGTTTGCGTCGCAGTCTGTCGATGCAGCAAGCGGCGGTTCTCAATGGTCCTGGCTTTGATCTCCTTTCGTCGTTCGAGGATCGTTTCGGCCCTGGCCTAGTGCCTGAGGCATTGCACCTCCTGACAGGCGTTCGTCGCCTCAAAGCTCTCGAAAAGGGGCATGGGCACCAGAAAATTCCTGTGCTCGAAGCCAATCACACCTTCGACACTGCCCTTGTTGTTGCCCGGCCGACCGAACCGGTCCTCGAACCGGTTACACGCGCCGCTCGCATATGCCCCGAGCCCCGCGGTGAGGTCAAACCAGAACCAGATCGGCTGGCCGGGAGTGCCGAGCGACGCGTTCGGCATTGGCCAGATCATTATCAAGCGCACGCCGTAGGGCTTCGTCGCGACTGAGTCCTTGATCGAGCCAGCGGCGGAGCAACCGTTGCTTCAACTCCGAGGGTGGCACGTCCAGCCGGATCGTGAGGTCCCAAAGTTCATGCAAAGACGACCATCCCGGCTCGTCGAGCAGAAGATAGTTGCCCTCAACGACCACGAAACGGACCGATGCTTCAACTACGCCGCCCCCCTCGACAACACGATCCGCAGCACGGTCAAAGGTGGGATACCTTACGGCACCGCCTGCCGTTAGCTGCACGAGCAGCGCATGGAATGCAGCGACATCAAAGGTCTCAGGCATGCCCTTGCGATGCAGAAGCCCGCGGCGTTGCAGCTCGTCGTTGTCGAGGTGGAAACCGTCCATCGGCACAGCTGCGGCTGTGTGGCCAAGCTCTAGTGCGAGCTCCGCCGCAAGGGTCGACTTGCCCGAGCCCGGCGAGCCCGCAATCGCGACGAGGATCCGGGGGCGGCCTGCCCCGCAGGCCCGGATCCTATCTGCCAAGTCGCTTCGGCTGACGTCTGTCATTTGCTCGCATTATCCTGCGGTGGCTCCTTCGCGCCGGTCATGAAGGCGACCGCGTCAGACATCGTGTAGTCCTTCGGTCCGATCGTGCAGAGCCTGCGGCCGAGGCGGTGGACATGGATTCGATCGGCGACCTCGAAGACATGAGGCATGTTGTGGCTGATCAGGACGATCGGAATCCCGCGGGAACGTACGTCGAGGATGAGTTCCAGCACTTTGCGCGATTCCTTCACACCCAGTGCCGCCGTTGGTTCGTCAAGGATGATGACCTTCGAGCCGAAGGCTGCTGCGCGCGCCACGGCGACGCCTTGACGCTGGCCCCCCGACAGCGTTTCAACCGCCTGATTGATGTTCTGGATCGTCATCAGGCCGAGTTCGGACAGTTTGGCGCGGGCGAATTCCTCCATAGCCCGGCGGTCGAGCATCTTGAACACGTCGCCGAGAACACCTTTCTTGCGGATCTCGCGACCAACGAACATGTTGTCGGTGATCGAAAGCGCGGGCGAGAGCGCCAGGGTCTGGTAGACTGTCTCGATCCCTGCATCGCGGGCCTCCAGCGGCGAGGCGAAGCGGATCGGCTTGCCTTCGAGCGTCATCTCGCCTTCGTCGATCGTGATCGCGCCCGAGATCGCCTTGATCAGAGAGGACTTGCCCGCGCCGTTGTCACCGATCACCGCGAGGATTTCACCCGGATAGAGATCGAAGTCGGCATGATCGAGCGCGGTGACCCGCCCATAGCGCTTGACGATGCCACGGGCCTTGAGGATTGGTTCGGATGTCGTTGTCATGCGGAAACCCTCCGGATCCACTGGTCGATTGCGACCGCCAGAATGATCAGCCAGCCGATGGCGAAGACCTGCCACTGCACGTCCAGCCCGGCGAGGCGCAGCCCGCTTTCGAAGACGCCGACAATGAGCGCGCCGAAGAGCGGCCCGAGGATCGAGCCGCGGCCTCCGAAGAGCGAGATACCTCCGATCACCACCGCAGTGATGGACTGCAGATTTGCCTCGGCGAAGGCGTTGGGCGAGATCGAGCCGACGCGGCCGATCGAGGCCCAGGCGGCAATCGCGCAGATAAAGCCCGCGAGCATGTAGACCGCCATGAGCGTCCGGTCGGTCCGGATGCCGGCAAGCTCTGCCGCCTCCTTGTCGTCACCGACGGCGTAGACATGGCGGCCCCAGGCCGTCTTGTTCAGCACATACCAGAGCGCCGCGAATACCAGGACCATGAGAATTACGCCGAAGGTGATCCGCGCGCCGCCGAGGTTTATGAACAGCCCGAACAGTTTCAGGAGTGGCGCTTCGGCATCGATGTCCTGCGACCGGATGGATTGCGAGCCCGTCAGGAGCCGCAGGAGCGACAGGTAGACGCTCCACGTCCCCAGCGTGACGATGAAGGGCGGCAGCTTTAACCGCGTGACGAGCAGGCCGTTCAGCGCTCCGCAAGCGATCGCGAGGACGAAGCCCGCGAGGATTGCGATCGGCGCCGGCAAACCCGCGTCGACGCCGACCATGCCCATCACGACCGCGGCGAAGACCATGAGCGCACCGACCGACAGGTCGATGCCGGCGGTCAGGATCACAAGTGTCTGCGCCGCGGCGAGGATGCCGATGATCGAGACTTGCTGCATCACCAGCGAGAGGTTGAAGGCGGTCAGAAACTTGCCGTCCGTGACCATGGGCAGGCTGAACACGGCGATGCTCACCACCAGAACGAGCACCGGCACCAGCGTCGGGTTGCCATGCAGGGCACGCTGGACCCGGTCCAGAGGCCCGGCGCCGCGATGCTCGAAACTCGCGACCCGGGTGTCGCTCTGATCGAGCGTGGTTTCGAAACCCTGGCCCTTGCGCGCCGTCACGGATTCTTCGGTCATGACAAACTCCTGCAGCGATGGAGTGCGAACTCCGGATGCATTGCGGTCAAAGACGCTTGGAGATCCCGGTCGGGATCAGGGGGCGGAGCGCGCCGCCCCCCGTCGGTCTGCAGTGGCTGGGCGCTCAGCCCCAGCATTTCTCCAGTCCTTCGGCCGAGGTCAGCGATGGTATGCCGTCGACCGGATCATCCGTGATCAGTTCCACGCCGGTGTTGAAAAAGTCTAGACCTTCGGTGTTCTCCGGCTTGGCGCCGGTTTCGGCAAAGGCCTTGATCGCCTCGATACCCTTCGACGCCATCAGCAGCGGGAACTGCATAGAGGTGGCGCCGATCACGCCATCGGCGATGTTTTGCACGCCCGGGCAACCGCCGTCGACCGATACGATCAACACGTCGCTTTCCCGACCAACGGCTTTCAGGGCCTCGTAGGCACCGGCGGCGGCAGGTTCGTTGATGGTGTAGACGACGTTGATTTCGGGATCCTTCTGAAGAAGGTTCTCCATCGCGGTACGGCCGCCTTCCTCGTTGCCATCGGTCACGTCATGGCCGACGATACGCGGATCGTCCTCGTCGCCGATATCGGTTGGATCCTTGATGTCGATGCCGAAGCCTTGCAGGAAGCCGCCGTCGCGCAGGTAGTCGACCGAAACCTCGGAAGGGTTGAGATCCAGAAGCGCGATCTTGGCATTCGCCGCCTCTTCGCCGAGCTTGGCCTTTGCCCATTGGCCGATAAGTTCGCCGGCCTTGAAGTTGTCGGTCGCGAAGGTCGCGTCGGCGGTGTCGGCCGGCTCAAACGGCGTGTCGAGCGCGATGACGAGAGCGCCGGCCTCGCGGGCCTGCGTCACCACCGGAGCCAGCGCGCGGCTGTCGGACGGCGTGATCAGGATTCCCTTGACGCCCGACGCGATGCAGGATTCGACCGCGGCGATCTGGGTCTCGACGTCGCCATCGATCTTGCCCGCGAAGGTCTGGAGCGAGATGCCGTTTGCGTCGGCTCCGGCCTGCGCCCCTTCCTTCATCTTTACGAAGAACGGGTTGGTGTCGGTCTTGGTGATGAGGCAGGCGCCGGTTTCGGCCTGCGCGGTCCCGGCGGCCAGGACGAGGCCGGAAAGGGCGCAGGCTAAATAGAGCTTCGATTTCATCTTCATGACGTTCCTCCCTAGAAACTGACTTCAGGGCCCGGATGCGCGCGCAATGCCCGCCGCAACGGATCGACCCGCTCCCTTTGAGCTAGGTAAGCCGATTCTCGTTGGAGGTGTCAATAAATAAATCATAGTGAATTAATATTGACATCACCCTCGACAACCACCACGCTTCCAGAAAAGTCAGGCAAAACGACAGCGAACGACCGAAGACACCAGGCCATGAGAATAAATGACCCATCCGCCGCAGTCGGCGCGACGCGCGGTTCCAACCAAAGCGGAATGCGCGCCCATAACGAGCGGATCGTCCTGACGCTTATCCGCCAGAAGGGCCCGCTGGCCAAGGCCGAGATCGCGCGCATGACCGGGCTTTCAGCGCAGACCGTCTCGGTCATCATGCGGGCGCTGGAGGCGGATGGCCTTCTCGGCAAGGGCGAGCCGGTCCGCGGCAAGGTCGGCCAGCCGTCGGTACCGATGCATCTGATGGCGGAGGGCGCGTTCTTTTTCGGCCTCAAGGTAGGGCGGCGCAGCCTAGACCTGATCCTTGCCGACTTCCTTGGGCGGGTGCGGTCGCGCGCCCGGCTGACCCACCGCTTTCCGACACCAGACGGCGTGGTGCGCTTTGCTAGTGTCGCGGTTGGCCAACTCCTCGACCAGTTGACGCCGACCGAGCGCGGCCGGGTTTCGGGGCTCGGCATCGCTATCCCCTTCCGGCTATGGGACTGGGCGGCGGCGCTCGGGGTGAGTCAAGCCGAGATGGACGAATGGCGCCAGCGCGACATCGCGGCAGAGATCGCGGCGATCTGCGAATTTCCGGTCTATCTGCGCAACGACGCCTCGGCGGCATGCGGAGCGGAACTTGTCTTCGGTGACAACGACAATCTGCAGGATTTCCTCTATTTCTTCATAGGGTTCTTTGTTGGCGGTGGCCTGGTGCTGGGCGGCAGCCTCTATACCGGGCGCACCGGCAACGCGGCGGCCCTGGGTTCGATGCCGGTCCAGCGAAAGTCGGGCGAACTGTGTCAGCTTATCGATGTCGCCTCGCTCGCAGAGTTGGAAAAGGCGCTCGTCGATCAGGGGTTCAACGGCGCCGAGATCTGGGAGAATCCTGTCTCTTGGGAGTTACCATCGGGCGTGCTCGATCCGTGGCTCGACGAGGCGGCGGCCGGGCTGGCCCACGCGATCCTGTCCTCGTCCAACCTGATCGACTTCGAATGCGCGATGATCGACGGCTGGATGCCCGAGGCGATCCGCTCCGATCTGGTGTGCCGCGTCAGCGCCAGCCTGGCCGGGATGAAGCACTCCGGGATCGATCTGCCGGCGATCCGCGAGGGCACGATCGGGAGCGATGCGCGCGCCCTTGGGGCCGCGAGCCTTCCCCTTTCCGAGAGATTTCTCGTTGACCGGAATGCGCTTCTCATCATCTGAGGCCGAAAGGATCCCGCATGATATTGTGCTGCGGCGAGGCGTTGATCGGCGTTGTTGCGCAACTCACGCCTGAGGCATGATGACCCCTTTCCCGATCAGCTCCTCGAGGACGAAGAGATCGCCACCGTGACCGCGGACGGCGCCTACGGCACCCGCCGGTGCCACACCGCCACCATCGCGCGCCGGGCCACTGCGATCATACCGATCCGCAAGAACGGGCGGCCATGGAAAGAGGCCTGCCCGGCGGCCCGGGCCCCCAATGAAACCCTGCGCTCCACGCGGCACTACGGCAGGGCGTTCTGGAAGCGATAGTCCGGATACCATACCCGCAGCCGTATCGAAGCCAGGACACGCTGCCTCAAATCTTTCGGAGAACGAATCGCTGCACGAGACCCCTATCGCCAGACCGCCGAAATCGACAACCGCATCGCTCTCATGAACCGCTTCTACGCCCTCGGCGCCGTCGAGATCATCCGCGTGGCCTGACCGAGCCGGGGAAAGGGGTAGTCAAGCCTCAACCGCGAATTGCGCAACAACGCCACCCGTTTGGCAGATTTATGCCCGCATCCGCAACGCTCAGTGCGTCCACGCACTCTTGCGGTCGGTCGCGAAGTTCTCGCCGTAGCCGCGCGCGCGGATGTTGGGCTTGCGCTTATGCGGCTCGCTCACGACATAGTCGAGGCCATTGGCGCGGGCGTAGTCCTCGGCCGCCTCGCGGCTGTCGAACCTGAGCCGGACCTGGGCCTGGGTGTCGCCCGAACCGGTCCAGCCCATCAGGGGATCGACCTCGCGCGCCTCGGCGGGTGTGAATTCCAGCAGCCACTGCCTCGTCTTCGCTGTCCCCGACTGCATGGCGTTGCGGGCCGGCTGATAGATGCGCGCGCGCATGGGCAAACTCCATCTGGTTCCGGCCTCTTATCCTGAAACTGGCGGGACTCCGCAAGGGGGGCGATCCACATCCGAGATCGTGCCGGCGCCCGCGTCCGCCTTTCCGGAGACGGCGGCGCGGGCGTCGGTCGGGACGTCAGCCGGCCGGCGTGTACCAGATCGGCGAGGTATAGGCCCGCTCCTGAAGCGTGGTCGTCGCGTCCTCCGGGATCTCGACCCCGAAGCGGACCGCGTCGTACACCACCCACCGAGGCGTCGGGATCTCGATCACACGGGCGTAATAGAACGCCCTTTGCGACGGATCGAACTCCGGATCGGTCCAGACGGTGCCAAGCTCGGCCGCGCCGATCGTGTTCGTCCAGCTTGCCGCCTCGAGATCGACGGTGTTGCCGACGGGGGGCAACTTGCCGTCATCGCCCGGTTCGCGGCCGTCCGACCATGCGACGTCATAGACCTTTTCGCTCAGGGTTCCATCCGCTTCGCGCCAGCCCTTGACGATCTGGATGCGGTCGAGATTGGCGCCGATCGGATCGCGCAGGGCATAGACCATGAAGGTCGGTGCTCCGGCGCCGTCGGGCGCGGGCTTGAGGTCGCCGCCCATTGGCACGCCGTCGCCGTAGCCGCGGAACGCGGGCTGCCGCGACCGAAGGTCGGTTTCGGTGAAATCCCAGCCGCCGAAGAACCGCACCATCATGCGCGGTCCGGTCGTCGCGTAGACCTCCTTGCGCGCCATCGCGTCCCAGATTGCTTCGCGCGTGTTCTCGGTTGCCCAAACCCCCGCATAGCCCGAGGCGGACAGCGACCATCCCGGGAAGACGCCCTTGTCGGTCTCCGCAAACGCATGGCTCATCCGCTTGGGCGAGGGTTCGGCACTTGTCGACTTGCCGAAGTAATTGTCCTCGTCCGCGGTGGCGAGAGAGGTGTGGCTGTCGGTGGAGCCGACCATCCCGAACTTGTAGGGATTCGTCCCGAGCTTCTCTTCGAGAGCAAGACCCTGCTTCAGCGCCTCACGGGCATATTCGGCGGGCAACATCGCATCGGTCTTGGCCTCCGACAGGTCGAGGTTGCCGGCATCCCAGGTCTCGAAATCCGCGAACTCGTCAGCCGGGCTGAGGACGGGGTGCGTCTCGCCATCGCCCTTGATCTGGGTGACCTCGTAGAGCGGCTCCCACTTGTTGCGCAGCGTGACGTAGTTCTCGTCGACGGCGGCGCCGGTGTACTGCGCTTCGATCGGGAACATCAGCCCGTTCGACAGATTGCCGTTGTGGGCAATCGCGAGAGCGCGGCCGCCGGTCTTGGCCTCGTAGTTTTCGAGCCAGGCATAGAGGTCGAGCGGATCGGTGCTGCCGAACGGCTCTTGGGTGACCATCGGCAGCACCTGCTCGGCCCGGCGGGATCCGTCGCGTAGTATGACGTTCCGATGCAGGTTGTTGCCCTTGACGAGCGAGGTCCACTCATAGCCGATGAAGGTCGTGAACACGCCCGGATCGTTGTATTTCTCGGCCGCTTCGATCACGTCCTCCCAGATGGCATTGTAGGCGCTGGAACCGGGCGAGTAGGCCGCGAGGAGATTGGGGTCGAGCTTCGCCTGGGCAAAGGTCGTGATGAGATCGAGCGCCGCGCTGGAAGCGGCCTCGCCGCCTTCCTGGAGGCCTTCGTACCACCGTCGGCCCTGCTCGGTATCGACGATCGCGGGCGCGCCGCCAAAGAGATCAGGTGCGAAGCCCATCATGTCGGAATGATCCGCGACAGCCATCCAGTCGAGCGGCCTCGCGAGCCGGACCGGCAGGCCCGTGGCCGAGGTCACCTCCTCCCCGCGGGCGAAGCGGTAGGCCTCGTCGAGGCCGAGGGTATTGCCAAAAAGGCCGGCATCGGGAGACAGGGCCGTGTGTAAATGGGACTCGCCCCAGAAGACCCGGCTCGGGAACGGCCGCTTCGCGTAGGGCGAATAAGTTTTCCCAGGGTAAAGGCCTTCAAGCGATTCCGCGGACGGAACGAACTGGGCCGCCACCGGACCCGAGAGCGCGGAAATCAATAGCGCCGCAATGATGCGATACTTCATGGAATACCCTCCAACCAACCTTGCGTTCCTGTTCCCGACGCGGAGGATAGCACGGATCGGGGGCAGCGACGACCGTAGTGGTCAGGACCTGTCCACCCCCGTCCCGCAAGCCTGCAAGCAGGCCTGACTGCCGGTCGGTGCTACACGGAGCGTTCATGGGTGGATGGTGGCAGGTGGGTGGGTGCCAATGACCGGCAGTCAGGAGCTGCTTGCAAGATCCATGTTACCGCAACGCGCAGCTAATTCAATCTGAAGTTGTTATTAATGTCGAAACTTCGCCTTTTATGGCCGCTCGCCGGACAACACTCCAGCACGGACGCGATTTCCCTTCCAGACGCGACAATGAACTCCCGCGACCAGCCTTGAACCGGAACAAAAACGGATCAAATTGGGGAGGCCGGAGGAATCGCCCATGCCCCACAACAACACCAACGCCCCGTCCCCCCGCCCGGAGGTCCTGACCCGCCCCAAGCTCGAGGGCGGCCGGCGTTTCGCGATGCGGACGGACTTCGCGCCGGCGGGCGACCAGCCGACGGCCATCGCGGAACTCAGCGCCGGGGTGAACGACGGCGAGCGCGACCAGGTGCTGCTGGGCGCGACCGGCACGGGCAAGACCTTCACAATGGCCAAGGTGATCGAGGAGACCCAGCGCCCGGCCATCATCCTAGCGCCCAACAAGACGCTCGCGGCCCAGCTCTACGGCGAGTTCAAGGGCTTCTTTCCCGACAACGCGGTGGAGTACTTCGTCAGCTACTACGACTACTACCAGCCCGAGGCCTATGTCGCCCGGACCGACACCTACATAGAAAAGGAATCCCAGATCAACGAGCAGATCGACCGGATGCGCCACTCGGCGACCCGGGCGCTTCTGGAACGTGACGACGTGATCATCGTCGCCTCGGTCTCCTGCATCTACGGCATCGGCTCGGTGGAGACCTATTCGGCGATGACCCAGGACATGGAGGTCGGCAAGCTCTACGAACAGCGCAAGTTCCTCGCCGATTTGGTCGCCCAGCAATACCGCCGCGCCGACGCCGCCTTCCAGCGCGGCGCGTTCCGGGTGAAGGGCGACACGGTGGATCTCTGGCCCGCCCACCTCGAGGACCGGGCCTGGCGGTTCTCGTTCTTCGGCGAGGAGCTGGAAGGCATCACCGAGTTCGACCCCCTCACCGGTGCCCGCACCGACACGTTCGAAAAGATCCGCATCTACGCGAATTCGCATTACGTCACCCCGCGCCCGACGCTGCAGCAGGCCATTGTCGGCATTCGCAAGGAGCTGGCGCTGCGGCTCAAGCAGCTGCAGGAGGAGGGCAAGCTGCTCGAAGCCCAGCGGCTCGAACAGCGGTGCAACTTCGACCTGGAGATGCTGGAGGCCACCGGCTCCTGCGCCGGGATCGAGAACTACTCGCGCTACCTCACCGGGCGCGCCCCCGGTGAACCGCCGCCGACGCTGTTCGAATTCATCCCCGACAACGCAATCGTCTTCGCCGACGAGAGCCACGTTTCGGTTCCCCAGATCGGCGGCATGTACAAGGGCGACTACCGCAGGAAGTTCACCCTCGCCGAGCACGGCTTCCGGCTGCCCTCCTGCATGGACAACCGGCCGCTGAAGTTCGAGGAATGGGACGCGATGCGGCCGCAATCGGTCTTCGTCTCCGCCACGCCGGCGGCGTGGGAACTGGAGCAGGCCGGCGGCGTCTTCACCGAACAGGTGATCCGCCCCACCGGCCTCATCGACCCCGAGATCGAGATCCGCCCGGTCGAGATGCAGGTCGACGACCTCCTCGACGAGGTCCGCAAGGTCGCCGCCAGGGGCTTCCGCACCCTTGTCACTACGCTGACGAAGCGCATGGCCGAGGATCTGACCGAATACATGCACGAACAGGGCATCCGCGTCCGCTACATGCATTCCGACATCGACACGATCGAACGGATCGAGATCCTGCGCGACCTGCGCCTCGGCGCCTTCGACGTTCTGGTGGGCATCAACCTTTTGCGCGAGGGGCTCGACATTCCCGAATGCGGGCTGGTGGCGATCCTCGACGCCGACAAGGAAGGCTTCCTGCGCTCCGAGACCTCGCTGATCCAGACCGTCGGGCGCGCGGCCCGCAACGCCGAGGGCCGCGTCATCATGTATGCCGACCGCGTCACCGGCTCGATGGAGCGGGCCCTGGCCGAAACCAACCGGCGGCGCGAGAAGCAGATCGCCTACAACGCGGCGCATGGCATCACGCCCGCGACGGTGAAGAAGAACGTCGAGGACATCCTTGCGGGTCTCTACAAAGGCGATGTAGACATGAGCCGGGTAACGGCGAAGGTCGACCGGCCGATGCATGGCGCGAACCTTGAGACCCATCTCAACGGCCTTCGCACCCAGATGCGCAAGGCCGCCGAGAACCTGGAATTCGAAGAAGCCGCCCGGCTCCGCGACGAGATCAAGCGGCTCGAAGCGGTCGACCTCGTCCTCTCGGACGATCCCTTGGCGCGGCAGTCGGCGGTCGAGGAGGCGGTGGACGCCGCGACCAGGACCAGCGGCCGGTCAACGGCGGGGCGGCCGGGCCAGAGGGGCGGCAAGCGGCGGAGGTAAGGCCGAAGCCCGGCGGCTGTGCTAACCGGTGCAGCCCTGAAGGTCGACGGCCCGGCCGGATCCGCCGAAGACCGTGATTTGCACCGACGACCGGTCGAACGCGAAGGGTGCGGCAGTCGACGGCACCAGGTCCGCTACGGCCACGAGCTCGCCGCCGTCGCGGACCGTCTCGGCCTGCGAGACCCAGATGCTGCGGTCGGCAAGCTCGACGACCGCGAATTCCTCCGGTCCGATGCGCGGCATCGTCAGCTCCGAGGTCAGCCGCAGCCCGTCGCGGATCGGCTCGACCGAGCAGCGGGCCCGGGAAAGGCCGACCGCCGCGGCGGGCTCAGGCTGACGGGCGAGCGCCGCGCGGATCATCGGGTCGGACGCGCCCGCCGGATCGAGATCGGCCGCCACGTCGAGCGAGACCGGCACGCAGACCGTTTCGCAGACGCCGAGATCTATCCGCGCGGCTACGGCCATCGGCTGGCCGGGGGCGGCAGGGCGGAACTCGATCGGCAGGACCAATTCGTCACGGTAGCCGGCGAAGCGAAGACCGTTCAGCTCGAAGAGCTCGGGCACCGGCCAATGAATCGCCGCGCCGGCAATGTTGGAAGAACCGCTCCAGTCGAACTGCGGCGGAATGCCGGCCTCGCCGGGCGCGCGCCAGTAGGTCTTCCAGCCCGGCGCCAGGGTCAGGTGCAGGGCCGCCATCTGGGTGCCGCTCTCGGTCCGCCAGCCGCCACGGATCTCGGCCGCGACGAGGTTCGCGGGCAGGTCCTGGGCCGCGACCATCGCGGGCAGGAAGGCGAGGACGGCAGGCAGCGCCAAGGCAATGGTGCGGGCATTGATCATGAAGCGAACCTATGCCCTTTAACGGCGATTGGAAGTCACAACCGCATCGCTCACGAAGAGTTTTGTCGGCCACCGCCCTTGTATCCGGCTCCGTCACGGGCGATCTTGGGGGTGGGAGGTCCCGACATGAACCTCAGTGGCAAGTTACTGATCGCTATGCCCGGCATGGGCGATCCTCGGTTCGATCACAGCGTCGTCTTCATCTGCGCCCATTCCGACGATGGCGCGATGGGGCTGATCGTCAACAAACCGGCGCGCGATCTGTCATTCGACCAGCTTCAGGAACAGCTCGGTATCACCCGCACCGACCGTTCGAAGGCCATAAGGGTGCATTTCGGCGGCCCGGTAGAACATGCCCGCGGCTTCGTGCTGCATTCTGCCGACTACGGCGGCGAGGGCACGACGCTTCAGGTCGACGACCAGTTCGGAATGACCGCGACGCTCGACATTCTCGAGGCGATCGCCCAGGGCCGCGGACCGTCGGAATCGATCCTCGCGCTCGGGTATGCCGGCTGGGGGCCGGGGCAGCTTGAAGGCGAGATCCTGTCGAACGGCTGGTTGACCTGTGATGCCAATCCCGACCTCGTCTTTTCCGACCAGGACGATGGCAAGTGGACCCGCGCGCTGAAGACGCTCGGGGTCGATCCCCTCACGCTTTCCTCGGCCGCGGGCCACGCCTGAGGTCAGCTTCCCGAAACCCCGACCTTGACCATGCCGCTGACGCTCATCCCCGGCGCGGTTTTCTCCGCCGGAGGCTTCGGCGGGCCGTCGGCGCCGCAGCCGGCGAGCAGCGCGAGCAGGCTTAAGGATGCGATCAGGCCCTTCATGCCAGCGCCTCCTTCCAGCGGGCGATCTGGGCGCGCACCTGATCGGGCGCCGTGCCGCCGTAGCTCTGCCGGCTCGCCACCGAGTTGTGGACACCGAGGACGGTATAGACCTCCTCGGTGATGCCGGCATGGGCCGACTGCATGTCGGCAAGGCTCAGTTCCGGCAGGTCGCAGCCCTTCTTCTCGGCCAGCGCGACGAGGCTGCCGGTGACGTGGTGGGCGTCGCGGAACGGCAGGCCGAGCGCGCGGACAAGCCAGTCAGCGAGATCGGTCGCGGTGGAGAAGCCCGAAGCGGCGGCGCGTTCGAGATTGGCGCGGTTCGCGGTCATGTCGCGCACCATTCCCTCCATCGCGGCGAGCGCGAGCATCAGGTTGTCGGCGGCGTCGAAGACCTGTTCCTTGTCCTCCTGCATGTCCTTGGAATAAGCCAAGGGCAGCCCCTTCATCACCATCATCAGCGCGACATTGGCGCCCATGATCCGGCCGATCTTGGCGCGGATCAGCTCGGCCGCGTCGGGGTTCTTCTTCTGCGGCATGATCGAGGAGCCGGTGGAGAAGCGGTCCGAGAGCGCGACGAAGCGGAACTGCGCCGAGGACCAGATCACCAGTTCTTCGGCGAAGCGCGAGAGATGCATGGCGGAGATCGAGGCGGCGGCGAGAAACTCCAGCGCGAAGTCGCGGTCCGAGACGGCGTCGAGCGAGTTGGCCATCGGCCGGTCGAAGCCGAGCGCCGCAGCCGTCGCGTGGCGGTCGATCGGGAACGAGGTGCCGGCGAGCGCCGCCGCGCCCAAGGGGCATTCGTTCATCCGGGCGCGCGCGTCGCGGAAGCGGCCGAGGTCGCGGCCGAACATTTCGACATAGGCCATCATGTGATGGCCCCAGGTCACCGGCTGCGCGGTCTGGAGATGGGTGAAGCCGGGCATCACCCACTCGGCCCCGGCCTCGGCCTGCGCCAGAAGCGCCTTCTGCAGCGCGGTGAGCCCTTCGATCGCGGCGTCGGCTTGGTCACGGACCCAGAGCCGGAAATCGGTCGCGACCTGGTCGTTGCGGCTCCTCGCGGTGTGGAGCCGGCCGGCGGGCTCGCCGATCACCTCCTTCAGCCGCGCCTCGACGTTCATGTGGATGTCTTCCAGAGCGGTCGAGAAGGCGAGCTTTCCGCCCTCGATCTCTGACAAGACCGTGAGCAGGCCTTCCCGAATGGCCTCGGCGTCTTTATCGCTGATGATGCCCGTCGCCGCGAGCATCGCGGCATGGGCGCGGGACCCGGCGATATCCTGGGCGAAGAGCCGCTTGTCGAAGCCGATCGAGGCGTTGATCGCCTCCATGATCGCGTCCGGCCCGGCGGCGAAGCGCCCGCCCCACATCGCGTTCTGGGTTCTGTCGGTCATATCTCGCCCCCGGAGGCTCACATGCGCTGGTTTCTGTCCGCCGTCCTCTACACGGCCCTCGCGTTCGGTGCAAATGCGGCCTTGGCCGGCACCGCCGAACTCGAGGCCTTGCGTGAGGGGTCGATGAAGAAGCTGATGTTCCATGCCGAACCCGCCGCGGTATCGGACGTGGCCTTTACCGATCCCGAGGGCGGCGAGCACCGGCTGGCCGACTGGAGCGGCAAGTATGTGCTGGTAAACTTCTGGGCAACCTGGTGCGCGCCTTGCCGCGCGGAGCTGCCGGCGCTCGACGCGCTGAACCGCGATTTCGGCGGCGAGGATTTCGAGGTCGTGACCATTGCGACGGGCCGCAATCCGGTTCCCGCGATCACCCGGCTCTTCGGCGAGGTCGGGGTCGACGGACTGCCGGTCCTGCTCGATCCCAAGCAGGATCTCGCCCGCGACATGGCCGTGTTCGGCCTGCCTGTCAGCGTTCTTCTCGACCGCGAGGGCCGCGAGATCGCGCGGATGGCGGGCGACGCGGACTGGAATGGCGAGAGCGCGCGGGCGATCGTTTCGGCGCTTCTCTCGGGGGGCTGAGGCGCCTCGGCCGGGCGGCCGGGGGTTTCACACCCCCGGACCCCCGTGGGGTATTTCGGCAATGAAGAAAATCAGCCGAGGCGCGCCACCCTGTCATGCGCCGGGCAGGTGATGATGTGATCGTTGACCAGGCCCACGGCCTGCATGAAGGCATAGGTGATCGTCGGGCCGCAAAACCGGAAGCGGGCTTTCTTCAGGTCTTTCGAGATGCGCTCGGAGAGCGCGGTCGACGCAGGCACGTCGGCCATCGTGCGAAACCGGTTCTGGATTGGGGCCCCGTCGACGTAGCGCCACAGGAAATGGTCGAACCCCTCGCGCTCGGCGATTTCGAGATAGGCGCGCGCGTTGCCGATCGTCGCCTCGATCTTCGCGCGCGAGCGTACGATGCCCGAATCGGCAAGGAGCCGGGCGACATCGGCTTCGCCCCAGCGCGCCACGGTCTCGGGATGGAAACCCTCGAACGCGGCTCGGAAGTTCTCGCGTTTCTTCAGGATCGTGATCCAGCTCAGCCCGGCCTGGAAGCCGTCGAGAACGAGCTTTTCCCACAGCGCCCGCGGATCGCGTTCGGGAACGCCCCATTCGGTATCGTGGTAGGCGACATAGATCGGATCTGTCCCGCACCAGGCGCAGCGTTCTGCCATCGACCCCTCCGGTTTCGCCGCACCGTGCTATTTTGGACCCGGTTTACGGCTTGTTATCCCCTTTTGCCCAATCTGTGCGCTGACGGCGAGGAGATTGTGGATGAAAGACCCCGACAAGTTCAGACAAAAGCCAATCGATCCGGCCCAGGACAGCCCGCTCAGCGCGGCTGTCAGCCAGCGCGACCGGAATGTCCTGACGATGGTCCGGGACGCCGTCGAACGGCGCGATGTCCGGCTCGCCTATCAGCCGGTCGTTCAGTCCACCCAGCCGGGCGTGCCAGCGTTCTACGAGGGCCTGATCCGGATTCTCGACGAGACCGGCCGGATCATTCCGGCGAAGGAGTTCATGGACCGGGTCGAGACGATGGAGCTTGGCCGGATTCTCGACTGTCTCGCGCTGGAAATGGGGCTGAACGCGCTGAAACGGGAGCCGACGCTGCGGCTGGCCATCAACATGTCGGCCCGCTCGATCGCCTATCCACGCTGGAGCCGGAGCCTCAGGAAAGGGTTGTCCGACGACCGAACCGTCGCCGAGCGGCTGATTCTCGAAATCTCCGAGTCTTCGGCGATGCTCGTGCCCGATAAGGTGGCCGTCTTCATGGCGGATCTGCAATCGGAGGGGATTTCCTTCGCGCTTGACGATTTCGGCGCGGGTTTCACGTCGTTCCGGTATCTGCGGGATTTCTATTTCGACATCCTGAAGATCGACGGCCAGTTCGTTCGGGGCGTCGCCGACAGCCCCGACAATCAAGTTCTGACGCAGGCCATGCTGTCGCTCGCGCGGCATTTCGACATGTTCGCGGTGGCGGAATCCGTCGAGACCGCAAGAGACGCGGCCTGGCTGACGGAAATCGGCATGGATTGCATGCAGGGCTACTACTTCGGTGCACCGTCTATGACTCCGCCCTGGCAGATACCGAAGAGCGCGCAACGGGCCTGATCCAGGGAGGGCCGACCGAATGCTGCAATTTTCACGGGTTGAACGAAGTATTCTTTCGGTTGCGCTTGACGCGACCGATCCATTGATCATGCTGCACAGCGGCGCGAGGGCCTCAACTGTCTTCGCGCGGAAATCGCGCCAGCATGAGGACCCAGACTATGACCAATGTCGTGATCGTCTCCGCCGCCCGCACTGCCGTCGGCAGCTTCAACGGCTCTTTCGCAAACACGCCCGCCCATGATCTCGGTGCCGCCGTTCTCGAGGCTGTCGTGGCCCGCGCGGGTATCGACAAGGCCGAGGTGAGCGAGACGATCCTCGGCCAGGTCCTGACCGCGGGCCAGGGCCAGAACCCCGCCCGGCAGGCCCATATCAAGGCCGGCCTGCCGCAGGAAAGCGCGGCCTGGTCGATCAACCAGGTCTGCGGCTCCGGCCTGCGCTCGGTGGCGCTCGCCGCCCAGCACATCCAGCTTGGCGACGCGGCGATCATCGCCGCGGGCGGGCAGGAGAACATGTCGCTCAGCCCCCATGTCGCGCATCTGCGCGCCGGCCAGAAGATGGGCGACATGTCGTTCATCGATTCGATGATCAAGGACGGGCTCTGGGACGCGTTCAACGGCTACCACATGGGCACCACCGCCGAGAACGTCGCCACAAAGTGGCAGATCAGCCGCGAGATGCAGGACGAATTCGCGCTGGCCAGCCAGAACAAGGCCGAGGCGGCGCAGAAGGCCGGCAAGTTCGCCGACGAGATCGCGGCCTTCACGGTGAAGACCCGCAAGGGCGATATCGTGGTGGATCAGGACGAGTACATCCGCCACGGCGCAACGCTCGAGAGCATGCAAAAGCTGCGCCCGGCCTTCTCGAAGGAGGGCACGGTGACCGCCGGCAACGCCTCGGGCCTCAATGACGGCGCCGCGGCGGTCCTCTTGATGTCGGCCGAGGAGGCCGCGAAGCGGGGGCTGACGCCCTTGGCGCGGATCGCGTCCTATGCGACCGCGGGCCTCGACCCGGCGATCATGGGCGTGGGCCCGATCCACGCGAGCCGCAAGGCGCTGGAGAAAGCCGGCTGGAAGGCCGCAGATCTTGATCTCGTCGAGGCCAACGAGGCCTTCGCGGCGCAGGCTTGCGCGGTCAACAAGGACATGGGCTGGGATCCCGCGAAGGTGAACGTGAACGGCGGCGCGATCGCCATCGGCCACCCGATCGGCGCTTCCGGCGCGCGGATCCTCAACACGCTCCTGTTCGAGATGAAGCGGTCGGGTGCCAAAAAGGGCCTCGCCACGCTCTGCATCGGCGGCGGCATGGGCGTCGCCATGTGCCTCGAACGCGCCTGACGCCCGCTTTTTTCTGCAAATGCAAAAACGCGGGCGCAATAATGTTGCGCCCGCGAAATCGTTTCGGTAACAGGATTTCAACAAGGTCCACTCAATAGGAGGAATCATGTCGAGGGTTGCACTGGTCACTGGCGGGTCTCGCGGCATTGGCGCCGCGATTTCGGTCGCGCTGAAAGCGGCCGGCTACAAGGTCGCTGCCAACTATGCCGGCAACGACGAGGCGGCCGCCGCTTTCAACAAGGAAACCGGCATTCCGGTCTACAAGTGGAACGTCGCCGACTACGACGCGTCGAAGGCCGGCATCGCCAAGGTCGAGGCCGACCTTGGCCCGATCGAGGTTGTGGTTGCCAATGCCGGCATCACCCGCGACGCGCCGTTCCACAAGATGAGCCCGGAGCAATGGCACCAGGTCATCGACACCAACCTGACCGGCGTCTTCAACACCGTGCACCCGGTCTGGCCCGGCATGCGTGACCGCAAGTTCGGCCGCGTGATCGTTATCTCGTCGGTGAACGGCCAGAAGGGCCAGTTCGCACAGGTCAACTATGCCGCCACGAAGGCGGGCGACATAGGCATCGTGCGCAGCCTCGCACAGGAAGGCGCCCGCGCCGGGATCACCGCCAACGCCATCTGCCCCGGCTATATCGCTACCGAGATGGTGATGGCGGTGCCGGAGAAGGTGCGTGAATCGATCATCGCGCAGATCCCGGCAGGCCGGCTGGGCGAGCCCGAAGAAATCGCGCGCTGCGTGGCCTTCCTCGCCTCGGATGACGCGCAGTTCATCAACGGCTCCACCATTTCGGCCAACGGGGCACAGTTCTTCGGCTGATCTCAGCCACGAGTTTTGCAAGGGGCCGGTTGCGCGCGACCGGCCCCTTTTTTGGTCCTGGAGGACCAGGGTCAGGGCCTGGTGATCTCGCGCTGTCGGCATTGTGCAGGATCCGCAGGCGACCTGAGCATGAGCGGCCTTTCTGGCCGATGGACGCGCAGATGGCCCGGCTTCAGCCGTTTGCCGTGCAATCCATCTGCTGCTTCGATTTCTGACCCGTCTTACTCCCCGAGAGCCATGGCAAGGCGCGCGTCGATGACGCCGCCGATTGATCCAATTTACATGCGGCGTCGTATTGGGGTTATGTTGATGCCAACTCTTGATATCGCGCAGTCAGGGCTACGAGTGCCCTTCATGCGCCGTGCCCATGAAAAGTTGGTGTCGAAGAAACACATGGATGTGTCGCGGGAAACGGCTTGGATGATTGCGGTCAGGGACAACCGTGACCGTGACGCGTTCTCGCAGCTGTTCGATTTCTTCTCGCCGCGTCTCAAGGGGGTTGTTATGCGATCTGGTCTATCGGTCCAACAGGCCGAGGAGATCGTGCAGGATGTCATGCTGGCGGTCTGGCGGAAGGCTGACATGTTTGACCCACACCGCGCGGACGTGTCGGCATGGATCTACAAGATAGCGCGGAACCGCCAGATTGACATTCTCCGTACGGAGCGGCGCCCTCTGCCCGAAGAGCTAAGGGAAGAGCCCGGCACGGAACCGGACGCCAGCCAGATTGTTGCGATCGAACAGGAATCGGCTCGTCTGAAGAAAGCGCTCTCGCTTCTCAAACGCGAGCAGCGCGAGATCATCGAAAACGCCTATCTGGGCGAATTGACTCATCAGGAGATCAGCGATTTGACCGGCCTTCCGCTCGGAACCATCAAGTCGCGCATTCGGCTCGGACTGGAGCGCTTGAGACACGAGTTGAAGGAACTCAACCGTTGAGTACCATCGCCCATCATGTCCCGGATGCAACCTTGGCGTGCTACGCCGCGGGCAACCTTCCCCATGCCTTTGCCGTTGTCGTCGCGAGCCACGTGTCGCTCTGCATTCAATGCCGTGCGGCGCTGGAGGCGCATCAACATGTCGGCGGCGCGCTGCTGGAAGCGGCTGATGCGGTTGCCGTTTCCGCGGATCTCAAGTCCGCTGTCCTTTCGCGTCTGGATGAGCCTTTCATGCCCGAGCCGGTCTATGAACGCTCCGGAATCTATCCCGGGCCCGTGATGGAAGCGCTCAAGGGGCGGGCTCCCAACTGGAAATCGATTGGAATGGGCGTTCGCCAGGACATTCTGTGGTCTGGGAAGGAAGGATCGGTTCGGCTGCTTTTCATTCCGCCAAGCCAGGCGGTGCCCGATCATAGCCATAACGGGCTTGAGATGACCCTGGTATTGCAGGGCAGCTTCCGTGACCAGACCGGCGGGTTCGGCGTCGGTGACATCGAGATCGCATCTCAAGACATGGAGCACGCGCCGGTTGCTGGCAAAGGTGAGCCCTGCATATGCCTGGCCGCTACAGACGCACCCTTGCGGTTTCGCGCGCTCTTTCCGAGGCTGCTTCAGCCGCTTTTCCGGATCTGATGCCAAAACCCGATAGCGTGCGCGAAGCGTTTCAGGTGATGCAAGCGCATGCTAAGTGGATCGGGCCGCTATATTGTTGTTGCAGGGTGCTGAAAGCGGCTATTTCCCCCGATACACGAGAAGATCGGGCAGAAACACCAACGACCTGATGAACCAGGAAAATGGCGCTGGGAAGTCGCTGCGGAAGCGGTTCTTGCGCATGGCCTTCAGAACTCTAGACGCCGCATCCTCCGGCGACATGATCATCGGCATCTTGAAAGCGTTCTTTTCCGTCAAACGCGACTTGATGAACCCGGGGTTGACGATCCTGACCACCACGCCGCTGCCTTTCAGATCGTGGCGCATCGTTTCGGCCAGGCTGAGCAAGGCGGCCTTGCTGGCGCCGTAGCCTATGCTGGCGGGAAGACCGCTATAGGCGGCCAACGAACCGATCAGCGTGATGTCGCCCATTTCCGCCTTCACGAAACGAGGAACAATTTCGCCCAACACCCGCAACGCGCCGACGAAGTTGACATCGCACATGGACAGCACCGCATCGCTATCCCACTCCGTCGCGCGGACCGGATCGTACGTCGCAGCGTTGTATATGATGCCTTCGACCGGCCCGAGTTCGGCCGCGGCGCGGCGCACAGCATCGGAGTCTGTCACATCAAGCGGGTGCACGCGGGCATGCGAAAGCTCGGCGCAAAGGCTTTCCAGTCGGTCGGCATTGCGTGCGGACAACACGACATGCGCGCCTTCCGCGTCGAGCATCCTGGCCAATTCGCGGCCGAGCCCTTCGCTCGCTCCGATCAACCAGTAGGTCTTGCCGGCGAAGTATGTCATTTCGTCATGCCCCGGAATGTTTGGCTGTCGGAGATCAGCGAAGCCGGTCGAGGCTGCTTTTTTAGGAATGGTGCGCGCTTGAAGTACAATATGATCGCCTGCCAGTGAATCAGCGTCAGCACGCGCAACGCCCCCAGGGGGCGGCGCAGCGCTGCCCAGAGAAGCGAGGCGCTGGTCGCGGGGCGGCGCTTGCCGGTCAGTGTGGCCAGCACGCCTTCTTCGCCGTTCTCGAACGCAATGCGGATGCTGATAGCCTCATCGGTCACGTCGAAGTTGAACAGGTATCGACCGGCGACCTTTTGAAACGGTGACACGTGCATGAGCTTCTCGGCGCTGATGGTGTCGGCTTTGTCTATCGGCCGGAAATCTTCATGCGCGCAAAAGTAACAGTGCCGGTGTCCGAAGGTGTTGTTCACCTCGGCCACGAAGGCACATGGCTTGTCCTCTCGAAGGGCAATCCAGAAGCTGACCGGATTGAAGTGGAACCAAAGGAAGCCTGGCTGCGCGAGCAGAAGCAGCTCAGCGTTCTCCAACGGGAAGCCGCGCGCCGCGAGCACTTCGCGAAACCACTTCGCGCCTTTGCCGTTCTCGCGCGGACCGCCGTGCTTTCGGTCGCACAGGCTCCAGAGGTTGAACCGGTTGCGCGACAGCAGCCAGGGAAACTCCGCCGTTTCAAGATCGCAAAGCAAATAGTCCACGCCATATGTGAACGCGTTCTGCAATGCGCCGCGTCGGACGTGACACGTCTTACCCTGGATGTGTTCGACCATCATGCGGTTAATACGGCCGCTCCCACTGTTTGGATCACCAGGTCACGCCACGAAGCGCCTCTGACCCCCCATGCGCAGACGGCCACCGTCATCAATGAAAGTCTTTTTTGATCCAACCTCACCGGATCGGCGTATCCAATTGGTAAGTTTACGATGACGAGGCATCGATGTTCGATCAAACGCTTGGCCCCCGCAGGAAGATTGCCATCGTCGGCAGCGGTATTTCCGGTCTGTCCGCCGCATACGACCTGTCGCCCAACCACGACGTCACTCTTTTCGAGGCGGCCCCGCGACTTGGCGGACATGCGCGCACTGTGATGGCCGGCAGGAATGGCGATCAGCCGGTCGACACCGGTTTCATCGTCTTCAACTATGTCACTTACCCGCATCTGACCAGGCTGTTCCGCGACCTCGACGTGCCGGTAACGAAGAGCGAAATGAGTTTTGGCGCAAGCATCGATGACGGCTGGCTGGAATACAGCCTGGTCAATCTGAAAACCATCATCGCGCAACGGCGCAACCTGATGCGACCGCAATACTACAAGATGATTGCCGACATCGTAAGATTTGGCAAAACGGCCGAGGCAGCAGCGAAGGACGACGAAAAGACCATAGGCCAGCTCGTTGATGAGCTTGGGTTGGGTGAATGGTTCCGCAACAATTACCTGATGCCGATGTGTGGCGCGATCTGGTCGACACCTGTGGAGGACGTCGACCAGTTCCCGGCAAAGTCGCTTGTACGCTTCTTCCGCAACCACGCGCTCCTTGCGGGTCTCGGCAAACATCAATGGTGGACCGTGAAAGGCGGCAGCGTGGAGTATGTACGGCGCCTCGAAACTGCACTGCTCGCGCGCGGCTGCGTTATTCGAACCCACACCCCGGTGACTCGCGTCAAACGGCACGCTTTCGGCGTGACCGTGCAAGCGCGCGGCGGCGAGGAAGCCTCGTTCGACGACATCATCTTTGCGTGTCACTCCGATCAAGCACTGACGATCCTTGGCGGCGATGCGACGGCACAGGAAGCCTCGGCCCTGGGAGCCATACGCTACCAGCCGAACAAGGCGGTACTGCATTGCGACCCCGGTCAGATGCCAAGGCGGAGAGCTTGCTGGGCAAGCTGGTCCTACCGTTCGCACAATGGCCAGACCGGCGTCACCTACTGGATGAACAAGCTTCAGAATATCCCCGAGAGCGATCCGCTGTTCGTTACGCTCAATCCCACACAAGAGATCCCGACGGCGTCGATCTACGACGTTGTCGAATTTGCCCATCCGGTATTCGACACGGCGGCGCTGAGAGCGCAGCGCCGCATCCGCGAGATGCAGGGACAGAACCGCACATGGTTTGTCGGCGCCTACAACCGCCATGGGTTTCATGAAGACGGCATCGCCAGTTCGCTTCGTGTCGTCCGCATGATCGACGGACACCAACAGCCGAAAGGACCGCAAATTGCGTCTCACGAACAAGGCTCTGAAATCGAAATTTCTCTCAACGTGTGAACGTCTTGACGACGGTCGGCTGACGCTGCGCACGCCGGAGAGCGAATGCTATCACTTCGGGACCTCCGGACCCGAGGCAGAAATGGTCATCCGCGACTGGGCCGCGGTATCCGCCTTGGCCGCTCATGGTCAGGTGGGACTCGGCGAGGCCTATGTGCAAGGTCTTTGGGATACGTCCTCCGTCGAGACCCTGATGACCGTCGCTTTGCGCAACCGTGAGCACCTTGGTGCCTATGATCAGGCAAGCCCAGTCAACAAGATGAAATTCCGATTGCTTGATACGGTGCTTCGGGCCAATTCGCGGAGCGGTTCGCGCCGCAACATCCGGTCGCACTACGATGTCGGCAATGAGTTCTATCAACTTTGGCTGGATGAAGGGATGACCTATTCCTCCGGCCTGTTTGACGGGCACGACGAAGATCTCGGGCGCGCGCAAGCACGCAAGAACGCGCGCGCGCTCTCACGGCTCGGCTCGGGCGAGCGCATTCTGGAAATAGGCTGTGGCTGGGGCGGGTTTGCGGAACACGCCGCGCAGGACGGACGCGACGTGACCGGCATCACGATCTCGCGCAACCAGCACAGCTATGCCGAATGCCGCCTTGACGGGCGGGCCGATATCCAGCTTCGCGACTATCGCGACATCGAAGGCAAGTACGACAACATCGTGTCTATCGAGATGGTCGAGGCGGTCGGCGCGCGCTATTGGCCGAGCTACTTCTCGGTTCTGAAACGGAGCCTGGCCGAAGGCGGTCGCGTGCTTTTGCAGGCGATTACCGTGAAGGACAGTTACTTCGAAACCTACAGGACATCCTCGGACTATATTCGCCAGTACGTGTTTCCGGGCGGAATGCTCTTGTCGGACAGCGCGATCGCGGACCAGACGTCGCGGGCGGGTCTTCAGGTGCGCGACTATTTCGCGTTCGGACAGGACTATGCCAAGACTTGCCGGATCTGGGCTGACCGGCTGACCGCCCGGAAGCGCAAGATCGCCGAAATGGGGCATGGCGAGAGCTTCCTGCGCAACTGGCAGTATTACCTGGAAATCTGCGCGGCCTCCTTTGCCGTCGGTCATACCAATGTGGTTCAGGTGGAACTGGCCCATGCTTAGATCCGCGCTCATAGCCACTTTCCTTCTCTGCGCGTCCGGAGCACAGGCCTCCATCGTGAAATCCACGCTTTCGGGAGCCGAGCTGCGCGGCACCGCGACGTTCAGATTTGTCGGATTTCCCCTTTACGAGGCAAGGCTTTACACAAAGGGTGGCGCCCCCCTGGATTGGAGCAGCGATTTCGGTCTGGAGTTGAACTACATGCGCAATCTGACCGCGCATGACCTGGTCGAAAGTACGATGCGTGAACTGCGGCGAACCGGCGGCGCGCTGCCGCTGCGGGCGGAGTTCGAACGCTGTTACAGGGACGTGCGTGACGGCGACCAGTATGCGGCGGTGTCGAAAGGACCGGATCAAGTCCACTTCTGGTACAATGGCACCAAGGTCTGCTCGATCAAATATCCTGAAATCAAGACGCGGTTCATGGCGATCTTCCTTGGCGAAAACACGAGGTCGAGCGCATTCACCAGGAAGCTCAAGGGCGAGTGATGCTCTATCCGCGCGTGAGCCTCTATGCGCTGATGCTGGCAGCGGCCGGAATTCCACTTTATATCCATCTGCCACGCTTTGCTTCTGTAAACCTGGGCATCGGGCTGGCGACGATCGGCACGATCCTTCTGATCATACGCCTGATCGATCTGGTGCAGGATCCGTTGATCGGCTGGGCCATCGACCGGTGGCCGCGGGCGCAGAGCGCTTTCGCGGTCGCAGCTGCGGGCGGGCTTGCCATCGGCTTTCCGCTTCTCTTCTGGCTACGTTCCGGGCCCCATGTGGCTGCGGAACTTGTCGCAATTCTCGTCCTGCTGTTTTCGGCCTACAGCCTTGGAATGATACTGCTCTATGGGCGCAGCGCGACGCTCGCGCACAGGCCCGAGCCTCGGGAGTTGATGCGGCTGGCTGCATTCCGCGAGGTCGGCATGCTTGCCGGGGTGGTGGTCGCCGCGATCATGCCCGAGGTCTTTCGCAGCCTTGGTGCCGGAAACCAGGGCTATACTGCCTTCGGACTGTTCCTGGGAGCGCTTGCCATTGTCACGGCCGTGCTCACGCTGCCCGCGTGGCGCCGTCCCGCCATCATCGGCGAGCGGTTGTCGTTGGCGGGGCTGGGCGAGGCCGGCGCGGTTCGGCTTCTCGCGATCGCTCTCGTGAACAGTCTGCCGGTTGCGGTCACGTCGACCCTGTTTCTGTTCTTTGTCGAGGACAGGTTGCAACTGCCCGGCAAGGCCGGTCCACTTCTTATCCTGTTCTTCCTAAGCGCCGGACTCAGCGTGCCGCTTTGGACGCAATCAAGCCAGCGGCTGGGTTCAAGGAAGACACTGATAGTCGCCATGCCGCTTGCCATCATCGGATTCGTTGGCGCCGCCTTTCTTTCGCCGGGAAACCTGGCAGGCTTTGCCATCATATGCGTCGCCTCCGGGGCGGCACTGGGCGCTGACATGGTCATCCTGCCGGCGATGTTTTCAATCGCTCTGACACGGGCCGGGCTGAATGCATCGCTGGCATTCGGAATCTGGTCCTTCGCGGGAAAGCTTGGCCTGGCAATCGCTGCCTTTGCCGTCCTGCCATTGCTGGACTTCAAGGGCTTCACACCCGGCCAGGCCAACAGTGACGAGGCGCTGATGGTCCTCAACATTTCCTACGCGATCATACCTTGCATCTTGAAACTGGGGGCACTGTCCCTGGTCCTTACTCTGCCCAGAGAGGAGCAACATTCATGAAGATCCTTACCGCCTTGCTCCTGGTCAGTTTGGTAGCGGTAATCGCGAAGAGCCTCCTTTTCAGCTTTCGAGCGCAGAACCCCGCCGACTACGCCGACACCCTCCCCAGATTTTCCCTAAAGGAGCATCTGTCGGGTGAAATCCTCTCCGAAGGGGTCATCTATGGCCCCAATGGCAGGGTAGCCAACAGTTTCGTCGCGACCATGGTGGGCGAGTGGGACGGTGATACCGGCACGTTGACCGAAAACTTCATCTACTCCAACGGCAAGGAGCAGGCGCGCAAATGGTTCCTGAAATACGACGGAGGAACCACTTTCACGGCCACCGCAGATGACATCGTCGGTGAGGCCCATGGCGTCGTGTCCGGATCGACGGTGATGATCAAGTACAGGATCGTTCTGCCGGAGGATGCCGGCGGATACACACTCAGTGCAACGGACTGGCTCTATCTGACGCAGGACGGCGTCATCATGAACAAGTCTGAAATGCGCAAGCTTGGCATCAAGGTTGCCGAACTGGTGGCCACGATGCGCCCCGCGAGAGCCAACAAGCCCTGATCATCGGCACCGTGCAGCGGTGCCGGCCGAGATCAACCCAAGAACGTTGAAGACGATGAGCCATCCCAAACCTATCCTCGCGCTTTCCGTGCTTGCTGCGTCGCTGGCCTTCGCGCTTTCGCCCCTGTTCAGCAAGGGTTTCGCGGGTTTTACTCCCGCGCAGTTCCCGGTGGTTCTGGATTACTGGCCAGTTCAGCCGGCAGGGTGGGCTTTCAGTATCTGGGGGTTGATCTACCTTTGGCTAATCTGCGGTGCGATCTGGGGGCTGGTGAAGGCCCCCTCGGATCGCGACTGGCAACGCATGCGCATACCGCTCCTCATAAGTCTCGGAATCGGTGTGTTCTGGATCGCCGCAGCTAACGCATCCCCAGTTCTAGCCACTGCGATGATATTCATGATGTTGTTTGCGGCGATCTTCGCAATGCTTCGTGCCGGTTCAGATGACCCGATCTGGCAGGTCCGCCCGGTCGCGCTCTATGCCGGATGGCTGACTGCCGCAGCCGGGGTCGGAACCGGAGTCGTTCTCAGTGGCTATGGGGTTCTTTCGGCCCAAATGGCAGCGCTCGTGATGCTCGTTGCGGTCCTGGTCGCCGCGCTGGTCGTGCAGGCGCTCCGCCCGGAGGAATGGGCCTATCCCCTAGCCGTCATATGGGCGCTGGCCGGTATCATCGCGGCCAACCTTGAAGCGGCGAATTGGCCCGTCATCGCCCTTGCGAAGGTTGGCATTCTGGCGCTCGCCATACGGTTCTATTCGACCGGCAACCGTGACCGAGCGCGCGAGCGATGATCAACCAGTCTGGTCCTGTCTTCAGATGCGGCCGGATCACCGTCAAAGCCAGATGCGATCAGAATTGGAGGATTGTTCATGAAACACATGCTTGCAGCCCTTGCTCTTGCGACGCTCGCGGCATGCTCTGGCAAACCGCAGCCACAGGACAGGCTTCTGTCAGATCGGCAACTGGATCTCGAGAAATTCTTCGAAGGCGACTCGGTTGCGCATGGGCAATTTCAGGATCGGTTCGGAAATGTCGTCCGCCGTTTCGACGTAGCCATCAAGGGCACCTGGGATGGGCGCATAATGACGCTGGTGGAGGACTTCACCTACGATGACGGTCAAACAGAGCAGCGCATCTGGACGCTGGAGAAAACCGGCGCGGAAACCTGGAAAGGAACCGCCCAGGGGGTAGTGGGCATTGCGAGCGGTGAAGAAAGAGGCGACACGTTCAACTGGAAGTACCGGATAGACCTGCCCGTTCGAAAGGGCACAGTGCGTGTCGATTTCGATGACTGGATGTGGCTGTTGGATGAGGACCGCATTCTAAACCGGGCCTATGTGACGCGCTTTGGCGTGCGGATCGGCGAAGCAATCATTGTCTTTGAAAAGCGATGATGGTTTCGCCCAGGCGTTTCTCTTTGCCGTCGCCCGAGCCGAAAATCGTCATGTCTTGGCATTGCATGTCAATTGGCTTCAAGCCTAGGAGCATGAACTCACCGTACGGTATGAGATCTGAAAAGAGCGGGCATAGATCAGTAGGGCAGCAGTCACAAACATCATTGTCAGGCTTCGAAAAAGAGACATGGCAAAAGAAAACCACGCCTCAGAAGCGAACGAAAGCTTCAAGAATTGATTAACCACAAGAAGGTTTTGGATAGTTCCCGCGAGGACGGCCAGCAAGACAAGAATCACAGCTCCTCTTGGCATTTGCCTCCGAAAGGCAATGGTTTGAGCAACGGGGATGAAGAGGATCATCAGATAATGGCTCCATACGATCGGCGAAAGTGAAAGCGCCACCATACCGCAGATGAGAAAGATGAAGTAGCGGGCGGCCGCGTCATTCTGGCGTCTCTTTCGTGTGAAAAAAGCCGTTGAAAGCCACAGTGTGACCAAGGCAAGGGAGGCAATGAGACGCACCTTAAAGTAGATCTCCGGATCGCCATCGCTATAGAAGATCGGCGCCAGCCAAGCGAGGGCACTACTGTTCCATCGTTCAGGTGCGCTCGATCCTTCGGAAAGGACCATCCCCAGAAACTGCTGATGAATGTCCCAACCCACGAGTGCCAGGGAAATACCCAGCCCGATCACTCCAGAAACCAACAATCCGGCTCTGAACTTGTGCGTCGACATCAGGAACATGGCGATTGCAGCACTTGCGAACGCGGGCTTTAAACAGACGACAACTGATAGGGCGATGGCAGCTGCTACATCGCTTCCCCGCTCATACCACAGAAGTCCGATCAAAAACAAAAGGAACGCCACGGAGGAAGATTGTCCACCGACCTGCAGTACGGTCCAGAACGGCTGGAAAAGGAGCACAGCGGCACAGAAAAAGAAAAAGAAACCCGGCCTGTCTTCCTCTGTCACAAATGCTCCGAACCGGCGATATAACAGGAAGAGGCCAACCAGAATGCAGAGCGTGGAGAATATCTTGAACAGGATCGCGGCCACCACCGGTGGGAAAGCTGCCAAGGGCGCGTAGGCGTATGCACTGATGGGAGTGCCAAAAAAGCGCATACGGCCGTATGGCGCCTTTCCGGAAATCATCGCAAACTCATCGTAGAGATTTTCCGTCTCGCCTGCCGCGGCTTTTTGCCCAGCATCGTAGAAATTTGCAAAATCGAGATAGAGACCGCGCGGTGACAAGATCCCATGTGCGAGAACCACGGCAAGGAGAAAGAGCGAAACAAAGCCAAGGAGATAATATAGTTCGGAGGCCGACTTCAATTGCGCCTTGGTCATGATGGCTCTTACTTGCATGAAATACCCTTCGAGTACGCCCTGTAAGCCGCCAGGAGAAGTTCCATGTCCGTGCTTGTCGGGGCCCAATCAAGGTCGCGTTTCGCTGCGCTGGTATCGAGTCCCACTTCGAGGTCGGCAATCTCGTACTGTTCGGGGTCCATGGGCGCCATCTTGAACGCATTCAGACTACGAAGCACCCCCTTCACCAGCCAGGCCGGGGTTCGCACGATACGGCTCGACGAGCCGATTTTCCGTACGAATTCAGTCATAAGCTCGTACACTTGCGGCGAGTTGTCGTTCGTCAGATTGTAGACGCCATTCGGGCAGCCCCGTTTCGCGGCCAAAAGGCTGGCGGTGGCGCAATCGTCGACACCTACGAACGGAAAACGCGTGGTGCCAGGGCCGATGAGCGGGACGGGGCGGCCGGCATTCACGGCGTCGAAAAGAAGCTTAAAGATGCCGACACGACCTGCCCCGAGGATGAGCCGAGGACGAAAGATCGTACAGTCCAGATGGCCGGCAGCAACCTCGTTTCTGACGATATTTTCCGCCGCAACTTTCGAGCGTCCGTACGGCCCGAACGGTTTCATCGGATGATTTTCCGTGCGAGGAACCTCGAGCACGGGGCCGTACACCATGTCAGTGCTCCAGAACACGAGCTTGCGACCCCCATTTTTCTTCAGCCATGCGATCAGTTCGCGGGTGCCGTGAACCGCGCATTTGCGGAAATACTCGTCGCGGCCAAATCGCGGCTTGTTTGGCGAAATGAGCATTGTAGCAAGGTGATGAATCACGTCATCCGGACCGACCGCGAGGCTGTCAAGTGACCCCGGCACGGATATGTCGGCGGAGTAATCGGAAATGGCCGTATGGCAAAGTACAGGGCGGGCTGCCAGAGACTGAGGCAAATCCACCACCACGGCTTCGTCTTCTTGATCCGCGACGATCCTGTCGACGATCGCTCGCCCGACAAAGCCATTACCCCCTACCAGAATATGCCGCATTACAAGTCAGTTCTCCAAATCGACGCAGGCCTCAACTTTTCGCCAATATGACGGTCCCAAGCATGATCACGCAAATTCCGATGATGCGCATCGCGTTCATACTTTCTCCAAAGAAGAAAAATCCCCAAATGGCAACGATAACATAGGCGACGCTCAAGAACGGAAACGCGAAACTCACATCGAAACGTGACAGAGAGAGTAGATGCGTTCCCATGCTGATCGTCATGGTCGTAAGTCCGAGAATTATGAAAGGGTCCGTCATTGCTGAAAGCGCTAGACTCAGGATCTTGGATCTGGAAAATTCAGCCTCCCCCACCCTCGACATTCCAGCCTTCATCAGAAGTTGCGACGCGGCGTTCAGGCACACCGTTATAACGATAAATACAAAGTATTGACGCATGGAGACCAAGTGTCCTTCTCGCTACTCGACCCGAATGTCTTTCAAGACACTGTGTTCAGTTAGATACCGTATAGCAGTGATTTCAGTTACGGAAAGAACTCCTACAAGCACGGTAAGAAAACCGACGTAGATCATGAAGCGCGGATCCAGGTAGAGCTTCTCCGGGCTGGCCGCCAGAGAATCTTTCTTATTCGCGAGAATTTGATACCATACGAAGAGCGCCGCAAAGAATGGAAATGCGATAATAAACTCAATTTTATATTTTATCAGGAAGATTCCCAGAAACAGGCTCGCACACAAGGCATAGAAGAATGCGGACAATGACAGCATGTCTTCCGTGTAGTATTTGAAAGATCTGCGGTAGAGTGCAGCCCTCTCCGGATCTCCGATCGACCTGAACTCCGAATACCGTTTGGTCGCCATGAGATAGGCGCCGCCCATCCAGTAGGTGATTAGCAGACTGACAGGTGGTAGGACGATGGTGCTTATCGCTGACCATCCGAGTGTCAGGCGGATCGGATTGTTGAACGACTCTGACAGCACATCGAGAAATGGAGTGTCCTTAGATCGTATTGGCTCAACATTATAGATAATTCCCATGATGAGCAGCGTGACGCTCGCATAAAAGAATACCGGATTTAGCAGGCTGGCCACGCCCAGGCCCAAAGCGCAAAGCAGGCAATACTGAGCAAGTATGATCTTGCCGTTCAGCCGGTTTTGGGCGGCCGGACGGGACGACTTTTTGGGATGGAACTGATCGAAAGCCCCATCCAGGTACTCGTTGATCGTGTAGTTGGCTGACGCGATCAGGCACGTTGAAACCAAGCCCAAGCCAAGCCACACTGTGTCGGATGCCGTAACCTCGGGGTCGATCACTGCCGCTATCGCAGCTCCGGGCAGCATGAAAATGTTCTTCCCCCAGTGATCAGGACGGGCAACCGAAATATAGTCCCGCGCAACACTGATCTTTCCGCTTGAAGCCGACTTGCTCATTTTTCCAACAAAAACCTGAATCCCAATACAGCAACCAGTGTACAATGAAGTCTATCCGCGGCAGGCTCGTCAATAAAAACCTCTCGACTTTTCCACGGGGCATTGTTGCAGAACTCTACGAGGCGAGGGATTCACTATGCGAATCCGGCAGGTTAAGTACCTTCGCATGAGGAAGCCCGAACCTGGCCGCTACCGCGGCTCTGTTGCACAATTCCTGTGAGGGGTTCATCTCGTGAAACCAGCGTGGCAGCTGGGATGCACAAGCAGACCGATACCCCCAACCCACAAGACCAGGAACTGGCCGGCCTATAACGAAACGCTCAAGCGCCGTGGTTCGCTAACGATCTGGTTCGACTCCGAGATGAGCTGGGATGCCGCGCCGACTGGCAGGCGCGGTCGCCAGCAGGCTTACATCGATGCTGCCATCCAGACGTGCCTTTCGATGAAGGTGCTGTTAGGCATGGCCTTGCGGCAGACGACGGGGTTCGTCGAAAGCCTGTTGCGGCTGGTCGGCCTCGACTAGGCCGTGCCCGATTTCAGCACACTCAGCCGCCGTCAGAAGACGCTGGCTGTCAACATCCCCTACCGTGGGTCGAAGGGCCCGCTGCACCAGTTGATCGACAACAAGCCATGGGAACGCCACTGGTCCGAGTGACCATGGCGAGGGGCATCAAGGTCGAAGGCGAAGGCGAGTGACATGCGCGCAAGCACGGCGGTCCCAAACGGCGGGTCTGGCGCAAGATCCATCTCGCGATTGATGAGGAAACACTGGAGGTCCGCGCTGTCGAGATCACCGGGAGCCATATCGGTGACGCACCGGTGCTGCCCGACCTGCTCGGTCAGATCCCGGAGGACCAGGAGATCGGCAGCGTCACTGGCGACGGCGCCCATGACACACGCAAATGCCACGATGCCATTGCCGACCGAGGCGCTCACGCTGTCATCCCGCCCAGTAAGAATGCGAAGCCGTGGAAGACCGTCACCGCCGGAGCCATGGCCCGAAACGAGGCCCTGCGGGCATCGAAATACCTCGGCCGCGCCCTCTGGCGACGATGGAGGGGGTATCACCGCAGGAGCCGTGTCGAGACGAAGATGCATTGTGTGAAGTTGCTGGGCCAACGGCTCATGGCATGGAACTTCAACCGCCAGGTGGCGGAACTACAGGTCCGCATCGCCGTCCTGAACGGATATACCGCTCTCGGGATCACCGTCACAGAGGCCGTGAGATAGGTCTGTCCGGGGAAAGGGGAAGCCCGGTCATCAAACCATTTGTGCACCAGAGCCTATGGAAATGCAAAAGGCGCCGCTCCGGGGCGGCGCCTTTCAGCAACATGTCGGTATCAGGCCTCGCTGAGGCGGGTGATTTCTTCCTTGATCCGCAGCTTCTGCTTTTTCATTTCAGCGATCGCGAGGTCGTCGGAGCCCGGCTGGCGTTGCGCCTCCTCGACCGCCACGGACAGGCTTTGGTGTTTCTTGCGAAGTTCCTGCAGGTGCGAACCCAGCGACATTCCAGTCTCCTCTCCTGTGAACCTTGTCACAATCCCATCATATTCCACGAGCCATGTCACGCGGAACAATGCCGCATTGCGCGCCCGGCACACTGTGACGGCGAAACCTTGCCGCGCCCTTAAGGACCTACATCTGCAGGGCCGCTCCGTCGCGAAGCACGGCGCGCGCGGCCTCGGTGTGATCGTCACCGTCGGCGAGATGGCCGGCACCCTCGTGCAGAATCAGTGGCGCGAGCATCCGGAACGGGTTGCGGCCGCCCTTGCGTGTGCGCAGGAGGATCCGCCCTGCCGGCCGTCCCGGTCGCGCCGCGATCGGCAAGATCACGATACTGCCCGCGCCGGGTCCAAGCGCGCCCAGCAGATCGGGAAGACGGTCCGCCGACTGGATGACCGTCAGCCAGCCGCCGGGCCTGAGTCGCCTGAGACCCGCAGCCATCCAGACCGCGAGCGGAGTCGCCTCGCGAAGCGCGGTCTCGCGTCCGGGATCGGCGGCGGCGGTGCCGCCGCCGGCCGGGTAATAGGGCGGATTGGCGATCACATGATCGAAGCTCTGCGCCCGGAGCACGGCCGGCACCGCCTGAAGATCGCCCTCGACCACTTCGAAGGAAAGCCCGTTTCGGTCCGCGTTCCGCCGTGCCAGTGCCGCATAGGCGGCCTGCAGCTCAAGCCCGGTCAGGCGAAGCCCGGCCACACGGGCGCCGAGGCAAAGACTCGCCACGCCCGCGCCGCAGCCAAGCTCCAGAACGCTTTCGCCCGGTTTCGCCGGCACCGCTGCGGCGAGCAGGACCGGATCCATCGCCGCGCGGTAGCCGCCCTTGGGCTGCGCGATGCGCAGCCGTCCGTTCAGGAACCCGTCCTCGGTCAGTTCGGCCTCTGCGAACATCTCAGGTCTCGATCCCGTTGTCCTTCAGAATTGCCGTCGCCATGAAGTGATCGGAGTCGCGCACCATCAGCCGGCGCGGCAATATGCCTATGGATCCTTCCAGAATGCTCATGTGGACGTCCATCTGAAACGCCGCTATACCCTCAGCCTCAAGCAGGGCTGTCGCGAAGGCGATCTGGGTTGGGTCGGTGGTGCGAAGAAGCTCTTTCATAATCCAAGACTTAAGGACAGAGCGACGGCTTTGTCGAGTGAGCACGGGACGACGATGGGTTTGGACGAGACCGCGCAGAAACCTCACGACCGGCTGAGCGCCCATCTCGCGCCAGATATGGAGCGCGTGAACGCGCTGATCCGGCGCCGCATGGCGTCCGAGCACGCGCCTCGCATTCCCGAGGTCACCGCGCATCTCGTGGAGGCCGGCGGCAAGCGGCTCCGGCCGATGCTGACGATCGCCGCGGCGCGTCTCTGCGGCTATGACGGCGATCACCATATCCGCCTCGCCGCGACGGTGGAGTTCATCCACACCGCGACGCTTCTCCATGACGACGTGGTCGACGAAAGCGCCCAGCGCCGCGGGCGGCCGACCGCCAACCTTCTGTGGGACAACAAGTCCTCTGTCCTGGTCGGTGACTATCTCTTCTCGCGTTCGTTCCAGTTGATGGTCGAGACCGGCTCGCTCCGGGTACTCGACATCCTGTCGAACGCCTCGGCGACGATCGCCGAGGGCGAGGTGCTGCAGCTGTCGGCGGCGCAGGATCTCAGGACCGACGAGGCGATCTACATGAAGGTGATCCGCGGCAAGACCGCGGCGCTCTTCTCCGCCGCGACCGAGGTCGGCGGGGTGATCGCCGGGGCGCCGGAGGAGCAGGTCCGGGCACTCTTCACCTATGGCGACGCGCTCGGCATCGCGTTCCAGATCGTCGACGACCTTCTCGACTACGGCGGGTCCACCGCGACGATCGGCAAGAATGTCGGCGACGATTTCCGCGAGCGCAAGCTGACGCTGCCGGTGATCAAGGCGGTGGCAAAGGCCACGCCCGAGGAGCGCGAGTTCTGGAAGCGGGTGATCGAGAAGGGCGACCAGCGCGAGGGCGATCTCGACCGCGCGATGGCGCTTCTCACGGGCCACGGCGCGATGGACGAAACCCGGGCCGAGGCGCTCTGCTGGGCGCGGACCGCGAAGGCGGCGCTTGCGGTGCTGCCGGACCATCCGCTGCGGGCGATGCTCTCCGATCTGGCCGATTACGTGGTGGCGCGCGTCAACTGAAACCCCGCGCGTGACGCCGCGTCCCGCGTGACAGCATCCGGCGTATTGGACATGGTGGCTCCATCGCAAGGAGCCCCCATGTCACCTTACCCCCGCCTGCTCGCGCCCCTCGACCTCGGCCATGTGACGTTGCCGAACCGCGTCCTGATGGGCTCGATGCACACCAATCTGGAGGAGACGAAGGATTGGAACCGGGTGGCCGAGTTCTATGCCGCCCGCGCCCGCGGCGGGGTGGCGCTGATGGTCACCGGCGGCATGGCCCCGAACCGCGAGGGCGGGGTGTTTCCCGGCGCCGCCGGGCTCTTCACGCCCGAGGACATAGCCAATCACCGGATCGTCACCGAAAGGGTCCATGCCGATGGCGGCCGGATCGCGATGCAGATCCTTCACGCCGGGCGCTATGCCTACGGGCCGGAATGCGTCGCGCCCTCTCCGATCAAGTCCCCGATCTCGCCCTTTCCGCCAATCGAGCTCGACGAGGCCGGGATTCAGAGGCAGATCGACGACATCGCGACCGCGGCCGCGCGGGCGCGCGAGGCAGGCTATGACGGCGTCGAGGTGATGGGATCGGAGGGCTACTTCCTCAACCAGTTCCTCGTCGCCCACACCAACCGCCGCAGCGACCGCTGGGGCGGCAGCCCCGAGAACCGCATGCGGCTGCCGCTTGAGGTCGTGCGGCGTGTACGCGCGGCCGTCGGGTCGGATTTCATCCTGATCTACCGGATTTCGCTTCTCGACCTCGTTCCCGAAGGCCAGAGCTGGGACGAGGTCGTCACGCTGGCGAAGGCGATCGAGGCGGCCGGGGCCTCGATCCTCAACACCGGCATCGGCTGGCACGAGGCGCGGGTGCCGACGATCGCGACGAGCGTGCCGCGCCGCGCCTTCGCCTGGGTGACGAAGAAGCTTATGGGCGAGGTGTCGGTTCCCGTCGTGACCTCGAACCGGATCAACACGCCCGAGGTGGCCGAGTCGGTGCTGGCCGAGGGCTGTGCCGACATGGTGTCGATGGCACGGCCCTTCCTCGCCGACCCGGACTTCGTGCGCAAGGCGGCGACCGGGCGCGCGGCAGAGATCGCGCCCTGCATCGCCTGCAACCAGGCCTGCCTCGACCACACCTTCGCGGGCCGGATATCGTCCTGCCTCGTCAACCCCAGAGCCTGCCACGAGACCGAACTGGTCCTGGCGCCGACGGCTTCGGTCAAGCGCATCGCGGTTGTCGGCGCCGGGCCGGCCGGGCTTTCGGCGGCGCTGGCGCTCGACGAGCGCGGGCATGAGGTGACGCTTTTCGACAAGGCGGAGCGGATCGGCGGGCAGCTCAACCTCGCCAGGATGGTGCCCGGCAAGGAAGAGTTTCACGGCCTCGTCGCCTGGTTCGAGACGATGCTTGCCCGGAGCCGCGTCACGGTGACGCTCGGGACCGAGGCGACGGCAGCCCTGCTGGAGGGCTTCGACGAGGTGGTCGTCGCCACCGGAGTGCGGCCGCGCGATCCGGGGATCGCGGGTCAGGAGGGCGGCAACACGCTTTCCTATGCCGACGTGCTGTCCGGCGCGCCGGTCGGGGCGCGGGTGGCGGTGATCGGCGCCGGCGGGATCGGGTTCGATGTCGCCGAGTTCCTCGTCGAGGCGGGGCGGAGTCCGGCCGTGGAGCTTGAGGACTGGATGAAGGAATGGGGCGTGACCGATCCCGAACGGGCCCGCGGAGGGCTCGCCGAGGCGCGGCCGCACCCGCCCGCGCGCGCGGTGACGCTGCTGCAGCGCAAGCCCGGCAAGCCGGGGCGCACGCTCGGCAAGACCACCGGCTGGATCCACCGCGCCACCCTTCTGGCCAAGGACGTCACGATGCTCGGCGGCGTGAACTACGAGCGCATAGACGCCGAGGGGCTTCATGTCACCTTCGGCCCCGAGCGGCGCAGTCCTACCCTTATCGAAGCGGATACGGTGGTGCTTTGCGCGGGGCAGGAAAGCGAGAACGGCCTCGCCGATTCGCTGTCGCGCGCCGGCGTCACGGTCCATGTCATCGGCGGCGCGGACGTAGCGGCGGAGCTCGACGCCAAGCGTGCGATCGATCAGGGCACCCGCCTCGCCGCGATGATTTGACCCGCTTGGTCATAGTCTTGCCGAAGGTCGGCAGGATACCGCCAACCCGGGCCGCGACAAAATCCAACTCTTGACCGCACCCCTCCGCATTCTTGCCTGAATTGGCCCCGATAGTCGGCTGTGGTGGTCAATGTAGAATACGGGTGCACAATGGACCGACTGACGGAAATGGAGGCATTTGCCACCGTTGTTGATCAGGGGGGATTTACGGACGCTGCGAAGAAGATGGGAATTTCCAAGTCGGCAGTCTCGAAGCATGTCTCGTCTCTCGAGGCGCGGCTCGGGGCGCGGCTTCTGAACCGCACGACACGCCGGGTCTCTCCCACCGAGATCGGCCTTGCCTATTACGACCGCGCCCGCCGCGTGCTCAACGACGCGGGCGAGGCCGACGCGCTCGTCACCTCGATGCAGTCCGATCCGTCCGGCCTGCTGAGGATTTCCGTGGCCACTGATTTCGGGGTGAATCTGCTCTCTCCGATCCTCGGGGACTTCCTGCTCGAGTACCCCGAGATCACCGTCAACATGGTTCTGAACAACCGCTACGTGGAGCTGATCTCGGAAGGCTTCGACATGGCGATCCGGGTCGGAGAGCTTGAAGATTCGACGCTGCGGGCGCGAAAGCTGACCGACACCGCCAAGCGTATGGTCGGCTCGCCGAGCTACTTCGCCAAATACGGGCAGCCGCAGAAGATCGACGATCTCAACGAACACAAGCTGCTGCATTATTCCAACCAGGCCGCCGGCAACGTCTGGAAAATCACCGCGCCCTCAGGCGAGAAGCGCCAGGTTCGCACGGCGGGATGGCTGACAGTCAACGACGGCCAGTCGCTGCTCAACGCCGCGATCTCGGGCCTGGGCATCGCCTACCTTCCGTCTTTCCTCTATGCCGACGCGATGAAGAAGGGGCTCGTCGTGGATGCGATCCCCGACCTGCCGGTCGAGACGCTCGGCATCTACGCGGTCTATCCGCCGGGCCGCTTCACGCAACCGAAGGTGCGCGCTTTCATCGACTTCCTGGGCCAGTCCTTCTCGGACAAGGGTCCGGACAACTGGTAAATCGAGCAGTGCCTTAAAGAGTTCGGCTATCTAGACCTCAGCGGGTCGAGGTGATCATCGCCTCGACCCGTCTGTTTGCGGCGCGGCCCTCGGGCGTATCGTTCGAGGCGCGGGGACTGAGATAGCCGAGCCCATCCGCGGAAAGTTGCGCCCTGTCGACGCCATATGCCGTGACGAGCCGCTCCAGCACCGCTTCGGCCCGCGCGCGCGACAGCGTGACATTGGTCGCAAGCGGGCCCACCGCATCGGTATGGCCAAGCAGCGCGACGCGGGCCTCGGGATGCGCCTTCAGCCATCCAGCGAGCGTCTCGATCGAGGCGAAACGGTCCTCGGCGAGATTGGCGGTTCCGGGCGGAAAGGCCAGACCGTCGAGCACCATGCGGCCCATGCCGTCAAGCTCGCCCGGTAGCCGCAGGACTTCGGGCTGGGCGGGCGCGGCCGCCTTCACCAGCTCGGCAGGCTCGGTGAGCGCCGGACCGACCCGCGTCATCTGGACAAATCCGCCGCTGGAGGAGCGGCTGACGAGCAGGCTGACATAGTCCGGCGAGGGTCCGGTACCGCGGCGCGCGGAGAGGAACCGGAAATCACCCAGATCGACATGCATGTCGGGCTCGGCAAGAACCGGCGTGCCGAAGCGGAAGTCGAAGCCGCCGCAATAGTCGGTGTCGCATTCGAAGATCACCTCGAACCCTTCCGCGCGCAGCTGGTCGCGCAGCGTGGCAAGCAATCCCATCGTGGTCACGTTTTCGTCCGGGATGCGCCAGGCGGTCTGGGTGATCTCTCCTTCCGTCATCAGCGTCTCGATCCCGGTCGCAGTCCACGGCCCGACCGGAAGCGGGTAGCTGCCAACAGTACGCGACTCCTCTACCGTCCGCGCCGCCTGCGGCGGCAGCGCGAGAGTCGGCGCGGCCTCGGCCGCGGGCGCGAACATCAGCAATATGAGCGCGAGCCGCTTCATCGGTGCGCCCCGTGATAGTCCGGGTTGGGCTCCATCGCGGTGGCCGAAGCAATGCGGTTCGTCATGTTGAAGAACCCCGTGACTGACGCGATGTCCCAGATGTCGCGATCGCTGAAGCCCACGTCCCGCAACAGCTGGCGATCTTCCTCCGCGATTCTGGATGAAGATAGTGTCAACTTTTCGGCGAACTCCAGCATCGCTCTCTGGCGGTCCGAGAGCCGCGCCACGCGCCAGTTCATCACCAGCGCCTCGCCCAGCATCGGATCGCCCGAGAGTTCGCGGACGGCGGCGCCATGCGCGACCTGGCAGTACCAGCACCGGTTGAGCGACGAGACCGCGACCGCGATCATCTCGCGTTCGAGCTTCGTCAGCCCGCTCTCGGCGAGCATCAGGTCGTTGTAGATGGCGGTGAAGGCGTTGAGCTTTTCGATGTCGAAAGCATATGCCTTGAGGACGTTGGGAACGAGGCCGAGCTTTTCGGTGCAGACATCAAAATACTTCCGGGTCGCATCCGGAAGTGGCTCGATCATGCGTAGATCAAGCGCCGTGGGGCGTTCGCCTATGTCTGTCAACTGCTCCCCTTGCCTGTTCAGGGTTCTTTCGACCGATAGTGATAATGTCCCACAATCCTCACCCCCAGGGAAGAATAGAGCGCGTTGGCCTCCGCGTTGGCCGCCGTAACAAGCACCAAAAACCGTTTTGCACCATGATCTTGCGCCCATGCTGCGGCTTTCCGCATCATCTTGACGGCGGATCCTTGCCGACGCTGCTCGGGCACGACCTGCAAGGCGTGCATCATGGCGATCTCGCCGTGGATCGCGACGAAGGCGGTCCCCGCAGCGCGGTCGTTCACGCGGCCGAGAACCGTGGTCTTCGGCCCCTCGGCGCGCGCCATCACGGCGAGCCGGTCGGGACCGATCCCGCCCTCCGCCCAGAGGTCGCGCATGATCGCCAGCGGCGGCCAGATCGTGAAGGCCGCAAGCGGCGACACCTCGGCCAGCAGCTCCGCCACCGGCGCGGCATAGATGTTCACCGGATCGACGACGCGGTAGCCGCGCGCCTCCAGCGCAGCGTCAAGCGCCTCTTCGCCCGGGCGGACCATGAACAGGAGCCGCTGTCCAAGGTTCCGCTGCATGGCCTCGGCGGCGTCGAGATCGGCCGCGTCCCAGGCCTCCTCGGCGGTGGCGGAACTGACGCGCTGACCGCCGCCCTGCCCCTCGCGCACGAGAAAGGCTCCGACGCGATGTACCGCCGCGGCCGGCCAGGTCGCGTCTGACGCCGCAAAAATGTCGCTCATGCGCCGCCCTTGGGAAAGAGCGCCGCGAGCTTGGAAATGGCCAGATCGATCCGCGACGGATCGCTGCCGCGGATCACGATATTCGCGCCATAGGCGCCGTTCTGGATGAACGGATAGGAGCCGATGGAAAGGTCGGCGAACTCGGCCGCGAGCATCCCGAGCGGCCCGGCGATCACGCCCTCGCCCTGGTCGATCCGAAGCGTCTGGCTGAGTAGCGGCTTGCCCCCGGCCAGTCGCGGCAGAAGCGAGGCGACCATCGCCTGGAAGATGTTCGGCACTCCGGCGAGCACATGGACATTGCCGAGCGAGAAGCCCGGCGCGATCGAGATCGGGTTCTCGATCAGGCTGGCGCCCTCGGGGATCCGCGCCATGCGCTGACGCGCGGCGTTGAACTCGAGCCCGGCACGCTCGTAATGCGCGGCGAGGAGCGCGCGGGCGTCCTCGCGCACCCCGAGATCAAGGCCGAAGGCCTCCGCCACCGCGTCGGCGGTGATGTCGTCATGGGTCGGGCCGATGCCGCCGGAGGTGAAGAGGTGGTCGTGGCTGGCGCGCAAAGCGTTCACGGCGGCAACGATCGCCGGTCTTTCGTCGGCGACCATCCGCACCTCTTTCAGGGTGATCCCGATGCGGGTCAGCTCACCGGCGAGATGATGCATGTTGGCGTCGCGGGTGCGACCCGACAGGATCTCGTCCCCGATGATCAGGATGGCGGCGGTGGGATTGGGCATGATCGTACCTCTCGCATCGAATCTATAGGCAAGCGCGGGGCGCGGGGAAAGCCCCGGCTCTGGCCAAAGCCGCGATCCTTGATTATCTAGGCGTGATATGGAGCGTAAGGAGCAGCTCGTGGATGACCCGCGCGGCCGTCTGACCAAGGACGGGATCAGAATCTATGAGCCTTCTGACTATGAGGGCATGCACCGCGCCGGCCGGCTCGCGGCGGAGATTCTCGACGATGTGGTGGCGCTCGTTGAGCCCGGTGTGACCACCGGCGCGCTCGATGCCTTCATAGAGGAGCGGGTCGAGGCGGCGGGCGCGAAATCCGCGACGATCGGCTACCGCGGCTACCAGCACGCCTCCTGCATCTCGGTCAACCATGTCGTCTGCCACGGGATTCCGGGGCCGAAGGTGCTGAAGGACGGCGACATCCTCAACATCGACGTCACCGTGATCGTCGACGGCTGGTACGGCGACACCAGCCGGATGTATGTCGCGGGCAATCTCAGCCGCAAAGCCGAGCGGCTGATCGAGGTGACCCACGACGCGCTGATGAAGGGGATCGAGGCCGTGCGCCCCGGCAACACCTTCGGCGACATCGGCTACGCGATCCAGGCTTACGTCGAGGCGCAGCGGATGAGCGTCGTGCGCGACTTCTGCGGCCACGGGCTCGGCCGGGTGTTCCACGCGCCGCCGAACGTCTTGCATTACGGCCGCGCCGGCACCGGTCCGCGGCTCGAAGAGGGTATGTTCTTCACCATCGAGCCGATGGTGAATCTCGGCCGCCCCGAGACCAAGGTGCTCGCCGACGACTGGACCGCGGTGACGCGTGACAAGTCGCTCTCGGCGCAGTTCGAACATTCGGTGGGCGTCACCGCCGACGGCTGCGATATCTTCACCCTCTCGCCCGCCGGCCGGTTCCAGCCGACACGGGGCTGAGTTCAGCCGGGCTTCCGGCTCGCGAGCACCGCGCGGAAGAACGTCCATTGCTTGGCGCGCTTGCGCTTCGACAAAAGGACCGCCGGAGACAGGAGCTGTGCCGTCGCCTGAAATAGCGCCCGGCCGAAGGCGAACTTCTGGCCATGCTTGCGCGCCGCATAGACCCGCGAGCGGCCCATGTGCCAGGCCTTCAACGCCGCCACTTCGGGGCTGCGCACCGAGGACCGCCCGCCGAGATGCTGCACCAAAGCGGCGCGGACGAACATCAACGGCCCGCGCTCGGCCCGCAGCCGGCGGCTGAGGTCGTCATCCTCGTGGTAGAGGAAGATCTCCGGATCGAAGCCGCCCACCGCCTCGAAATCCGCCCGCCGCACGAAGAGCGCAGCACCGGACAGGACGGTGACCTCGCGGTCCGCCTCGGGCCAGCCGCGCGGCATCTTCTCGGCGCGCGGCATCAGGTGGCTGTGGCGCTTGAAATAGGCGGAACCATCCGCCTCCGCGATGCGCGGGTTCATCGCCGAGGCGTGCGGATGGCGCTCTGCCGCCGCGACCAGCTCGTCGAGCGTGTCCGGCATCAGCTGGGCGTCGGGATTGAGAAAGAGCACGAACTCGGTCCCGGCGAGCGCCGCGCCCTGGTTGCAGGCGACGCCGAAACCGCGGTTCTCGGCATTGCGGACGAGGCGCGCGCCCCGCGCCCCGGCCAGCTCCGCGACGGCCGCCGCATCGGTCGAGGCATTGTCGACCAGAACGACCGGCGTATCCGCCGGGACCGAGGCGAGCATGTCCGGCAGCACCGCCATGCTGTTGAAGCAGACGCTGACGACGGTGACGCGGGCGGAGGCGGGCAGATCGCTCATAGAGGCGCAATAGCGAAACCGCCGGGCGCTGTCACGCGCGCATCTGGGCTGCCGGAACGGAACTGCACAGCCCCGCGACCGCAACGCTTCACGTTGCGGATGACGCGAATGTTTGACTCGTGCCGGGGCTAAAGGGCCAATTGTAACGCGGCGGATCGAAAGCCGACTTGTTGGTTGACAGAAAGAGGGGTTGTACATGACGCGGATTGTTCGAATTGCCTTCGCTGCAGGCACAACGATTTTCCTCGCAACAGCGAGTTTGGGCCAGTCCGCTCAGCAAACCGTGGATTCAGTGATTGAAGCCGCGAAAACCGCTGCGGCGGAAGAGCAGCTGGAGCCGGTAGTCGAGATCGACCATGCGAGACTTGCCGCAGCCGCAGGCGTCGAAATGCCGCCTTCCCGAGTGGCATTGTTTTCCGACCCCGAGATCAACACTCAGCTTCTGTCTTTGAACATCCGCGCCGGCCTGGACTTGCCTTTCAGGGTTCTGTCATTCGACGAAAACGGCAAAGCCAGCGCCGTCTTCACCTCGTCGGAGTTTCTGAAGGCGCGGCATGGCATCACTGACGCCGATATTCTCGGAAAATTCGATGACCGCCTCGCGCCCGTCCTGCAAGCCATGTCCGAAAGCGGTCCGCGCCCGGTGCAAACCTCCGCTCTGACCCCCGACTACGGGATCATTGAGCTTGCATCCTCCCACGGCGTCCCGGAGACGGTCGCGAAACTGAAGGAGGCGATCACCGCGCAGGCAGATACGGTATGGTTCGGAGAAGTGGATTACGCCGCACAGGCCCAGCAACTCGGTTCCGAACTCGTGCCGGCGGTCCTCCTGCTCTTTGGCGGTCCCGCGCCCGGTGGGGTGGCGATGGCGAATTTCCCGTCAATCGGCATTGATGCCTTCTGCCAGAAGATATTGGTCTATGCTTCGCCCGATGGCGGATCAGTCGTTATCTTCAACGATATCGCCGCACTGGCGGTACTGCATTACGGCACATCCGCTCCACCCCATGCCGCATTGAATGAGCGGCTGACCGCGACATTCTCGGCCGCCATCGAGTGAGCAGCGGCCGCCCGGTCTTGACCCCGAAGCGGACCGACCCGGAACCGGCATAGCGCCAAACGAAACGGCCCGGGCGAATGCCTGGGCCGTCGGTTCGTTTCAGCCAGACCTCACGCCTCGGCGGTGTCGGCCTTTTCCTTCGCGTCCGGCGCGATCTCCTCGCCGGTCTCCTGGTCGACCATCTTCATGCCGAGCCGGACCTTGCCGCGCTCGTCGAAGCCGAGCAGCTTGACCTTCACTTCCTGGCCTTCCTTCAGCACCTCGTTCGGGTGCTGCAGGCGCTTGTTGGCGATCTGGGAGACATGCACCAGACCGTCGCGCTTGCCGAAGAAGTTCACGAAGGCGCCGAAATCGACGAGCTTCACGACCTTGCCGGTGTAGATCTTGCCCTCTTCGGGCTCGGCCACGATCGAGTAGATCATGTCGTAGGCCTTCTTGATCGACTCCGCGTTCGCCGAGGCGATCTTGATCACGCCGTCGTCGTTGATGTCGACCTTGGCGCCCGACACTTCCACGATCTCGCGGATCACCTTGCCGCCCGAGCCGATCACTTCGCGGATCTTGTCGGTCGGGATGGTCATCGTCTCGATGCGCGGGGCATGGGCGGAGAATTCCGACCGGCCCTCGGAGAGCGCCTTGGCCATCTCGCCGAGGATGTGCATCCGGCCGTCCTTCGCCTGGGCGAGGGCCTGCTCCATGATCGCCGGGGTGATGCCCGCGACCTTGATGTCCATCTGCAGCGAGGTGATGCCGTTCTCGGTGCCCGCGACCTTGAAGTCCATGTCGCCGAGGTGATCCTCGTCGCCAAGGATGTCGGTCAGCACCGCCCACTTGCCGTCATCCTCGAGGATGAGGCCCATCGCGACGCCGGCGACCGGCGCCTTCAGCGGCACGCCCGCGTCCATCATCGACAGCGAGGAGCCGCAGACGGTGGCCATCGACGACGAGCCGTTCGACTCGGTGATCTCCGAGACGATGCGGATCGTGTAGGGGAAGTCGGTCGGCGCCGGCAGAACCGCCTGCAGCGCGCGCCAGGCAAGCTTGCCGTGACCGATCTCGCGGCGGCCCGGAGGACCGAAGCGCCCCACTTCACCGACCGAGTAGGGCGGGAAGTTGTAGTGCAGCAGGAAGTTGGAGCGGTAGTTCGCGTGCAGCGCGTCGATGATCTGCTCGTCCTCGCCGGTGCCGAGCGTGGTGATCACGAGGCCTTGCGTCTCGCCGCGGGTGAAGAGCGCCGAGCCGTGGGTGCGCGGCAGGATGCCGACTTCCGAGACGATCGGACGCACGGTCTTGGTGTCGCGGCCGTCGATGCGCTTGCCGTTGGCGACGACGTCGCCGCGCAGGATCGAGGATTCAAGCTTCTTGAACGCCGAGCCGAGGTTCGCATTGGCCAGCTCGTCCTCCGTCAGCTCGGCCTTCACGGCGTCGCGGGCGGCGGAAATGGCGTTGGTGCGCTCCTGCTTGTCGAGGATCGCGAAGGCGGCGCGCATCTTCTCCTCGCCGGCGGCCTTCACCTTCGCGTAAAGCTCCGAATAATCGGCCGGCTGGAAGTCGAACGGCTCTTTCGCGGCGGCTTCGGCGAGCGAGATGATCAGGTCGATCACCGGCTGCATCGCCTCGTGGCCGAACTTCACGGCGCCGAGCATCTCGGCCTCGGACAGCTCGTAGGCCTCCGATTCCACCATCATCACGGCGTCCTTGGTGCCGGCGACGACGAGGTCCAGACGCTGCTCGGGGTTCATCCGGAGCTGGTCCATGTCGCTGACTTCCGGGTTCAGCACATAGGCGCCATTGGCGAAGCCGACGCGCGCGGCGCCGATCGGGCCCATGAACGGCACGCCCGAGATCGTCAGAGCGGCCGAGGCGGCGATCATCGCGACGATGTCGGGGTCGTTGACGAGATCGTGGGAAAGAACGGTGCAGATCACCAGCACTTCGTTCTTGAAGCCCGGCACGAAGAGCGGGCGGATCGGACGGTCGATCAGGCGCGAGGTCAGCGTTTCCTTCTCGGAAGGACGGCCCTCACGCTTGAAGAAGCCGCCCGGGATCTTGCCGGCGGCATAGGTCTTTTCCTGGTAATGCACGGTGAGCGGGAAGAAGTCCTGGCCCGGCTTCTGCTCGCGGGCATAGGTCACGTTGGCCATGACGGAGGTCTCGCCCAGCGTGGCGATGACGGAGCCGTCGGCCTGACGGGCGACCTTCCCGGTTTCCAGCGTGAGCGTTTCCTGGCCCCACTGGATGGATTTCTTGGTCACGTTGAACATATATCGGTTCCTCTCGGGAGCACCCACGGGCGTATCCCGTGTCTCCCATTTCATATGGCGGCCCCATTGCCGCCGCCCCCAATCCTTCGCATGCGCCCGGGGGCATGGGCTCACGTCACAGATGCGCGGCCCTTACAGGAAAACCGGGGGATTGGGAAGAGATTGCATGAAGCGCCTAGCGGGCCGAAGCCGCCAAGGCCGTCTCCATCTCGTGGATGGTCGCGATCATTGTGTCCGGGTTCAGCCGCACCGCGCCTTCAAGCGATCGATCGAGGTCCAGGATCATGATCATCACCACGGCAAGAAGGCACGGGAAAACGAAGGTGCGCCAGGTTTGCTGCCGGCCTTGCAGCGCCGACCGGTTGCCTACGATCAGGATGGCGACGACGGAGGTCAGAAAGATCATCAACTGGGCGGTCGGCGGTACTTGCTCTGCAGCCGCCGCGATGCGCCGGGTATGTGAATCGAGCATATCCATCACACTGCGCGCGACCAGGGCCCGGATCGGATCGGACGTGGTCTCGTCCATCGCGCGCTTGGTCGCAGGCCAAATCTCGGCCTGAGCCTCAAGCGTACGCCCAAGAAACGCTTGAAAGGCTTCCTTCGACCGAATGTCGTCTGGGCTGGCAAGGCGAGTCCGCGCGTATGCAAGTATACGATTCTGGAGATTGGTGCGGCCCGGGTCGTTCAGAAAATCGACGCTCAGAAAGGCCGAGCTGATCGCCGCCGTCTCCTCGACAAGCGCCGACTGACGCTCCCCGCGCCAGTTGAGCACGGAACTGAAGGCAAAGCCCAGCAACAGCCCCAGAAGCGCCAGCATCGCTCCAAGTGACGTTGCGTCGGAAACCTGGGCCGGCGGTATCTTGTCGTATTTCAACCGACGATACTCGACGCTCCCAACGCGGAACCCGACGAAGGCTGCGAGCGGAAGCGCGACAAGTATCAGCAGCGCGAGATAGTTAAACGGCAATTGTGCCTGCCCGAACCGCGCGTAAAGATCTGCTGTCTCGATGTCCACGATCGCCCTTTCCCTCAACACGTTTGATCGTTCGCCGCCACCGCCACCCTCGATGGAAGCAGCGCCGAAGCCCCGCTTTCGACACACGAGCCGATCAAACCAAACTCGACTGAGCCATTGCTGAATCCTTGGGCAGATTCACGGCTCATTCAAGCCCAACTTTGCGGCCGGTATCGGCTCGCGTAGCAGTCGGACGGAGGTCCGAAGGCAGGTCATCGCCGTTTCCGGACACGGCCTCGCCGAGTTGCAACCGCAGCACGTCAGGCCGGCGGACGTGGTGGACCTGGCCGCCACCGGACGCAGCGAGCGCAAAGTGAATGCGCGGTCCGGAACTGCGGCCGGCAGGATTCGTCGCTCGCCGCCGGGCCCGATTCCCAGATTCGACTCGGCGCGTGCGGCCGTCCGTCACCAGCGTGACTCGCCACCATTTCGCCCCATTTTCGCAGATAATTCTACTTATGCGTGTTTTTGTCAGCGTTTCAGACGATGCCGCAACACATTTCAGCCGCAATCATGAATTGGAGCCGAACACCCGTCTCGGCTTGTCTCTCTCCCGGGTTTCAGCCCGAAACCCAAGAAACCGCATTTGAGGAGATTACAATGCGTGATGCACTTCTGAAAAAATGGATCCAGTTCCGTCATTGCGAAGAGGGCGTGACCCTCGTCGAGTACGGCGTCGGCGTTGCGCTCGCCGTGATCGTCTTCGGCCTGTTCGGCGCCGTGCTGGCACCGGAAATCAACGGCGCGTTCACCGCGGCCGGCAACGGCATGCCGGGCGCTGCGGTGGCCATTCCGTAATCTGAACTCGGCCAGGTCGCGATGCGACCGTCTGGCCGGGGCGTCACCGATGCCCCGGCAGAGGCCTCCGGACCAAGATCCCGAGGCACCATCCGGACCGGGCGACGCCCCCTTCCGCCCGCCCGGTCCCGCAATCAGGAGAAAAACCGTGGGAGCCCGTTCCATTCTCATCGCCGTCCTCGGCGTCGCGGTTGCCGGCGGTTCCGCCTTCGGCGCACGCGAATACATCAACCAGAGCCGGGCGACGGCCTCGACCGATACCGAAGCAGCCCTTGTCAACGTCATTGTCGCGGGCCGCGACATCCCGTTCGGCCAGCCGATCCAGCCGCAAGTCCTCCAGGTCATCGCCTGGCCCCGCGCGGCGCTGCCGCCGGGCGCGATCACCGATCTCGACCAGCTTATCGCCAAGCCCGGCCTGCCGCCGCGCCGTGCCACCCGTGCGATTGCGCAAGGCGAACTCGTGCTCGCCTCCAAGGTGTCCAACTTCGGCGACAAGGTGACGATCGTGCAGAGCCTGCGCGAGAACACCCGCGCGATGGCGATCAAGGTCGCCGCAGAGACCGCCGTCGGCGGTTTCGTCACGCCGGGCGACACTGTCGACATCCTCCTGACGCAAGGCGGCGGCGAGGATCTGCGCGCGGTGACCATCCTGCAGAGCATCCGCATCCTCGGCGTCGACCAGGATGCCGACCGGCAGACCGACCAGCCCGAGGTCGCCCAGACCGTTACGGTCGAGGTGACACCCGAAGAGGGCCAGAAACTCGCGCTCGCCCAAAGGGCCGGGACGCTCAGCCTGTCGCTGCGCTCGCTCGACAACATCGAGGACAAGCCGCTCGACTCGATCCGCCTGACCGACCTCATGCGGGACAAGTCGCCGGTGCCCGAGGCCATCACCAAGACGACGATCCGCGTCCGCCGCGGCAGCACCGTCGAGGACGTGGAAGTCGAGTGAGAAACCAGGAGGCGGCGCGATGACGATCCGAGATCACATCAGAGAGTTCAACCGGGACCAGGACGGCGCAGTGCTCGTCTTCTTCGCGGGGGCGCTCGCGGTGCTGCTCGGTCTCATCGCGCTGTCGTTCGACTTCGGCCGCAGGGCCTCCACCCAGTCGGAGCTGCAATCCTACGCCGACCATGTGGCGCTCGCCGCGGCGGGCGAGCTCGACGGCGGCACCGACGCGATCACCCGCGCAACCGCCGCCGCGGCCAACCTCATCTCCGACAGCCAGAGCTTCGGCCGCACCTCGGCCGAGACCTATGGCAACGCCTCGCACACGCTGGCTGGCGCCAGCAACTACACCCTGACCTTCTTTAAGACCTTGCCGAGCAGCGATACCGCCAGCATGAACGCCGGCGTGACCACCAAGCCCAAGGAGGCCGCCTTCGTGCGCGTCGTGGTCACGCCGAAGATCGTCGATAACACCTTCGCCGCCGCCTTCTACGCGATGATCGGCGGGCAGGAGCCGGCCAACGCGGTCACCGCCACGGCAGTCGCCGGCTTCACCCAGTATGCCTGCGACATCACCCCCCTGATGTTCTGCCTGCCGGACCCGAGCTACAAGGCCGACGCCCATATCGGCGACATGATCCTGCTGCGCTCGGGCGGCAACGGCGCGGCCTGGGGGCCCGGCGACTTCGGCTTCCTCGACCCGTCCTATGCCAAGGTCGATCCCAATGGCCCCTGCGCGGGCAAGTCCGGGGCGCAGCTCGACGCCTGCCTTCTCGGCGCGATGGGCAGCATCACCCAGTGCTTCTCCCAGCGCGGCGTCGACACCGCGCCGGGCCAGAAGGTCGGCATCGAGGATTCAAGCTTCAACGTCCGCTTCGACATGTACCACGCGATCATGAACGGCAAGAAGAACGACCCGGCCTATGCGCCCGCGCCGAACGTGATCAAGGGCGTCGCGGACAAGAACGGCAATGCCTGCACAGGCAGCAACCCGGACGCCTCCCCCAACACGAAGCCGCTGCCCAAGGACAACTGCTTCTACACCAGCACCTGCCTGAACGGCCGCTTCGGCGACGGCGACTGGAGCGCGAAACGTGCCGAATATGTGCAATACAACCACGGCGGCGTCGATCCGCATCCCGCCGCGAAAACCCGGTACCAGTACTACCTGGACGAGATCACCGCGGCGGGCGGCAGCGCATCGGCGACGAAGATCGTCACCGGCCTCAGCGTCGACGGCCAGCCGCACCGGGAGACCGGCCGCCCGCAATGCTCGAACAACCAGGCGATCGACCCCGACCGTCGCCTCATCATCGCCGCTGCGGTCGACTGCGCCGCCAATCCGATCAACGGCCAAGCCAACAACGTGCCCGTAGAAGAGTTCGTCAAGATCTTCCTCACCCAGCCCGTCGGCACCGACGGAGCCTCGCCGCCGACGCTCGACATCTATGGCGAGGTCGTCGGTTCCGCGAGCGGCCCGGCCGGCGGTGGCGGTCTCTTCCACGAAGTCGTCCAGCTCTACAGGTGATCCGATGACCCGGTTTTCGATCCGACACACGCCCCTGAGCCGCACGATCAACGCCGCGCGCCGCTTCCGCCGCGCAGAGGACGGCGTCGCGCTCATCGAGTTCGCCATCGTCCTGCCCGCGATGCTTCTCGTCTTCGCGGTGATCATCGAGGGCAGCCGGCTCATGTTCGCCTACCAATCCGCGATCAGCGGGGTGCGCGACGCGACGCGCTACCTGTCGCGGGTCGTGCCGGTCGACATCTGCACCAAGGGCGGATCGGTTACCGGACACACCACGAAGCTGACCAGCATCGTCGCCCAGAGCGTTTCCGGCACCCCGGTCTTCCCGCCGCTGGTGACGATCAACTCGGTGACGCCGAGCCTCGCCTGTGTCGCCGGCACCTACCGCAACAACCCCGCGCCGGTCGCGACCGTCACGGCGAACTTCTCGATCTCCTTCCCGTTCAGCGGGGTCTTCGCGCTCTACGGCGGCAACGTGACGCCGCTGACCAAGAGCGTGACCGATTCAGCGAGGGTCTTCGGCACATGACACAGCGCATCCATCATCCCGCGCGGCTCCTGTCGCGCTTCGGCCGGGACGAACGCGGCACGACGATGGTCGAACTCGCGATCGTGCTGCCGTTTCTCCTGCTCCTGATCCTCGCCCTGGTCGATTTCGGCCGGATGGGCGGCGAGTACGTCATGACCAACAAGGCGGTGCAATGGGCATCGCGCCTTGCCGTCGTGCGCCCGCCGGCCTGCAACGGCGTGCCGACTTTCAACGCCCGCGGCCCGGTCGCCGGCGGCACGATCCCGCCCAAGTTCGGCACCGCCTGCTCGGCCGGCAGCAACATCTGCATCAATCCCGGCACGATCAGCTGCACCGCCTCCACGGCCAATCCGACCGTGCAGGAAATCTGGACGGCGATCTCGCCGATGATGCCGAACAACGCCACCCCGGCCAACCTGCGCTTCAGCTACGCCTTCGACCCTGCTCTCGGCTTTCTCGGCGGCCCCTACGTGCCCGTCGTCACGGTCGAGGTGCAGAACCTCAACTTCAACTTCGTGACGCCGCTTGGCGGATTCTCGACGCTCTACGGCACCGTCAACCCGCAGGTGCCGCCCAACAGCCTTCCCTTCCCGGCGATCAGCACCTCGCTGCCGGGTGAAGACCTCGACCTTGGAACGAACGGATGAGTGAAACCCGGGGCCGAACCGCCTGACCGGCCGGGCCCCGAGGAGGATGAAACGATGACCGACAAGACCAAATCCATACTTCTGATCACCCCCGACAGCAACATTTCGGACCTGATCGGATCCGCGCTCAAGACAGACGGCGGCCTGAAGATCGAGACCCAGACCGAGACGCTCGCGCAGATGAACGGACGCGCGGTCAAGATGATGTCGGATCACGATGTCATCCTGTTCCAGACGAGCCCCAACAACATGGCCGAGATCACGGCCATCGAGGCCCTGACCGCGAGCCGGCGGCCGGGAACGACCCTGATCGCCCTGGTCGACGGCAACGTCTCCCTGTCGCAGGTGCGGGCGCTGACCCATGCCGGCGTCGACGAGGTCCTGCCGCTCCCCTCGACCGAAGAGGACCTTGACGGCCGGGTCTTGAAACTGGCCCGCGCCGCAGCCGTGAAACCGGCCGAGAACCTGTCGAGGGGTCGGATCATCGCGGTCACCCAGGCGCGTGGCGGCATCGGCTCCACGACCGTCGCGGTCAATCTCGCCGACCAGCTCGTCGGCACGCGCGGCTGGGGCGGACGCAAGTCGGGCCGCAAGGTGGCGCTGGTCGATCTCGACCTGCAGTTCGGCACCGTCGGCTCGTTCCTCGACCTTCCCGAGCAGGACAGCCTCTTGCAGCTCGCGCTGGACGGGGTGGTTCCGGACGCGAACTTCCTCGACCAGTCGATGGTCAAGGGCCCGAACGGGGTCTCCGTGATGCCCGCGCCGTCGAAATTCGCGCCGCTCGACTCGCTGCGCCCGGACCAGGTGGCGGCGATCCTCGACACGCTGTGCCAGAGCAATGACTTCGTCATCGTGGACCTGCCGCGCGCGATCGTGAACTGGATCGAGCCGGTGATACAGCGCGCCGACGAGCTTCTCGTCGTGACCGACATGTCGGTTCCCGCCATCCGGCATTGCCGCCGGCTGATCGAATTTTTCACGCAGGACAATCCCTCTCTGGCGATCGACATCGTCGTCAACCATGAGAGCCGGCCGCTCCTCCAGTCGCGGGTGCACCGCGAGGCGGCCAAGGCGCTTGAGCGCAAGCTGGATCTCTGGCTACCGCATGACGCGCGCGCGGCTACGAACGCCGCCGATCGCGGGAAGCCGCTTTCACTCACCGCGCCGCGCTCGCCGCTCGGCAAGGCAATGGGCCGGCTCGCGCAGTCGGTGGTCAACCGTCAACAGGAACAGGCCCGTCGGCAGGGCAGCACTAAGGAGTAATGGTCGTGTTCAAGCAGTTTACCCGTACGGAAAAGCCCGTCGACGCCAAGATCGTGAATATCGCTGCCCGCGCCCCGCGGCAGGACGCGGCCCCCGCCGCCCCGACCGCGGAGGAGAGCGAGCTGATGGCCCGCCTCGAGCTGAAGAGCAAGTTGCACGACGTGCTGCTCGACCGGCTCAACCTCGCTGTCATCGACCGTGTGCAGCCGGACGAGCTGCGCCGGGAGGTGGCGGCGCTGGTGTCGCAGGCGCTCACCGAGGAAGGCCATCCGATGCGGACGGAGGAATTCAAGCAGCTGGTCGACGAACTTCTCGACGAGGTGCTCGGCTTCGGCCCGCTCGAGCCGCTCCTGGCCGACCCGACGATCAACGACATCCTCGTCAACACCCACCGCAACGTCTATGTCGAGCGCGCGGGCGTTCTCGAGAGGAGCCCCGTGCGGTTCCGCGACGAGCGCCACCTGCTGCGGATCATCGACAAGATCGTCTCGCGCATCGGGCGCCGTGTCGATGAATCGAACCCCTGGGTCGACGCGCGTCTCGCCGACGGCAGCCGCGTCAACGCGATCATCCGCCCCTGCGCCATCGACGGGCCGTCGATGTCGATCCGCAAGTTCGCGCGGCGCCCCCTGACGATGGAGCGCATGATCGAGATCGGCACGCTGAACGAGGCGGCGGCGCTGCTCCTCCAGGGGCTCGTGAAAGCGAAGCTGAACATCCTCATCTCCGGCGGCACCGGCTCGGGCAAGACGACGATGCTGAACGCCATGTCCAGGAATATCGGCGGGCGCGAGCGGATCGTCACGATCGAGGACGCGGCTGAACTGCAACTCCAGCAGGAGCATGTGGTGCGACTGGAGACCCGGCCCGCCTCCCCCTCCGGCGGCGGCACCGTCTCCCAGCGCGATCTCGTGCGCAACGCGCTGCGGATGCGCCCCGACCGGATCATCGTCGGCGAGGTCCGCGGCGCGGAAACCTTCGACATGCTTCAGGCGATGAACACCGGCCACGAAGGCTCCATGACCACGGTCCACGCCAACACCGCGCGCGACGCGCTTGGCCGGATCGAGCAGATGGTCACGATGATCGGGCTCGATTTCCCGGTCTCGGCGATCCGGTCGCAGATCGCCTCGGGCCTGCATGTCGTGATCCAGCTCAACCGCCTCAGCGATGGCTCCCGGCGGGTGATGAGCATCTCCGAGATCACTGGCATCGAGGGCAACACGATCACCATGCAGGACATCTTCGTGTTCCGTAAAACCGGCACCACGGAGAGCGGCCAGGTTCTCGGCGAGTTCACGGCGACCGGGATCCGCCCGCGGTGCAGCGATGCGCTCCGCCAGGCCGGCGTCGATCTGCGGTCCGACCTCTTCGCCAGCCGGGGGACAAGCCAATGAACAGCCTGCCGCAATTCGAAGCAAGCTCGCTGGCCTATGTCGGGGTGTTTCTCGGGGCGCTTCTCATATTCGAGGGGCTGCGCCAGATCATCACCCGCAGCGAAAGCCGGTCCGAGGCGCGCAACCGCCGCATGCGGATGATCGCCGAGGGCGCTTCGACCGAGGATTTGCTGCGGCTCCTGAAGCCGCGGGCCGACGGGTGGCGGCTGAACTCGCTGCCCCTGATCGGAACCCTGCCCGCTGATATCCGCAAGGCGGGGCTGACGATCAAGCCAGGCGCGTTCCTCTCCCTCTGCCTCGGGGCGACCGCGGTCTTTGCGCTGGCGGCCTCGACGGTGATATCGCCGGTGACGTCGGCCGGGGTCGCAGTGCTTGTTTGCCTTGTCCTTCCGTTGCTGCGGCTGCGGGCCCTGCGCAACAAACGGATGAAGGAACTGACGAAGCAACTTCCAGACGCGCTCGACCTGATGGCGCGGTCCCTCAAGGTCGGCCATCCGCTGAACACCTCTATCGCCGCGGTGGCGCGGGACATGCGCGACCCGATCGCATCTGAATTCGGAACCGTGGTCGACCAGGTGAGCTACGGCGACGATCTCGTGGATGCCTTCATGGATTTCGCCGACCGGATGGATATCGAGGACGTGCGGTATCTCGCCGTGAGCGTCGCCATCCAGCACGGCACCGGCGGCGACCTCGCGCGGGTTCTCTCGACGCTGTCCAAGGTGATCCGCGACCGCATGGCGATGCGCCGCCGGATCCAGGCGATCTCGGCGGAGGGCCGGCTCACGGCGCTGTTCCTGTCGGCCCTTCCCCTGGTCATCTTCGTGGGCAGCTCGGTGACCAATCCGGGCTACTACTGGGACGTTGCCGGTGACCCGCTCTTCCGACCATTCGCGGTCATCGTCGTGGGGTTGACCATCGGGAACTACGTCGCGATGCGCCGCCTCGTGAACTTCAGGATCTGAGTGGAGGCCAGAATGTTTGACACTGTGCAAAATCTTGTGAGCAACGCCGGTATCACCCTGCCGACCCTCATCATCCTTGGCGTCGGCATCGGCGTGATGCTGATCGTCGTCGGCCTGTCCGGCGGCACGTCCGGCAAGGACCCGGTTCTGCGCCGCATTGAGGAACAGGGGCGCCGGCGACCGGAGACCGCCGACAACGGCATCCTGCGCCAGTCGAGCGCGGATCCGACCGGGCTGATGAAGACCCTGATCCCCGTGGACCGCAAGGAACGCGGCGCGGTCGAGCGCCAGCTTGCCCTCGCCGGGTTCATGGGGCCGCATTCGGTGCGCAACTTCTACCTCATGCGCCTCAGCCTCGGCATCTTGTTGCCCGGCCTGCTTCTCATGGCGATCTGGACCGCGCGCACCGGCGCGCTGGCCTTGCCGAGCGTGCTCGAAGCCGCGATGGCAAGCTGGAGTCCGGCGCGCGTTCTCGTCGTCCTCGCCATCTTCGTCGGCATGGGGTTCTTCGGTCCCGCGCTCTGGCTGAAGGATCGCGCCAACGAACGCCGCCGCGCCATCGAGGAGAGCTTTCCAAACGCGCTCGACCTCGTCCAGATCTCGGTCGAGGCCGGGCTCGGCTTCGACGCGGCCATGATCCGTGTCGGCAACGAGCTTGAGACCACCGCGCCCGAGATCGCGCAAGAGTTCCTGACAGCACAGCGCGAGATCCAGGCGGGCCGCGCCCGCGACCGGGCTCTGCTCGACATGGCCGAGCGCACGGGCGTGGACGAGGTGAACTCCTTCGCCAACGTGGTGCTGCAATCCATGCAGTTCGGAAGCAGCATCTCCGAGACGCTGATGACCTATGCCGACGAAATGCGCCGCAACCGCGAGATGCGCGCGCAGGAGATGGCCAACCAGCTGCCGGTCAAGATGTCGGCCATCATGGCCTCGATGATGCTGCCGGCCCTGCTCCTGCTGTCGCTCGGCCCGGTTGCGATCCGCTACATGCGCGTGATGATGGAGTGATTCTCCGGCGCGGGCGGCATAGGATTGCCGCCCGCGTCAATGCAGCAACAATTCCCAAAATCGGTACGTAATTATTCCCAAAACCCCCGAGAAATTCCCCTCAGGGTTGCATTCGTTAACGATAACAGCCGAATATGCGGCGGAACGTTGACAGGAGCGCGCACCCGCTGTCAGCATCACATCGAAGGCGCAATGTTTTGAAACGCTGCATTTAATTCCAGTCTTGGATTTTAAGGGCTACGCCTTCATTGACCGCGGATAAGGCGGCCGTATGAGTGTGTTGGAGGTGTTATGTTTAATCGTTCCGCTAGAATTGGTGACGCCACCGCGTCGCACCCCCCCACGGTTCAAACGGACGTCGTCGACGCAATCGCCGACTGGTGCGAGGCGCTTCATGGCAACCTGCCGCTCCACGAGGCCTTTGCGCATTTCGCGATCGGTCTTGGCGCCGAGGCCGGGATGCTCGTCCGCACCCATGTAAGCGACTTCCGCCCGGTTCGGGTTGCGACCTGGGACCGCCGCGCGGACAACACGATCGCTCCGCTCCGGACCTCCTTCGCGGACAGCTGCTTCGGGCCGGCGATGGCGCGGCCGAAGGTCGCCTCGATCTGGCTCGCATCGGATCACGACGACGATCCGAGCCACCGCCCCGATCCGGCGCTGGAATCCTGGCAGGAACGCCGGAGCCTTTCGGAGTTTGCCGTGCTCGCACTGACCGGAGGCGGGGTCATCCGCGATCATATCGAGCTGCATTTCCAGACCCCGCTTTCCCCCGAAAAGCTGGCGACGCTGAACTCGGTCCTGCCGCCGATGGCGCGGACCTGGGCCAGCCGCCAGGTCGGTCTGGTGACCCGCTCGATGGCCAATCATCGCCCCGGCACGGAGCTGCCCCGCCCCAGCCGGGCCAAGCCCGCTCTGCTCGGGCCCGCGAATCCGGCCGGGCTCAGCCGGGCCGAGTTCCGGGTCTGCATCCTCCTTGCGCGGGGGCTCTCGGTGGTCGGCGTCGCGAGCGAACTGGCGGTGTCGGACTCCACCGTCCGCTCGCATCTGCGCAATGTCTACGCCAAGACCGAGACCTCGAACCTCGCCGAGCTGGTCTACAACCTTGTGACCTCTGCGGCGGAGCCGGTGCCTTCGGATCCGCGCTGCGCATGATGGAGGCGCGACCATGCCGACAGCCCTGATCCCGCTCGTCCTTGTCGCGCCGCTTCTCGTCTGGATGGCCTATGGCGACCTGCGGTTCCTGCGGATCCCGAACCTGCTCTGCATCGCGATGGTCGCGGTCTTCGCCGTCGCCGTGCTGGTCGCGCCACCGCCCGATCTCGTCGCGCGGCTGGTCGTCGCCGGCGCGATCTTCGGCCTCGGCTTCGTGACCTTCTGCCTCGGTCTCTTCGGCGGCGGCGACGTCAAGGCGCTTTCCGCGCTCATGCTCTTCGTTCCGGCCGCCACCCTGCCGCTCTTCTGCATGGTCTTCTCGGCCTCGATGATGATCGGCATCGCCTTCGTCCTCGGGCTGCGCGCGATCCCGGCCACCGGGGCGCTCGACTGGGCCTCGATGGAGCGGAGCCGGAAGTTCCCGATGGGCGTGTCGATCGCGATGGCGGGCATGGCCCATCCTTTCGCGGTGATCTGGCTCGTTCCGGAACTGCCGATCTGACGGCGTCGGCCATGAGCCGCGCTCAGTGCCCCTTCACCGGCACCCGCGCCTCCAGCTTCCGGAATCCCAGCGCAAGCAGCCCCGCGATCACCAGATAGACGACGGCGAGCAGCAGGAGCGGTTCGTAGACGATGAAAGTGTCCTGCCTGACGCGCGAGGCGACCGCGTAGATCTCCACGATGGCAATGGTGGCGACGAGCGGCGTCGCCTTGAGCTGCAGCACCGTCTCGCCGCCGAGCGTGGGCAGCGCCGTCTGGATCGCCTGCGGCAGCCAGATCCGGCGGAACATCGTGAAGCGCGGCATGCCGAAGGCCTGCGCCGCCTCGATCTGGCCCCGCGCGACGCTGGCGAAAGCGCCGCGCATCACCTCGCCCTCGTAGCCCGCATAGGACAGGGTGAGCGCGAGCACGGCATAGGGCCAGGCTTGCCGCAGATAGGGCCAGAGCTCGCTTTCGCGGATCCAGGGGTACTGCGGGAAGAGCGAGCCGAGCCCGTAGTAGAGCAGCCAGATCTGCAGCAGGAGTGGCGTGCCGCGGATCACCGTGCAGAAGACCCGCGCGGGCGCCGCGAGATACCACGGTCCGACCGCCTGGGCGAGACCGAGCGGAATCGCGAGGAGAAACCCGAGAACCGAGGTCACGGCCAGCAGCCAGATCGTGCGCCAGATGCCCTCGAGCGCGAGCGGCGCGTATTTCGGGATCCAGTCCCACCGCAGCGTGAAGGCGCACCACAGGACGAGCAGGGCGAAAAGCCCGAGCATGACGATCCGGTGCGGCAAGAGCCAGGCGCGCAGCGCGGTCATGTCCCGGACTTCCGAAGCGAGGGCTGGCCGCGGCGGGCCCAGGTCTCGATCCGCGCGAAGACACTGCCCGAGAGAAGCGTGACCATCAGGTAAAGCGCCCCGGCGGCGAGGAAGAAGGTGAAATAGGCGCGGGTGCTGCTCGCGGCCTGCCGGGTCTCCTGGGTGAGTTCGTTGAAACCGACGACGGCGAGAAGCGCGGTGTCCTTGGTCGCGATCAGCCAGAGATTGGCGAGGCCGGGAATGGCGAAGGACATCATCGCCGGGATCGTCACCCGGCGCAGCATCAGCAGGGGCGGCATGCCGTAGGCGCGGGCGGCCTCCATCTGGCCGGAGGGCACCGCCTTGATCGCACCGCGCAGGATCTCGGTCGCATAGGCGCCCTGCACGATGCCGAGCACCCAGATTCCGGCTGCGACGCCGCTGATCTCGACCCGCCCGTAGCCCATCGCCTCGGAGGCCTTGTTGATCAGGTCGGTGCCGACATAGTAGAGGATCAGGATCAGAACGAGCTCCGGCACCGCCCGCACGACGGTCGTGTAGACCGCGAGCAGGTCGCGCAGCACCGGCCCGCCGTAGAGTTTCCCGCAGGCGCCCCCGAGCCCGATCAGAAGACCGAACCCGAAGGCGCCAAACGCGATCTCCAGCGAGTGGAGAAGGCCGCGCAGGAGGTTCCCCCCCCAACCCGGGGGGGAAAGCGACAGAAGTTCGATGACCTGGTCCACGGGCGCGACTTAGCTGCCGTAGATGCTGGACGAGAAGTATTTCTTCGTGATCTCGTCATAGGCGCCGTTTTCGCGGATCGCGGCGATGCCCTTGTTGATCTGCTCGCGCAGCGCGTCGTCGCCCTTGCGCACGCCGGCGCCGACGCCGAGCCCGAGGATCGCGGTATCGTTTTCCACCGCGCCCTTGACCTCGCAGCAGGATCCCGCCTCGGAAGCCACGAACTCGTCCATCGCGATCGAGTCGGCCTGCGCCGCGTCGATGCGACCGGCGGCGAGGTCCTGGTTGATCTCATCCTGGGTCTGGTAGACCCGGATCTCGCCGGCATCGGCGAAATGCGTCTGCGCATAGGTCTGGTGGACCGTCGAACCCTGCACCCCGAGGATCTTGCCGGCGAGCCCCTCGGCCGTTGGCGCGATGTCGGCGGCCTTGTCGGCGACGATCACCGTCGGCGTGTCATAGTACTTGTCGGAGAAGTCGATGGTCTGCATCCGCTCCTCGGTGATCGACATCGAGGCCATGATCGCGTCGATCTGCTTGCCGGTCAGCGACGGAATGATCCCGTCCCAGGCCACCGGCGTGATCACGCAGTCCATCTCGGCCGCGGCGCAGACCGCATTGATGATCTCGATCTCCCAGCCGATCCAGTTGCCCGAGGCGTCGAGCGACGAGAACGGCGGATAGGGTTCGGCGGCGATGCCGATCTTGACCTCTTCGGCCACGGCCCCGCCCGCCATCATCGCCAGCGCCAGGACACCGGCCGAAAGTTTCGTCTTCATCGTCATGTGATAGTCTCCCCGTTGGTTGCTCCGTCTTCAGTTGACGGATTTCAGAAACTGCTTGAGCCGCTCGGACCGCGGCGCGCCGAACACTTCGTCCGGCGGTCCTTCCTCCTCGATCCGGCCATTCGCCAGATAGATCACGTGGCTCGCGACCTCGCGGGCGAACTTCATCTCATGCGTCACGAGAAGCATCGTCCGCCCTTCGGCGGCAAGGTCGCGGATAACCGTCAGCACCTCGCCCACCAGCTCGGGATCGAGCGCGCTCGTCGGCTCGTCGAAGAGCATCGCGCTCGGGTCGATCGCGAGCGCGCGGGCGATCGCGGCGCGCTGCTGCTGGCCGCCCGAGAGGAAGGCCGGATAGGTCGCCGCCTTGTCGGCGAGCCCGACCCGTTCGAGCAGCGCCATCGCGCGATCGGTGGCTTCCGCCTTCGGCACGCCGAGCACATGGACCGGCACTTCGATGACGTTCTCCAGAAGCGTGCGGTGGGTCCAGAGGTTGAAGGCCTGGAACACCATGCCCAGCCGCGAGCGGACACGTTCGATCTGCTTGCGGCTCGCCGGCGTGCCGTCGGCCTTCATCGCGATCTCCTCGCCGCCGATCACGATCCGGCCCGAGGTCGGCGTCTCGAGGAAGTTGATGCAGCGCAGGCAGGTCGACTTGCCCGAGCCCGATCCGCCGATGATCGCGACCACGTCGCCACGGTGCGCGGTGAGGGAGACGCCCTTCAGAACTTCGAGCCGGCCGAAGGACTTGTGCAGGTTCTCGACCCGAATGGCCTCGTCCGCCGTCGCGGTCTCGCGCGCGACAGCATCGGCCGCGGTCAGGTCCATCATGCAGAATCTCCCCGAAACTCCCCCCACAGTAAGGGTCAGACTTCGAAATTATGCAAGCGTATAGTTTCAGCCTTTCCTTGCCGGTGGATCCATGCCTATCTGGGCGCCACGAACCGACCGGCCGGAGGAGACCGCCCCGATGACTGACCGCTCCTACGAGTTCACCCGCGCGATCACCCGGCGCCCGGGGCAAAGCATCACCCGCGGCCTGCGCGCGGTGGATACCGGGGCGCCGGATCTCGACCTGATGCTCGCGCATCACGCCGATTATGTCGCGACCCTGCGCGAGACCGGCGCGACGGTGATCGAGCTGCCGCCGCTCGAGGACTTCCCCGACGCGGTCTTCGTCGAGGACACGGCACTCTGTCTGCCCGAGGGCACGGTGCTGATGCGCCCCGGCGCGCCGTCGCGGCTCGGCGAGGTCGCCCACATGGCGCCGGTCCTGCGCGACCTCTATGCCGATGTGCGCGCGATCGAGGGGCCCGGTTTCATCGAGGGCGGCGACATCCTCACCACCGGCCGCGAGATCCTGGTCGGCCGCTCCGCGCGGACCGACGCGGCGGGGGTCGCGGAACTCGCCGCGATCCTGAAGGACTGGGGCCTGACCCTGCGCGAGGTCGCGACCCCGCCCGGTGTGCTGCATTTCAAGACCGACTGCTCGCTGCTCGACGGCGAGACGGTTCTGTCCACCGAAAGGCTCGCGGCGAGCGGCTGCTTCGAGGGCTACAGGGTGATCCTCACCGCGGACGGAGAGGAGGCGGCGGCGAACGCGATCCGCTTCAACCGTTTCGTACTGATGGCGGCCGGCTTCCCCGCCACTGCCGAGCGGCTCCGCAAGGCGGGCTACGAGGTCCGCGAGATCGGCAATTCCGAATGCGCCAAGCTCGACGGCGGCATGTCCTGCCTGTCGCTGCGCTTCTGACCGGCCGGGCCGGCAGCGGCGGCATGTGGCCGGGGGACGCCCCCCGGCGCGGCGCGGATTTGAGTCGCGCGCGAATCCTGCTAGATTGCGCCGCACGAGCGGACCTATCGAGGAGGTTCACATGCATCCCGATCTTCGCGTGCAGCGCCGGGTGCTCGTCGCGTCCTACACACGATACATGGTTGCGGACCGCGAATGGACCGTGGCCACTCAGGAAGCCCGGTCGTGGTTTCCCGCCGGAAAGCGTCCGGCCTCACCTCTGCTCGGTGATCCCGGATCCCGGGTGCGGCGGCTCTACGAGGCGCGCGAGCGGGCGCTCCAACGGCTTCTGCTGGCGCGCGAAAAGCTGGAGCGCGCCCGCCTTCGGCTGGCCGAACGGCGCCGCCGGGATGCCGAGGGCACCAGGATCTACCTGCTGACCTGCTAGGGCGTCGCCCGCCACAGCCCCCGGAACGCATTGCCCGGCCAAAGGATTTGCCGGACAATTCGCCACGTCACCCGATCCGGGCAAGCGGAAAGGCCGAACACATGCGGGCAATGGTATTCGACGGACAGGCGCCGCGCCTCAGCCTCAGGGATGTGCCGAAGCCCGTACCTGGCGCGGATCAGGTCCTGATCCGGGTCGAGGCCTGCGGCGTCTGCCGCACCGATCTGCATGTCGTGGACGGCGACCTGAAGCACCCCGCGCTGCCGCTCATTCCGGGCCATGAGATCGTCGGCCGGGTCGAGCGCACCGGCAACGCCGTGGCGGGGCTCCGGCCCGGCCAGCGCGTCGGCGTGCCCTGGCTCGGCCATACCTGCGGACACTGCGACTTCTGCGCCTCGGCGCGGGAGAACCTCTGCGACGCGCCGGGCTTCACCGGCTACACGCTCGACGGCGGCTACGCCGAATACTGCGTCGCGGACGCAAGGTTCGTGTTCCCCCTGCCCGACGAGGCCGAGGCCGCCGCCCTCGCGCCCCTGCTCTGCGCCGGCCTCATCGGCTACCGCAGCCTGAAGCTCGCCGGCGATGTCTCGCGCCTCGCGATCTATGGCTTCGGCGCGGCCGCGCATATCCTCTGCCAGATCGCGCGGCACCGGGGGATCGAGGTCCATGCCTTCACCCGCGACGGCGACATCGCGGCCCAGGACTTCGCCCGCAGCCTCGGCGCCGTCTGGGCCGGCGGCTCCTCGGACACAGCTCCCGTGGCGTTCGACGCCGCCATTATCTTCGCGCCGGTCGGCGTCCTCGTCCCCGTCGCGCTGAAAGCCGTCCGCAAGGGCGGGCGCGTGGTCTGCGGCGGCATCCACATGAGCGACATTCCCGGTTTTCCCTACGCCGATCTCTGGCAAGAGCGGTCGATCCTCTCGGTCGCCAACCTGACCCGCGCGGACGGCGAGGAGTTCTTCCCCCTCGCCGCACGGGCCGGCGTGAGGACCGAGGTCGTCACCTACCCGCTTGAAAGCGCGAACGAGGCCCTGGACGATCTTCGGACCGGGCGGTTGCAGGGCGCGGCGGTGCTGACGCCGTGACCGCGTGATCCCGGATCAGTTCCCGCCCGGACGCATGAGGCGTATGGCCGCGGAGAAATCGGCACCCGCCTCAACGACCCGCGCGCGCGGCGTGATCAGGGCGGCACGCCGCCGCGCCTCCATCGACCCCTCGCCGCCGAGGACGCCGAGCGACTCGACATAGTCCGGCAGATGCCCCGACATCACCAGCCGCCAGTCCATCGGAAGGTCAGGCGTTATCGTCTGGGCAAGCTGGTAGACCACGGTCGTGCAATTCGCCGTCAGCGTGTTGTAGAAGGCAGGCTCGCGCTCCAGCCGTTGGGCCAGCGCGACATAGGACATGAACAACGTGCGGCGTTGCGCGGCGTCGAGTTCGATCGGATAGAGGCTCACCTGCTCGCCGCGATGGTTCGTGCGCAGCTTGACGATGTCCTCCTCCGTCGCGGCGATCAGCACCAGCTCGAACTGGCGGAAGAAGCCGCCGATCTCGTTGAACGTCTCGCCCGCCTCGCGCCGGATCTCGACCGAGAACACCACATGCTCTCCGTCCTCGAAGCCGAAGCTCACGAGAAGATGGGCGATGTCCGGGCTGTCCCAGACCGAGGTCAGCATGTCCACGCTCTGCAGCCGGTCAAGATCGTAGGACGCGGTCGTCCAGCGTTCCTTCGCCTCGCTCGCGCTGACCCAGTCGAAATCGCGCAGGTCTCGGAGCGTAACGGTATCGCCCGCCACCTCGGCCCGCACGCCGTGACGGACGTCGAAATCCCAGTCGCGGTCCTGACGCGGGGTGATCGTCTGGTACCAGCCGCCGACGCCGAGCGCCGCCAGCGCGAGGACCGCCCAGCCGGCGCGCCGCGAGCGGATCCGCGCCAGCCCCGCGGCGATCAATGCCCCGAGAAGCGCGCCCCAGCCAGCCAGGCGGGCGATCCCGTCGAGCTGGACCGAGACCGCCGTCGCCGCCCAGGCAGCGCCCAGCAGGGCGACCACCGCAAAGACCGAAACGCCGAAGATGCGAAACGTCCGTTTCATGCCGCCTGCTCCCTATCGGACATGGCGGGGCCTGGCTCCAGACCCCGCCGTTCCTCCACGCTCAGACCCGGTCGCTCGAGGCTTCGGCCAGAAGCCGCTCGGTGCGCGCATCCTCGAGCTTGTTGTAGATGCGGTCCGATTCCTCCTTGTCGCGCAGCGCCTTGGTGATCGAGGCCGTCGAATAGACCAGCATCAGCGCCGCCATCGCGTAATAGCCCTTGGCGGAAAAGCTCGCCTCGGGCGAGTAGATGCCGCCTGCCATCATCACGACGGCAACGCCGAAGTTGAAATAGGTGAAGACGTTCCAGGCATTGGAAACCTTGGGGGCGTAATTGATCATTTGAACCTCCTGAGAATTTGTCGGCGTCACGCCTTTGTGGTGAATCCGCCCCGGCGCAAGCGCGCCGGAACAGGGACGTTTTCATGCGGACGCTCTACTGCGGCCGCGCGGCCGCGATCCGGCTCAGTTCACCCGGCCGCGGAGCCGTTCGAGCACCGCCGCCGCGTCCGGGCGCAGCGGCGCGCCGCATCCCGCCGCCGCAAGACGCGCGCTGGTGGCCTCGGCGCTGGTGCCGGCAGAAAGCTCGGCCACCGCGGCCGCCGCCGCCTCGGCATGGGCCTGCCGCTCCTGCAGCCGGTCCAGCGTCGCCTCGGCCTCCTTCAGGCTCGCGAGAACACCCTGCGGGACCGTGCCGCGCAGCTTTTGCGACTTCGCCGTCGCATCGGCGAGCTGGAGCCCGCGCTGCAGGGTCCGGAGCCGCCCCTCGGCCAGCCCCACCTCCTCGCGCAGCCGCGCGATCTCGGCGCCGTAGGTCTCGATCGCCCGCTCAGTGGTGGTGCGTTCGGCCTCGAGCTGGGCGATCGCCGCGGCCGCCTCGGTCGCGAGATCCTCGCGGTCCATCCTGAGCGCCGCAATGGCGCGGCCCTCGAGGTCGTCGAGCTGCTGCGCGATGCGGGCGGCGGCCTTCTTCTCGCGCTCGCAATAGGCCATCACCACAGAGACCGACCGCCGCGCGCTTTCCAGCCCCTGCGCCGCGTCGCGCAGCTGCTGGCGCAGGATCGTGACCGCATTGGTGTCGGCCACCGCCTGCGCGGCGTCGTGGCCGTGGCCTCGGATCAGGGTCGTCAGCGTCTTGAACATCTTCGCCTCCCCAGTTATGAACCTTGTTCACAAACTTTATGCCCGAGCCGTGAACGCCGTTCAAGATTTTTCTGAACACCGTTCACGAAACAGTGAGGTGCCGCATGGGAAACAAACGCGAAGCCAGACGCACCGATCTGCAGAACCGCCTGATCGCCGCCGCGGAAGCGCAGATCGCCGAAACCGGGCTCGCCGGCGTGAAGGCGCGCGAGGTCACGGCAAGGGCCGGCTGCGCGCTCGGCGCGCTCTACACCGCCTTCGACGATGTGGACATGCTGGTCCTCCATGTCAATTCGCGCACGCTGGCCCGGCTCGGCGAGGCGCTCAAGACCGCCCGCGCGACCTGCGACGGCACGCCCGAGGAGGTGCTGCAGGCGCTCGCCGCCGAATATGTCCGCTTCGCGCGCGACAACCGCAGGCTCTGGTCCGCGCTCTTCGAACACCGCCTGCCGGAAGGGGTCGAGCCACCGACCTGGCACAAGCGCGACCACGCCGTGCTGATCGAGGAGATCATCGCCCCGCTCGGCGCGCTGCGGCCCGATCTCTCCTCCAAGATGCTGCTGATGCGCGCGCGCACCACCTTCGCCGCGGTCCACGGCGTGGTGCAGCTGTCATTGCAGGGCCGGTTCGTCGGCGTGCCGCCCGACAGCCTCGCCGCAGAGGTCACGGCCCTCGTCGACGCGATGGTGCGCGGCGCGCATCTCGCGCGGCCGGGGGCCTGACGCGCGGGCCTTTCCGATTGCGATCCTCCGTCTTTGGTCATACCTTTTGACCAATCGCAGGAGATGCCATGCCCTTCCGCAAGGTCGAGCCCGAGAAGCTGTCGCAGTCCGTCGTCCGCCAGATCGAGCGGCTGATCCTGCAGGGCATCCTGCGCCCCGGCGAACGCCTGCCGGCCGAGCGCGAGCTCTCCGAGCGGCTCGGCGTCTCCCGCCCGTCCCTGCGCGAGGCGGTGGCGGAATTGCAGGAAGCCGGCCTCCTCACCGCCCGCGCCGGGTCCGGTATCTTCGTTGCCGAGGTGCTGGGCTCGGCCTTCTCGCCGGCGCTGATCAAGCTCTTCGAGAGCCATGAGGAGGCGGTCTTCGACTATCTCGACTTCCGCCGCGACCTCGAAGGACTCGCCGCCGAACGCGCGGCCCGGCTCGGCTCCGACACCGACCTGCAGGTCGTCGACGCGATCCTGCGCAAGATGGAAGCCGCCCATCTCAAGCGCGACCCCGCCGACGAGGCGCGGCTCGACGCAGAGTTCCACATGGCGATCATCGAGGCGAGCCACAACGTCGTCATGCTGCACATGATGCGCTCGATGTTCGACCTCTTGCGCCAGGGCGTCTTCTACAACCGTCAGGTCATGTTCCGGCAACGCATGACCCGCGACGCCCTCCTCGACCAGCACCGCGCGATCAACGCGGGCCTTCAGGCGCGCGACCCCGAGGCCGCCCGCGCCGCCGTCGAGGCGCATCTGAGCTACGTCCGCCGAGCGCTCGAAGACGACCTCAAGGCGAACCGCAACGAGGCCGTGGCGCGGCTCCGCTACGAGCACGAGCAGGCGCGGCGCTGACCGCCCTCAGGGGCAGGTGTAGCCGCCGGTGACGTCCATCGCCGCGCCGGTGACGTAAGACGCCGCGTCCGACAGGAACCACAGCACCGGCTCCGCCATCTCCTCGACGCTGCAACTGCGGCCCATCGGCACGCGGATCAGGAACTCGTCGGCCCAGCCGGGATGATCCTTCATGTACTCTTCGTTCATCTCGGTGCGGGTGAAGCCCGGCCGCACGCAGTTGACGCGGATGCCCTCGCCCGCAAGCTCCTTCGCGAGCCCCATCGTGAAGGTCTCGATCGCGCCCTTGGTCACCGCGTAGTCGAGATAGGCGCCCGGCGCGCCGTGCTTCGCTGCCGCCGAGGAGATGTTGACGATCGCCCCGCCCGGTCCGCCGTTGCGCGTCGTCATCCGCCGCACCGCCTCCTTGGCGCAGTAGAACGGGCCGAGCACGTTGACATCGAAGATCCGCCGCGTCTTCGCGACGTCGAGATCCTCCACCCGTCCGGTGCTGCCCATGATCCCGGCATTGTTCACCAGCGCCGTCACCGGGCCGAGCCGCTCGTCGACGGCGGCAAACATCGCGGCGACCTCGCCGGCATCGCCGACATCGGCGCGCTGCGCGAAGGCCGTGCCCCCCGCGCGCCGCACCTCCTCCACAACCGCCTCTGCACGGTCGCGGTTCGCGACGTAGTTCACGCAAACCGCCATTCCCCGCCGCGCGCCACCCCGGCAGATCGCGGCGCCAATTCCCCGACTGCCTCCGGTCACCACGAGTACCGACATCGCTTCCTCCCTAGCTGGATGAGGAAGTCTAACACGGCGCGGCACACCTCTGGCGTCGCCCGGAAACGAAAAAACCCGGCGCGGGGCCGGGTTCCTTCACATCTTTCGGCTCCAAGCCTCAGTGCAGCTTGGCCTCGACCTCGCCGATCGCGTCCTCGATCAGCTTGCCGCGCTCGGCCGCCGTCATCTGCTTGGCGATCATCTCGCCCGCCGCCGCGACCGCGATCGTCACGGCGCGATCACGCACCGCGCGCACCGCGCCGGCCTCGGCCGAGGCGATCTGGTCCTCGGCCGCCGCCAGCCGGCGGGCGATCGAGGCCTTGAGGTCGGCCTTGGCCTGCTCGGCCGCGGCCATCGCCTCGCGCTTCGCGGTCTCGACGATCCGCTCGGCCTGGTCCTGCACTTCCTTCTGCTTGCGCTCGTAGGAGGCAAGGATCGAACGGGCCTCGTCATGCAGAGCCCGCGCCTCGTCGAGGTCGGACTTGATGCCGGCCGCACGCTTGTCCAGAAGCCCGCCGAGCAGCGCCGGCACCTTGAAGTAGACCAGCACGCCGACGAACAGCAGGAACGAGAGCGTCACCACGAAATCGGTGTTCCGGAGCGAGAAGAAAGGCCCCGTCGCCGCCAGGGCGGGCGTCGCGGCCAGGCTCAGGAAGATTGCGAGTGTCCTCATGTCCCTACCCTTTCAGCCGCGCATCGACCGCTGCGGTCACCGCCTTGGCATCGGCCTTGCCGCCGAACGCCGCGACGATCTCCGCCGCCGTCGCCTTGGCGACCTCGGCGACGTTCTCGACCGCATGGGCGCGGATCTCCTCGATCCGCTTGGCCGATTCCGCGGCCTTCGCGGCGATCTCGGCATCCGCCTTCACGGTCGCGGCGTCGAGATCCTCCTGGATCGCGGCCCGCGCCTCGGCGATGATCTTGTTCGCCTCGGCCCGCGCATCGACCAGCGCCTGGTTGTAGGCCTTCTCGGCCTCCTCGGCCTTGAGCTTCAGCTCCTCGGCCGCGGCGATATCGTTGGTGATCGTGCCCTGACGGTCGGCCAGGATGCCACCGATCCTCGGCAGCGCGATGCGCGAGAGGATGTAATAGATGATGATCAGCGCGACGACGAGCCAGAAGATCTGGTTCGGGAACGTCGCGAAGTCGAGTTGCGGCATGCCCGCGGATTCGGCCGCGTGGCCTGCCGCTTCGGCCGCGTGGCCGGCAGCTTCGGTTGCCGTCTCGGCGACCTCATGCGTGGTGTTTGCCATCTCGGCCCCCTCGAAACCCGGAATTACAACCCGGATGGGCGCGTGCGCGCCCACCCGGCCGTAAGGATGGTTCTAAAGGCTCAGACGGCGAACATCAGCAGGAGCGCGACGAGGAACGAGAAGATCCCGAGCGCTTCGGCGAAGGCGATGCCGATGAAGAGGGTCGCGGTCTGGCCGGCGGCGGCCGACGGGTTGCGCAGCGCACCGGCGAGGAAGTTGCCGGCAACGTTGCCCACCCCCATCGCGGCTCCGCCCATGCCCATGCAGGCCAGGCCAGCGCCGATATACGCACCCATTTGAACGATAGAGCCTTCCATGTTCGTCACTCCTTACGGTTGGAATTGGCTGAAATTGGTTACCCTGACCTCAGTGGTGCGGATGCAGCGCATCCTTGAGGTAGACGCAGGTCAGGATGGTGAAGACATAGGCCTGGATGAAGGCCACCAGAACCTCGAGCCCGTACATCGCGGTGATCGCGACGATCGACAGCGGCGTCACGGCGACGCCGATGCCCGAGATCAGGATGAGGGGCGCGAAGGCCGCGAAGACCTTGATCACGGCGTGGCCGGCCATCATGTTGCCGGCAAGTCGGATCGAATGGCTCACCGGCCGCACGAAGTAGGAGATCACCTCGATCAGCGCGAGGATCGGGCGCAGCGGCAGGGGCGCCGAGGACACCCAGAAGAGCGACAGGAAGCCCGCGCCGTTCTTGACGAAACCGACGATGGTCACGGTCAGGAACACGGCCATCGCCATCACGGCGGTCACGGCGATGTGGCTCGTCGTGGTGAAGGCCTTGGGCAGGAGCCCGAGAAAGTTCGAGAAGACAATGAAGCAGAACAGCGTGAAGATGTAGGGGAAGAACTTCAGCGCGTCCTTGCCGGCGACGTCCTCGACCATCTTGTGAACAAAGCCGTAGGCGAGCTCGGCGATCGACTGGATCCGGCTCGGGATGATGGCCCGGCCGCGGGTGCCGAACACGAAGAGCGCCGTGATCGCGAGGATCGTGAGCGCCATCCACAGCGTCACGTTGGTGGGCGTCATCATGCCGACCGTCTCGCCGCCGAAGAGCGGCTTGACGATGAACTGATCCATCGGATGGAATGCCAGACCTTCGCTTTGCGCTTCCGTCGCCACGTCTATTCCCCTTCGTCCCGGGCGGATCCCTCCGCCGCGTTTGCGCCCTGGATCTCCCTGGCGGTGCGAAGCATCGTCTTCACCCCGGCCACGAAGCCCAGAAGTATGAACAGCACCAGAAACAGCGGCATGGTCCCGAAGACCGTGTCGAGCCCGTATCCGATGCCGAAACCGATCGCCAATCCGGCCACCAGCTCGATCACCATCCGCCAGCCTTGGCTCGCGGCAGAATAATGCTCGTCCGCACGGGGCTTCGGCGCGCCGGCCTTCTTCGCCTCTGCGAGCCGTTTCTCCAGCGCCTTGATGCGGCCGGGATCGGGTTCGTCGGACATGAGGCGCGCCCCCTCGGACAGTCGCCGGATAGCTAGAGCGCCGGGCCGCCTGAGTCAATGCGGCTGTTCATTCACCGGAAACCTTTTAAAGCTTTGATATATATATGTTATCTGACAGACCGCCCGAGGGCCTGCCTGCGCTTAGCCACCGCGCGGACCGCATTTCGGCCCCGAACGCATATTCAACCGCGCGGTTGAAGATCGGCCAGACCCTCGCGGCGCTTCCGCCCGCCGCGGCATGGCGCTAGTCTCGCGGCCATGAACCTCGACGCCATCTTCGCCGCCCTTGCCGACCCCACCCGCCGGGCGATCCTCGCCATGTTGCTGGAGGACGACATGGCCGTGACCGATGTCGCCGAACCGTTCGAGATGTCGCTCGCGGCGATCTCAAAGCACCTGACGGTGCTCGCCGAGGCCGGGCTCATCAGCCAGGAGAAGCGCGGGCGGGTCAAATGGTGCAAGCTCGAACCCGACGCGATGCGTGCCGCGACCGTCTGGATCCAGGGCTTCGGCCAGTTCGATCCGCTGGATTTCGACGCCTTCGAACGCTTCCTGCAGGTCGAGCTGCCCGGCGACGACCCGTCGACCAGTTGAACGCCCGCAAGCGGGCGCAAGCGTTGCCTCGCACCCGCCGCCAATGCGGCGGGCGCTCGGAAGGCCTCCGGCGGGGGTATTTGGAAAAAGAAGAGCGCGGCGGGCCTTCCTTTCTTCTTTTTCCAAATACCCCCGCCGGAGGCAAAACCGCACGAAGTGCCAGAAGGCATGCGCCCGCCGCGCGGGCGCTCAATCCGGTCGCGCGGCACGGGGCCGCGCGGCGGGTTCCTCCTTGAGGAGCAACACCAGCGCCAGCCCGGTCAGGACGACGCCAGCCGCGACCCGCGCGGGCGGCGCGTCCTGGCCGAGCGCGATCTGCCAGAGGATCACCCAGGAAGGAATGAGGTAGGTGTAGGCCATCACCTTCGACGATGGCAGCCGCAGCGTCGCGAACTGCAGGAGCACGAAGGTCGCCGCACTGGCGAAGACCGCGGTATAGCCGAGCGTGATCCAGACGATTCCCGGCAGCGCCGTCCAGTCGGTGGTGCGAATCGCGCCCCAGCCGTAGAGCGTCAGCAGGATCGCGCCCGCCACCAGCACGCCGAAGCTGAAGACCGTGGCGCTCTCGCCCCGGTTCAGGCGCCGGACCAGCGGCGTATAGAGCGCATGGGCCATGCAGCCGGCGAAATAGACCGCCTCGCCGCGGCCGACCTCGAAGTCGAGAAGCGCGGCCGGATCGGCGCGGAAGATCACCCAGAGTGCCCCCGCCGCGCCGATCGCCAGCGCCGCGGCGATGCGCGGCGTGGTCACCTGGCGCAGAAGCAGCCAGCCGAAGCCCGCCGAAAGCACGGGCGTCAGCGTGAAGACCGCCGCCGCGGAGACCGGGGCCGCGGTCTTCAGCCCCTCGAACATCAGCACGAAATAGGCCCCGAAGCTCGCCCCGAGCAGAAGGTAGCGCCAAGGCGCCGCCAGTGCCGCGCGCGGCACCCCGCCCCGCGCCCGGACGACCGCGCCGATGATCGCGCCCGCCAGCACGAAGCGCAAGGCGGTGAAGGCGGTGGGAGAGACCTCGTTCGCCATCATCGCACCGAGCGGGAACGACCCCGCCACCAGCGCCGAGAACAGAAGCATCGCCAGATGGCCGCGCGTCGCCTGGCTCATCGGCCTAGCACATGCCGCAATCGCGCGCGTCTTCCTTCAGCGCCTTGAGGAAGAGCTGGATCCGGGGCGTGCGGTGCAGATCGACATGGGTGACGAGCCAGAGCGGGCTGTTCCAGTCGTCGCGCTGCGGCAGCGCCTCGACCAGCCCCTCCTCGCGCCGCGCCGCGAGGACCGGCAGGAAGCCAATGGCGGCGCCGGACCGGATCGCCTCGCGCACTGCCTCGGCCTCGTTGGTGCGGAAGGCGATCGCGGCATCGGGCGCCTTCGCGGCGAGCCAGCGGTGGAACGGCGCGCGGCTGTCGGGATCGGCCGGGCCGACGAAGCGGTGACCGGCGAGGTCGGACTCGTCCGCCGGCAAGCCGTGGGCGGCGACATAGCTCTCGGCGGCGTAAAGCCCGGTCCGCTGGGTGCAGAAGGCCTGCACGACGTTGTCGGGCTCCTGCGGCTTGCCGCCGGCGCGGATCGCCACATGCGCCTCGCCGTACTCCAGCCGGAAGAGCCGCGCGTCGCTGATGTAGCGCACCCTCAGGCCGGGAAACTCGGTCTGCAGCCGCAGCAGCGTCGGCGTCACCAGCTCGGCCAGCCCCGGCAGAGAGGTCACCACGAGCTCGCCCGAGATCTCGGTCGCGGCGCCGGTGATGCGGGCGGCGAGATGGGCGAACTGGTCCTCGGTGGTCTGCGCCACCTTCAAGAGCTCCTGCCCGGCCTCGGTCGCGGTATAGCCGCGCGGATGGCGCTGGAAGAGCTTCGCGCCGAGCCGCGCCTCCAGCGCGTCGATATGGCGGATCACCGTGGCGTGGTGGACGCCCAGCACCTCGGCCGCGCCGGAGACGGTGCCGACTCGGGCAACCTGGAAGGCGGTGCGGATCTCATCCCAGTTCTCGAAGGTCATATGTGTGCGCCTATCAACAGAATTGGTGCGATCATGCCGGTTGTGTTCAGAATGGCAATGAACATTTTGGTGACCGGACACCGAAACCGCAAGGACACCGACATGACCCACATTCTCCGCATCGAGACCTCGATCAAGGGCGAGGCCTCCGTCTCCCGCAAGCTCACCGACCGCATCGTCGCGCGGCTCACCAAAAGCGCGCCCGGCGCCGAGGTCACCGTGCGCGACCTCTCCGCCGGCGTGCCGCAGATCGACGCCGACTGGATCGGCGCGGTCTACACCCCGGCCGAGGCGCGCACCCCCGACCAGAGCCGCATCGCCGCCTATTCGGACGCGCTTCTTGACGAGGTGAAGGCCGCCGACGTCCTGGTCATCGCGCTGCCGGTCTACAATTTCGGCCTGCCCGCGCAGCTGAAAAGCTGGATCGACCACCTCGCGCGGAAGGGCGAGACCTTCCGTTACACCGAGAAGGGCCAGGAGGGTCTCCTGACCGGCAAGCGCGCGATCGTGGCGCTTTCTTCCGACGGCACGAAGATGGGCAGCGAGATCGACTTCGCCTCGGGCTACCTGCGCCACATGCTCGGCTTCTTCGGCATCACCGATGTCGAGTTCGTCGCCGCCGACCGCATGGTCTTCGACCCCGAGGCGACGCTGAAGGCCGCCGAGGCCGAGATCGACCGGCTCGCCGCCTGACCCGCCACGGCGGCCCCGCAACCGGCCCCGGACGGGGCCAGGCGCCCCCGTCGAAAGCCACGACCGGCGCGTCAACGAGGACAAGCCCCTTTGCCGGGGCTTGTCCTTGCCGTCATCCTGAGCGGCCCCGGTGACCGCCAGCCGGCCCCGCAGGACACGGCTCGCTTGACTCGCGCGCCCCGCTCGCCTAAATCCCCCCGGATTACGGAAGTCCCGTGCTTCCGGTCCCCGCAGATCAGGGGATCGCCACCAGTCAGCGCGTTGCGCCCACTGGTGCGATTTGCGTTTGGGCGCTTCCTCACTATCTGAGGGGCGGGAAAGTCAACGAGGCCAAGGAGGGCCGCGAGATGTTCGAGAACCTGTCAGAACGCCTTGGCGGCGTCTTCGACCGGCTGACGAAACAGGGCGCCCTCTCGGCCGAGGACGTCAAGGCCGCGCTGCGCGAGGTCCGCGTCGCCCTTCTCGAAGCCGACGTCTCGCTTCCCGTCGCGCGCGACTTCGTCAAGGCGGTGGAGGCCAAGGCCACCGGCCAGGCGGTGACGAAATCGGTCACGCCGGGCCAGCAGGTCGTCAAGATCGTCCACGACGCGCTCATCGACGTCCTGCGCGGCGCCGAGGATCCCGGCGTCCTCAAGATCGACAACCCGCCCGCGCCGATCCTGATGGTGGGCCTCCAGGGCTCGGGCAAGACCACCACCACCGCGAAACTCGCGCGCCGCCTCAAGGAGCGCGAGAAGAAGCGCGTCCTAATGGCCTCGCTCGACACCAATCGCCCGGCGGCGATGGAACAGCTCGCCATCCTCGGCACCCAGATCGGCGTCGACACGCTGCCGATCGTCAAGGGCGAGAGCGCGGTGCAGATCGCCAGGCGCGCCAAGCAGCAGGCGACCCTGGGCGGCTACGACGTCTACATGCTCGACACCGCAGGCCGCCTCCACATCGACGAAGTCCTGATGGACGAGGTCCAGGCCGTCCGCGATGTCGCCAAGCCCCGCGAGACGCTCCTCGTCGTCGACGGCCTCACCGGCCAGGACGCGGTCAATGTCGCGACCGAGTTCGACGCCAAGGTCGGCATCTCCGGCGTCGTCCTCACCCGGATGGACGGCGACGGCCGCGGCGGTGCCGCCCTGTCCATGCGCGCGGTCACCGGCAAGCCGATCCGCTTCGTCGGCCTCGGCGAGAAGATGGACGCGCTCGAGACCTTCGAGGCCGAGCGCATCGCCGGCCGCATCCTCGGCATGGGCGACATCGTGGCGCTGGTCGAGAAGGCCCAGGAAACGCTCGAGGCCGAGCAGGCCGAGCGGATGATGAAAAGGTTCCAGAAGGGCCTTTTCAACATGAACGACCTCAAGTCGCAGCTCGAGCAGATGCTCAAGATGGGCGGCATGCAGGGCATCATGGGGATGATGCCGGGCATGGGCAAGTTGTCCAGGCAGATGGACGAGGCCGGCTTCGACGACACGGTGCTCCGCCGCCAGATCGCGCTGATCAACTCGATGACCAAGAAGGAGCGCGCCAATCCCGACCTCCTGCAGGCCAGCCGCAAGAAGCGGATCGCCGCCGGCGCCGGCCTCGAGGTGAGCGAGGTCAACAAGCTTCTGAAGATGCACCGCCAGATGGCGGACATGATGAAGAAGATGGGCAAGATGGGCAAAGGCGGCATGCTGAAGCAGGCGATGAAGGGCATGATGGGCGGCAAGGGCGCGATGCCCGACATGAACGACCCCAAGGCGATGGAGGAAGCCGCAAAGGCGCTGAAATCCGGCATCGGCATGGGCGGCGGCCTGCCGGGCGGGCTCGGCGGCATGAACCTGCCCGGCGGCCTCTCCGGCCTCGGCTTCGGGAAGAAGAAATGACCCATCGGGTAACGCAGGACGCCGAAGGCCGTCCGGTCCTCTGGACCGAGCGGCTGCGCCTGCGCGTACCCAACGACGGCGATCTTCCCGCCTCGGCCCGGTTCTGGGCGTCCGACCGTTCGCATCTGATGGGTGGGCCGTGGACGTATGAAAAGACGCGTGAAGGTTATCTCGACATACTGGACCAGTGGCAGCGCCACGGCTTCAGCCTTTTCACAGTGACTTTCCACGACAGTGACAAGGGAATCGGCGGCATCGGCCCGTTCTATCCCGAGACCCATCCCGAACCTGAACTCGGCTGGAGCCTCTGGGACGCGGCGAACGAGGGCCGGGGCCTCGCCTTCGAAGCCGCCTCGGCGGCGCGCGACTGGTTCTTCGCGACCAGCGGGTTCCGGACCGCCGTGTCCCACACGGACCCCGACAACGCCGCCTCGCACCGGCTCTGTGAACGGCTCGGCGCGGCCGTCGATCCAGACGCCCGCCATCCTTACGGCGACGAACCGACGTTGACCTGGCGCCATGATGCCGGGAGGGCCGCATGACCCCTCCCACGCTCCAGACCGACCGCCTGATCCTCCGCGCCCCGAAGCTTTCCGACTTCGAGCATTGGGCGGCCTTCTTCGCCTCCCCCCGCTCGATTCCGGAGCGCGGCATGATGAGTCGGGAAGAGGCGTGGAAGAACTGGGCCACCGATGTCGCGCTCTGGCCGCTCAAGGGCTACGGCGCCTTCGGCCTCGACGACCGCGCGACCGGCGCCTATGTCGGCGAGGTCGGCATCTACGAATTCGCGGGCTATCCCGAACCCGAACTGGGATGGTTCGTGATCCCTGAAGCCGAGGGCAGGGGCTATGCCGCCGAGGCCGCCCGCGCCGTGATGCTCTGGGTGCGCCGGACCCTCGGCTGGGACCGGCTGATCAACATCGTCGACCCGGCCAACGACCGGTCCATCGCGCTCGGGCTGAAGCTCGGCGGCGTGATCGACCCGACCATCCCCGGCACCGATCCCGGGGACCTGGTGATCGTCCACGACATCAGGGGGCTGGCATGACACCGGTGCTCGCCAACACCCCGGTGATCGAGACCGAACGGCTCGCCCTGCGCGCGCCGGCGGCCGCCGACTGGCCGGCCTGGCGCGCGTTCCTGGCCTCGCCGCGCTCGGATTTCATCCGCGCCGAGGACTATGACGAGGGCAAGGCCTGGCGCGCCTTCGGCCATGTCATCGGCCACTGGGTGCTGCGCGGCTTCGGCATGTTCGTCTTCACGCTCAGGGGCGCGGACGACGCCCTCGGCATGGCCGGCCCCTGGTATCCCGCGGGCTGGACCGAGCGCGAGATCGGCTGGACCCTCTGGAGCGAGGCCGCCGAGGGCAAGGGCTACGCCCGCGAGGCGGCGACGGCGGCGCGCGACCACGCCTTCTCCGTCCTGGGCTGGACCACGGCGGTGAGCTACATCCACCCCGAGAATGCCCGCTCGATCGCGCTCGCCGACCGGCTCGGCGCCGCGCCCGACCCGGCCGCGGGCCATCCCTTCGACCGCCCGACCCTCGTCTACCGCCACCCCGCTCCGAAGGTGCCGGCATGAGCGCGCTGACCTTCACCATCCCCGAGCTCACGACCGAACGCCTGATCCTGCGCGCGCCGCGGGTCGCCGATTTCGCCGACTATGCCGGGATCCTGATGTCGGACCGCGCCGTGCATATGGGCGGCCCCTACGACCGCCGCGCGGCCTGGCTCGATTTCTTCGCCGAGACGGCAAGCTGGCCGCTCCGCGGCTACGGCCCCTTCGCGATGGAGGACCGCGCGACCGGCGCGTTCGTCGGCATGTCGATCCTGCATTACGAGATCACCGACCCCGAGCCCGAACTCGGCTGGATGGTCACCGAGGAGGCCGAGGGCCGGGGCTTCGCCTTCGAGGCCGCCGTGGCGACCCGCGACTATGTCTTCGACACGCTCGGCTGGGACAGCATCGCCTCCTACATCGCGCCCGGCAACCGCCGCTCGGTCACGCTCGCCGAACGGCTCGGCGCGCGGCTCGACGCGGCGGCCGCGCGGCCCGAAGCCTGCCCCGGCTGCCTCGTCTACCGCCACGACCGGGAGGCCCGCGCATGACGCTGCCGGCTTCTTCATTGGCCAAATACCCCGGGGTCCGGGGCAGCGCCCCGGTCCCGCCCCCGCCGCTCGCGCCGTCGGTACGCCGGCTGTACGCGCGCTGCACGCAAGCGGCACGGAAACCCGTCCCCAGTCCCGGAGGCCCGAATGAGTGACCCGACGACCCGCGCCGCGAACCTCCTGAAGGGCCACCGCGACTCGATCGACCGTCTCGACGCGATCCTCGTCTACACGCTGGCCGAGCGCTTCAAGCACACCCAGGCGGTGGGCCGGCTCAAGGCCGAGCACGACCTGCCGCCCTCGGACCCGATGCGCGAGGCAAGCCAGATCGAGCGGTTGCAGCGGATGGCGCTCGACGCCGACCTCGACCCCGAATTCGCCAAGAAATTCCTGAGCTTCATCATCTCGGAAGTCATCAGGCATCACGAGCAGCTACAGAAATAACCAAGGAATGACAGGCACTTCGCCTGCGTCACAGCCAGATATAGGAGAACTGACATGGCTATGAAGATCCGCCTCGCCCGTGGGGGCTCCAAGAAGCGCCCGCACTACTCGATCGTCGCCTCGGACAGCCGCATGCCGCGCGACGGCCGCTTCCTCGAAAAGCTCGGCACCTACAACCCGCTCCTGCCGAAGGACAGCGAGGAGCGCGTGAAGATGAACATGGAGCGCGTCCAGTACTGGCTCTCCCAGGGCGCCCAGCCGACCGACCGCATCGCCCGCATGCTCGAAGCCGCCGGCGTCCGCGAGAAAGCCACCCGCGCCAACATGAAGAAAGCCGAACCGGGCGCCAAGGCGAAGAAGCGCGCCGAGGAAAAGGCCAAGAAGGCCGCCCCGGCCGAAGCCTCCGAGTGAGGCCCTGAACCATGATGGTCGGCTTTTTCCTGCGCCGGTTCGTCACCTTCGCGCTCTGCGGGGGCGCGTTCTGGCTCGGGATGAAGACCGACCGGCTCATGGTCCCGCAACCGGCCGCCGCCATGGTGGCGGCCGAGTGCCCGGAGGCGGCGAATGGCAACTGACCGGATCTGCGTCGGCGCCATTTCCGGGGCCTTCGGCGTCAAGGGCGAGGTGCGGCTGAAAAGCTTCTGCGCCCAGCCCGAGGCGATCGCCGCCTACGCCCCTCTTTACACCGAGGACGGCTCGCGCAGCTTCACCGTGAAGATCACGCGGGAGGTCCCGGGCGGCCTCGGCGCGCGGCTCTCGGGTGTCACGACCAAGGAGCAGGCCGACGCGCTGCGCGGCGTGTCGCTGTTTGCCGATCGGTCGAAACTGCCGAACCTGCCCGACGACGAATTCTACCACACCGACCTGATCGGGCTCGAAGTACTCGATACCGGCGGCCAGCGGCTCGGCACGGTCCGGGCCGTCTTCAACCACGGCGCGGGCGACATCCTCGAAATCTTCGCGCCGGGCCGCAAGACGGCGCTGCTCTTGCCCTTCACCAAGGCCGTGGTGCCGACCGTGGACCTTACCGCCGGCCGGATCATCGCCGACCCGCCGGAGGAAACCGAGTGACTGAGGCGGAAAAGCCCAAGTCTCACGGACGCTTGCGGGTGTCCGTCTCGGCCCGGCCGCGCGACCTGATGGAAGAACCGCTACGCCTGAAGGGCGCCTGGACGGCCCGGATCATCACCCTTTTCCCCGAGGCCTTTCCCGGCACGCTCGGCCTTTCGCTCACCGGCAAGGCCCTGCAGGACGGGCTCTGGGGGCTCGAGACCATCGACCTGCGCCCGTTCGGCATCGGCAAGCACCGCAATGTCGACGACACGCCGGCGGGCGGCGGCGCCGGCATGGTACTCCGCGCCGACGTGGTGGGCCGCGCCTTCGACGAGGCCTCGATCGGCACCCCGCCGGACCGCGCCCGCTGGCCGGTCATATACCTGTCCCCGCGCGGAAAGCCCTTCGATCAGGCTATGGCGCGCCGGCTTGCCTCGGCCGAGGGCGTGACGATGCTTTGCGGCCGGTTCGAAGGCGTCGACCAGCGCGTCCTCGACCATTACGCCGTCGAGGAGGTCTCGCTCGGAGACTTCGTCCTGACCGGCGGCGAGATCGCCGCGCAGGCGATGATCGACGCGGTGGTGCGGCTCCTGCCGGGCGTGCTCGGCAACGCCGCCTCGACCGAGGAGGAAAGCCATTCGCACGGGCTCCTGGAGCATCCGCAATACACGAAACCCGCGGCCTGGGAGGGACGCGAGATTCCACCCGTCCTCATGTCCGGCCATCACGGCGAGATCGCGAAATGGCGGCGGGCCGAGGCGGAACGGCTGACGAAGGAGCGTCGGCCGGACCTCTGGAAGGACCGAAATGATGGGCCGAACAAATGACGTGCCGGAGATTTGCCGCGCAGTACGGCCCGGCCCTCGGATCTCGTCCGCCGTGTTGTCGGCCTGACGTGGCGGCCGTCACTGCGCCTGGATTGACTCCAGGAATTTGACCAGAGCGGTCACCCGCCCGAGTGCAAGCGCCTGCGCATCGACGTCATGGGGAACGGACTGCGACCGTTCAGCCGCGGTTTGAAAATACCGATCTCCCCAGATCGGCATGTCGCGATCCCCGTGCGGATTGATCATGTTCCGCCCGTCGATGATCTCCTGAATTGTCCCGGTCGGGAATTGCCCGCTGTAGCGAGAGGCAATTTGCGTAAGATCGGGTGGTTTCTTTTCGAGAACTGCGGCCACTGGTCCGTCCCCGTGCGCTTCAGCACCGTGGCATGACGCGCAATGCGCCATGTATTCCGACTGGCCCAATTGGATCTGCGCGGCTTCGTCGAATGCCAGGGCCTCTCCGCTCCAAGCAGCAATCGCGATGCTCACCCCCGCCGCAATCGGCAATGCACGGTCGATGACTCTGAGAAGATGCATTTTTTTCCTCCTTTGCCACATGTCGTTGAACGAAGGCCAATCGGCCGAGGCTCACAGCCAAGCCGGAGCCGCCTCAAAGCCATTGGTCGCGGCACTTGGGCGTACCGCCGTGAACGTGTAGTCAGGATTCCAACCACAATGATCCATTCCTGATGCGACGCACTGATACGGATCAGTCGGCACGGGTGTTTCCGTGCGGCCGTGTCGGGTTTGCGTATGTGCCGCCGTCTGCAGCCCCCCGCGATCCGCAGGAACACGAACCGCGTACAGCGGCTCAAGCCTGCTTGATCGCACGCGGCGAGGTGACCGCCGCGGATGATCAACTGCGCAGCTTCGCCCGACAAAATTCGCTTGATCGCAAGGCCCGCCCCCCCTATACCCCGCCCGTCCGGGGCTCTCGCGAGTCGTCCGGGCCTGTTGTCTATTGGCCACGGCCCTTCGCTTTCTTCGGCAAGGTGCGGCCCCACGGCGGCAGCAACAAGGAACGACGACCTGATCTCTGGCGGGCGCTGATGCGGACCCGGAAGAAGACCGAGAGCTCTGAGGCGCGCACATCTTCGCGGAGAGAACCGCGAGCATTGGAAAGGATCACGCGATGAACCTGATCGCGCAAATCGAAGCCGAGCAGATCGCCGCGCTCGGCAAGTCCATCCCGGACTTCAAGGCGGGCGACACGGTCCGTGTCGGCTACAAGGTGACCGAAGGCACCCGCACCCGCGTGCAGGCCTATGAAGGCGTCTGCATCTCCCGCAAGGGCGGCGCGGGCATCTCTGCCTCGTTCACCGTCCGCAAGATTTCCTTCGGCGAAGGCGTCGAGCGCGTCTTCCCGCTCTACTCGACCAACATCGACTCGATCGAGGTCGTGCGTCGTGGCCGCGTGCGCCGCGCCAAGCTCTACTACCTGCGCGACCGTCGCGGCAAATCCGCCCGGATCGCCGAAGTCACCAATTACAAGCCCAAAGACGCGGCTCAGGCCTGAGGAGCGGGACCATGAGAAAAGACATTCACCCCGACTACCACATGATCGACGTCAAGATGACGGACGGCACGGTCTTCAAGGTCCGCTCGACCTGGGGCAAGGAAGGCGACCAGATGTCGCTCGACATCGATCCCTCGGTGCACCCGGCCTGGACCGGCGGCTCGGCCAAGCTGATGGACACCGGCGGCCGCGTGTCGAAGTTCAAGAACAAGTACGCCGGCCTCGGCTTCTGAGCCACCCGCATAGAAACGCAAAGCGCCGCCCCCTCGGGCGGCGCTTTCGTTTTGGCTCGGCCCGGCGGAAGCCGCGCTCAAAGTGCCTCGGCGCAGTTCGCCCCCTTCGCGACCGCCTCGGCCGCCCCGAGCAGGCTGAAGACGGCGATCGGCGTGCCCGCGCCGTCACGAATCGCGAGATCGGGCTGACCCTCGGCGACATCCCCGGATACCGCGGCCAGCGCCGCTTCGAGATCGGAAAACGCGGTGCCGGATTCATCCGTGAAGAGGATGGCAACGCCGTCGATCCGCGCGGCCAGGCTCACCGGCGCGGCGGCGGCTCCGACCGCGATTTCCACGTTGCCCGCTCCGTCCTCCCAGCGTCCGGGAACCTCGGTCCAATCCATGGAGTCGATGGTCGCGAAGGCCCGGTCTGGCAGGTGGACCAATGTGAGCTTCGCCCCGGAACCATCCACGGCCGACGTGGTCACGAGGCAGCTGTCGTCGCGCCCCATCACTGTCCAAGCCGAATGGTTCTCGATGAAGGCGGCAGCCGAAAGCGTGGCCGGTGCGGCGGTCAGCGCCACGGCCGCGACGCCGGCGCATTGCAGTAATCTCAAGGTCAGGTCTCCCGTTCGCCCCCGCGCGGCAAAAGCATCAGAACGGCGGAAATCGCAACCATGAAGTGTGTCCCCGCAAGCCATGGATGTTTTTTCAGGCTTCGCGGCACCCCCGCGCCACTTCGCATGGCAATCGCGCCACGGAAGTGGCACGAACACATGGGTGGCAGCTTCCTCCGCGTAAAAACACCACCTATAGTGGCGCCAACAAGGGCAGCAGCGATGCCCACCGGTGCAACGAGGGCAGATCAGTGGCGCATATCATCGTCGTGGGCAACGAGAAGGGTGGGTCCGGGAAATCGACCACCTGCATGCATGTCGCCACGGCGCTTTCGCGAATGGGACACCGGGTCGGCGCCCTCGACCTCGACCTGCGCCAGAGAAGCTTCGGCCGCTATATCGAGAACCGGATCGCCTTCTGCCGCAAGCTGGGGATCGATCTGCCGACCCCCGATTACCGCGAGCTGCCCGAGATCGACCAGGCCAGCCTCGGCGCCGGAGAGAACGTCTACGACCGGCGCCTGTCGGCCGCCGTAGCCGGGCTCGAACGGGATACGGATTTCATCGTGATCGACTGCCCCGGCTCTCACACGCGGCTGAGCCAGGTGGCGCATTCGCTTGCCGACACGTTGATCACGCCGCTCAACGACAGCTTCATCGACTTCGACCTCTTGGCGCGCGTCGATCCCGATACAAGCCGGGTCATCGGACCGTCGATCTATTCGGAGATGGTCTGGAACGCGCGCCAGCTCCGGGCGCGGGCGGGGCTAAAGCCGATCGACTGGATCGTGCTGAGAAACCGGCTCGGCGCGCAGCAGATGCACAACAAGCGCAAGGTCGGTGCGGCGCTCGAGCAGCTGTCGAAGCGGATCGGATTCCGCGTCGCGCCCGGCTTTACCGAGCGGGTCATCTTCCGCGAGCTGTTTCCGCGAGGATTGACGCTTCTGGATTTGCGCGATGTCGGCGTCGAGGGGCTGAACATCTCCAACGTCGCCGCCCGGCAGGAGGTGCGAGACTTGGCGCGCGAACTCAACCTGCCCGGCGTCGAGGTCGACTTCTGAGCGCCACTCAGGCGGCGCGGCGCACGCCACCAGCGCGGCGGCAGAACAGGTTCGGAAGCGCGATCTGATTGACTGGTGCCTTGGTGTTCTCGCTGCCCATGGTGATCAGACGCAGTTCGAACGCGTCAGGCTCGACGGCCTTACGACGCGTGATACGTTGCAGGATGGCCGCCATGATTTTCATTTTTGTGGTCCTTCGCCTCTGCTTGCCCCTCACTTCCGACCCTGCCGGCGATCCATGTCCGAATAGCGGCGCGGGAGCGATCATTCGGAGGATTTACAATGAATACAGCTCCCCCGCGATGCCCGGGCGCGCACAATCCGACGGGGCGAGTCGCTTTGTTCCCGCAGCGGACTCAAGCCGGACCAGCAGCCCGGCCTCGGCGGGCGCAATTGTGGCGACGGAGGCGCCACCCGACTCGGCACGACCTCGGCCGGCGCATACGCCCGACGCCATAAAAAAAGGGCAGGCGCGCCCGGCAAGGACCCGCAGACGGCAGCGAAACGCCCCGAAATCGGTAAAGCCCCGGCGTAATTGAACCACCATTTTGCCACAAAAATTTACTAGCGTTCCTCGGTGCCTTGCGAGTTTCGTCCCTGTGCAGCGCGGCGGCGGACTTGCTATCGCCCATCGGANGGTAAAGCCCCGGCGTAATTGAACCACCATTTTGCCACAAAAATTTACTAGCGTTCCTCGGTGCCTTGCGAGTTTCGTCCCTGTGCAGCGCGGCGGCGGACTTGCTATCGCCCATCGGAGCAAAGAGACCAATGACGGCTCAACGCATGACAGTTCCCGGTCTGCCCGGTAGCGCCCCTTACGGTGCCGGCTCTGGCGATCTCATGCCGCGCCTACGGGCGCTGGAGCTCATGCCGCGCCTACGGGCGCTGGAGGCGGTCGCTCCCGGCATCGGCTTCGGTGTGCTGCTCACCGATTACGAGGGTGCCACGGACTTTCTGGCGAACAGGGCGCTGCCGCCGCTGGCGCAGGGCGATCAGCCGCCGCCCGGCTGCCAGCGCATCGCCGAACTCAGGAACGGCGTCTCCTACGAACACATGCTGGTGTTCGTCAGCACGTCTGAACGGCACCTCACCCGCGACGACGTCAGCAGGCTGATGGTCGCCGCCCTCGACATCCTGTCATGCCTCGACCGGACCGCCGGTCAGGTCCTCTCGTCGCTCGAGCATCTGCGCGAGGGGCATAACGATCACAACCGTAACTAAGGAGCCCTCGAAGATGCTTGAGAATGCACCCTTCCTGACCTCCGCCAACGCGACGCTCGCCGGGCTCACGTCTGAGTTCTCCGAACTCGCCGACACGCTCGACCGGCTTGGAGCGGCCGCAGACGCGCGCACCGCGTCGCGCGCGGCGGGGCTGAAATCGCGCCTTCAGGCCTTTTCGCCGCGGATCACGCTCGTCGGTCAGGTCAAGGCCGGCAAATCGGCGCTGACCAACGTGCTCGCCGCGTCGCCCGGCCTCCTGCCCTCCGACGTCAATCCCTGGACATCGGTCGTCACCATGCTGGCGATCAACACGCGGGCGCCGGCGGACCCGACGGGCCCCGCCAACACCAAGGCGCGCTTCACCTTCTTCAACCGCGACGAATGGGACAACCTCGTCGTGAACGGCGGCAGGCTCGGCGAACTTGCCGAACGGGCCGGCGCCGAAGAGGAAATGATGGAGATCCAGCGCCAGATCGACACGATGCGGAAAACGACCGAGGCGCGGCTCGGCAAGCATTTCGAGCTGCTGCTCGGGCAGAACCATTCCTACGGCTATGTCGATCACGAACTGGTTGAGCGTTACGTCTGCCTTGGCGACGGCCCGGACCTTTCCGATGCCGGTGCCGCGACCGGGCGGTTCGCCGACATCACCAAGTCGGCCGAGTTCTACCTCGACGTGCCGGAATACGATTTCTCCATGACCCTGTGCGACACGCCCGGCGTCAACGACACCTTCCTGATCCGCGAGCAGATCACGCTGCGCAGCCTGCGCAACTCCGAGCTTTGCGTCGTAGTGCTCTCGGCCCATCAGGCGCTGACCACGGTCGATCTCGCGCTTATGCGGATCATCTCGAACCTCGAGAACCGCCAGATCATCCTGTTCGTCAACCGCATCGACGAACTGAACGATCCGATGGCGCAGATCCCCGAGATCCGCGCCGGCATCGAACAGACGCTGAAGAAGTTCAACATCGGCCCCGACGTCGCGGTGATCTTCGGCAGCGCAAGGTGGGCCGAGGCGTCGCTGACCGCCTCGATGCGCCTGCTCAGCCCGGACAGCCAGCACGCGCTCACGGCCTATTCCGCGAACCTGCCCGAGCGCAAGAGCGAGAGCGGCTGGGAAACGATGTGGAACCTCTCCGGCGTACCCGACCTTCTTGAGGCGATCGGGGAGCGGATCCGCGAAGGCGCCGGAAAGCGCCAGCTCGAACGAACGAAACGCAGCGCCCGCAACCTCGCCAACGAGGCCCGTGCCAAGGCCGTCGCCGCGCGCCAGCCGTCCCGCGTCGTCAATATCAAGCTTGGCGAGGGCGGCGCGGCCGCCGCGATGCGCGAGCTTTCCGCCCGCTTCGAGGCGGACGCGGCGTCGCTGTGCCAGCGCCTCCGCGATGATCTTGTGCAGCGCATGCAGACCGCCGAAGCGAGTTTCGTGAAACGCGCGACGGATTCGCTCGTCACCTATCTTGAGCAGCATGGCGAGCAGGGCACCTGGAACTACGACCCGACCGGGCTCCGGGTCTTGCACCGCACGGCCTACGCCAGTTTCTCTCGCGCGCTTGCCGCGAAGGTCGGCACGCTCTACGGCGAGGCCGCTTCGCATGTGCAGGGACTCTATCTCGCGGTGCTCGGCGACGAACTGGCCGACTTCAGCGTCGAGCCGCCGCATCCGCCGCGGGTGCCCGCTCCGGTCGGGCTCGGCCGGACCATCGCGCTCGACCTGCAGAGCACCTGGTGGCGGCGCTGGTGGCAGAAGCGGCGCGGCGCGAGCGCCTATGCCAAGGACTACGCCCAGCTGATCAGCGCCGAGGTCCACGCGATTTCCAAGGAGATCGAGGACAGCCAGGTCGCCGCGGTCCTAGAGAACACCCGCGCGACGCTGCGCGACTTCCTGCGCGAGCATGAGGAGACGATCAGCCGCATAACCAACGCCGACGCCTCCACCGACGAGACGGCGGAAGACCCGTTGGCCGGTTTCCGCACCGGCGGCGACGCGAATACGACCTTCAGCGAGATCCTCAAGGGTCTTGAAGAGATGGCAGCCTGAGCAGGACCGAAAGATGACCGACAGCAAGAACGAAGAGCGGCGCGAGGTGACGGCAGAGTGGATGACCCGGCTGGAAAGCTGGGCAGGCCGCAAGCCGTGCATCGCGCTGATGGGGGAGTTCAGCGCCGGCAAGACGACGCTTGTGAACTTCCTTCTCGGCGAGGACGTGCTGCCGACGCGGGTCACCGCCACCCAGTTGCCGCCGGTCTGGATGAGCTACGGCGAACCCTCGGCACATTACGTCGACACCGAGGGCCAGCACCACGACCTCCCGATCAGCGACCTCCACAACGTCCCGGTCGAAGGCGTGCGCTACATCCGCCTGTTCTGCCGCGGCCGGATTCTCGAGACGATCGACCTGATCGACACGCCCGGCATCTCCGACCCCTCGATTCCGCGCCACATCTGGGAAATCGCGGTCGGTTATGTCAACGCGATCCTGTGGTGCACCCATTCCACCCAGGCCTGGCGAGAGACCGAACGCAGCGCCTTCGAATCCCTTCCCGAAAGGTTGCGCGCGGGCAGCGTTCTTCTGTCGACTCGCTCGGACAAGCTGACCCCGCCGGAGCGCGAGCGCGTGGCCGGGCGCCTGCGCCGTGAGACGGCGGGCCTGTTCCGCCAAGTCGTCATGTTCTCGGCGACCGATGCGATCAAGGCGAGCGCCGAGGACGAGGACAGCGACCTCTGGACCGAGAGCGGCGCGCAGGATCTGCTCGACGCGCTGCAAGAGATCGCCGACGACATCGCGGACCACCGCAAGGACATGCTGTCGCGCTACAACGTGGTCGAGACATCCGCCTCGAAACGCCCGGCGCCGCTCACGCTCGTGTCGACCGGCGAGGAGGGCAGCGAGGCCGGCTCGTCCCGGCTACATGTCCTGCCGAACCGCGTCGGCCGTACCGTACGGCCGGTGCGCGTCGAGGCCCAGAACCGCTCCCGCATGAGCCGGGCAGAGGCCGACTCTCTGCGCACGCAGATGCTGGTCAGCGACACGACCAACGATGCCACGACGGAGCCGGCGGAGCCCGGAGCGATGCCGCTCGTTCTCAAGGCCCCGATCAGGTCCGTCGAAGCGGACGCGTCCGACGAAGGTATCGACCCCGCAGAAACGGCGCTGACCGCCCTGGCCGGTCACCATGACACCGCTGGCGAAACCGCCGATGCTCCCGATGGGGGTGACGCTTTCGAAGACGAGATGTCCGAGGACGCGGTCGACCTAAGCTCGATCGATACCACACCCACGGAAGCCGATGAGGGGGCCGGATCTCCGGCGGAGACCTCAGAGGGCAGCGAGGAGGTGGCGGAGAAACCGGGCGAGGACGATCACGCGCCGGAACACGACGCGGACGAGCGGCCCGGCTCGGTCGAGCTCTGGCGCGAACTCGTCGCCCGCTCGCCACAGATCGAAACCGTGCCCGACGTGCTGGTGCTCATCGAGGAATTTCTCCGCGCCGACGATGCCCGCCGCAGGCGCGAGGCGGCCTCGGAGAAGAGTGCGGCGCAGGGCGGTGCCGGCGGACAGCCGCTCCGCCTGCCGCGGCGCGCTTGATGACACGCGCGGCCGGATTCGCCGCGATCCCTGCCGGCCTGTCCCGTACCGGGACGGGCCGCTCGTTCTTTTTCAAGGAGGCCGGGCCATGTCGTTCCGCGCAGTGATCGAAGCCGGGCTGGATTCGGCGCCGGACTGTATCGCGCTTTCCTATATCGACATGCGGGCGCGGCTGGTGCTCAACTCTGCGAGCCGCACGCCGCTACCGCAGGAGATGCTCGACCGGGTCGCGAACGTCGCCGCCCGGCTGTTCCTCGCCCCGGCCTTCGGCGCGACGGGGAACGCCTCCGAAATGGCAGAACAGGCCACGATCCTCGGCAGCCGCCATATCTATCTTTTCCAGCGCATGCAGACCCTGCCCGACCACGCCTTTTGCCTGCTTTGCCGGCGCGGGGCCGATGCGGTGGGGCTTCGCAGGCACGCGTTGTCCTTGCGCGGAAGGCTCGCCCATGCTCTTTGAGCATGAAGGCGATTGACCGAGGGTCCGACCGTAATGACGCTCAGCACCGAGATCGTGACGCTACTGGCCGGGATCGAGCGGACCGCCGCCCCGCGCGCCCGGCCCGAGCGCGACCTCCCCGGGACCAGCGCCGAGTCACGTCTCGAGGCGATGCTTGGCACCGTCGAGGGCACCGTCCTGCCACGTCGGCTCAGCTTCAACTCGGAGGGCGGAGTCCGGCTCGAACTGACAGCGCGCAGCGGCCGGCTGTTCGCGCCCGGCGGCGAGAGCGGCCTTGCTGGCGTCGCGCGGGCGCTGGTGGCTCACGCGCGGCGTGAGGGGCGGCTTTCGGTCAGCAGCACCCCGACCAGTGACGACGGCGAGGAGGGGGAAGTCAGCTTCCCGCTGGCCGAGCTTCGCGCAGCCTGCAGCCATGCGGCCGCCATGCCCGAGGTGGAAGCGGAACCCGATACGCCGTCCGGCGACGGCACTTTCTACGGGCTGATCGCGAAAGCCTGCCCCGTACGGGCCGAATTCTCGGAGAACGGGACGAGGTTGCGCGATACCGGCGACGCCTCGCTGCCCGATGCGGTGGGCGCCACCGCGCTGCTGGCGGAACTCGCCGCGCTCGAAACCGAAATGGCCGCTTTGGGAGACGCCCCGGCGTTGGTCATGCTCGGCGACGGGCGCGAAGGCGACCTGATCCTTTGCGGCGACGAAACCGGCGCGGTCCTCGGCCGCCTCGGGGGGGCGGGGTGGTCAGAACTGGTGCGCTTATGGGATGCTGTCTTGCCTCCCGAACCGGCGGTAAAGGATGAGTAACGGTGAGAATGGGGCAATGACCAATTTTTCCGACGTAGCCCATGTGCGTGCGTTCCTCGGCCGCCTCCTCGCGGCGATGGATGCCGACACGGGCACCGAGCCCCCGATCGACCCTTCCGCGCGCGAGCAGGTGGTGGGCTGGCTCGCGCGGCTCGATCACCCGGTCCGGATCACCCTCATCGGACCTGCCGGTGCCGGCAAGTCGAGCCTTCTCAACCTCCTCGTCTGCGAGAAGATCCTGCCGACCGGGCTTGGCGGCGTAGCCCTACCGGCCGTGTCGCTGCGCCATGCGGATGTTTACGAGACGGCGGCCGGCTGGTGGGACCGCCCCGAGGAACGTCTGGGTGGGATCGCCCTGGACAAGGCCCTGGCGCTGGCGCCGGACATCCTTTCGATCGGCCTCGACAGCGAACTGCTCGAGGATCTCAACTTCATCGAGCTTTCGGACTTTGACGATCCCGCGGCACGGGCGAACGGGTTCTTCGTCCTGAACCGGCTGACCGACATGGTGATCTGGTGCAGCCGGGCGGGGTCTGACTGGACGGCGCGCGACCAGGAGCTTTGGTCCCAGGTGCCGACCGCGCTGCGCCGGCGCAGCCTTTGCGTGCTCACACATGCCGACACGCTGCCCCCGCAGGAGCGGGCTGCGTGTTTCGCCGGCACCGGCGCACCGTTCGATCACGGCTTTGCCGCCGTCCTGCCGATCGCGACGCCGGAAGGATGGCAAGCGCTTCAAAGCGCTGAAGCCGGTGCCGAACAGCGCTGGTCCAGAAGCGGCGCGGACGCGCTGTTGCAGGCTATCGTCGAGATGGCCGGCTCGATCTTCGACAGCGATCTCACGAAGATCGTGCAGGAGATCGAGCGGCTGCCTGATACCTTCCTGACCCTCGGCGGCGAACCGGCACCCGCGCGCCCGCCAGCCGGCGAAGGGACGCCCGCACCCGCGACCGAGGTGGCACCGACCGCGAATCACTCGGAGGCGCCGAACGATGGGCTCTTCGCCCGCTGGATGCAGGAAGTGGCCGCGCTTCACGCGCGCGCGCTGTCCGGCGACTTCGCGGCTGACAGCGACTTCGCCGAGGCCTGCTGCACGCTGGTCGGGGAGTTTCTCGATGACCCGGAGGCACTTGGTGAACCGGCGTTCGCCGGGCACTGGCTCGTCGACGAGTTCGAGAAGGCGCGAGACCTGCTTGTGCTGATGCAATACGAGGCGGATTCGCCCGCCGGAAGCGCCGCGGCACGGCTGCTCGTGCAGCTGACCGACGACCTTGCCTGGGGCGCGTCGGACGCCACAGGCATCGCGGTTAAGGAAAAGCACCGCAGGCGCGCCTGATCCCGGTGCATCCTCGCGCCCCGGGCCCGCGCTCACTCAGACAATCGGAAAGAAGAAAGCCCGCCGGCTCCTTAGGGGCCGACGGGCAGTTGCCGCCCTCGCGTGACGGTTGGGTGCCGCGGGCCTGTGACGGTCCGCGGCCTTTTGGTCAGTTCGAAGCCGAGCGCTCGTTCACTTCCTGCAGCGTGCCCGAGATCACGTCGTACCATTCGCCCGAGTCGCGCATTTCGGTCAGACCGCGGTTGACCATCGCCAGGTATTCGCGGCCGAAGGGGTTCGACTTGTGCGCCAGAGCCGCCATCGTCATGACCGACGACAGGTAGGGGTTCTCGACCACCTCGGCTTCGATCCCGAGCGTCTTGATCACGTCGGCGGCCGACTGCACTTCCATCGCCACGATGTCGATATTGCCGAACATCATCCCTTCGAAGCACTCCTCACGCTTGGCCGGGCGCACCAGGGTGATTGTGGGTTCCACGAGCCCTTGCTCCTCGAGGTCGAAAGTGTAGTAGCCGTCGAGGCGGCAGATCCGCGCGCCTTCGAAATCGGCGTAGGTCTTGGCAGCCGCGTATTTGCTACCCGGCTTGGCGTAGAAGCCCGACACCGGCTCGTAGAGCGGCAGCGAGGCGTCATAGTCGGTGCAGCGCTTGGCCATCGCCTCGGACAGCTTGTCGATCTTCTCGCAGTTCGGCATGTACCAGGCGAGGCCGATGTCGAATGCGCCCGAGGGCAGGAGCGCGGTCATGTGCGAATCCCAGTCATCGACCCAGTTGACGGTGTATTCGCGATCGTTGCCGCCACGATGCATCGCGGTCGTGGCAAGGCGCACCGCGATTCCGCCGCCGGTCAGCGATTCATCGGCGAAGGGGCTCCAGTCGTTGCCCGAGACGAATTTCACCTTCGGCCGGTAGGCGCCGACGCTGTTGCCGCTCGACGATCCCGCCGCGGGCGCCTCGGGAAGCTCGATCGCGGGTGCCGGAGAATCGGCAGTCAGACGGCCGTCCTTACAGGGCAGCACAAGCTCGGTGCCGGGTTCCAGACCGTTCGGATTGGAGCCGAGGATCTGGCGGTTGGCGTTGAAGATAACCTGGTAGTCGAGCGATCCGTAGGCAGCCTTTGCGATGGTGCCGAGCGTGTCGCCATCCTTGACGGTGTAGGTGGTACAGGCCTCCTGCGCGAAGGTGGACGAGGACATGATCGCCGTGACGGCGCAGGTGGCGGCCAGTTTGACGAGTGTAGCTTGGATATTCACGGGCTATTCTCCTGTGCTGGTATCTGGGAAGGGCTCTGACCCTTTGATGAATTGAGGGGTGATCAGGACTTGGGCGCGACCTTGCGGGCCTGCTCCAGCAGGCCGGCGGAGACGATGTCGTACCACTCGCCGCTCTGGCGCATGATCGCGAGACCGGAGTTGATGGTGGCGATGATCTCCCCCGCATTCGGGTTCTTCTTGTGGACGAAGACGCGCAGCGTCTTGATATGGGCCAGGTTCGGGTTCTCGATCGCGTCGTTCTTGAGCCGGAGCGCGTCGAGCGCCTCGGCCGCAACCTGGACCTCGATGTGAACGACATCGACCGTGCCGGCGGCGAGCGCCGAGAAGCACTCCGCGACCGTGACCGGACGGACCAGCGTGATGTCGGGCTCGGAGAGGCCCGAGCTGCTCAGCCAGGCCAGCGAATGGCCGTCGGGCCGGCAGATCCGCTTGCCGAGGAAGGCATCGAAGCTCTTGGCGTCCTCGAGACCGCTGCCCTTCATCGCGAAATAGCCGTCGACGATGTCGTAGAAGGACTCGCTGTGCTCGAAATCCGTGCAGCGATAGGCGTCGGCAGCGGTCAGCACGCCGAGATTACCACAGTCCGGAAGGCTCCAAGGGAAGGTCGCATCGAAGGCACCGCTCGGCAACAAGGTGTCGAGATGCGCGCCCCAGTCGTTCACGAAGGCGATTGAAACATCGGCGCCGCTGTTTGCGCGCACCATCGCGGTCCGCACAAGCTGGGTGATGATGCCGCCGCCGGCAAGCTGCTCGTCGGCGAAGGGCGGGTAGTCGTCGCCGGTGATGAAGGAGATTTTCTCCAGCGGCGCGACTGAGGGCGCTGCGGGCTCCGTAGCGGCCTCCGCCGTGACTTCGACCGCCGGTTCGGCCTCCTCTACGACTTCCGCGGTTGCAGGCGCAGCCGGCTCCGCCACCTCCGCGTCGGCGGCTAACTGACCATCGAGGCACGGGATCTCAAGCACCGTCCCTTTTTCGATCAGGTTGGGATTGCCGCCGATCGCGGCGCGGTTGGCACTGAATATCCGCTGGAAGTTATAGTCGCCATAGGCCGACCTTGAGATGCTCGAAAGCGAGTCGCCGGGCTGCACCGTGTAGCGCGTGCACGCTTCCTGCGCGGACGCGCCGAGCGGCACCGCAGCCAGCGCGAAGCAGGCGGCTGCGAGTGTCTTGCGAAGGGTTTCGTTATCCATTCCTGGGCCTTTTCTGCGCGCAGCACGAGCCGGCCCGGCAAACTGGTCGCCTGTCCTGCCTGTTGGGTTATCACTTGACCGGCGCCCGGCGCCGGCGGGTTCACTCATTAACTGACCTTAATCACGGCCACCGAGATGTTGTCCTGGTCCGGATCGCCGAGCGACTGGACCGAAGCGACGAGCGCCTTCGCGAGGACCGCACTGCTTTCAGTGCGCAGCCGGCCCAAGATGTCCTGGATCTCCTCGTCGGTGAGGAACTGCAGCCCGTCGCTCGAGGCGATCACGATATCGCCGGGGACGAGCTTCACCGGAGCCTTGCCCCAGTCGATCCGCGGGATCGCGCTGCCCATCAGCACCGAGGTCAGACAATTTCGGTCAGGATGGTTGCGCGCGGTTTCGGCGTCCATCATGCCCGCGCGCACCAGAAGGTCGATCTGCGGCGCCATCGAGTGGTCCTCGTTGACCTGCCGGAGGCCATCCTCGCTGAAGACGTAGAGCGGGGAATCTCCGACCGAGATCCAGTGCAGCATGTCCTGGTGGACGACCGGGGCGATGAGCGTTGCGCCCATGCCGGCGACATCGCGGTTCTGCGCCACGTAGGAGGCGATCGACGCGTTCGCGCTGGTGGCAGCTTCGTGCAGAATTGCGGGGATGTCGTCATCGCTGACCGCACCCGGCTCCAGCCGGTCGTCGAGGCTGCGCGCCACCTCCTCCACCACGATGGCGCTGGCGATATCACCGGCTGCGTGGCCGCCCATTCCATCCGCCAGAACCGCGAAGCCGATCGGGCGATTGGCGGCGAACCTGGCCGCCACGGCATCCTCCTGGCAATCGCGCTGGCCTTGGTGGAGCGCCGTGGATACATCATAACGCATTGAACAAACTACTTTCTTACTGGTCAGCCCAATTGAAATCCTCGTCGCAGAAAGCAACGAAGCTCAGTGTCGTCTCGCCAATGCGGATCAGGTCGCCATCTTGAAGGTGCTCGGTGCTTAGGACCGGCTTGCCATTCAGCCGGACGATGTTCGCCTTGCCGCCATGGCCGAGATAGAACTTGCGCTCCTCGTCGTCGAAGGCGATCGCGGCATGGTTGGAGCGCGAGATGTTGGTATCGCCGAAATCAAGCTGGATCGCCTGGTCGTCACCGCGCCCAATCTGCGAAACACCGGCCTGGAGCGTGAACGAGGCGCCGCGGCCCGGTCCCTTGACGACCACGACCCATCCGAACGGAAACTCCGAACGGCCGGTCACCGGCGCGCTGGTAGCGCCGTCGGCGAACAACTCCGCCACCCGCCCGCCGGAGCGGTCGAAGCCGAGGAACGTCGTCTTGACCCGGCTCGAACGGCGCGGCGCCGACGCCGGCGCGGGATCCGCCGCCACGGCGACGGGAGCGGGATCGGCGGCCGGCGCGGGGGGAGCGACGGGCTCGGGAGTTACAAGAGCGGCGACCGCGGGCCGGGCCTCGGGGGTCGGCACGGGCGCAATGTCGGTGGGCTCCGGGGCGACCGCGGGCGGGGCCTCAGGGGTCGGTACGGGCGCGATGTCGGTGGGCTCCGGGGCGACCGCGGCCGGCTCCACGGAAGACGCCAGGCGCCGCAGGATCAGCGTTTCAAATGCTTCCACCTGCCCGTTTCCGGTGCTGGCCGGGGCCGGCTTGGGCGTCTCGGCCTTGACGACCGGATCGGGCTCCGGCTCGGACGCGGGTTCGGCTGTCGGTACCTGCGCTGCCTTGCGCCGTGACACGAGATCGAAGGAGAAACCGCGGTCTCCGAGTCCTTGCAGTGGTCTTATCTTCATCATCTCGACCTTTTCGGTTGATGTGTCGGGGCGCGGCGACATCCGCAGAACTACTTCAAAAGAACCAGGCCGAGCCTCCGCCGACCGCTCAGCCAGCGGGGGCCAGCGACACTGTCACTGTCACGGTCTGGCCACCACGCTGCACTTCGAGCGTCGCCTCCGTCGTTCCACCGTCGGCCAGCTTCGCGATGAGACGCTCGGCGGAATCCGCAGCGTCGAACCGCGTTTTGGTGGCAGCCTCGCGCAGGAGCACGTCTCCGTCTTGCAGACTGGACGCCGCGCCCTCGGCCTTACCGACCGCAACAGTCTTCCATGCGCCGTCGACAAGACGGCTCTCGAGGCTCGTCGCATCGGCCAGGCCGACGCGGCGCACGGCGGGAATGGCGATTTCGACACCCTGGTATTTCGCACCGCCCGGCGCCTTGATCCGAAGATCGGCGCGGACCATTCCGTCCTTGCCGACCGCGATGTCGCGCAGCACCTGCGAGGCCAGGTCAATCGTGGTCGAGACCGGCCGGCCGTTGACCGCGAAGATCATGGCGCCATCGACCATCCAGTCGGCGACAAGGGCCGGGTCGACACCCTCGTTGACGCCGGTCAGCCGCGCGAAACGCGTGTTGCCGATCACGCGGTATTCGGACGCGAAGGGCAGCGACACGTCCCAGACCGCGTAGGAGAGTTCGGCGCGCGCTGGAACCGCCGCCGCGCCTTCGGTCGCCGCGCTCTCCAATGCAGCAGTCTCCGCCGCCACAGGTTCAGCCGCAGCAGTCTCCGTCGTCTCGGCTTCAGTCCCAGCAGTCTCCGCCGTCTCGGCTTCACTCGCCTTGGGCTCGGCCGCCTTCTCCGCCACCAGGGGCGCGGACGGGGCCGTCGCTGCTACGGGCTCCGAGCCGTTCATCGTCATCGCGACGCCGACCGCCGCCACGATCGCCAGCGCCGCGGTACCGAGCACCAGGCCGCGCCGCCCCTTGCGACCGGCCGGCCGCAAAGCGGCGGCCTCCGTCCGCCCGGCGCCATCATCCGGCGTGGAGGCCTGCGGTTCGTCCTGCGGTTCGTCCTGCCTCTTGTCCTGCGACTCTGCCGCCTTCCCCTGCACGGTGCCGCCCTTGGGCACAGAGGCCTGCGCCCGCTCCTGTGGCTCATCCTGTGGCTCCGCGGCGTCCTCCTGCCCGGACACGGCCACCATCTCGGCCACCGCTGCCTCGATCGCCGCGGCCGCCTCAGCGACCGAAACCGCGACCGCCCCGTCCAGAAGCGTCAGCCAGTCACCGGCCGACTGAATGCGGTTGCGCGGCAGCACGTTCAGCGCCTGGTCCACCGTCTCGAGGTAGCCACCGGGGTATCCCGGGAACCGCCCCGCGAGCGGCTTGTAGGGGTCCGGTTTGGATTCGGCGATGGCGGCGAGCCGCACCTGGCTGTTGACCGGAGCCTCCCCAGCGATCGCGTGGTAGATCGAGGCGCCGAGCGCGTAGAGATCGCTCCAGGGCCCCTGATCGCTGCCCGCGATGTAGAATTCCTGAGGCGAATAGCCGTCCTTGACGACCCGGAGCGCCGAAAGCGCCCGGCTCGCGCGCGTGGCTTCCTCGCGGGCGGCCCCGAAGTCGATCAGGATCGGCTCTCCGGCTCCGTTGATGAGGATGTTGTCGGGCGAGATGTCGCGGTGCAGAAGGCCGTTGTCATGCACGAAGGCCACGGCGTCAAGAAGCCTGCGCGTAATCGAAACGATCCGCGCCGGCGCGAATTCGATCTCCGGATCCTCGATCAAGTCCAGAAGATCGCGGCCGTTTACGTAGTCGATCGCCATGTAGGCGGTATCGTTGTCCTCGAAGACCTGGTGAACACCGACGATGTTGGGATGGACCAGCTTGGATAGGTTGCGCGCCTCTTGCACGAAGAGCCGCACGATCGAGCGGAACTCGGCCTGATGGGCGCGCGAGCGGGCGCCGACGATCGCGTTCGAGCGCCGGCAGAACGCGCCCGGGAAGCATTCCTTTATCACCACGTCGCGGTCGAGACTGTCCTTGGCCAGATAGGTGATCCCGAACCCGCCATGGTTGAGAAATCGGGAGATCGTGTATTGGCCGTTCAGTAGTTTCGTGCCCGCCGAAAGCTCGTCCACGAAGTCTTCCTGCTCCGCAGGGGTTTCCGCGTCAAGTTGCGCTTGCACTGTCATTCTCTTACCCAAGTTTTTTTACGGCCGCACCAATGTAAAAGCTACGCTCGGCGCATCTCAAACGCCGGCTCAACTCACACAGAAGAACGCAACATCACCCCTGGGTACAATTGTTCACAGGATGAAAGAGGCCGAATTTTGGCGCAAGATTGGCGTAACCGCGACTTAACCCTAGGGCGATTGATTTTACTCTTTTTTCACCTCTCACGACATGGCGACGAAATCGTTGATGGGGCCGCCAGGATGCGCGCCGCTCAATCTTGGCGAGAATCGTTTGCTCCCACGGCTTGTTCGCCTGAGCCCGCGCGGGGTCGCCGGAAGGCGCGCCGACAGCCGTCAGATCGCGTGGATCAGCGCCATTGCGGCCATCGCGGCGACAAGCGCCGCATAAGCCCATTTCACCGGACCAAGCCCGTCGAGAAAGACCCGCAAACCGCCCACCGGCAGATCGGTTCGCCCCGGTCGGAGCCGCGCGGCGAAGACTCTCATTCCCGTTACGGAAAGCGTGACCGCCCCGAGACCGAAAACAACCCAGGCGATGAGCGAGACGAATCCGCCCCAATTGCCATAGTGAAGGCCGATCGCCACCGGCAGGATCCGGGCCATCGCATTGCCGGTCTCGGGCACTGACCGCGCGACAATCTCCGTCGTCGCTGGATCGAACTGAACCTGCGCCGGTCCGAAAATCTCCCCCCGGTCGGCGATATGACCGGCGACCACGAACGGATCTCGCGGCAAGCCGGGAAGCGTGATCTGGGTCGCGACCAGCCCCGGAACCGCCGCCTCGGCGGCGGCAACCAGCCGGTCGAGGTCGCGGCCGCCGAAGCCGTCGGGCAACCGCCACGCGCGCTCGGCAAGATCGCCGGGGGGCGGATAGCGCGCGCTCATGCCGACATGGTCGAGCAGGAACACCATCCCGGTCAGACTCGCGATCAGCAGGAACGGCCAGACCCAGACCGCAACCAGCCGATGCCACATTCCCATTCTCTGCCGGGTATCGCCGCCCGGCGCGGGCCAGCGGAACATCCCCCGCCAAAATCGGCGGTAGGTGACGAGCCCGGTGACCACCATCGCGAAGAGCACGACCGAAAGCGCCGTCACGGCGACCTCCACCGGTTTCCACCGGGTCAGGAAGTTGACATGTATCTCGCGGATCGCGTTGCGCGCCGCGGCGAGCCCCGCCCCGCCCGAGCCGAGCACCTTCCCATCCGCCGGATCGGTCCAGACCATCCGCGGCCGGCCACGCACGTCCTTTACGTAGGCTATGTCGCCAAACCAGGGCCGCTCGGAACGCCGCATGATGAAGACGGACGTATCGGGATCGGCCTTCAGTATGTCGTCATAGGCCGCGCCGAAGGAGTGTTGTTCGCTTGGCGTCAGGCGCGCCAGCCACAGATCCGGCCGTCCGGCAAGGATTAGTTCCGGCGAGAAGAGAAGGAGCGTCCCGGTCACGAAACTGAGCGCGAACAGAAGGCTGAGGTTCAGCCCGACCAAGGCGTGCAGCCGAAACAGCACCCGGCGCAGGTTCCGACCGGCCATGATCAATCACACCATATCCAATACCCGTCACGTCGAAGTGGTAGCATTGCCACCGGCACGGCGCAAATCCCTACCGCCGCGAGACCGGCGCGGTCTTGTGGATCCGTCGTCGCCGCCGCAGGATGCCGGAGCAACCCCGGAAGGCACGCGATGAACATTCTCGATCTCGGCGACATCCAGCTCCACTGGCGCGAGGACGGCGACCCGGCCGGCGCGCCGGTGGTCTTCGCCAACTCGCTCGGCAACGATCTGCGGATGTGGGACAAGCTCGTGCCGCTGCTGCCACAGGGGCTCCGCCTGATCCGCTACGACAAGCGCGGCCACGGGCTGTCCTCCTGCCCGCCCGGCCCCTACGCGATGGGCGCGCTGATCCGCGATGCCGAGCGGCTGCTCGACGGGCTCGGGGTGCGCGACTGCGTCTTCGTCGGCCTCTCGGTCGGCGGGCTGATCGCCCAAGGCCTCGCCGTGAAGCGGCTCGACCTCGTCCGCGCCCTGGTCTTGTCGAACACCGCGGCCAAGATCGGCACCCAGCAGATGTGGGCCAACCGCATCGCGGCGGTCCGCAAGGACGGGATCGAGGCGATCGCCGACGGGCTGATGGAGCGATGGTTCTCGAAGCCCTTCCGCGCCACGCCCGAAATGCTGGGCTGGCGCAACATGCTCACCCGGCAGCCGGTCGAGGGCTATGCCGGCACCGCCGCCGCGATCGCAGGGACCGATTTCATCACGCCCACCTCCGGCCTTACCCTGCCGACGCTGGTGCTTGCCGGCTCCGAGGACGGCGCCACGCCGCCCGATCTCGTGCGCGAGACCGCGGGCCTGATCCGCGGGGCGCGGTTCGAGCTCATCCGCGGCGCGGGCCACCTGCCGCCGGTCGAGAAGCCCGCGGACTACGCGGCCCTCCTGACCGGCTTCCTGACCGCCATCGGCCATGTCTGAACGATGGCGCGGTTCCTCCTGATCCACGGCTCCTGCCACGGCGCCTGGTGCTGGAGCGGCGTTATCGCGGCGCTCGCCCACCTGGGGCACGAGGCGAAGGCCATCGACCTGCCCGCCCACGGCGCAGACCCGACCCCGGCGGCGGCGGCGACGCTCGATCTCTACGCTGAGGCGATCCTTGCCGCCATCTACGAGCCGGTGACGCTGGTCGGCCATTCCGCCGGCGGCTACCCGATCACCCTCGCGGCCGAGCGCGCACCGGAAAAGATCACCCGGCTCGTGTATCTTTGCGCCTATGTCCCCGCCCCCGGACTCTCGATGATCGAGATGCGCCGCGCCGGGCCGAGCCAGCCGCTTGCCGGCGCGGTCCACGCCGACCCCGACGGCATCAGCTACCGGATCGACCCGGAGAAGGCGCGCGCGACCTTCTTTCACGACTGCTCCGAGACGGCGCTGGCCCACGCTCTGGCCAGGCTCTGCCCCGAACCCATAGCGCCACAGTCGACCGCACTGCCGCCGCTCCGCCACTGGCCCTCGGTCGAGAAGCACTACATCCGCTGCGACGACGACCACGCGATCCCGCCCGACTACCAGACCACGATGAGCGCCGGCTTCCCGGCCACCCATGTCAGCGCCCTGCCGACCGGCCATTCGCCGTTCCTCTCGGCCCCCGCCCTCCTCGCCCGCCGCCTCGACGAGATCGCCCGGAACCAGCCCCTGATCCCCCTCGAAGGCGACACGTCCGGTTGAAGCGCCTCCCCTCCCCCTCGTGGGGAGGGGATGGGGGTGGGGGGCGATACCGGGCCCGCCCAGATTCCACGGCAGGGATTTCCCGCCTTTCCCCGCCGCGCGGCGTCCGCTAGCGTATCCCGGCCCAAGGGGCAGGACATCCCATGCAGAACCGCCTCGCGCTGATATTCATCCTGATGACCGTGATGATCGATGCCATCGGAATCGGCATCATCTTCCCGGTCATGCCCGACCTCCTCGCCGACGTGACCGGCGCCGACATCTCGCATGCAGCCCTTTGGGGCGGGGTGCTCGCCACCTCCTTCGCGGTGATGCAGTTCCTCTTCGGCCCCGTCGTCGGCAACCTCTCCGACCGTTTCGGGCGACGGCCGGTGATGCTGACCGCGCTCGGCGTGATGGCGCTCGACTACGCGATCATGGCGGTCGCCGGCACGATCTGGCTCCTCCTTGTCGGACGAGTCGTCGCCGGGATCACCGCGGCGACCTACACCACCGCCTCTGCCTACATGGCCGACATCTCGCCGAAAGAGGACCGCGCGAAGAATTTCGGCCTGATCGGCGCGGCCTTCGGGCTCGGCTTCATCGCCGGCCCGTTCCTCGGCAGCCTGCTTTCGACCCTCGGCATCCGCGCGCCCTTCTGGGGTGCGGCGGCGCTTTCGGCCGCCAATCTCGTGCTTGGACTCGTCGTCCTGCCGGAATCCGTGACCGACCGGATCCGCCGCCCCTTCTCCTGGGCGCGGGCCAATCCCCTCGCCTCGTTCCGCGCCATCGGCCGGCTGCCCGGCCTCGGACGGCTCCTCGCGCTCTACCTCGTCTACAACGTCGCGCTCCATGTCTACGAGGCGGTCTGGGCCTTCTACGGCAAGGCCCGGTTCGACTGGGAGCCGTTCATGATCGGCGTCTCTCTCGCCGTCTACGGGCTCTTCTTCACGCTCGTGCAGGCCTTCGCCATCGGCCCGGTGATCCGCGCCGTGGGCGAACGCCGCGCGGCACTCTACGGTCTCTGGATCGAGTTCGCGGCCTGCCTCTTCTTCGCCTTCGTCACCTCCGGCTCCGCCGCCATCGTCTTCACCGCCATCGCCGCCTTCGGCAGCGTCGCCGGACCGGCGATGCAGGGATTGATGTCGAACGGCACCCCCGACGACCAGCAGGGCGAGCTTCAGGGCGTGATCGCCTCGCTCACCGCCGTCGGCATGATCCTCTCGCCGATGCTGATGACCGGGACCTTCTCGTGGTTCACCCGGCCCGACGCCGCGCCCTACTTCCCCGGCGCGCCGTTCCTGCTCGCCGCCGCGCTGGTGGTCGTTTGCGTCATCATCCTTGTCGCGCGTTCGCGCGAATCCGCCCCCGCCGACCCCGTAGCCTGACCCCGAACGGAGACCGCAATGCCCCAGATCCGCGCCGCCATCTGCCACGCCTTCGGCCAACCGCTCACGGTCGAGACGGTCGATCTGCGCGCGCCCGGCCCCGGCGAGGTCGAGGTGACGCTCGACGCCTGCGCGATCTGCTTTTCGGACATCTCCTATATCGACGGTGGCTGGGGCGGAGCGCTGCCCGCGGTCTATGGCCACGAGGCGGCCGGCCGGGTCAGCGCCACCGGCCCCGGTGTTGTCGCCTACGCGCCCGGCGATCCGGTCCTCGTCACGCTGATCCGCAACTGCGGCACATGCACGCCCTGCGCCACCGGCCGCCCGGTCCTTTGCGCCACGCCCCCCGGCGGCGACTGCCCGCTCAGCTGGAACGGCGCGCCGCTCGCGCAGGGCCTGAATTGCGGCGCCTTCGCCGAACGCGTCGTGGTCCAGACAAGCCAGCTCGCGCCCCTTCCCGAAGGCATCCCGATGGACGCCGCCGCACTTCTTTCCTGCGGCGTGATCACCGGGCTCGGCGCCGCGGTCAACACCGCCCGCATCCGCCCCGGCGAGGTGGTGACGGTGATCGGCGCCGGCGGCGTAGGCCTCAATGCGATCCAGGGCGCCCGCCTCGCCGGCGCCGCGCGCATCATCGCCGTCGACATGAGCGCCGACAAGCTCGCCACCGCGATCGAGTTCGGCGCCACCGACGGCGTCCTCGCCACCCTTCCGAAACCCTGGACGGAAGCAAAACGCATCGCCGGGCGCGGCGCCGACGCCGTGCTCGTCACCGTGGGCGCGATCCCCGCCTATGACACCGCGCCGCGCTTCCTCGCCCCCGGCGGCCGCATGGTCGCGGTCGGCATGCCGCATTCCGGCGCGACCTCAACTTACGAACCGGTGCTCCTCGCCGCGACCGGCCAGAGCATGACCGGCTCGCTCATGGGCGACACCGTGCTCGCCCGCGACATCCCCTGGATCACCGATCTCTACCTGCAGGGCCGGCTCAAGCTCGACGAGTTGATCTCTGGCCGCTGGAGCCTCGACGAGATCAACGACGCCATCGCCGACACCAGATCCGGAGCCGCCCGCCGAAACGCACTCATCTTCTGATTTCTTCATTGCCGAAATACCCCGCGGGGGGAGGCCCGGGCCCCGCCCGGGCCCGGGGGGGCGCGAAGCCCCCCGCCACGCCAGAAAGGACAGGACATGCGCCTCAAGGACCTCGAGATCTTCACCGTAGCTCCCCCCGCCCCCGGCTGGGGCGGCCGCTACTGGATCTTCACCAAGCTCACCACCGATGACGGCATCACCGGCTACGGCGAATGCTACGCCTCCTCGGTCGGGCCCAAGGCGATGGAGACCGTCATCACCGACGTCTTCAACCGCCACATGGCCGGCGAAAACCCGGAAAACATCGAACTGATGTTCCGCCGCGCCTATTCCTCGGGCTTCACCCAGCGCCCCGACCTCACCGTGATGGGCGCCTTCTCGGGGCTCGAGATCGCCTGCTGGGACATCATCGGCAAGGCGCGAGGCCGCCCGGTCCACGCCCTCCTCGGCGGAAAGATCAACGAGCGGCTGCGCTCCTACACCTATCTCTACCCCGAAGCGGGCAAGGAGACGGCCGAGTTCTGGGTCAGCCCCGACATGGCCGCCGAGGCGGCGGCACGCTTCGCGGACATGGGCTTCACCGCCGTAAAGTTCGACCCCGCCGGCCCCTACACGATCCGCGGCGGCCACGATCCCAGCCAGTCCGACATCTCCCGCTCGGCCGCCTTCTGCAAGGCGATCCGCGAGGCGGTCGGCGACCGCGCCGACCTCCTCTTCGGCACCCACGGCCAGTTCAACGTCGCCGGTGCGATCCGGCTTGCCCAGGCGATCGAGCCCTATGGGCCGCTCTGGTACGAGGAGCCGATCCCGCCCGACAACCTTTTGGACTTCGCCGAGGTGCAGAAGGCGGTTCGGATCCCGGTCGCGACCGGCGAACGCTTTACCACCAAGGCCGAGTTTGCGACCGTGCTCAGGACCGGCGGCGCCCGCATCCTTCAGCCCGCCCTCGGCCGCGCCGGCGGGATCTGGGAGATGAAGAAGCTCGCCGCCATCGCCGAGGTCTTTACCGCCCAGATGGCCCCGCATCTCTATGCCGGCCCGGTGGAATGGGCGGCCAACATCCAGCTCGGCGCCTCGATCCCGAACCTCCTTATGGTCGAGACGATCGAGACCGGCGGCGCCTTCCACCTCAAGCTCATCAAGAACTCGATCAAGTGGGAAGAGGGCTACGTCATCGTCCCGGACACCCCAGGTCTCGGCATCGAGTTCGACGAGGATCTCGCGCGCTCCCATCCCTACACCGGGACGCGCCTGCACCTCGAGATGCAGGAGGCGCCCTGCGACTACGCGAGGCCCAACTGGTTCGAGGGCGGCGCGCCCGCGACGAAGCGGCCCTGAGGCCGGCCGAAACCCGCCGCCGCCCCGGCAGACGCTCTTGACGCGCCGGGGCGGCGGCCCATTTAAGACGCTAGCGCCCCACCCGCCCCGATCACCGGCGGCGGCATTCCGGCGGCCATGAGGTAGAGAAATGCGCCGCCCCTCCGCCCAGCGCGGATCCGCCCCGCGATGAACGCGCCCGTTCACTTTCCGGACATGAGCGAAGAGCCCCACGGCCCGTTTCGCGAGCCCAAGCCCCTGTCGCAGGTCCTCGTCGAAGCGGTGTCCGGCCCCGCCCCGCGGCTCACGCTCGGCGAGCTGGTCGGTCATCTCTCCTCGCGCGGGCTCGCGCCCCTGATCCTGCTCATGGGGATGATCAACGTCGTCACGATCATCCCCGGCTCCTCGACCGTGCTCGGCCTGCCGCTGGTGTTCCTCGGCCTTGCGCTCCTCATCGGAGCCCGCACGCTCTGGCTGCCGGCGAGCCTCCGCGACCGCAGCTTCGATCGCGCCGCGCTCCAACGGGGAGTTGAGCGCGCCCTGCCCTACCTGCAGCGGATCGAGCGCCTCGCCCATCCGCGGCTCTGGCCCTGGGGACAGGCGTTCCTCGACCGGATCTACGGTGCGATCGTGCTTTTCCTTGCGCTTATGGTGACGCTGCCGGTGCCGTTCGGCAACACGATGCCGGCGATCTCGATCATACTCCTGTCGCTCGGCTTCACCGCCCGCGACGGGCTTTGGGTCGTGGCCGGCCTCTTCACGACGGCACTTGCGCTTGGCATCGTCCTTGGCGTTGCCGGTGCGGCCACCGTAATCGGTACCAATCTGCTGGGGATATGATCCCAGCGGTTGCCGTCACCCGCAACCGTACCGTTTGGGAATGGCCCGTCAGAAGCGGTATGTCGCCCCGAGGATGGGACCGGACTGGGTGAACCTGAAGCCCCGGCCGCTGATGTCGTGATCGAAGGTGATGTAACGCCAGCCGCCCCTGATCACCCAGTTCTGGTTGATTTCGTAGTTTACAGTGCCGAGCGCCTGCCACGTCTCGCTGTCGCTGCTGAATCCGCCGTAGTCCGCAAGGATCGTGCCGCTCCACCGGTCGGCGATGGGGAACCGTACCCTCGCGCCGATCACCGGGTCGACCCAATCGTCGCCAACGGACACCCGACGCCCCGGCAGAGCGCCCGAAAACAGCTCGAGAGTGTTGTCGGTGCTGAACCACCTGAAGCCTCCGGCAAGGTCGATCGATGCGGCAGGCTCTTCATAGACCGTGTACATCGCGTAGCCGGAAAATATCTGCGTGCGCGCGTCAAAATCGGTACCCGAGAACGCGCCGCCCAGCACCGCCCCCCCGGGGATGGAGAGATCGGTGAGCATATAGTCCGCAAGCAGGGACCAGCGCCCGTTTCTCGCCTCGAATGCGCCCATCAGCGCCAGGTCGAGATTGTCGAGCGCGTCGGAGAAACTCAGCTTGGACTCGACAGTTCCGAATGCCGTACCGACGCTGTTCTTGGTTTCCGCTCCGAAAAGGTAGAAGGTCGCGGAGTAACTCCAGTCGCCAGATTGTGCCGCGGCTTGCCCAGCCAAGAGTGCGAGTGCCGCCGCACTGCATGTAGTAAGCATAAACTTGCGCATCATATACTCCGTTTGCTTTTCGGCCCAAGACATTGCGCGAATACACACCGGCGACCCGGACGCGGTCATGATTGCATCATTTTGCCACGACACCAAATGAAATCCGGCCGCGGATTCTTGCCGTCCGCACTGCAAGAGCGAATGCTCTCACGCCGAATGTCTTGCAAGCGAAGCGGCCTGCCTCTCGGCCAGATGCATCATCCGGGGCACTACCTTACAAATCCGTATAGCTCAGGAAAGCGGGGCGGCAGGTTCCGACGCGAAGGGATGAATGACACTCCGTCCACCCTCCATCCGCAACAGGTTCTGACATGCCCACCGCACTTGCGCCGACAAAGCACTCATTCGCCACCCGACTGGCCCATATCGGATTGGCTCTCGCCGTCCTGACTCAGCTTGGCACCAGCCAGGTGATGGAACCGGTCGAGCCCGGCAGCGCCGGCAATGCCTTTTTTACCCTGCACGAGTATGCCGGTCTTGCCGCCTTCGCTTTTGTCCTTGGTTTCTGGATGGCCGCGACCTTCCGGCGCCGTGGCACGGCCTGGGGCCTCCTGCTGCCCTGGTTCTCAGGCGCGCGGCTCGCGGCGCTTTGGGCCGATTCAAAGGCGCATCTCGGATCGCTCACCCGCTTTCGGATACCGGTTTACGATGCGCAATCGCCGCTGGCCTCGGCGGTCCACGGACTCGGCCTTTTACTGATGACCGCGATGGCGGGGACGGGCACGGTCTATTACGCCATCAACGCGGGCAATCCCGATGCGGGCGGGCTGGTCGGGCTGGTAATGTTCGTCCATACCAGCCTCGCAAACCTCGTCTGGGCTTATCTCATCGGCCACGGCACGCTGGCGCTGATCCATCACTTCACGCAGAACCTCGACCTGCGCGAGATGTGGTCGCTCAGCCGAGACGGAACCACCGGAGGCTCGGCGAACTGACCGGTGAATACACCCCGGGCGCTCCGCAATCCGATTGTGCGGCCGGAAGGCGGCTCTCCCCGGCGGCGCCCACGTGGCTGGCGCAACGTCTCCGGCGGTGTTGCATTTCGGCGGGCCGGAAAACAATGATCGACGAGCGCGAGTGAAACGTGCCGCAGGAGAGCCGCTTGAAACGATACACGATGCCGTCCCTGTCGTTGTTCCACACATTCGAGGCCGTGGCCCGGCGAAAGAGCTTCACGCTTGCGGCGGATGAGTTATGCCTGACGCAAAGCGCCGTCAGCCGGCAGATCAGGGCGCTGGAGGACCAGCTGGGCCTGCCGCTCTTCCGGCGCCTGCACCGGGCGATCGAGCCGACCGCAGAGGGGCGGCGGCTGTTCGAATCCGTGACGCGTGGCCTGCGGGAGATCGAGGACTGCGTCGCCGGGCTGCGCGCGGCGACGGAGAACCCGCAGATCACCGTCGCGGCCTCGGTCGCCTTTTCCTACTACTGGCTGATGCCGCGGCTGGAGCGGTTCAGTGCCCGGCATCCAGAAATCGACCTGAGGATTCTCGCGACGGACCAGAGGGTGGACCTTCGCCAGGAAGGCGTGGACGTGGCGATACTGTACGGTTCCGGGCAATGGGAGGGCGCCCGCTCGTACCTTCTGTTCGGGGAGCGGGTCTACCCGGTTTGCAGTCAGGCCTATCTGCGAAGCCACCCGGAGCTTCGCTCGGCCTCGGACATGCTCGACCAGACGCTTCTGCATCTCGATGGCGGCGGCAACATCTGGGGTGGCGTGGACTGGCGCGTCTGGCTCGCGACGCAGGGCGCGACGGGTCAGCCGGTGCGGCGCGGCGTCCGGCTGAACAGCTATCCGATGATCATCCAGGCGGCCGAAGCCGGGCGCGGCGTGGCGCTGGGCTGGAGCTACATCACCGACCCGATGCTGGCCGAGGGCCGTCTGGTGTGCCCGGTCGACAAGGTACTGGAGACGCGCGAGGGCTATTACGTCGGCGCATTGGAAACAGACGCGGATGACCCGGACATCGCCAGCTTTCTGCAGTGGATAAGGGACGAGGTCGACGGGGCTCCGCGTGACGCATGATCCTGGGGAATGTATTGCATTCGAATTGATCGTTTGAACCACGATGACAAAGTCGTTCAACTGCGCCCTCGGAAGACCTCTGGAGGGCCGTCATGACCAATGTCTCGCTTCGCCGATCCAAACGCCCGGGGCGCGGCGGCGGCGCCGAGGTGACGCCCGCGCTTCCTCCGATCACGCCCGGCATGATCGGAGGGCACTACCAGCCCCTCACCGGCCCCGAGATGGAGCGCATCCACCAGCTGGTTCTGCGCCTTCTCGAAGACCTGGGGCTTTCGCAGGTCACGCCAAGCCTGGAGCGGCGCGCGGTCGAGGCCGGGTGCCGGGTCGACGACGACGGCCGCCTGCGGTTTCCCCGCGCGCTGGTCGAGGACGTAATCGCCCGCACAAGGCGCAAGTTCACCCTGCATGGGCTAGACCCGATCCACGATCTGGAGATCGGCGGCCGGCGCGTGCACACGGGCACCGGCGGGGCGGCGCCAACGATCATGGACTTCCACAGCGGAAAGTACCGTGAAAGCACTGTGGCCGATCTCTATGACATCGCCCGTCTCGTGGACCGGCTCGACAATATCCACTGGTATCATCGCTCCGTCGTGGCGCGCGACACCGACACGATCCTCGATCTCGACATCAACACCACCTATGCCTGCCTCTCGGGCACGACCAAGTCGGTTGCCGTCAGCTACACCGACGGCAACAGCGTGCGCGCCGTGCAGCCGATGCTGGACATGGTCGCGGGCGGCGAGGGCAAGTTCCGCGAACGGCCCTTCTGCACCGCCGTATGCTGCCATGTCGTGCCGCCGATGCGCTTTGCCACCGAAAGCTGCGACGCGCTGGAAGCGGCGGTCCTTGCCGGAATGCCGATCCTTCTCGTCTCGGCCGGCCAGGCCGGGGCAACGGCGCCGGCGGCGCTTGCCGGAGCAGTGGCGCAGGCCTGTGCCGAGGTGCTCGCGGGGCTGATCCTGTGCAACATCATCGAGCCCGATTGCCGGGGCATCTTCGCCACCTGGCCCTTCGTGTCGGACCTGCGCACCGGCGCCATGTCGGGCGGTTCGGGCGAGCAGGCGCTCCTGTCGGCGGCCTGCGCCCAGATGGCGGGGTTCTACGACCTGCCGAACTCCGTCCCCGCGGGCATGACCGACAGCAAGTTGCCCGACGCCCAGGCAGGCGGTGAAAAGGGCTACACGATCTCGCTCGCCGCCCATGCCGGGGCGTCGATGATCCACGAATGCGCCGGGATGCAGGGCAGCCTGATGGGCACGGCATTCGAAAGCTATGTGCTGGACAACGATCTTCTCGGCGCGATCCTGCGCACGGTGAAGGGGGTCGAGGTCAGCGAGGATGCGCTCAGCTTCGATGCGATCCGCGACGTGGTAATGGGCGCGGGGCACTTCCTCGGTCATCCGCAGACCTTCGCGCGGATGAAGACCGACTACCTCTACCCCGAGATCGCCGATCGCCGCAGCATCAGCGAATGGCAGGATGCCGGAGCCCGCGAGGCGCGCGAGGTGGCGCGCGACAGGGTGCGCCGGATCCTCGCCGACCACTACCCAAGCCACATCGGCGCCGAGATCGATGCGCGGCTGCGCGATAGCTACAAAATCATCCTCCCGAAGGCCCGCATGCGCGCCGGGAACGGCGTCTGGTAAACCATCGAAAGAAACGGAGTTCGTGATGCAGTCACATGCGAGAGTGGTCATCGTCGGCGGCGGCATGATGGGCGTCGGCCTCGCCTATCACCTGGCCGAGGAGGGCTGGAAGGATGTGCTGCTGATCGAGAAGGCGGAGTTGACGAGCGGTTCCACATGGCATGCGGCGGGCCAGTGCCCGTCCTTCATCGGCAACTACAACATGGCCAAGATCCATCACTACTCCAACACGCTCTATCCGCGGCTGGAGGAGCTGACCGGCCATCCGACCGGCTGGCACGGCTGTGGCGGCATCCGCCTGGCCACGACGCCGGAGGAAGTCGACTGGTTCCGCCACGTCTCGGGCTTTGCCGCCAATGTCGGCTTCCAGATGGAGATCATCGGCCCCGACCGGATCCGGGAACTGAACCCCTGGCTGAACACCGACGGCATCCTCGCCGGCGCGCATACGACAATGGACGGCCATGTGGACCCGGCCAGCGCCTGCAACGCCATGGCCGCCGGGGCGCGGCAACTCGGCGCGACGATCGTCCGGCACAACCGGGTGACCGGCATCACCCGCCTGCCCTCGGGTGAATTCGAGGTGGTCACCGAGCAGGGCAATGTCATCTGCGAACACGTCGTCAACGCCGGCGGCTGCTATGCCCGCGAGGTCGGCGCCTGGCTGGGGGTCGAAACCCCGATAACCAACATGGAGCACCAGTACCTGGTGACCGAGCCCTTGGCGGCCTTCAAGGGTCTGGATACCGAGCTGCCGGTCATGCGCGACCCGGCCACCGCCGGCTATTACCGCCAGGAACAGAAGGCCGGGCTCGTCGGCATCTACGAGCATCACGGCGCGAAGGAGGCCTGGGCGGCACGCGGCGGCCGGCCGGAATGGCAAAGCGAGAACGAGCTTTTCGAAGGCGATCTCGACCGCATCGCGCCTTGGCTCGAAAAGGCGCTGGAGCGGATGCCGATCTTTGCCGAGGCGGGCATCAAGCGGATCATAAACGGGGCCATCCCGCACACGCCGGACGGCAATCCCTTGGTCGGCCCAGCGCATGGTGTCCGGAATTACTGGCAATGCTGCGGATCGTCGATCGGCATCGCCCAGGGCGCCGGATGCGGGAAATACCTCGCGCAGTGGATGGTCCACGGCGATGTCGAGATCAACATGGCCAGCGTCGATCCGCGCCGCTTCGGCGGCTATGCCGATGCGGACTACACCCGCGCCAAGAGCTTCGACGACTATCACAACATGTTCGAAACCCCGCTGCCCGGCCGCGAGATCCATGCGGGCCGCCCGAACCGGGTAACGCCGCTCTACGAGAAGCTGAAGGCGAAAGGCGCGGTCCACACCGAGGTCCACGGCTGGGAGCGGCCCAAGTACTTCGCCCCGGCGGGCTTTGCCGAAAAGCTGCAGTACCGGCGCAACAACACCTTCGATCTGGTGGCCGCCGAGTGCCGCGCGGTGCGAGAGCGGGTGGGCATCATGGACCTGTCGATCTTCGCCAAGTTCGACGTCGCCGGCCCCGGCGCCGAGGCGCTTCTCGATCGGCTGACGGCGAACCGGCTGCCGCGAAAGCCGGGCGGCATCAACCTTACCCATGTCCTGTCGGAGGGCGGCCGGATCGAGGGCGAATGGACCATCACCCGCCTCGCCGACGACCGGTTCTATGTGCTGACCGGTGCCGGCGCCGAGCGCCAGGCGCTCGACCATCTGCGCTTCGCCGCCGGTGGGGACGTGACCATCACCAATGTCACCGACGCCTACGGCATGCTGGTCGTCGCCGGCCCGAAGGCGCGCGAGGTTCTGGTGCCGCTGACCGATGCGGACCTGAGCAACGCGGGCTTCCGCTGGCTTTCCGGGCAGGAGATCACCATCGCAAACGTGCCGGTCCGCGCACTCCGGGTCACCTATCTCGGCGAGCTCGGCTGGGAGCTGCACGCGCCCATGGCCGAGCTGGAAACGCTCTACGATGCGATCTGGGCATCGGGCGCGGCACACGGCATCGCCGATTTCGGCAGCCATGCGGTCAACGCGCTGCGCATGGAGAAGGGCTATCGCGGCTTCGGCGCCGAGCTCACCAACGAGATCACACTGGTCGAGGCCGATTGCCTGCGCTTTTACGCTCCGGACAAGGGCGATTTCTCCGGTCGCGCCGCCACCGAGGCCCGGCGGGCGGACGGCATTGCAACCCGGCTCGTCTATGGCGAGGTCAACGCCACGGATTGCGACATCTACGGCGGCGAGGCGGTGATGCTGGGCGAAAGGGTGGTGGGTGTCTGCACCTCCGGCGGCTACGGCCATGTCACCGGCAAGAGCCTTGCCTTCGCCTATCTGGATCCCGATGCCACCGGCGATCTCGAGGTGGTCATCCTCGGTGAGCGGCGCGCCATGAAGCTTCTGGGCGAACCCGCCTGGGATCCGGCGAACGTACGTCAGAAAGGGTAACGCTGCCCGCATCTGCGACGGAAGAAGACGGGGCCCTTGCCGGATCAGGGCGCAGCTGAACGCCGGCACCGATGCCGGCGTTCCGGCCTTCGGGCCCGGGCAAGACCGCCGGACCTGTCAGTCCGGCTGGAACCCCTGAATCAGCCGCCGCAGCCCGAAGAGGGCGCCCAGCACGATCGCGCCCAGCGTCACCGGCGCGGAAAAGGCCAGTGTGGACATCGCGGTCACGCCCTGTCCGATCGAGCATCCCAGCGCCAGCGTGCCGCCGATGCCCATCATCGCCGCCCCGGAAATCTGGCGGCCGAGCTCGCGGGGATCCTCGCATGCCTCCCAGCGGAAGCGGTGACGGATCGTCGAACCGATGAACGCTCCCGCCAGGACGCCGGCAACGACACCGACCGAGAAGCCCGGACCGCCCGCGGTCGACGTCATTGCGTACAGGATCGTGCGTCCGAGCGGCGCGGTGAAGTACGGCCCCTCGACGGCGATCTCGCCGAAGCTGTAGTCGTTGAGCAGCGACGTACCGACAAAGCACCAGACCACCGCCAGGCCGGCCGCGACGCCCCAGTAGATCTGCCGCGGAGACTCGCGCAGCGGCTGGTGTACCAGCGCCCATGCCAGAGCGCCCCCTCCGGCGATCAGCGCGAAAATGAGGGGCGCAAGCCCGGACAGGTCCGCGAACAGATACGCAAAGCCCTGCGGCCCCTCGGAGGGCTCCTGCGCAAAGAGCGCGATCCGGATCGGAGCGAGCGGGCCGGACAGCGTCACGAAGGCGAAGATGCCGATTACAACCACCACGACCAGCGACCGCAGATCGCCTCCGCCGAACCGCACCAGCGCGCCGAAGCCGCAATTCCCGGCCATCGCCATGCCGTAGCCGAACAGGAGCCCGCCAAGCACGGAAGCCAGGGGGTTCCAGGCGATCGTATGGTAGAAGCTCGCCGCGGGATCGGCCCAGCCCACGGCGGCCGCGGCGAAGGTGCCGATGATCGAGATGCCTAGCACCACGCCCCAGAGCCGAAGCCTGCGCTGGTCCTCGCCGTAGAAGGCCGCCTCGATCGCGCCGAGCGTGCAGAACTCGCCGAGCCGGGCGGCAAGCCCCAGAACGATGCCGCCGACGAGCCCGACAATCGCGGCAAGAGCGCCAACAGGTAGTGACTCCATTGTTCTTCCTTATTGCCCGCCGGTGCCGATCGTCAGCCTTGCGGCTCTCAGTTTTCGTTGCAGTACATATCGAAGACAAGCCCTACGACCCGAGCCGCGCGGTCGTCGTTCAGCGAATAGTAGATCGCCTTTCCGTCCCGGCGCGCCTTGACCAGACCCTCGAGGCGAAGCCGCGCGAGTTGCTGACTGACGGTAGATTGCCGCGACAGAAGAAGCGTTTCAAGTTCGGTGACCGACTTCTCGCCGCTGGCGAGATAACACAGGATCATCAGCCGCCCGTCATGGGCGAGCGCCTTGAGAAGGTTGGATGCCTGCTCTGCACGCTCCGCAAGCCCCGAGGAATGGATGTCGCGAAGCCCGTCCTCGCCGCACACGCGCTGCGCCGACTCCGGCTTGCTCTTCCTGTCTGGGGTGTCCAAAGGGGTGATTCCTCTCGGGTCGCGGGCTCAGAAGCTGATGTCGTCCTCCACCGCGGCGATGCCCGCGCGGGCGCAACCGTCGTCGAGATCCGGCCCTGGCGCCCCCGAAACGCCGACGCCGCCGACCAGCGATCCGGCGGCATCCACCGGCACCCCGCCACCCAGCGCGAGCGCCTGCGACAGGTCGCGGATCCCCGACGAGATCGTACCCGGCAAGGTCTCTTCGGCGAGCGCCAGCGTGTCGGTGCGGAAGCTCACCGCCGTCCAGGCCTTGCGCCGCGCGGTTTCTTCGACATGCGGACCGGCGAGGCGGTCGCGCAGGAACACCTGGGTCACCCCGAACCGGTCGACCACCGCGACCCCGACCTGGTAGCCCTTGGCGCGGCAATCCTCCATCGCCGCCTGAGCAAGACGGAGCGCGACTTCCAGCTTCATCACGCTGAACTGGACAAGCGCCTCTTGGTCCTGCGACTGGGCAGGACCAGCACAAAGCGCGACGGCAAGCGCCAACCTTTTCATTCCTCGTTCTCCCTTTTGTATTGGCCCGTCTCGACGAGCATCTTGCCAAGCAACCCCCAGAAGAAATCCTCGCCCGGATGGCCTTCGATCCTGCCGACCTCCCGCCCGTCGGCCAAGAGGATGAAGGTCGGTGTAAACACCGGCAGCGCCGCGATTTCGGCGTTCGCCGGGTACGGCCCTTTTACATGCACGCGCTCCAGCGGAGCCGCCCGGCCCTCGGGCGTTTTGGGATAGATCGGGGCGATCACCCGGTCCCACTCGGCGCAATAGGCGCAGCCTTCGCGCTCGACCATGAGCAGACGGAGATCGGCTTTCGCTGCGCTTGCAACGGTGCCGGCCAGAAGCAAAAGACAGATCAGGGCGCTACGCATTGTTGACGCCTGCATGATTACATATAAATATCTTAATATGTTTCGGCGCGACCGGCAAGGCGAGGTATTCGGTGTTGCTCGATCCCACAATTGGCGGCGCGATACTGGCGGGGCTCCTGTCGTTCCTGTCGCCATGTATCCTGCCGATGGTGCCGTTCTACCTGTGCTACATGGCCGGAATCTCGATGGCCGAACTCCGCTCGGACGCGTCGGTGGCGCCGGGCGCGCAGCGGCGGCTGGTCCTGTCCGCGGTCTTCTTCGCGCTCGGCGTGACCTCGATCTTCGTGCTTCTCGGCATGGGGGCCACCGCCGTCGGCAATGCCTTTCGGCAATGGATGGAACCTCTGTCCTGGGTCGCAGCGGCGGTTCTTCTGGTCTTCGGGCTGCACTTTCTCGGCATCGTGCGCATCCCCTTCCTCTACCGGGAGGCGCGGATCGAAACGAAGGTGGCGCCGACGAGCATCGCCGGCGCCTATGTCATGGGCCTCGCCTTCGGCTTCGGCTGGACGCCCTGCGTCGGACCGGCGCTCGCGGCGATCCTCATGGTGGCCTCCAGCCTCGAGACAATCTGGCGCGGGGCCGTGCTTCTCTTCGTGTACGGCCTGGCGATGACTACGCCCTTCGTGCTGGCCGCGATATTCGCCAAGCCGTTCCTGAACTGGATGAGCAAATACCGGAAATACCTCGGCCATGTGGAAAAGATCATGGGCATGATGCTGATCGCCTTCGCGGCGCTGATCGCGACCGGTTCGGTCAACGCGATCGCGCAGTTCATGATCGAGCACATGCCCTGGACCATGAATTTCGTTTGACCCTGCAAGGGAGGGAGCCATGAAGACCTTCATTCGCACGCTCGCCGTTCTCGCCGCGCTTGCGACGCCTGCTCTTGGCGTCGAACTCGGCGACGACGGCCTGCACAAGCCCGACTGGCTGCGCAATACGTTCAAGGACCTGCGCGAGGATCTGGCCGAAGCGAATGCCGAGGGAAAGCGCCTGATGGTCATCATCGAGCAGCGCGGCTGCATCTACTGCACCCAGATGCACGAGGAGATATTCCCCGACCCCGAGATCGACGCGCTGATCCGCGAAACCTACTTCGTCGTGCAGATGAACCTCTTCGGCGATGTCGAGGTCACCGACTTCGACGGAACGGCCCTGCCGGAAAAGGAGATGGCCGTGCGCTGGGGCGTGGTCTTCACCCCGACGATGCTCTTCTTTCCCGAGGAGGTGCCCGAGGGTGTGACCGCTGCGCAGGCCGCGGTCTTCACGGTTCCCGGCGCGTTCGAAAGGGGGACAACCTCGGCGCTGTTCACCTGGGTTCGCGACCACGGGTACGAATCGGGGGAGCATTTTCAGCACTACGTGGCCGAGCGCTCCAAGGCGGGCGGGTCGAACTGATCGAGGGATCCCGGACATGCGAAAACACATTCTTACATTCAGGTAGTTGAATTTTTTGTTGCGTGCGGCAACTTGCCTCGGCTACCTTCTGAGTCGGAGGAAATCAGGGAGGACTTCGATGAAGCGCCAGATTGTTCTTGGCCTGGTCTTGTCGGCGCTCACGGCCCCGGCGGCAGTGGGCGCAACGGCTCCGTCGGCGGTGTCGTTCGCTGAGGGCGCGGTGGCCGAGTCCCTGACCGGGACGGCAGGCAACCCGGAAGAGGGGATGAACGTGATTTCGGACCGCGGGCTTGGCAACTGCGTTGCCTGCCATGCGATCTCGGCGATGCCGGACGTCGCTTTCCAGGGCAATGTCGGACCGACCCTCGACGGGGCCGCCGACCGCTGGACCGAGCAACAGCTCAGGGGCATCGTCGCCGATGCCAAGAAGACCTTCGACGGCACGATCATGCCGTCCTTCTACAAGAACGAGGGCTACATCCGCCCCGGCGACGCCTTCACCGGCAAGGCTGCCGAGGGCGAACTGGCGCCGTTGCTGACGGCGCAGCAGATCGAGGACGTGGTGGCCTATCTCCTGACGCTCAAGGAATGAGCGGGTGGGGACGGACGGATCGAATGAGAAGGAACCAAGCGATGCAACTATCCAGACGTAACGCGATGGCGATCGGCCTCGGCGGCGTCGCCCTTGCCGTCCTGCCGCGGCAAGGGCGCGCGGCGACGGTCGAGGAGCTCACGGCGGCTTTCTCTGGCGGCGCCGAGATTGGGGCCGGCGGGCTCACCCTGACGGCGCCCGAGATCGCGGAGAATGGCAACACGGTGCCGATCTCGGTCTCCGCGCCGGGGGCCACGGCCATCATGCTCATGGCTGCGGGGAACCCGACACCCGCCGTCGGCACGTTCAACTTCGGCCCGGCGGCCGGGTCGCAGGCGGTTTCCACGCGGATCCGGCTGGCCAAGACCCAGGACGTGATCGCCATGGCTAAGATGGCCGACGGCAGCGTCGTGCAGGCGCAGGCCACGGTCAAGGTCACCATCGGCGGCTGCGGCGGCTGAGGCAAGGGAGCAAGAAAATGGCAAAAGACGTCAAACCCCGCGTGAAGGTCCCGAGTTCGGCCGCTGCCGGCGACGTGGTGACAATCAAGACGCTGATCAGCCACCCGATGGAGTCGGGCCAGCGCAAGGACAAGGACGGGAGCCTGATCCCGCGCTCGATCATCAATCGCTTCACCTGCGACTTCAACGGCCAGAACGTCATCGACGTGACGCTGGAGCCGGCGATCTCGACCAACCCGTATTTCGAGTTCGACGCCAAGGTCGATGCGACCGGAGAGTTCAAGTTCACCTGGTACGACGATGACGGCTCCGTCTACGAGGAAACCAAGGCGATCGAGGTCGCCTGACGACGGGCGAGGACAGCGCGTCTGCCGGCCTGACCGGCGGACGCCTCTCAGGGAGGATAACGGATGAAGATGAGATTACTCGCCGGCACCTGCGCCCTCGCGGCCCTTGCGCTCTCGGGCCTGACGGCGGCTGCGGATCCCGTGGATGACACGCTGGTCGTCAACGGCGATATCCAGATGGTCACCCGAACCGACAAGGCGCCCGAATATATCGATGGATTGAGCGAACAGTATTCCGGCTGGCACTTCCGCGAGGACGATACCCGCGTGATGCAGGCCGACGACTTCGACAACCCGGGCATGCTCGGCGTCGAGGCCGCGACCGAGGTCTGGAACGCGGTCGACGGCAGCGAGGGCAAGGCCTGTGCCTCCTGCCACGAGGCGCCCGAAAGCATGGCGGGTGTGCGGACCCAGATGCCGAAGTTCAACGAGGCGAAGGGCGACATGTACACGCTCGAGATGTATGTCAACGAGTGCCGGACCGAGCGCATGGGCGCCGAGGCCTGGGAATGGGATAGCTCCGACATGGTCAACATGACGGCGCTCATCTCCTCGGTCTCGCGCGGGATGCCGATGAACGTGGCCGTCGACGGGCCCGCCCAGTCCTACTGGGAGAAGGGCAAGGAGATGTACTACACCCGCTATGGCCAGCTCGAACTCGCCTGTTCGAACTGTCACGAGGACAATTACGGCAACTTCATCCGCGCCGACCACCTGAGCCAGGGCCAGATCAACGGCTTCCCGGTCTACCGGCTGAAGGACGCCAAACTCTCGTCGATCCACAACCGCTTCAAGGGCTGCATCCGCGACACGCGGGCCGAGACCTTCAAGCCGGGCTCACCGGAGTTCATCGCGCTGGAGCTTTACGTCGCCTCGCGCGGCAACGGGCTGTCGGTCGAGGGGCCGTCGGTGCGCAACTAGTGACGCCGGCCGGGCGGTCCATCGCCTGGCCGTTGCATCCGCTAAATGAAAGACGAGGCAGGGCAGCTCGCGCTTCGGCGCGCGGGCGGGCCTTTGCCCAAGGATAAGGACGTAGAGATGATCTCGCGGCGGGACTTTCTTCAGGCGACGGTAGCCGCTTCGGCGCTCTGGGGCGCGTCGGGCGTCGGCAACTGGGCGCGGCTCGCCGCGCAGCAACGGCTCACGCAGGACCAGCTCCTGAAGTTCGAGGATTACGGCAACGTGACCCTCATCCACATCACCGACATCCATGCCCAGATGAAGCCGCTCTGGTTCCGCGAGCCCGAGATCAACATCGGCGTCGGCGACAACCGGGGTGTGCCGCCGCATGTCACGGGGGCCGATTTCCTGAAGATGTTCAATATCGAGACCGGCAGCCCCCATGCCTATGCGCTGACCTACCCGGATTTCGAGGCGCTGGCGAAGGGCTACGGCCGGATGGGCGGGCTCGATCGCTGCGCGACCGTGATCAAGGCGATCCGCGCGGCGCGCCCCGATGCGCTTCTGCTCGATGGCGGCGACACATGGCAGGGTTCGCTTACCGCGCAGCGCACGCTCGGTCAGGACATGGTCAATGTGATGAACGCGCTGAAGCCCGATGCGATGACCTCGCACTGGGAGTTCACGCTCGGCATCGACCGGGTGACTGAGATCGTTGAGGGGCTCGCCTTCCCCTTCCTCGGCGCAAACATCTTCGACACCGAATGGGACGAACCGGCCTACGAGCCCTACAAGATGTTCGAGGCGGGTGGGACAAAGGTCGCGGTGATCGGCCAGGCCTTCCCGTATCTTCCGATTGCCAACCCGAAATGGATGTTCCCGGGCCTTTCCTTCGGTGTACGCGAGGAGCGCATGGCCGAGGTCGTTCAGGAGGTCCGCGACGCCGGCGCCGGTCTGGTCGTCGTGCTTTCCCACAACGGCTTCGACGTCGACCGCAAGATGGCCGGCAATGTCGAGGGGATCGACGTGATCCTGACCGGCCATACCCATGACGCGCTGCCTGAGCCGGTGATGGTGGGCAAGACGCTGCTGATTGCCTCCGGCTCGAACGGCAAGTTCATCAGCCGTGTCGATCTCGACGTCCAGAACGGCCAGATGTTGGGCTTCAAGCACAAGCTGATCCCGATCTTCTCGGACGTGATCACCCCTGACGCCGAGGTCGCCGCGCTGATCGACGCCGAGCGCGAGCCCTTCAAGGCGGAGCTTGAGGAAGTCATCGGCGCGACCGACAGCCTCCTCTACCGGCGCGGCAACTTCAACGGCACCTGGGACGACCTGATCTGCAACGCGCTGATCGACGAGCATCAGGCCGACATCGCGCTGTCGCCCGGCTTCCGCTGGGGGCCGTCGCTGCTGCCGGGCGAGCCGATCACCCGCGAGGACCTGCACAACGCGACCGCGATGAACTACCCGGCAGCCTACCGCACGGAGATGACCGGCGAGACGCTCCACACGATCCTCGAGGACGTGGCCGACAACCTCTTCAACCCCGACCCCTATTACCAGCAGGGCGGCGACATGGTCCGGGTCGGCGGCATGGGCTACCGCATCGACGTGACCAAGCCGCAGGGCTCCCGCATCACCGAAATGACGATGCTCAAGTCCGGCGAGGCGGTCGACCCGGCCAAGACCTATGCCGTTGCCGGCTGGGCCAGCGTCAACGAGGGCACCGAAGGCCCGGCGATCTGGGATCTCGTCGAGGCGTGGATCAAGAAGCAGGGCACGGTGTCGATCGACCCCAACACCTCCGTGCAGGTCGCGGGGGCCTGAAATGATGAAGAAGACCACGAGACAGGAGGTTTCAATGTCTGGAACCGATGACACGGGCACCAGCCGCCGCGCCTTCCTCGGCGCCGGGCTCGCCGCCGGCAGCGCCGTCGCAACCGTGGGGCTGGCCCGCGCGCAAGATGCCGACCCCCTTATCACCGAGGTACAGGACTGGGCCTCCGCCTTCGGCGATCCGGTCGACGCGTCGCCCTACGGAATGCCGATCCACTACGAATCCCACGTCGTCCGGCGCAATGTCGAATGGCTGACGGAAAGTCCGGTCTCCTCGATCAATTTCACACCGATTCACGCTCTTGAAGGCACGATAACCCCACAGGGTTGTGCCTTCGAACGCCACCACTCCGGAGCGATCGAACTGGCGAAACAGGATTACCGGCTGATGATCAGCGGCCTCGTCGAGAGGCCGCTGGTCTTCACCTATGAGGATCTGACGCGGTTCCCGCGGACGATCACCACCGCCTTCTGCGAATGCGCGGCCAATGGCGGCATGGAATGGGGCGGCGCGCAGCTTGAAGGCTGCCAGTTCACCCAAGGCATGATCCACAACATGGAATATACCGGCGTGCCGCTGCGTCTGCTTCTGGAGGAGGCCGGCGTGAAGCCCGAGGGCAAGTGGGTCTATGCCGAGGGCGCCGATGCCTCCTCGAACGGCCGCTCGATGCCTCTGGAAAAGGCGATGGACGACGTGCTCGTCGCCTTCTTCGCCAATGGCGAGGCGCTGCGGAAGGAACACGGCTACCCGGTCCGGCTCGTCGTGCCGGGGTTCGAAGGCAACATGTGGGTCAAGTGGCTGCGCCGGATCGGGGTCTACGACCAGGCGGTAGAAAGCCGCGAGGAGACCTCGAAATACACCGACCTGATGCCAGATGGCCGGGCGCGGAAATGGACCTGGGTTATGGATGCGAAATCGGTCATCACCTCGCCGAGCCCACAGGCGCCGATCCGGCATGGCAAGGGGCCTCTGGTGATCACCGGCCTCGCCTGGTCCGGTCATGGCAAGATCGAGCGCGTCGACGTCTCGCTCGACGGCGGCGTGAACTGGGTCGAGGCGCGGCTCACGGGCGACGTGAAATCGAAGGCCCTCACCCGCTTCCACCTCGACATCGACTGGGACGGGTCCGAGATGTTCCTGCAGTCCCGCGCGGCCGACGAGACGGGTTATGTCCAGCCCACCAAGAACCAGCTGCGCGAGATCAGGGGGCTGAACAACGTCTACCATAACAATGGCATCCAGACCTGGTGGGTCCGGGCCGACGGGGAGGTCGAGAATGTCGAAATCGCTTAAGCTTCTCGCCCCCGCGCTCGCGCTTCTGGCCGCGCCCGCTTTCGCCGAACCGCTTGGCCTCGGCCGCGCCGCGCTGCCCGAGGAGATCGCGGCCTGGGATGTCGCGGTCCTGCCCGACGGCACCGGCCTGCCGGACGGCTCGGGCGATGTCTTCACCGGCGACGAAGTGTTTGCCGAGAAATGCGCCTCCTGTCACGGCGACTTCGCGGAAGGCATCGACAACTGGCCGGTGCTGGCCGGCGGACAGGGGTCGCTGACGAACCGCCGCCCGGTCAAGACGATCGGGTCATACTGGCCGCATCTCTCGACCGTCTGGGACTATATCCACCGCTCGATGCCCTTCGGCGCGGCCCAGACCGTCACAGCGGACGAGACCTATGCGATCACCGCCTTTCTGCTCTATTCGAACGGGATCGTGGAGGACGATTTCGAGCTGTCGCAAACGAACTTCAAGGACATCGTCCTGCCCAACGCCGAGGGGTTCTACCCCGACGACCGGCCCGGGACGGAGTACCCGCTCTTTTCCGTCGCGCCCTGCATGCAAGGTTGCCGGGAGCCGGTGAAGGTCACCAAGCGCGCGGTCGAGCTGAAAGTCACGCCGACGGATCCGGACGGCAAGCCCGCGGGAACGCTCCCGGACCTGCGTGTCGGGGCAGCTGCGGGACTGGCCGCCACGGAGGAAACCGCGGCCGAAACCGAACAGTCCGACGCGGAGCCTGCCGGCGAGGCCACCGCCGAGACCGCCGCCGCCGATCCGGCGCTGATCGAGGCGGGCGCGAAGGTCTTCAAGAAATGCCAGGCCTGCCACAAGGTCGGCGAGGGCGCCAAGAACGCCACCGGCCCGGCGCTGAACGGCATCGTCGATGGCGCAGCCGGCAGCGTCGAGGGCTTTCGCTACTCCAAGCCCATGCAGGCCGCCGCGGAAGGCGGACTGGTCTGGAGCCATGAGGCGCTTGCCGAGTTCCTTGCCGACCCCAAGGGCTACATGAAGGGGACCAAGATGTCCTTCGCTGGCCTGAAGAAGCCCGAAGAGATCGAGGCGGTTATCGCGTATCTCGCCTCGGTCGGTGGGTGAGATGGCCGGGCGGGGCGCGACATGCCTCGCCCTTTGCCTAGCGCTCGCCGGGGCGCCGGGCACGACCGCTCTGCGCGCGGCCGAGATCGGCGATGCCGAACGCGGGGCCGAGATCTTCGGCGAGTGCTCTGGCTGCCACGAGATCGGGCCGGAGGCTGAGAACGCCATAGGTCCCAAGCTCAACGGCGTCTTCGGCAGACGCGCCGCCGCCGTCGACGGGTTCGCTTATTCGAAAAGCCTGACCCGCGCCGGGCGGGACGGCCTCATCTGGACGCTCAAGACCCTCGACGCCTATGTCGCGAACCCGCGCACGTTCGCCTCGGGGACGCGCATGTCCTATCCTGGCCTGAAGGACGAGACCAACCGCGCCGACCTCCTCGCTTTCCTGCGCGATTACTCCGACCGCCCGCGCGACATCCCCGAGGCGGAGCCGACCGCGCGCCGCAGCCTGCCCGAACTGCCGCCGGACATCCTCGCCTTGAAGGGCGATCCGGCCTACGGCGAATACCTCGCGGGCGAATGCCAGACCTGTCACCGCGCCGATGGAGGGGATGCCGGCATCCCTTCCATCACGCGCTGGCCCGAGGAAGATTTCGTGCTGGCCATGCACGCCTACAAGCAGAAGCTGAGGCCGCACCCGGTCATGCAGATGATGGCCGGGCGCCTTGCCGAGGAAGAGATCGCGGCGCTCGCCGCCTATTTCGCGACCTTGACGGAGTGATTTCAATAACGGGAGGAATGACGATGACGATGCAGAGACGCGGATTTCTTGGCACGATGGCGGCGGCCGGTGCGGTGCTCGGGGCGCCCGCCGTCTTCGGGCAGGCGAAGCCCCGGGTGGTCGTCATTGGCGGCGGTGCGGGCGGGGCCACCTGCGCGCGCTACATCGCGAAGGATTCCGAGGGCGCGATCGACGTGACCCTCGTCGAACCCAGCGAGGTCTACTACACCTGCTTCTTCTCCAACCTCTACCTAGGCGGCTTCCGCGACTTCGAGAGCCTCGGCCACCGCTACGACAAGCTCGCCTCCGACTATGGCATAACGCTTGCCCGCGACATGGCGGCGGGTGTCGACCGCGATGCCGGAACCGTGACGCTGGCGGGCGGCGAGGTGCTCTCCTACGACCGGCTCGTCATCGCGCCGGGGATCGACTTCGTCGATGGCTCGGTGACGGGCTGGGATCTTTCCAAGGCCGAGATCATGCCGCATGCCTACAAGGCCGGACCCCAGACCCAGCTCCTCAAGGCGCAGGTGGAGGCGATGCCCGAGGGCGGCACCTTCTGCATGATCGCGCCGCCCAATCCCTACCGCTGCCCGCCGGGACCCTATGAGCGGATCTCGATGGTCGCGCATCTTCTGAAACAGGCGAACCCCTCGGCGAAGATCCTGCTTGTCGATCCGAAGGAGAAATACTCCAAGCAGGCGCTCTTCGAAGAGGGCTGGCAGAGGCACTACACGGGGATGATCACCCGGATCGGCCCGGATTTCGGCGGCGACAAGGTCGAGCTGCGCCCCGAGGCCATGGAGGTGGTGATCGACGGCGAGGTCGAAAGCGTCGATGTCTGCAACGTGATCCCCGGCCAGAAGGCCGGCGCCATCGCCGAAGCGGCGGGCGTGACGGACGATAGCGGCTGGGTGCCGGTCGATCCGCATTCCATGGCCAGCCGCGCCGATCCGAAGGTCTTCGTCCTGGGCGACGCATCGGCGCAGGGCGACATGCCGAAATCCGCCTTTGCCGCGAACAGCCAGGCCAAGGTCGCGGCTATGGTGATCCGGGCCGAACTGCTCGGCTCGAAGGCGTTTCCGGCGAAGTATTCCAACACCTGCTGGTCGCTGATCACCACCGACGACGGCGTGAAGGTCGGCGCTTCCTACGAGGCGACGGACGAGAAGGTCGCCAGCGTCGACAGCTTCATCAGCCAGACCGGCGAAGACGCGGCACTTCGCAAGGCGACCTACGAGGAAAGCCTCGGATGGTACGCGGGCATCACAGCCGACATCTTCGGCTAGGAAGACCGGTTTCCAAACACGGAGGAACTGACATGCAGATGAGATGGAAAGCGGCGCTCGCCGCGCTTGCGGTCTCCGCCACTGGCGCGGCCGCGCAGAACGCGACCACCTACCCCTTCGAGGGCAGCTTCGAGGACGCGACCTTCAGCGTCGAGAGCGCCATCGTCGGCCAAGGCCTGGTGATCGACTATGTCAGCCATGTCGGCGACATGCTCAACCGCACCGGCGCGGACGTCGGCAGCGACGTCAAGATCTTCGACGCGGCCGACATCTTCATTTTCTGCTCGGCGCAGCTATCCCGGAAGGTGATGGAGGCCGATCCGATGAACGTCGCGCACTGCCCCTACGGCATCTTCGTGACCGACAGAGAGGGCGAGGTCGCGATCGGTTTTCGCAACCTGCCCGACGGCCCGATGCAGGAGGTGCAGGCGCTCCTCGATTCCATCGCGCGGGAGGCCGCCGGCCAGTAGGGCAAGAGGTTTGATGCAGGTCATGCCGCGCCACTTGCGCCCGCGCTAGAGGCAGGTCGATGGATCAGGAGACACCATGCTCGAAACGCTGATCGACCGGCTGGGCGAGCCGGTGGTGCTGTTCGGTTCCGGTCTTCTCATCGGCGCGGTGTTCGGCGCGGCGGCACAGCATTCGCGTTTCTGCCTGCGTGGCGCTACGCTCGAAGTGGGAGCGTTCGCCATCGGGCCGCGAATGCTCGTCTGGATCATCGTCTTCGCGACGGCCGTATCGGTCACCCAGGGCGCCGTGGCACTGGGCCTAATCGACGTATCGGCGGCCCGCCAGCTCGCGGCGACCGGCAGCCTGTCCGGCGCCATCATCGGCGGGCTCATGTTCGGCGCGGGCATGATCCTCGCGCGCGGATGCGTGAGCCGGCTGCTCGTTCTCTCGGCCACCGGGAACCTGCGCGCGATCATGACCGGCCTCGTCGTCACGCTCGTGGCCCAGGCGAGCCTCCGCGGCGTTCTCTCGCCCGCCCGGGAAGCCCTCGCGCGGCTTTGGATGGTCGAGGGCGGCGTCGGCCGCAGCTTGGGGGAGAGGTTCGGCATCGGGTCCGGCGCGGCCGCCGCGGTCGCTGCGATCGTCCTTGTCGCCGCAGTCGTCGCGGCCTTCCGGCGGGCGCCGGCACCGAGCCATGTCCTCGCGGCGATCTTCGTCGGCCTTGCGGTCGCGGCCGGCTGGATCGTGACGTCCAGCGTGGCGGCGGTGTCGCTTGAGATCGTGCCGGTCTCGAGCATCACCTTTACGGGCCCGTCGGCCGACACGCTGATGGGGCTCGTGAACGAACGCTATCTGCCCCTCAGTTTCGCCGTTGGCCTCGTGCCCGGCGTGTTCGCGGGATCGCTGGCCATGTCGCTCGCCACGCGCGAATTCGGTATCGCGCGCTTCGGTCCCGACGCCCCGATGGACCGTTACCTGATCGGGGCCGTGCTCATGGGCTTCGGCAGCATGCTCGCCGGCGGCTGCGCTGTCGGAGCGGCGGTGTCGGGAGGCGCGCTCCTGTCGCTCACCGCCTGGGTCGCGGGGGCGTCGATGTGGATCGGGGCCCTTCTGATGCCACTCTTCATCCCGTCGCTCGCCAAGTAGAGGGCGCGTTGGCCAAGCCGGTCGAGGTTACATGAATACGCCGGGATGCCGTCGCGTTTCTTTCGGGCAGCGCGACGGCGGCAGACGGCCAGATGATCGCAAATCTCAAGGCGCGCGGCGAATCGCCGTGACAACCGCCATCGTGAGAGCTGATCCGGCGAAGCCGGCGATCGCGGGATCGGCCAGATCCCCGACATTCATGAAGTCGAGCGTGTCAAAGACCATGCCACCGGCGAGCCCTCCCGCCAGGCCGGCCGCTATGTTGCCGACCAGACCGAAACCCTTGGCGAACATGCTCGCAAGCCCGCCCATGATCGCGCCGCTGATCAGGCTTACGATCGAATCGATACTCATCAAGTATTCCATTGGCAGATCTCCCCACACGTAAACGGTTCATGTGTTCGACTGTGACAGAGGGTCATCTGGCGGCCCCGGCGGCATCGTTGCCGCGCCGCCATCTTCTGGACCGGCGGGAAAGCAGCGAGAGGAGGATCAGCGCGACCGGCACACCGATCGCAACCGGCAGCACGCCGGCAGGGTTGGAGCTTTCGAACGGCAAGACCGTCAGATGGAGGCCGGGACTGGACACGGGCTGGCTCGTCGCCTCGGGGCCGTCGGGCGTCGGGACGACCGTCAGATAGACCAGGAAGTCGCCTTCCAGGATCGCGTCGACGACCCAGGACTGCTCGACGGACTCGCCCGGCGCGATCGGGTCGAGCGCCTGGGTCCGCTCGGGGGACCAGTCCTCGGGATCGACCGGATCTCCGATCTGGGTCTTGATGATGTTCATCGCGACGTTCAGCGGCACAGATGGCCGCGGCCCGTTGTTCACCACGGTCGTGGTGAACTCGACCTCGTCGCCGGCGTTCACCGTCTTGTACTTGAGGTCGATCCCGATCTCGAGCGCCTGCCCCGGGACCCATTCCTGCGCCGGAGCCGGCAAGGGCGACAGGAACGACGCCGCCACCGCGACCAGAACGGCCACCGCCGCGCCCTTCCCGCCCTTGCCGAACAGCCGCGGCGCGCCGCCGTCGAGCCGCATCCGCGGGGCGGCATAGCCGAACAACACGACGAGGATGACCGCGGCCGACAACAGGGTCGCGACGAGATAACCCGACTGCTCCGCGAGGGTACGGTTATTGACGAGTAGCTTCTCGATAAACGCGCTGGTGGCCTGCAGGGGATTCAGTTGCTGGATGAAGTAGCCGAGGTCTCCCTTGTGGGCGCCGCCGGGAAACTGGGTCGGTATGAGCAGGATCACATAGATCAGCAGGCAGGCGAGCAGGCTCTTCTTGTTCGACTTCGACCAAATGCTGACCAGCATGCCGAACCCGGTGAACGCCGCCGCGAGGACCGTTCCCAGAAGTGTTCCGATCACGACCGCCTGGCCGAAGACCGCGTCCCCGCGCGCGACGACGGCCATGTAGGGTATCGAAAGGATCAGTGCCGCCGGCCAGGGCGAGATCGCCGCGAGGAACTTGCCGAGCACGATCTGGCTGCGGCTCGCCGGGGTGAGAAGCAGAGCTTCGAGCGTGGCGCGCTCGCGTTCGCCACTGATGCTGTCGGCACCGAGGATCATGCTGATCAGCACGCCGAACGAGACGCTGCCCAGCAAGGTCAGGTAGACCATCTCGGCTGCGGGAATCGCGCTGATCTGGCTTTCGGTGTTCTGCAGGACCGCCGCGGTCGACATCAGGATGCTGAACAGGATGAGCAGGATCAGCACGCGGCCGCCGATCCAGAGGTCGATCAGCTCCTGCTTGGCGATGATCCACCAGAGCGGCGGAGCGGATGCGGGGTCAGGTTGCACGGGCTGCCGCGCGGACGCATCTTTTTGAAGGCTCATTTGCTCCCCCCCGCTGAGTTGCCCGGCGTTCCGGTGTCGCCGCCCCGCGCGTCCGACTTCCTGCGCGCTGCTCCCGATCCGAATCGGAACGGATTTGCGGGCTCCAGCCCGAGGCGCGGCGCAGCGTAGATCAGAAGAACGCCGAGCAGCAGCGCGATGAAGACGGCCGGCACCACGAGAAAGGCCCAGAGCTCACCGGGCGGCCGGTTGTCTACGAGCACACTCCTCAGGAACCGGCGCGACGCATCCACCGGGTTGACGACGGACAGGATGTATCCCGCGGTCGTGTTCTGGAATTCGGTGGGAAGCTGCGCCGGCAGGAGCGCCAGGACGTAGATCAGCAGCGTTGCCGACAGGCTGACCTTGGTCGAGCGAGACCAGATGCTGATCAGCATTCCAAGACCGATGAACGTGATCGCCAGGAGCGTTCCGACAATCGCGCCCCAGAAGAGAACCGGGCCGAGGATCGGGTCGCCCTTCGACAACACGATCAGGTACGGCGCGGACAGGGCCAGCGTCACCGGCCACGGCGACAGGGCGGCCAGAAACTTGCCCCAGACGATCTGGCGCCGCGAGACCGGCGTGAGCAGCAGCGCCTCCAGCGTCGCGCGTTCCCGCTCCCCGCTGATGCTTTCGGCGGCGAGGACAAGACCGGTGAAGAGCCCGAAGGTGATCGCGGCGAGAAGTGCCACCAGCACCGTTTCGTTCAGCGGGAGCAGCTGTATCTCGTTGTTGGTCGCCACCAGATAGGCCGTGATCGACATCAGCACGCTGAACAGGATCAGCAGGTTGAGCACATGCCCCCCTGCCCAGAGTTCGGTGAGCTCATGCCGGAACACGGTCCAGCCGAGAGAATTTTCGGGAGCGGCACGCGCCGTCTCATCTCCCGCGTTGGACCGGGCGTTCATTCGATCGCCTCGGCGGTCAGTTCGAGGAACACGTCCTGCAAGCGGCGGCCCTCGACCTCGAGCCCGATGACCGGGATATCCGCGGCGATGAGCGCCGCGAGCACCGGGTTCAGGCCGCGATCTTCGGGACGCGCGTCGGGATCTTCGGGGCCGGCATGGTCCACGACCAGCCAGCCGGGATCGGTTTCGTTCGGCATCGCCCCGGTGACGCCCGGCACCGACCGCAGAACGGTCGCGGCACCGGCCACGGCGTCTTTCGGAACGCGGATGCGCGCGGCCACCCGGTTGTCGAGCGCGCGTTTCGCGCGGCGGGTGACCTGGGCCACGGTGCCTTCCGCCACCACCCGTCCCGCATTCAGAATGACGAGGTCGTCGCAGGTATTCTCGATTTCCGGCAGCAGGTGGCTCGACAGGACGACGCCGGCATTGCGCTCATGCGCGATGCGCCGGATCAGCGCCAGCAATTCCGTCTGCCCTCGCGGATCGAGCCCCAGCGTCGGCTCATCCAGAAAAACGACCGCCGGATCGTTGACGAGCGCACGGGCAATCCCCAGACGCTGCCGCATGCCGTGAGAGAATGTGCCGATCGCCGAGTCGACCCGGTTCTGCATACCCACGTCCTTGAGCAGCGCGAGGCCCACGCTCCGGGCCTCGTCCGCCGAACGCCCGAACAGGCGACCGAAATAGACCAGGTACTCGATCGCGGTGACGCCGTTCGGAAACCCCAGTCCTTCGGGCAGAACACCGATCTTGCGGCGGATCTTCTTGGGGTCCTTCGAACTGACACCGGCCACCGAGAAATCGCCCGATGTCGGCTCCAGCATTGTCGTCAATATCCGGATCGTCGTCGTCTTGCCCGCGCCGTTGGGGCCAAGGAAACCCAGCACGCGCCCCGGCTGCAGAGAGAACGTCAACCCGCGAAGGGCCGGCCCGGCGCCGTAGGATTTGCACAGATTACTCGCCGTGAGGACCGGGCTGCGGGTGCCGGGCAACTCTGCGCCGGACGGGTTTGCCTGAGAACGGGTGTCTGGCACCATATGAAACAACCTCATCGCAAAAGAGATTTCGGCTGATACAGTTAGAGTAGCCCAGCGATCGACAACGCGTCGATATAGTTCTTGGGGGTAGTCAGATCGGCTAGGTCGGTTCCGGCTGCCGCCGGATCCGGGTGTTCGGCTCATCAGGGCTCCGGCCCCGGCGCGGTGCCGGCTTCCCCGGCGGCGGCGCGGGGCATTGATTTCCCGCCTGTAATGGTGTGGCTTGGCGACCGAAAGGAACCGCCTCATGACCACGATCCGCCCCGAGAGCCCTCTGACGACCGATCTCGCCCTGCTGATGGAGCGTCACACCGCCGCCATGCATGCGGAAACCCCGCCCGAAAGCATCCACATGCTCGATGCGCATGCGCTCGCAGGGCCGGACATCGACTTCTTCGTCATGCGCGAGGACAACCGGCCGGTCGGAATGGGGGCGCTGAAACGAATCGACGCAACCCATGCCGAGATCAAGTCGATGCACGTCCTGGCCGAACTTCGCGGCCGCGGTCTGGCGCAGGCGATGCTAGATCATTTGATCGTGGCGGCGCGCGCGGCAGGTTACGGGCGGCTCAGCCTCGAGACCGGCAGCGAACCTCTCTTTGCCGCCGCACGCGGTCTCTACGCGCGGGCGGGGTTCGAGGAATGCCCTCCCTTCGAGGGCTACCGGCCCGATCCCAATTCGGTCTTCATGACGCGCGCACTCGGCTGAGGCCGGAGGGTCAGTCGCCCACGCTCATCGCGAGGATCTGGCTGATCTCGGTCAGGCTGCGGCCAGACTGAGCGCGCCAGTGGTTGAAGGCTTCCTGTACCGCCGCAAGGTCACGCTTGGACGTCGGTGCCTTGTCGACGACACCTTCGGCGATCAGCCGGGCGATCACATCGGCCGAAAGAATGAAGGCGTCACTTCCCATCAGACGCAGCACCCGCTGGCCGGTCACGCCGCCGAGCCGGGCCCCGCGCTTCGCCATGAGTGCGGTTAGACCGACCTGATCCTCGTCCGGCCAGTCGCTGAAGAACCGGGCGGCGCTGCCATGCTCGCGGGCGAGGTCGGTCAGGAAGACCGCGTTGGCGATGACGGCGGCGATCTTGGCGCCATTGCGGACGATGCCGGTGTCTGCAAGCAGCCGGTCCATGTCCCGATCGCCGTAAAGCGCGACCCGGGCGGGATTGAAGCCATCGAAGGCGGCTTCGAACCCGTCCCATTTCGCCTCGATCACCTTCCAGTGGAAACCGGCCTGAAACAGGCACTTGGCCATCGCCGAAAGCCAGCGATCATCGGAAATCACGGTGAGCGCCTCGCGTGAGAGGGGCTTCGCGAGCCGCGCCTCGAGGTCGGAAGGACCGCCCTTCCGAGCTGCCGCGATGGCAAAGATCTCGTCGAAATCACGCATAGGACGCCTCCGGTCTGTACGCGCCCGACGAGCCCGGTCCGCGCACCCGGAATGCTGGCCCGACAGGAGCCTTGCACGCAAGGGGCGTGACCCGCTAAAGGAAGCGAAGCGGTCCCGTAGCTCAACTGGATAGAGCAGCTGACTTCTAATCAGCAGGCTGAGGGTTCGAGTCCTTCCGGGATCGCCAACTTCTCCCTTGTGTCAACGGCCTTACGCCGCGACCCCTCGAATTTCCACTATCCATATGATAAATAAAATTATTATCAATCACTCTGGGCTCGCAACCGGACTCTCCCTAAACGTCGCTCGGGTCCAAACCGCAGCTTCAACGCGCCTACGCCACGATCACCGGAGCGCGATCTCAGCCTCGACCCGCAGAAAGACCGGTCCGAAATCCTGCCCATCATGTGAAAACCGCGCGACTCGTGCGGCGGCCAGCATGGCCCTCGGGGAGTTTCGGTGTATCCCGGTCTCGCGGGTCAGCGTCGTCAAGCTGACGAAGCGCCGGTGACCCGGCTCACTCCGAATGCGGCCCTGCGTCGCCGGATCAGGTGGCTCTGACGGGCTTCGTGAAAAAGATCCATTCGCTCGCATCGACATCCCAGTCGCCTTTGACGACTGGACGGCGGGCGACCTGCCGGTAACCCTTCGCCGAATAGAGGCGGAGCGCATCCAGATGCGTGTCCTCTGCGATCAGGCTGATGGTGTCGTGACCGGCGGCGGCTGCGATTTCTTCGGCATGAGTCAGCAACGCGCTGCCCAAACCCTTGCCGCGAAAGGCCTCGTAGGTGGCCAGAACATTCAGGTACCACGACCCTGGCGCGAGAGCTTCCAGCTCCAGAAGCGGCACGAAGATCGGCGGCGTGTCCGGATCGATCGGGCCAGGTTCCGCCTCGGCTGCATAGCCCAGAAGGCAGGCGGCGACCGCGCCGTCGACCTCGGTCAGCCAAGCGTTGCGGTAGGAGAAGTTCCCCGTCTCGCGTGCCGCGCGCTCCTGACCGAGCGCCCAGGGGTCACCCTCCGGGCCGACCGTCTTTCGCCAGAAATGCAGCGGAAGGTCGTCTGCCGCCATGTTGATGAAGCGCACCAGATGCGCGGCATCCGATGCTCTGGCCTTACGGATGTCCATACTCATCCCCTGTCCCTGCCTGTGCCTTTCGCGCGCTTTGGTCTTTGACTGATTTCGCGCCCGCTCGCCAGCCCCTTAGGTGATCGCGCACCCGCTCGGATCATCTGGCTTGCGCTATGCGCGGGCGCCGCCTACCAAGTGCGGTGACCAACGAGCCGCCTGATGAGGATAGATATGAGCGATACGGTTTTCCGCTTCCCCGAACCGGGTCCTGAGCCCATCACCACCGACCTGGATGGCTGGACCAAGACCGAAGGCAATCCCACGATGCGCTACTGGGTGCAGCACGCCTCGCTCGATGGCAGCATGATCTCCGGCACCTGGGAGGCGACGACCGGCACCTGGCACGCGAGCTACCAGTTCTACGAGTTCGTTCACCTGATCGAGGGCCGCATCACCATCACCCCCGACGGCGGCGCCCCCGTCACTCTGACGCCTGGCGACGCCTTCGTGGTCGAGCCGACCTTCAAGGGCACCTGGACCATCGAGGAGCCGGTACGCAAGCACTTCGCCATCAAGCTGAAGTAAGCCACGCCGCCGCTCCGGTGACCCGTCCGCGCCTCCGACGGGGGCGGTCGAACCGCTGCGCGGGTATTCTCGGGATACGACCCACATGACCACCGCCGATCTGATCCTGACCAATGCCCGCGTCTTGACCATGGACCCGGGCCACCCCCGCGCCGAGGCCGTTGCCCTTGCCGGTGAGCGCATCCTCGCGGTGGGCGGCGCGGCGGAGATAGCGGCATTGGCCGGCCCGGGGACGAGTATCATCGACGCGGGCGGACGGACGGTTCTGCCCGGCTTCTTTGAAGGGCACCTGCATGTGGGTCTTGGCGGCGCAGACCTGACGCATCTGCACATCGGCCATCTGCACGGCGCCGACGCGGTAGCCGCCGCCTTCCGCAGCTTCGCCGCGGCGAACCCCGAGATGCCGCTACTCATGGCGCAGGAGGCGCATTACGGCATCCTCGACAGGCCCGCCACGCGCCACGACCTCGACGCGATGATCGCGGACCGCCCCATCGCGATGATGTCGCCCGACCTGCATACCGTCTGGGCCAACACCGCCGCGCTGGAGGCCGCCGGGCTTCTTCATGGCGCCGAGATGCCGCATGGCCACGAGGTCGTCATGGGTGCTGACGGCCTCGCCACCGGCGAACTGCGCGAGTTCGAGGCCTTCGGCCCGCTGATCGCCTACTCGGGCGAAGGGCGCATCAACCTCGGCATTGCTACGGGCGAGGAGCCCGATCCCCGGCCCACGGAGACCGAGCGTGCCGCCGACAAGGCACTGCTTCTGAAGGGGATGATGCATTGCGCCGCGCATGGCGTGACCAGCCTCGTCAACATGGACGGCAACCGCTACACGCTGGAACTGCTCGCCGAGATGCGCGCGGAGGGCACGCTGGCCCTGCGGGTCAAGGTGCCGTTCCATTTCAAGCCTCACATGGGGCTGGACGCGCTCGACCGCGCCTCGGCCATGGCGGCGGAATTCGACGATGACTGGATCAGTTCCGGCTTCGTCAAGATGTTCATGGACGGGGTGATCGACAGCAGGACCGCCTACATGCTCCGGGACTACCCCGACCAGCCCGGCCATCGCTCAGAGCCGCTGTTCCCGCCGGAGCGCTTCGATGAGATCGCCACGGAGATCGACCGGCGCGGCTTGCAGATCGCGGTTCATGCCATCGGCGACGGCGCGGTTCGGACGGTAATCGACGGCTATCAGGCTGCCCGCGCCGCCAATGGCCCTCGCGACAGTCGCCACCGCATCGAACATATCGAGTTGATCGACCCCGTCGACATCCCCCGGCTGGGGACGCTCTGCGTCACCGCGAGCCTGCAACCGCCCCATGCGCCGGGGGCGATGGATTTCCCGTTGCAGCCGACATTGTCGCGGATCGGCGCAGAGCGTTGGGCGGATGCCTACCTGTGGCGCAGCCTGACCGAAGCCGGCGCCCCCGTCGCCTTCTCCAGCGACTGGCCCGTGGCTGACGTCTCGGTGCTTCGCGGCATCGCGGCGGCATTGACGCGCGAGCCCTACGACGGCGCCCGCGACGAGCGACTGTCCCTGATGGAAACGCTGCACGCCTACACGGCGGGCGGTGCCTGGGCGGCGCATCGCGACCACATGACGGGAACCCTGCGCCCCGGGCTCGCCGCCGATCTCGTGATGCTGGGCGGGGACATCGAAGCCACGGACCCGAGCCGGATCTCCGAACTGGGAGTGTCCCTGACCATATGCGGTGGGCGCATTATCCACGCCCCTGGAGTACCGGCCTGACGCAGCGCGGGGAGCGCCACTCCCGAGGCGAAGACCACCCTTGTCACCGCAACAGCTTCCTCGGGCAGCCAGCTTGCTGTGCGTCATCCGGCGCGGCATTCGGATATGAATGGGCCGAACTCATCGACGAAGGCCCGACGCAGGGGACGGGTTTCGTATCTTCGGTGCCGAGCGCAACACCCCGAGGAAAGATTCTCCGGAACCGGACTCGGTCTGATGTATGATTTCGGATGATTCCCGGGCGCAGGGGTTGGTTGGGGGTTCAGACGTGTCGTCAGATGCAGAGCTTCTTGGAAGGATGGACGCGAGTCTTGTCGCCTATTGGGGTGCATACGCCTTGGCCGATGGATCGCGTTACGAGGTAATTCCAGGCGCGGTTTGCCTCTACACACCAATTCCGCATTGCCTTTTCAACTCGGTGATCCTGATGACGGGCGAGCAAACCACCATTGATCGTGCGTTGGAGAGCGCCGGAAAGAGTATTGAGGAAAGAGGTACGCCGGTTCTCTGGCGGCTGAGTGCAGTTGCTTCATCAGATGCCGTAAGGGACAGGCTCGCTGACGCCGGTCTCGAGCGGGAAGGCAGTGATCCGGCTATGCTCAAGGACCTTTCAGACTTGTCCGACGGACCGAAAGTCGAAGGACTGACGGTGCGTCCCGTCGAAGGTCGAAAGGGTCGTTATGATTGGGCGTGGCTAACCTGCGATGCGTTTGAACTCACCGACGATGTCCGCGAAGCGATGAGTCGTTGCGAAGCGGCGATTCCGGAGGAAAAATTCGAAAGCCAGCCGCGCTACGTTGGATACCTCGAGGGAGAACCGGTGGCCGTAAGTTCCCTGGTGATGGCCGCTGATCTGGCAGGTGTTTACGCCGTTGCCACTTTGCCGGCGGCGCGAAAACTCGGGATCGGAACGGCAATGACGCTTCACGCGATGGCTGAAGGTAAACGGCGGGGAGCAAGGCACGCCGTCCTGCAGGCGACCGAAATGGGGCGCCCCGTGTACGAACGGCTCGGATTCTCAAAGGTCCACGAGTACGAGCTCTTTCTTCAGCACGAGACCGTTTGAGCTGACTTCTCCTATGTTAATGCTGCCGGTTCTCGCTCTGGCAGGCCTCAGGAAGTGCAGCCTTGTCCTCATGTTGGATGGCAGTGCGCCATCGGTTCTGCGATGCGGCCCAAACGGCTGCCAACGAGAGTGCAGGAACTCGGCGCGGCCGCTTTTCGCCTGTCCGGTTTGGTGAAGGAATTCCGATGCGGGACGGGGTGTGAGTGGTCGGCTTGGAGCTTGGTCGGCCCGCGTTGGAAATCCTGCCAAGGTGGAAGATGCCGGGGGCCGGGAGCTGTCTTTGGGAAACCATGCCGGCGTGCATGGCCGAAATCTGTGTCGAGCTCCGAACGGATGGGCCGGCACCGCCTCGGTTCCGCCGAAGAGAGGTTTCCCGAAGACACCATACTCGATCTTGCAAGGCGGAGCGATGTAAGCGGCGAAAAGCTGAAGCTCACCGCCTTGTGCCGCGCCGCCAACCCTTACAGAAAAAGCCAGCGCGACAGACGCGAGAAGACCCGGCTGCAACGAAAGAACCCGTGGTGGCAGGCGAGCCATCGCCTGCACTCCGGCGACAGGCCGCCTGGGACCATCATGTGAACATGCGGGTGATGGGTCAGCGCCGATCCCCAGCTGTGCATAGCGCGGGTCATGCCAACAACGGCGCCAAGGAGCCGGGGATCAGCCGCGATTGTCGAGGTCAACGGCGATGGTGGGCCGCGGCGGGCTTCAGGCATTCACGCGACAAACGATCCCCTCGAGCGCTGCCAGAAACTGAGAAACTTCACGCTCGCTATTGTAATGGCAGATAGACACGCGGATGCAGTCAGGCAGACCCAGGGGATCGAGGATGTTGCGCGAGTAGTGGTCTGCTTTTCGGGTGTGCGTCCGGATGCCCTGCTCGTTCAGCCGCGCCACGACATCAGGCGAAGGCATGTCCTTCACGACAATCGACACAAGCCCCTCGCGCGCCGGGTTGTCCGCGCCGCCAATGATGGTGACGTTTTCCATCTCCTTGAGGCCCTTGATGTTGCCCGTGCCGTGGATCATCGCGTCCGTGAGCCGCTTCTCGTGGGCGTGGATCGCTTGGCCCGCAGCCTCGATCCGGCGGCGGCGGTCGGTCTCTTGTGACACCTCGCTGCCGAGCCAGTCGAAGTAAGCCACAACGTCCGACATGGTCGCGTAGGCACCGGTATCGCGCGTGCCGAACTCCCAGCCCTTGACCGGCGCGTCGATCAGCATGTCGTGCGGCAGGAGCGAGAGCCGGTCCGAGATCCAGGCGACTCCGTAGCCGTGGCGCGAGAAGACCTTGTAGGGCGAGATCGCGTAGCCGTCGACGCCGTAGCTGTCGATGTCGAGCTGGCCGTGGGCGGCATGCTGGATGCCGTCGACAATGATCACGCAGTCGGGCGCGACCTTGCGGATCGCCGCTGCGACGGCGGCCACATCGACACCCATTCCGGTCACGGGCGATGTGTGCAGGATCGTCGCTACCGCTACATCGGGCGTCACATGCGCAGCGTAAGCTTCGGCTGTTACGGTGCCGGTTGTGTCATCATGCTTGACGTTGACGTAGTCGAGCCCGGCGATCTCGGCCCACCGACGCGCCGCTGAACGCGAGGCCGGATGTTCGAGCGAACTGCCAAGCACCTTGGCCCCTTTCGGCGCGTTGACGCAGGCGGTGCGGATCATTCGGAACAAGAGTTCGGTCCCGCTTTCGCCGACGAAGAACTGCCCCGACGAGGCGTTCATCAGCACGGCCATGTCGGCCTTCGCACGGTTGATCACCTCGACGAGCGCATGGCTCGCCGGGTTGTCGCGCCCCTGGTTGTCCGGGATCGCGGCGAACTTTGCCGAGGTCTCGACGACCGATTTCAGCGTCAGCGCGCCACCGGCATTCTCGAAGAAGATGCGGGGGCCCTGGTAGGGGCATTCCTCGACATGGTGAAAGCGGCTGCGGATCTTTTCGAGAAGGTCGGGAGTGATGTCGGTCATGGGTCTTTCTCGTCTGGGAATGCCCGGGGTCACAGGGCGCGGGATATGATCGTCTGGCAAAGCGTCGCGACGCCGATATGGGCGGCGCGGGGGAAACCGTCGACGGCATCGTCGATGATGCCGTGGGTGGAGTTGATGAGGCCGGCCGCCACCATCGCGTCGAGCAGGCGCGCTTCGGCTTCGGCCGTGTGGACGAGCCTGGGATTTCCGGCACGGACGGCCATCGCGGCGGCAATCGCGGTGCAGCCCCAGTTCGAACAGGCTGCCGTCACGAGGACGTCGCAGCCGGTCGTCGCGCAGATGCCGCCTCCGCAGCCGCACTTGCACTTCTCGCCATAGGGCACATGCGCGCGAACGTGCTCCGCGACCTTGCCCATGCCGATCTCGTTGCCGCCATCGCCGACCGCCACGACCGGGATGCCTCTCTGAAGCGCCTCATCGACGAGGAAATCGACCCGCGCGCGGCCCATGCCGTAGTCGATGCCGCGCATCGAGTGATAGACGCCCCTGTCGTTGCGCCCGACGCGTTCAGTCGAAAAGAGCAGGTCCGGCGCGAGCGCGTCGAGCATCGCGGGTGCGGCGGCCCGGCCTTCCTCGTCGGTCGTGGGATAGGGCATCATCACGACGGTGGCGAGGCTCCGGTCCTTTTGCGCGATCCGCGCCTGATCGAGGCCGACGGGGAAGAGGCCCGCCGCGACCATGACCGCGCGGATCGCCGGGATCAGCGTCTCCTCGCAAAGGACGATGCAGGCCGCGTTGCGTTCGAGGACGAGCGCTCGGGCGATCGCCGCCGCGCCGGACGGACCGTCGTTCTCGCCCAGCTCCGGCGTGATCCAGGCACGCGACACGGAGCCGGTGGTGATCACCACGGTGCCGCCCATCGGCACCGCCATCAGCGCATCGGCAGCGGTGCCTGCGAGCGAGCCGCCCTGCAGGTCTCGGGCGGCGGCGAACAAGGGCTCCACCCCGCGCTCGCCGATGTCGATGTTGACGAGCCGGTCGAGCCGGTCGTCGAGCCGTGCGATCAGTTTCCGGTCGGTCATTTCCCCTCTCCGAACAGGAGCGCCGAGAACCAGGTCTCGTCCTCGAGATGCGCCGCCACCTCGTCCATGGCTCCGACCAGGCACCCGGCGACCGCCGCTGCCCCGCCCGCGCGCGCCACGGCGCCGGTCGTGGGCTTCAGCCGGATCGAGACACGTCCACCGGGCTGACCATGGGTGTTCACGGTCACGATGCCCTTGGCGCGCAGCATGAGCATGCCCACCGCCGCTGCGACCTCGGCCGGCACGCGCGCCGACCTCTCGGCGCCCGCAAGCTCCAGCACCCGCGCGAACAGGTCCTGTTCGTCGATCTTCGGGCCAAGGGCCGAGCGGTGGACGAGGCCGCCGCCCAGCGCCGCCTCCAGCGCTTCCGACAGGTCGAGACCGTCGCGGGCCTCTTCGAGCAGCATTTCCGCGGTGAAGGCGTGAAGGCTGCGCATCGCGCCGACCGCGATCGGCGCGCGCGCCTCCATGCCAAGCTCGCTGGCCCTGGCGATGACCGGCACCAGTGTATCGCTCGCGCCGCAGAGCACCCCGGCGCGCGGGCCGGTCAGCCCGGCCTTGTCGGTATTGGTGACCACGAGATCGGCTCCGAACGACAGCGACGGCGCGCCGCCGTGGATCACCGGGCGGAAGCGCGCGCCGTAGGCTTCGTCGAGGAACACCTTGCAGCCCGCCGCCCGCGCGGTCTTGACCGCAACCGCGGTCAGCTCGTCCGGCAGCATGGCGAGTTCAGATGTGACCGTGGTGACAATCAGCAGCTTCGGCAGGTGGGCCGCGAGCAGGCGCTTCAGCTCCGGCAGATCATGCACCTCGACGACCGGCACGCCGGCCAGTCTCGCCCCGCGCGACACCGAGGCGTGTGAGCGGTCGCCTCCGGGCACAAGGGACAAGACTGGCCGACCGCCGGACAGCGTGAGGATCGCGGCAACGATCCCGGCGCTGGTACGGTTGACGACGGCGACCGCCTCGGAGCCGTCGCCGCCCATATGGGAAATCGCCGCCTGCCGGAGTTCCTCGCCGTAAAGGCCGGGACCGATCCATTCTTCGCAGATTTCCGGCAGATCGGCCGCCGTTGCAGGGAAGAAGCGCAGGTTGCCGGTGCAGATCGCCACCTTCTCCATGCCCTCGCGCGCAACGAACTCCGCCGCGATCTGGCCGGCGCGGCGGAGGCGGCGGACCTCGTCGGTCGAAGAGGCCAGAAGCCGCCCCCGCGCGTAGCCGACGCCGGGATCGACTTCGTTGCCGAAGCGGTCCGAGGTCATCCGGCCTGCTCCACGTTGATGGTGACGCATTTGCGGTAGGTATAGGCCTCGAGCGCGCCCTCGATCGAGTATTCGCTGCCCGTGCCCGACTGCTTTGTGCCGCCGTAAGACATGCCCGGGATCTGGCCGCCGCCCTGATTGACCTGGATCCAGCCCGCGTCGATGGCGCGGGTGAGCCGGGTGATCCGGCTGATGTCGTGGGTGAAGATGAAGGCGGCGAGCCCGTAGTGAGTGTCGTTGGCCATGGCGATCGCCTCGGCCTCGGTCTCGAACGGGATCGCGACCATGACCGGGCCGAACACCTCCTCCCGGACGATGCGCCAGCTGTTGTCGACGCCGGTGATGATGGTCGGGCCGGGCAGGAAGCCCGCCGGGTTCTCGGCCGGGGTTTCCCCGATCAGGAAGTCCGCGCCTTCCGCTTCGGCCTCGGCCACGAAGTTGCGGATCTCGCCGTAGCGTTCCGCGTTGATGACCGCGCCCATGTCGACGTCGGGGTCGAGCGCGTCGCCGACCTTGAGGGCTGCCGCCTTCTCCGCCACCTTGGGCATAAGCACGTCCCAGATGTCCTTGTGTACGAAGAGCCGCGAGCCGGCGGTGCAGCTTTGCCCCTGCCGCGCGAAGCGCATCGCATTGGCGACCTGTTGCGCGGTGGCGTCGAGCCTTCCGTTCTCGATCGCGTCGGGGAACACGATGGTCGGCGACTTGCCCCCGAGTTCCAGCGTGAGCTTGGCAATGCGGTCGGCGGTCGCGCGTCCGATGAGCCGGCCCACCTCGGACGAACCGGTAAAGGAGATCTTGTCCACGCCGGGATGCGAGGCAAGTGCCGCGCCTGCCTCTTCGCCAAGCCCCGTCACGACGTTGAAGACGCCGGGCGGGAACAGGCCGTCGGCAAGCTCGGCGAGCTTCAGGATCGCGAGCGGCGCATCCTCGGCGGGCTTCAGCACCAGGCAGTTGCCGGTGGCGAGCGCCATGGAGATCTTGACCGCGCCAAGTTGCAAGGGCGAGTTCCAAGGGATGATCGACCCGACCACGCCATGCGGTTCGCGCGTCGAATAGCTGAAGAGGCCGGGGCCGAGCGGCAGCGTCTCGCCCTTCTGTTCGACCGCGACGCCGCCGTAGTATTTCAGCACGCCCGCGGCCCCCATCGCCTCGCCGCGGGACTGGGTCTTGATCGCATTGCCGGATTCGGCGGCGAGGACGCGGGCGACCTCCTCGGCGTTCTCCTCGAGCCGGCGACCGAGTTCCGCAAGGCGCTTGCCCCGCTCGGAGGCCGCGAGCGCGCGCCAAGCCGGAAGTGCGGCGCGGGCGGCGGCGACGGCGAGATCGATCTCGGCCTTCGCGCCGCGCCCGACCTCGCAGATGGGCGTCCGGCGCGAGGGATTCTCGACCGTCAGCTTCCGCCCGTCCGCGGGCCAATGCCATTTGCCGTCGATATAGCATCCGGCAAGCCCCGCCTGCGGCAGTTTCGGCTCCAGCAACTCGGCCATGTCTTACTCCCTTCAGATCTTGTTCTTCACCACCGCCCAGGCGTCGTCCAGCGCCCCCTTGAAGCGCTCGGTCGCGAGGTCGATTTCCTCCTCGTTGATGATCAGCGGCGGCATGAAACTTATCCGGTCGCCGATCGCGCGAAGATAGAGCCCCCGATCATGCGCGAAATCCTGCACCAATGCGCCGACCTTCCAGGCCGGGTCGAAGGGTATCCGCGCCTTGGCGTCCCTCATCAGCTCGAAGCCGCAGAACAGCCCCACGCCGCGCACCTCGGCCACCAGCGGATGGTCCTGCAGGGCGTGGCACCGTTCGAGGAAGCGCTTCGAGACCTTGCGCACATGGCCGATCAGGTCGATCTCGTCGTAAATGTCGAGCGCCTGGAGCGACACCGCCGCGCCGACCGGGTGGCCGGCATAGGTGTAGCCGTGCCCGAAGACGCCGACCTCGTCGGAGTTGCGCATCATCTCGGCATAAAGCTCGTCCTTGAACATCAGGGCCGAGATCGGGAAGAACGCCGCCGACAGCGCCTTGGCGCAGCTCACCATGTCGGGCTTGAGGCCCCAGGTCTCGGCCCCCCACATGTTGCCCGTCCGGCCGAAACCGCAGACGACCTCGTCGACGAGGAAGGTGATGCCGTACTTGCGGATGACCGCCTGCATCTCCTCCCAGTAGCCCTTTGGCGGCATCAGCGCGCCACCGCCGGAGATCGCGGGTTCGGCGAAGAAGGCGGCGACCGTCTCCGGCCCCTCGCGCAGGACCAGCTCCTCGAAGCTCCGCGCCATCCGGGCCGAGAACTCTTCCTCGCTCTCGCCGTCGATGTGGAAGCGGTAGTAGTTCGGCAACTCGGTGTGCTTGAACTCCGGCAGGGGCAGGCCGAACTTCGCGTGCATGTGCGGCTGGCCCGACAGCGACACGGTCGCGATCGTATTGCCGTGATAGCCGCGAATGCGGCCGATGATCTTGCGCCGCTGCGGCTCGCCCCTCGCGGTGTTTGCGTACCAGATGAGCTTGATCGCGGTGTCGTTTGCCTCCGAGCCGGCGCACTGGAACATCACCCGGTTCATTCCGCCCGGCGCCATGCCGATCAGGCGTTCGCCAAGTTCGGCCACGCGGGGATGCGAGCGGTTGTAGAAGGTCGGCGCGAAGGGCAGCGTGTTCATCTGCCGCATCGCCGCCTCGGCGAGCCGCTCGTTGTTATAGCCGAGGCTCACGCAGCCGAGGCCGGAGAACCCGTCGATGATCTCGCGCCCCTCGCTGTCGTAGATGAACACGCCCTTGCCGTGCGTGATCATGGTCGGGCCCTTCTCGGCGTGCTGGCGCAGGTTGGTCTGCGGATGCACGTGATGGGCGATGTCCTGCTCGATGCTGCGCTTCGCGTCGACGTTCATGGCGGTCTCCGGACGAGGAATACCGTAGGAGATCACATTCTATTTGACTGAACGGCAATCTCGAAGTTTTCTCGCTTTCGTGAAACTGATTCATCCAAAGTCGCCATGAAGCCCTATCTCGACCTCCGCCACCTGCAACTGATCCAGGCGGTCATTGAAACCGGGCGCATCACCGATGCGGCCGAGAAGCTCGGGGTCACGCCCTCGGCGCTCTCGCACCGGCTGCGGGAGGCGGAGCGGCGGCTCGACGTGCAGCTCTTCACCCGGATGCACAAGCGCCTGCGCAAGACGCCGGCGGCCGAGTACATGTCGGTCGTCGCCGACCGGATCCTCTCCGATCTGACGCGGGCCGAGGAGGACGTGCGGCGCATGAACGCGGGCATTCATCATGTCGTGCGGCTGTCGGTCGAGGCCTATTCGAACTATCGCTGGCTTCCCGCATTTCTGAAGTACCTCAAGTCGCGCACGACCGGCATCGACCTTCAGATCATGGCCGGCGGCAACCTCAACCCGCTCACCGGGCTGATGAACCGCAATATCGACATCGCCGTTGTCTCGGGCGTTCCGGCACAGGCGGGCGTAAACGCGGTGCCTTTGTTCGAGGATCCGCTTCTTTTCATCATGGCGCCGGGACACCGGCTGGCCGGGCGGGATTACATCGAGGGGAAGGACATCGTCGACGAACCCTTTATCACCTATACCAAGGTTCCAGAGCCCGACCGAGAGTTCGCGCGCCTGTTCCGCCCGACCGAGACCTATCCGAAATGGACGGCAACGGTAGAGCTTCCGGAGGCGATCGTGGAGCTTGTCGCCTCCAATCTCGGCACCAGTGTTTTGGCGGGCTGGGCGCTCCAGACTGCGCTCAAAGAGGGGCGGATCGTCGGCGTTCAGGTAACGCAAGAGGGCATCACCATCCCCTGGTCCGCCGCGTTGCGCAGCGAAGACGCGGGTCCGGACGACCCGATCCGGATCGTCGCCGACCATCTGGCCGAATGGTGCGCGCGGCCGGGATGCGGCCTTCACGTCACCTGAGCGTTACCCCTTCATGCGGGCATTGCCCGGATCATAGAGCGGTCGCAGGCTCGCCGTCGCCTCTACCGGGCGGCCGGCGACCATGATCGTGTAATCCGCCCCGGCGGCGGCCTGCACGCCGCCTTCAGGCAGCACGACATAGCCCATCCCGACCGCGCCGCCGACCGTCCAGCCATAGCTCGCCGAGGTCAGGCGTCCGACGATCTGCCCGTCGCGAAGGACAGGTTCCTTGCCAAAGAGAAGCTTGCCGGGATCGGCGAGGCGGAAGGACAGGAGCCGTGACTTCACGCCCTCCGTGCGGCGCGCGAGGATCGCCGCCTTGCCCGTGAACTCGGTCTCGAAGTCGCAGGCAAAGGTCAGACCCGCCTCGACCGGCGTGTCATGCGGGCCGATGTCGTGGCCCCAGTGCCGAAAGCCCTTCTCGATCCGGCAGCCGTCGACCGCCATGCCGCCGCAGAGACGCGGCGGAGTCTCCGCCGCCATGACCGTCTCGTAGACGTGCTGGGCGAAGTCCGTGGGGATGTGCAGTTCCCAGTCAAGCTCGCCGACATAGGTGATGCGCTGGGCGCGGACCGGGGCGTTGCCGACGAAGATCTCGCGGAACGTGCCGAACGGGAATGCCGCGTCGGAGAGATCGGCGTCGGTCAGCCGGGACAGGAAGTCCCGCGCGCGCGGCCCCATCACGGCCAGCGTCGCCTCGGACGCGGTGACATTGACGACGCTCGTCCCGCCGTCCCCGTGCCGGGCCGTCAGCCAGCGCTCGACCTGCGGCTCCGCGCCGGCCGATGCCATGATCAGGAAGCGGCGGTCGGTGAGCCGGGCCACCGTCACATCGGCCTCGATCCCGCCCGCCTCGTTGAACATGTGGGTGTAGACGAGCACCCCCGGCGTGACCGCCATGTTCGCCCCGCAGAGCCGCTGCATCTCGGTCTCTGCCGCCGGACCGTCGACGAGAAAGCGCCCAAAGGTGAGGTCGATCATCCCGAGATCGCCGCGCAGGGTTTCGTGCTCGGCCTTCCAGGCGTCGAACCAGGGCTGGCGGTCGAACCCCTCGGTGATCCTCGCCCCGTAGACCAGCGGCCGTTCCCAGCCATTGGCGGGTGCGAACTCCGCACCTGCGGCCTTCAACTGGGCGTAATAGGGCGTGCGGCGCAGACCCCGCGCCGCCTCGCGCCGGTGATAGGGCCAGTGCATCGCGTAGGCGAGCGACAGCGTCTCGGCGGCCTTGGCCGCGACAAGTCCGGGCGCGTTCAGGCGCGGATGGATCCGCCGCGCATCGACATCCGTCAGGTCCATCGTCATCCGGCCCGCCATGATCCATTCGGCCAGCGCCTTGCCCGCGCCGGGACCATTCTGGATGCCGGTCGAATTGAACCCCGCCGCGACCCAGAGCCCCGGCACCTCGGTCATAGGCCCGAGATAGTACTTCCCGTCCGGTGTGAAGCTTTCCGGCCCGTTGAAGAACTTGCGGATGCCGGTGCTCGCGAGCGCGGGGATGCGCTCGGCGGCGGCTTCGAGGATCGGGAACAGATGCTCCTCGTTGCAGGGCAGCTCGTCGAACTCGAAATGCTCCGGCAGGCCGCCTGCCGGCTGCCAGGGCGTGGCATTGGGCTCCGAACAGCCGATCAGGAGCTTGCCCGCGTCCGCCTTGTAATAGGTGTATTCGTCCATGACCCTGAGCACCGGCAGATCGCCGGTCACGCCGTCGATCGGGTCGGTCACGACGTAATAGTGGTTGGTGTAGTGCAGCGGGATCGGGGTGCCGTGGCTGAGGCCAAACTCCCGCGCCCACATGCCGGTGGCGTTCACCACATGGGCGGCGCGCACGAAGCCCGCCGAGGTCTCAACCCCGGCGACGCGGCCCTTCCCGGTCACGATCCGCACGACCCTGGTGTCCTCGAAGATCTGCGCACCGTGCAGCCGCGCGCCCTTGGCGAGCGCCATGGTCGTGTCGATCGGGTTCGTGTAGCCGTCGCCGGGAAACCAGAACGCGCCCCTGGCGCCATGCGTGGACAGGAGCGGCCAGCGGTCTTTCGCCGCGGCGGCGGAGATCTCCTCGGCGCGGATGCCGCAGCCATGGGCGTAGTCGACCTTGCGGCGCAGTTCCTCCATCCGCGCTTCGGTCAGCGCAAGCGTGATCGACCCGTTCCGCCTGAACCCGGTGGGTTGGCCGGTCTCCTCCTCGAGCCGCTCCATCAGGTCGAGCCCGTAGCGCGCGAGCGCGGACATGACCGGCACGCCCTGCGTCTCGCTGACGAGGCCTGCGGCATGCCACGTCGTGCCCGAGGTGAGTTTCTTGCGCTCGAAGAGCGCCACGGACCAGCCGGCCCTGGCGAGGTGATAGGCGGTCGCACAGCCGACGATGCCGCCGCCGATGACGGCGACCTGCACCTCCGGGGGGAGCTCTCTGGCCATCGGTCTACCCTTTCAGCCGGGCATTTTCGGGGTCATAGAACGGCAAAATGCGCACGGTCGCCTGCACCGGCTCGCCCAGCACCTCGATCTCGAAGCGGGCGCCGGGATCGGCGGGTATCGTCAGGTATCCGAGCGCGATGCGCTTGCCGATGCGGAAGCCGGTGCCGGCGGAGCTGACATAGCCGACCACCCGCCCGTCCTTCAGGATCGGGTCGGAGGAGAGCGCGTCGGCCCCTTGGCCGTCGAGCTCGAACGCCGTGAAGTGATAGTCGCGCGGCCGGTCGGCACCGGCGAGGAACGCATCGCGGCCGACGAAATCAGTCTTCTTGCGGCTTACGAACCGGTCGAGGCCGGCGTCGTACGGCGTGTACTCGATACCGAAATCCGCGCCCCAGCCGTGATAGCCCTTCTCGATCCGCATCGCGTTCAGGGCGTAGGAGCCGAACTCCACCATCCCCTTGTCCGCGCCTTCCCGCATGATCGCCTCGTAGACGGTCACGAGATCGGCCGAGCGCATGTGCAGCTCCCACCCCAGCTCGCCGACATAGGAGACGCGGAGCGCGACCATAGGGGCGCCGGCCAGCGTGATCTCCCGGACCGACATCCAGGGCGCAGCCTCCTTCGACAGGTCGGCCTCGGTCAGGGGTTGCAGGGTGTCGCGCGACTTCGGCCCCATCACCATCAGCGCCGCGTCGAACCTCGATCCGCGCCGAAGCGTGACGCCGCTGTCCGGCAGGAACTGCGCCATCCAGTCATGGTCGCGCTGATCGGCCAGCGTCGGACCGCAGAGCCGATAGCGGTTCTCGTCGAGCCGGGCGATCGTGGCCTCGGACCAGATCTTGCCCTTCGGCGTCAGCATGTAGCTGAGCTTCACCCGCCCGACCTCCGGCATCGCGCCGCAGAAAACCCGGTCCAGGAAGGCGGTCGCGCCCGGCCCATCCACCTCGTAGCGGGTGAAGCCGCCATGATCCATCACGCCGACATGATCGCGCACGCGCTCGCATTCGGCCCGCACCGCGTCGTGCCATGCCTCGTGCCGTAAACTCAGCTTGCCGTCGTTGCTGACGGTATCGGTCTCGAACCAGAAGGCGCGCTCCCATCCGGCGACTTGGCCAAAGACCGCGCCCTTTGCTTTCAAACGGTCGTAAAGCGGCGTGCGGTTCACCGGCCGCGCCGATTTCCAGATCCGATGCGGATAGGGGATGGCGTATTGGTGCTCATAAAGTTCGCAGGCGCGGGCGACGGTGTAGTCGAAGGTCGCCCAGTCCCCGAACCGGCGCGGATCCCAGGCGGACATGTCCCATTCGGGCTCGCCTTCCGTGATCCATTCGGTGAGCGTCTTGCCCGCCGCTGCCGAATGGGTGATGCCGACCGGGAAGCAGCAGGCATGGTAGAAGTTCGGCAGGCCGAATGCCGGGCCACAGAGCGGCGCTCCGTCCGGCGAATAGGGGATCGGACCGTTCACGAAACGGCTGACCCCCGCCTCGCCCAGGATCGGTATTTGTTCGAGCGCCGCCTCCAGCACCTCGGCGATGTCGTCGACGCTGTCGGGATAGAGCTGGTTGGCGAAGTCGTCGGGCATCCCGTCGAGCCAGGCGGGCCGCCCGGCATGGCCATAGGAGCCAAGAAGCAGCCCGTTCCGCTCGCGGCGCAGGTAGAACATGATGTCGGGATCGCGGACGAGCGGGAAATTGGCCGTGTTGGCTTCCAGTTCGGGCAATGCCTCGGTCACGAGGTACTGGTGCTCGAGCGTCACCACCGGCAGGCTCTGTCCGACCACCTCGCCGACCTGCCGCCCGTAGTAGCCCGAGGCGTTGACGACGACATCGCAGACGACCTCGCCCTTGTCCGTGCTGACCTGCCATTCCCCGGACGGCCGGCGGCTTATCCCGGTGACCTTCGTGAAGCGGACGATCTCGGCGCCGAGATCGCGCGCGCCCTTGGCGAGCGCCTGGGTGAGCTGGCTCGGGTCGACATCGCCCTCATAGGGGTCGAGGATGCCGCCGATGACGCTGCCGCCCGCCCGGTACCAGGGATGCATCGCCTCCATCTCGGCCGGCGAGATCATCGCCATGTCGTAGCCGAGCCCCTTGGAGATGCCGACGAGGTGGTGGAAGAAGTCCATCCGGTCCCGCGTATGGGCCGGCCAGAACGCCCCGGTATGGCGGTAGGTGATCGGATAATCGACGACCCCGGCAAGGTCCTTGTAGAGCCGCCATGCGTAGTTGCCCGCGCGCATCCCGCCCCAGCTCGTCGCATAGGTCGGGATATTGCCCGCCGCGTGCCAGGTGGAGCCCGAGGTGAGCTCGTTCTTCTCGATCAGGAGCGTGTCGGTCACGCCGGCCCTGGCGAGGTGATAGAGCGTCGAGACGCCGACGGCGCCCCCGCCGATGACGACGACTTTGGCTTGTGTTCTCATCGATTCAGACTTCCAGCTTGATGGGCAGGCGCGCGCGGATCGCGGCTTCGGTATCGGCGGGCAGGTGATCGGGGGCGGGGCTCGCCTCGATCTCGGTGACGCGGGCGCGGGCGCGGTCCCAGACGGTTTTCGCACCGCTCGTCAGCCAGTTCGAGATGCTTTGCCGGTCGCCGAGCCGGGGATAGAGGTACTCGGTCGTCATCAGCTTCAGCGTCTGGCCGGTGCCGAGATAGTGCCCCGGTCCGGTCACCACCTCCTCGATCAAGTCGAGATCGATGGCGCCCTCGAACGCCTCCACACCCCGCACCGAGCGCAGGATCGCGCCGCACATGTCGTTGTCGATCACCAGCGCCTCCTTGCTCGCCGCCATGATCGAGCCGAGCATGCCGACGCTGAGGTTGATCATGTCGGCGCCTCCTTGAGCGGCGAGCGCCACGGTATATCCCTTCTCGTATCCGGCCTGCGCGTCGGCGACCTTGGCGTCGGTCATGCCGGCCGAGACCGTCGAAGGCAGATCGAGGTGAAGGAGTAGCTGCGCGGCGGCGGCGCTGGCGACCGCCGCCTCGCCGGATCCGCCGGTCATCGCGCCCGTGCGCAGGTCCGAGATGAAGGGCATGAAGGCGAGGATGCAGGGAAAACCCGGCTGCATCATGTTGACGAGGACGAGGCCCGCGAGCGATTCCGCGAGCCCCTGCGCGAGTGCGCCCGCGAGCGACGCGGGGCTCGTGGCGCCGGCCTGCCCGGCGGAACAGATCTGGAGCGGCATCCCGAGCCGCACGCATTCCCGCATCACGCCGCAGGCCTCGGTGGCCAGCGTGAGCGGCGGCACGACATGGCAGACGGACGCGAAGCAGAAGGGCTGCGCGGCGAAGGGAGTCGGCCCGAGGGCGGCGTCCAGCATCTCGACCACCGGGGCGACATGCGCGGGTTCGAAGAAACTGGTGCCGATCGGTTTCGAGGTCGCCTTCATCGCCGCGAAGGCGGTGTTGAGGTCGAGCGTCAGCGGGTCGGCCATGTCGCGCGCGACGACCGGGCGCAGCGCGTAGTGGATGCTGTCGCAGGCGTCGACGATGCGCATGAGCCCGTAGAGATCGGACAGCGTGCTGTCGCGGAACATGCCGGTGTCGGCGTCAAGTACCTGCACCGCTGCGCCACCGGTGCCGATATGGACATGACCACCACCCACTTCGATCCCGCGCCGGGGATCGAAGCCCGGCAGTTCGACGCGCTTGCGCGCTCCGGCGATCAAGTCCTCGACCAGAGTGCGCGGGAAGGTGAGGCGACCGTCGGGGCGCTCCACCGCGCCGCCGGCAATGGCAAGCTCCCGCATCTCGGGCGCGTCGGTGGCAACACCGATGCGGGCGAGAATGTCGAAGGCCGCCTCGATGATCGCGCGCAGGCTGCTGTCATCAAGCGGTCGGAAACGCCCTCCGACGGGCGGGCGCGTCACTCCACCCTGGGGCTGCGCCTCTCCACGGCTTTGTCTGGCTCTCCGCATCGGCGCGCCTCCTGGCTACTCTTTCCGCGGCAGTCTATGCGCTAGATGGATTAGTTCAATTTCATTAGATATGTCTTTTGATGAATTGATTTCAGTCATGTACGGGCGCATCCGGTTTCGCGTGCGCCCAGCACCCTGTCCAGCCATCGCGGAGCCATCTCGGGAGCCGAGGACAGCAGGAGTTGCGTATGCTCATGACGTGGCGGGAGCAGAACCGCCGGCTTGGGCCCGACATCGCCCCCCTGCCGCGCTGCATGACGACGAGGGGGATCACGTTCCTCGGCGATGGAGAGTGGAACGAGACCCCGACCGTCAGGCCGCCGAAATCCTGATGAGCATCGCCCTCACATGGTGAATCACACGTAGCCACCGGGATACACGACCCATCTGCCCCACAGGTGTAATCCGCACCGCGTCCCGATGACGGCAACGTTGCCGAAGGCCCGGTTAAACAGGGTCAAGATGGCGTGTTACGCTGTCGCCATTTCTCGAGCTTGCTCACGCAGGACGAATTTCTGGATCTTTCCTGTGGAAGTTCTCGGAATGGGCATGAAGACGAACTTGCCGGGAACCTTGTAGGGGGCAAGATGATCGCGGCACCACGCGCGCAGCATCTCCGAATCCGCCTTCTGGCCCTCGGCCAATTCGATAAACGCGCAGGGCGTTTCGCCCCATTTCTCGTGCGGAATCGCGACGACGGCAACGACAGCGACCGACGGGTGCCTGTACAGCGCCTCCTCGACCTCGATCGAGGAAATGTTCTCTCCTCCCGAGATGATGATGTCCTTGGACCTGTCCTTGAGTTGGACATAGCCGTCGGGATGCATGACCGCCAGATCGCCAGAGTGAAACCAGCCGCCGGCGAAAGCCTCTTGCGTTGCCTTGGGATTGCGGTAGTAGCCCTTCATCACGACATTGCCGCGGAACATGACCTCTCCGATGGTCTTGCCGTCGCGCGGAACGGGACGCATCGTCTCGGGGTTCAGAACATCCAGCTGCTCCAGCGCCAGGTAGCGCACGCCCTGGCGTGACTTCAGCGCGGCCTGTGCACCCCGCGGCAGTCCGGACCAGGCTTCGTGCCAGTCGTTGACGACCGCAGGACCATAAGTTTCCGTCAGACCGTAAAGATGCGTCACCTCGAAGCCGGCGTCCCGCATGTCGGCCAGCAACTTTTCGGGCGGCGGCGCGGCGGCTGTGAAGAACTGGACGCTATGGTCGAGGGCGCGCTTGATCGTATCGGGCGCCGAGATCAGCAGAGACATCACGATGGGGGCGCCGCAGAGATGCGTCACGCCGTCGTCGGCGAGCGCGTTCCAGATCGGTTCGGCGCGGACCTGCCTGAGGCAGACATGAGTGCCGGTAATGGCCGACACCGTCCAGGGGAAACACCAGCCGTTGCAGTGGAACATCGGCAGGGTCCACAGATAGACCGAGTGTTTCTGCATCGACGTCGTGAGCGCGTTGCCCAGCGCCAGAAGGTAGGCGCCCCGGTGATGGGAGACGACGCCCTTGGGATCGCCGGTCGTGCCGGAGGTGTAGTTGATCGAGATCGCGTCCCATTCATCCTCAGGCATCAGCCAGGCGAAATCGGGGTTGCCACGGGTCAGAAACACCTCGTAATCGGCGGCCTCGAAATGTGTCGGTTCACCATCGTATTCCGGATCGTCGTACTGGATCAGGACGGGCGTCACCGTGGCGAGGGCCAGCGCCTCTTGCATCAGCGGCATGAACTCGCGGTCCACTATGACGATCTTCGACAAGGCGTGGTCGAGCTGGAAGGCGATGATCGCCGCGTCCAGCCTTGTGTTGATCGAGTGCAGGACCGCCCCGCACATCGGTACGCCGTAATGGCATTCCAGCATCGCCGGCGTGTTGGGCAACAGCACCGAGACTGTATCGCCGCGCCGGATCCCGTTCTTGGTCAATGCCGAGGCAAGTCGCCGCGAGCGCGCATAGAACTCGGCATAGTTGCGACGCAGCGCGCCGTGAATGATCGCGGTGTGCTCGGGAAAGACGCTGGCAGCGCGCTCCAGAAACGTCAGCGGTGTCAGCGGCTGGTAGTTCGCGGCATTGCGATCCAGATCGGTGTTGTAGGGATTCTGCACGGATGTCCTCACTGATCGTGCCACTTGGGTGCGCGTTTCTCGATAAAGGCACCGATGCCTTCCTCGGCGTCGCGGGCGAGCATGTTGTCGACCATCACTCTGGAGGCGTAATCATAGGCCTCTGCCAGTGGCATCTCGCGCTGCGCGTAGAACGCGCGCTTTCCGGTGGCGAGAGTCATGCTGGATTTCGACGCGATCGTACGGGCCATCGCCAGGGTCGTCTCCCGCAACGCGTCCGCAGATACGACCTGGTTGACCAGGCCGATCTCGGCCGCGCGAGCGGCCGATGTCATGTTCCCGATCAGGAGCATTTCCATCGCGTGCTTGCTGCCAACGTTTCGTGACAGCGCCACCATCGGCGTGGAGCAGAAGAGCCCGATATGGACGCCCGGTGTGGAGAACTGCGCGGTGTCCGCGGCGACGGCAAGATCGCAGCTCGCGACCAGTTGGCAGCCTGCCGCGGTCGCAATCCCGGTTACCTCGGCAATGACGGGCTTCGGGCAGTTCAAGATTGCCTGCATCACGCCTGAACACATCGCCATAACCTTGGTGAAATAACCCCGGCCGTGATCGGAAGCCTCGCGGCCGGCGGTCATTTCCTTCAAGTCATGGCCCGCGCAGAACGCCGGCCCGTTTGCTCCCAAGATGACGACACGCACCGAAGGATCTGCCCCAGCCTCGGCAAAGGCCGAGGCCAGCTCCTCCAGCATCGCCTCGGACAGTGCGTTGCGGCGGCGAGCGTCATTCAAGGTCAGGCGAAGTATGCCGTCGCCATCGCGATCACGCAGCAGGATACTGCTCTCTTGCATGAAGTTTCCTCGCTTGCCGGGGGTTTAAAGAATGTTGATCTCGACGCTCTCGGCGAGGGTGTTGGCGATAAAGCAGTAGCGGTGGGCGCGGTCCTGCATCTCCTCAAGCTTCTTGTCCTCGACCGCGAAACCCGTGTCGAAGCGCACCACCGGATGAAGGTCGATGCGCGTGACGGACATCTGTCCCTTCGGGTTCTTGCCGAGGTGGGCGACGGCGTGGTCGTGGTAGCTTGCCACCGGCCAGTTGGCCTTGGCGGCCAGCGCGAGGAACGTCATCATGTGGCAGCTGGACAGAGCAGAAGCGAGCGCCTGTTCGGGGTTCGTGTTTTCCGCCTTGCCGCCCCAGTCCGGGGCGGCGTCTGCTTGCACTTCGTAGCTGTTGTTGTAGCGCACGACGTGCTCGGCCGAGTATCCGCCAGGCTGAAAGCCCGGCTCGGCGCGGTGCCAGTGCAGTTCGATCGAAAGGTCGGACATGACTGCGTTTTCCTGTCTTGGAGGTGGCGCTCAGGCGGCGGCGAGCTTTTTCTGCGGATCGTAGAAGGGGCGCTCCACGATCCTGGCGCGAACCGGGCCGGACGCGGTGACGACCTCGACTTCGGAGCCGATCTGCGCACTGTCCGCCGAGACCATCGCGAGGGCGATGTTCCGCTCCAGCCGGGGCGAATAGACGGCCGACGTGACCTTGCCGATGGCGGCGCTATCCTTGTTGATGGTCCAAAACGTGGTGTTGGGGCCTTTCAGGGGCGCGCCATCGATGACGAGGCCCACCTGCTTGCGGCTCACGCCGCGTTCCTTGAGCCGGCGCAACGCGGCTTTACCGATGAAGTCGGCCTCCATGTCGAGGTTCACGAGCCGGTCGAGCCCCAGTTCGTAGGGGTTAGTATTGATGTCGGCGTCGGCATGATAGGAAAGCATGCCGCCTTCGATGCGACGGATCGAGGAGGTGTGGCCGGGCTTCAGGCCGAAGGGCTTTCCCGCCGCCATGATCTTTTCCCACAACTCGTCGCCGCGCGATCCGTCCTGCAGGTAAAGCTCATAGCCAAGTTCGCTGGACCAACCGGTGCGCGACACGATGAGCGGAATGCCATCCAGCTCGACCTCGCGCAGCCAGTAGTAGCGCAGGTCCATGATGCCGTCGCCAAAGAGCGCCTTCATCACTTCGCCGGACTTCGGCCCCTGAAGCTGCAGCGGCGAAACATCCGGTTCGCGGATCGTGACATCCAGGCCCGAATGCACGGCGACGCCCTGCGCCCAAAGCAGGATGTCGCTGTCGGCCAGCGAGATCCAGAAGTGGTTCTCGGCCAGACGCAGCAGGATCGGATCATTCAGAATGCCGCCATCTGCATTGGTGATGAGCACATACTTGCACTGCCCGATCGCCATTTTCGAAAGATCGCGAGGGGTTAGCATCTGGGCGAACCTGGCGGCATCGGGGCCTGTGATCTCGACCTGCCGCTCGACCGCAACGTCGCACAGGATCGCGTCGTTGATCAGGTTCCAGAAGTTCTGCTCGGGGTCTCCGAAGTCGCGCGGGATGTACATGTGGTTGTACACCGAGAACGCCTTTGCGCCCCAGCGGACCGTGGCGTCGAAGTACGGGGATTTCCGGATCTGGGTTCCGAAACCGAAATCATCTGCTTGTGACATGCTGATTGCCCTTGTTTGCGCGCCCTCGATGGTCCGCGCGACCTCGTCGAACTGAGCGTGTTCTAGTTGCCATCGGCATGCGACAGCGGGCCAAAGAACGAGGTAAAGGAGACCGAACGGACCAATCTTAGGCAGATCCGAGACCGTTCGGACTATTCGCCGCCGACATGTGTTTTGCGGGTCAGATTTCCCGGCCGGCGACCAGGCGACCAAGATTCGGCTGAGCGGACTTAACCTCCCTGGTCACGATGTAGATCATGTAACGGTCGATCCCGAGTTCTGCCGACAGCATCTCGTCCATCAGGCTTTGGAATACGGAAAGACTGGTGGTGACAACCGTCATCACATAGTCCATCCCGCCGCCCGTCGCGACGCAGTCGGTGACCTCGTGAAGGTTGCGGACATGCGACTCGAAGCGGTCGAAATCCGCCTTGCGGTGACTTTTCAAAGAAACGGTCACGACGACCTTGGATATGTGGACGATCTTACCGAGCGCGAGGTCCGCATGGTACCCGCGTATCAACCCCGCATTCTTCAGCCTGGCGAAGCGCGCCCAGCACGGAGTAGGGGAAAGCCCGACGTACTCCGCCAGCTTGGACTTGCTGAGCTGCCCATGTTGCTGGAGAGCACAAAGGATGCGAATATCGGCGGCGTCGAGGGAAGTCGTCTTCATTACCTGGCGGCCTCCATGGCGAGTCACCCTCGGGACAAACTGCGGCCCAAGTGCGCGATCACCGGAACATCTATCCGTTGAATGGCGGTGTTGCCAACTGGCTGTGCACGGCCTTGGCGCTTCGGTATGGGCCTCCCTCGCTGAACCGGTCCACGGCTATGTTAAGGAAGCGGCGGGCCAGTTCAGTGAGGGACGCCAAGGGGCACCCGGGCCTCGAAAGAGCCATTCCGGATCGTTCTCACGAGAGAATCGGACGGGTTCTCTTCGAAGATGGCGCGGTAATCGGCGGCGAAGCGGCCGAGGTTCATGAAACCTAAGGACAGGGCTACATCCTTGACCGAAGCGGGCGGACAAGATCGGTCCAGAAGCCGCGCTCGGGCCGCCGAGAGACGGCGTGCGCGCAGATAGGCGACGGGAGAAACGCCCAGGCTTTCATGGAAACACTTGCTCAACCAAGTCGGGCCAACCCCGCTCGCCGCGCATAGTTGCGCCAGTGAAACGACCGGCTCGCCCTGAACATGTTTAGCGCGCAGCGCGTCACGCACGACCTGATCGGGCCGTAGCCTTCCAGGATCACGGCTGCCGCTTTCGGTCGGATGGGACAGAACGACCGCCGACAGCAGCGACATGAGATCGGCCTCCACAGTTTGTGGCAGGATAAAGCGCCCCTCCCCCAAGGGGCTGCTCATGGCCGAGTTCATTGCAGTCAGAACCCGCTGCCGCAAGGTGGACGATCGCGCTCCGGACAGAAGCAGGCGCCGGTTCCGCGGCAGCCGGACTTCCGCATCGCCGGCGAGCGCGCGCATATCGCGCTCCAGCCGCGACTTTCGCACACCGATGGCCACGGTATTGCGCGCCTCGCCCACCGTCGTGTAGCCGGAAGGCCCCCCGGCCATGAACACGTCCAAGGGACGGGCAACAACGCCGTTGAAGCGGTACTCGCCGTGCCAGCTGAGCGGCAGCATGAACACCATCCAGCGCGGATCCGGAACCACGCTGCCGACAAGCTTGGGGAAAACCCGGTTCTGGAAAATCACCATGGCCAGCCCCACCTGAGTGGTCCAATTTGAGTGTTAGTGCATGACTGGCCTCTGGTTCACCTGGATGACGGTTTCAGGGGCTGGTGGGCGGTAGCCCAAGGCACTGTGCGGTCGCTTCGTGTTGTAGTGCCTCCTCCATTGTTCGATCAGGATCTGTGCCTCGCGGAGGCTGTAGAAGATCTCGCCGTTGAGCAGTTCGTCGCGGAACCGGGCGTTGAAGCTTTCGCAGTATCCGTTCTCCCATGGCGATCCCGGCTCGATGTAGGCCGTCCTGGCGCCGACCGCCGCGATCCAGTCCCGCACCGCCTGGGCGACGAACTCGGGACCATTGTCTGATCGTATTAAGGCGGGGACGCCGCGCAGGATGAACAGGTCGCTCAGCGCGTCGATGACGCTGGTGGCGTTGAGCCTGCGCTCGACCTTGATCGCCAGGCACTCCCGGCTGAACTCGTCGAGGATGTTCAGCGTCCGGAATGCCTTGCCGTCGTCGGTCCGGCCGTGGACGAAGTCGTAGCTCCAGACATGGTTCCGATACTCGGGTCGCAGCCGGACGCACGACCCGTCGTTCAGCCAGAGCCGGCCCTTCTTCGGTTGTTTCGCAGGCACCCTCAGCCCCTCCCGCCGCCATAACCGCTCGACGCGCTTGTCGTTGACCTGCCAGCCCGCGTCTCGCAGCAGGGCCGCGATCCGGCGATAGCCGTAGCACCCATACTGTCGCGCCAGTTCGATCATGTCCGCAACCAGGCGCTCCTCATCAGCCCGACCTCTCGGCAGCTTGCGCTGCGTCGTGCGATGCTGGTGCAGCACCCGGCAGGCGCGACGCTCCGAGACGCCCAACTCATTGCGCACATGATCGATACAGGCGCGGCGACGAGCGGGGCTCAGAAGTTTCCCCGGGCGGCCTCCGTCAGGATCAGCTTGTCGAGCGTCAGGTCCGACACGGCTTTCCTCAGCCGTTCGTTCTCCTTCTGCAGCCGCTTGAGTTCCTTCAGTTGGTCGGTTCCCATCCCGCCATACTGCTTGCGCCAGCGATAGTAGGTCTGCTCGGTGATGCGAACCTCACGGATCGCATCCGCCCGCGCCATCCCCCGCCCGACAAGCACCTCAACCTGCCGCAGCTTCGTGACAATCTCTTCCGGCTTGTGCCGCTTCGTAGCCATTCCGATCCTCCGTTTTCCCAAGCACAACGGCGGACCACTTCACTGGGGGAGGGTCAGCTCGAAAAGGTCGATCTTTCGTTCGGCTACCGCTATCTTGACTGGGACCTGGACAATTATGGCCCGTTCAATGACCTGAATCTTTCCGGTGCGTTCCTGGGGGTCAAGATCCCGTTCTGACGGATCCAGGCCGGCCGGGTTGTGCAGATGATGTACTTGGTCAACGGGTGATGGGAAGAGAACGGACGCCGTGTACATGAAACGACTGGAGTTGCTGTCGCCCGGAGTCGCCGGTCGGTATGTCTTGGCGATGGAAACTGGGCTGAGAGCCCTGATCTGTTTGCTGTCCTTGTTTGTTCTGCTCGGGTGCTCGGGGTCCGCCAAAGACCAGATCATCGGGGTCGAGAATCCGAGGGAGCCTTCTTCGTCGGTACCCGGCGTCAGATCGCATGACCTCTTCGTGCTGACGTCGCGGTCGCAGGCGAGCGATCCGGCGCTCATGTATTCCGGAGACCGGGCCCGAACTCTCGGTTTCGCCCGGGTTACCGTGACGATTCCGCCGACGCACGAGATCGGCCGGATCGAGCGACCGCGGCGGTCTGTGCCGGATCCGAGACGGGAATCGACGGTGATCGACCCAAGAGTCTATGCCACCGATTCCGCGTTTCTCGCCGACCTGAACCGCGCCTTGCGCGAACGGCCTGCAAGCGACCGAACGATCCTGGCTTTCGTGCATGGCTACAACACGTCCTATGCCGATGCCGTTCTGCGAATGGGCCAGTTCGTCGAAGACACCGGATTCAGAGGGGTTCCGGTGCTGTTTTCCTGGGCGTCGGCGGGTAAGTTTCTGGACTACGTCTACGACATCAACAGTGCGCTCGCCGCACGCAACGACCTCATTGCGGCGAGCCGTATTCTGGCCAGGTCGAACGCCACGTCCATCGACCTCCTGGCGCACTCGATGGGGAATTTCCTTACGGTCGAGGCGATGCGTCAGGCCCAGGTCGAGGGTACCTATAACCGGAGCGGCAAGCTGAAAACCATCATCCTCGCCTCGGCCGATATCGACATGGATGTGTTCAGGGACCAGATGTCGGTCTTCAATCCAGATGACCGCAAGTTCTATGTGCTGATCTCGGCCGACGACAAGGCCCTGGCCACGTCCCGTTTCCTTGCCCACGGGGTCAACAGGGTCGGAGATGCGGATGCCGAGGAACTGGCGAAACTGGGGGTTACAGTGATCGACATGACGGCCGTGCAAGATCCTAACAACCTGAACCACGGGAAGTTCTCGGAATCGCCCGCGATGGTGCAGATGATCGGGCAGGCCCTGGCCTCAGGAAATTCGATTGACGCGGCTTCGGGCGGCAACGAGCCGATCACCGGCGCCGTACGCTGGATGGCGAATTCAGCCTATTCCGTCTTCAACGGGGGTGGGTCGTATACCGTCGTGCCGACTGAATAAATGCATCGGCCCGGCGCGGCGCAACGGCGGGCATTGGTTGAGAATGCCGCAGCGGCGGTTACCAGCCAGACATGGGCATCAGGATCCGGGCGCAAGCCGCCCATTGGGAGAACGACAATCTTGGCCGGTCCAGACGAAAAGGCATTCGAGATTTCTTCGTTGAGGTTCAGCTGGCCGGGGCAGCGGAAGGCGGTGCTGTCGATCGACCATCTCGAACTGGCGCGCGGCGAGCGTCTGTTCCTGCGCGGGCCGAGCGGATCGGGAAAATCGACGCTTCTGTCCGCGCTGGCCGGTGTGATCGAAATCGGCGTCGGGCAGGTCCACGTTTCGGGTAAGGACATCGGCAAGTTGAAAGGCAGCGCGCGGGACCAGTTCCGGGGCGACAAGATCGGGATGATCTTTCAGCTGTTCAACCTGATCCCCTGGCTCAGCCCGCTGGAGAACGTCCTTTTGCCCTGCCGGTTTTCCCGCAGAAGGCGAGATCGGGCGGGAGCCGATCCGGCCGCCACCGCGCGCCGGTTGCTCGTCGAGCTGGGACTGACCGATCCGGCGCTGCACGTTTCACCGTCGATTTCGCTCAGCGTCGGGCAGCAGCAGCGTGTCGCCGCCGCTCGGGCGCTGATCGGGGCGCCCGACCTTATCCTTGCGGACGAACCGACCTCGGCGCTTGACGACGGGGCCAAGGGGCAATTCGTCGATCTTCTGGATCGCGAATGCGCCGCCGTCGGTGCCGCGCTCTTGTTTGTCAGCCACGACCGCGGGCTTGAAGCGCATTTCGACCGCGTCATCGACATTGCAGAGATCAACATGGCGCGCCCTCATTGCTGAACCTCGGAATCAAAAGTCTTTGGAACCGGCGCTTCGTCGTCACGCTCACGGTCCTGTCGATCGCGCTGAGCGTGTTCCTCGTCGTCGGCGTCGAACGCTTGCGGAACAGCGCGAAGGATGGATTTGCGAGTTCGGCCTCCGGCATCGATCTGATTGCCGCGGCCCGCGGCGACGCGGTGCAGATCCTGATGGGAACCGTGTTCGGCGTCGGCTCGACAGGTCCGGGCATCGGCTGGGACAGCTACGAGATGATCGCGGACCTGCCAGAGGTGAATTGGGCCGTGCCCATCGCGCTGGGTGACAATCACCGCGGCTTCCCGGTCGTAGGCACGACGGCGGGCTACTTCGACCATTTCCGGCACAGCGGGGGCCAGGCTCTGAGCTTTGCCGAAGGCAACGCGTTTGCGGACCAGGGCGGCGCGGTTATCGGCGCTGAGATCGCTGGCCGATTTGGCTATCGGGTTGGCACAACGATCGTGAACGCGCATGGCGCAGGGGAAATCGCCTTTGACGTTCATGACGAGTCGCCGTTTACCGTTTCGGGCATTCTCTCCCCGACCGGCACGGCGGTTGACAGGATGGTCTATGTGTCGCTCGAGGGCTTCGATCGCCTGCACGCGGACCGCCAAACCGGCGCTGACGATCCTTTTGCCGCTCTCGATGGTGTTAGTTTCGGCGCGGAACAGGCCGGAATGACCGGACAGGAAATCGAAGACCTGGGCGAGGCGGGGCACGGCGAAGCTGGCCACGTTCGAGGCGACACCGATCCCCACGAAGCTCCAGCCGAACACGCCGGACACGAGCCGGCCAAGATCAACGCGGTCTATGTCGGTCTGGTCGATCGCGGCGCTGTTCTGTCCGTGCAGCGGGCGGTCAACGACTACCCGGCCGAGCCCCTGACGGCGGTTCTGCCAAACGTTGCGCTGCTGCAACTGTGGTCGATCACCGGGGCCGCGGAAACCGCCTTGCTGGCCATGGCTTCTGCCGTGGCCTTTGCGGGGATCATCGGCATGGTCGTGATGATCTCGGCCTCGCTGGAGGTACGCCGTCGCGAATTTGCCATCCTGCGCTCGGTCGGCGCCACGCCGGCGCGCATCTTTTCCCTGATCGTCCTGGAATCGGTCCTGATCACGGCGATCGGGATCGTGGTGGGCCTGGCCTCGCTCTGGGCGGTATCGGTGCTGCTGGAACCCTATCTGGCCGCGCGTTTCGGTCTTCGGCTGGGGGCCGGGCCGCTGATGCAGCGCGAAGTCGGTCTCGTTCTGGCGGTTCTCGTGGCAGGTACCGTGGCAAGCGTTCTGCCCGCGGCGCGTGTCTATCGCATGACACTGGCCGATGGCCTATCATTCAAACTTTAGAAGCGAGGAGTGCGCGATGCGTAGAGCCAATATCCTTGTCGGACTCGCGCTGGTTGCCGGCCTGTGCGGATCCATCGCGCTGGCCCGGCCCATGGAGCTCAACTGGGACATGCTGGCGCCAGCGCCGGAACCCTACGATAACCCCTTTGCCGATTTGTCTGTGGACCAGATGCGGGACCTGAGAACCGTATTGAAGGCGCAGGCTGCTGCAGGCGACAATCCTGCCTCCACGCTGCCGGAGGAAGCCGCAGCGGCACGCGCGCGCCTCGATGAACAGGGGCTTGATGTCGAATGGTTGTTCCAGCAGCGCGAGATCATCATGGAAAAGCGGCTTGCCGCGTCGGTTTCGACGGTACCGGAGCATGTCGGCCAGAACGTCCGCATCCCGGGCTACCTGCTGCCGCTTGAGATCCAGGACGGCAAGGCCACCGAATTCCTTCTGGTGCCGACAGTCGGCGCCTGCATCCACACGCCGCCGCCGCCACCCAACCAGATGGTGTATGTGACCTATCCGCAGGGGGTCGCGGTTTCCGGTCTCTACACGCCGGTCTGGATCAACGGCACGCTCGAGGCCGATTTGCGCACCGAGCAAGTGACCTATTCCGATGGGAAGTCGAATGTCGAGGTCAGTTACGTGATGCAGGCCGACCTTGTCGAAGCGTACTGACATGCCCACGGTGACCCCGTTCCGACAGGGCGCATGACGGATGGATGGTCTCGCCAGAATAGTTGCGCTTTACCTGGCGATCATCGCCGCCGTCGCGGCGATCGCCGGGGTGTTTTCGCATCAGACGTTCAGCGTCAGCGACGCCATCGACGACAACCTGCCGGTGGTCAGGACCGACACCCCAGGCAGACCATCGAAAGCTTCTCGGCCGTCGGGCGCGAGCTAGGCAACAGTCTCACAGCCGATCGAGCCGATCGCGGCATCGAAGCCTACATGCAGATACTCGCGATCCTTCGGGATCTTGAGTCGCTCATCGATCTGTCGGCGGTATCGGCGGCAACCCGGCGCGACAGCGGCATCAACACGGCAATGGCGCTGCTGGAGGTTTTCGAAAGGCCCGATCCTCTCGATGTCAGCCGGGTGCCCGACGAGGAAGCGATGTCGGACGGAGGTGCCCGGACCTATCCAATTCCCTCCACACCGCTGGTGATCAGGCGGATTGACGGCGGCAGTCGCGACAGCGAATTCCTGTTCGCCGAAAGCTCGATCCAGATCGCGCCGCGGTTATTGCGCGGGCTGCGCAGCGACGGGATCGGCGATGCGGCACGAGACTGGAGTCACGAGTTGCGCGTCTTCGCCGGGCCTTGGATCCCGACGGATTTCATCACGGCACTTCCGGACTCGCTTAAACGCGACATTCTCGGCACGCCGCTGTGGAAGGCTTTGCTGGCGACGGCGACGTGCATGATAGCCTTGGCAGTCCTGTTGTTCGCGCGCCGGGCATTGCCCGGCGAGCTGACGGAGGAGCGCCTAATCGATCCGGTCGCGCGGCTGGCCTATGCGGCAGCGATTCTGATGACTCTCATCTCTATCGCCTACCTGTTTCGATACCAGCTAAACGTCACCGGCACCTTCGCCGAGTTCCTCTACGCTCTCTTGACGATCGCCTGGTTCGGGACCTTGGCCGCGGTCTTCTGGAATGCGGCGATCGCCGGATTCGACGCGATCAGCCGGAACCCGAAGCGAGAGGCTTTGGAAATTGATCAGAGCCTGATGCACCTTGTCGGACAGATCGTCGGCATTGTCGGCGCGGTCTGGATCGTTGCCTATGGCGCGCAGACGTTGGGCCTGCCGCTTCTCAGCCTTCTTGCCGGTCTCGGCGTCGGCGGGCTCGCCGCTGCGTTGGCGATCCGGCCCACGCTGGAAAACCTCGTCGGCGGGCTGGTCCTTTATCTCGACCGACCGGTGCGTGTCGGGGATTTCTGCGCCTTCGGCTCCTACATGGGAACGGTCGAGCGGATCGGCGTAAGGTCAACCAAGGTGCGCGCGCTCGACCGCACGCTCATTACCGTTTCCAATGCCCAGTTCGCCACGATGGAGTTGGTCAACTGGGCCGAATGTGACGAGATGATGATAGAGCAGACGATCGGACTGCGCTACGAGACCGACAGTGATCAGCTGCGCTATGTCCTGGCCGAGTTGCGGCGAATAGCCTTCGCGCATCCGCGGATCGACAATGACAGCGTTCGCGTGCGGTTGGTCGGTTTCGGAACCTCATCGCTGGACATTGAGGTCCGGGTCTACGCCAAGACGACGGAATGGAATGACTTTTATGCTATCCGCGAGGACTTCTTCCTGCGTGTGAAACAGGTCGTCGAGGACGCCGGTACCTCCTTCGCCTTTCCGTCGACCACCCTTTATGTTTCCCGTGATGCTGGGCTCGACCCCGACAAGACCGAGGCCGCCGCGCATGCCGTGGATCGCTGGCGGCAGCAGCTTGAACTGCCATTTCCAGATTTTTCCGGGGAGAAGAGAAAGAAGATCGACGACACGATCATCTATCCGCCCGAAGGATCTCCGGGTACGGTCACTGACGAGGACAACAGGAACGTCCGGGACGAACCTCTATCGAAGACCCCGGTCGCGGCCGCCAACCCCGAAGAAGACGCGGGGCTATCAAAGGATGGCCCGGTCAAGAAATCTCCCTGACGCAACCGGGCCGACGCTGGCCCAGGCTGGCCTGCCTGATGGGCGCAAGCGGCGGCAAGAGCCCGATCACCTGGGCCGAGAAGGGCAGCCGGACCGCGCGCGAGCGAAAAAAGGATCCGTGCGAAGTGATGCGCTCCAACATCGGCTGACCGCGGCGCCGGGACTGAACGGCCTATGTGCGCTCAGGGACGCCGTCACGCCTCGAGAAGGATGTTGTACTCGGCGCGGATCCGCTCCTCGGCTGCGGGATCGAGATAGGCCGGGTGGTGCGTAGCAAGCACCTCGCGCGCCGCCGCCTTCGCCCGCGTCCAGGCATCGGGCTGGCCCTTTTCGGCCCAGGTGATCGGGGCGTCGCGGTCGGCCAGGCGCGGATAGTAGTAATCGCGCTGCATGGCCGCCAGCGTCTGCGCGCCGCCGAGGAAATGCCCCTCGCCCAGAACCGCCTCGCAGATCGCGTCAAAGCCGAGCGTATCCGGGGTCACCTCGATCCCGCGAAGCGCGCGGTAGATCATCGCATGCATCTCGTTGTCGATGACGAAGGCTTCGAAAGAGGCACCGAGGAGCGAGGCCGTCATGCCAGAGCTCTCGTAGATCAGGTTGCCGCCCGCGAGGCCGGCGGCGAGCGAGGAGAGCGCCTTTTCCACCCCGTATTGCGCGTCGATCGCCTTGGCGTCGGTCATCGAGGAGGCGACACCCGAGGGCAGTCCGAGCCAGTTCGAGATCTGCGCCGAGGCCGCGTTCAGAACCGAGATCTCGCCGCCGCCACCTGCGAAGGCGCCGGTCCTGAGGTCGATGACCAGCGGCCAGTTGGAAAAGACCATCGGATAGCCTGGCTTGAAGACATTCACCATCATCAGGCTGCCGAGCGTCTCGGCCAGAGACTGCGCGAGGAATCCCGCAAGCGTCGCGGGCGCCGTCGCACCGGACTGCGCGGCGGTGATGCAGGACAGGGGCAAGCCATGCTCCATGCAGGCGAGCGTCACCAGAACCGCGTCCTCGCCGAAGCGCATCGGCGAGATCACCGGACTGATATGGGCCTTGAGGAAGGGCGTTCCGAGGAACGCCCCCTCATGGCCGAGCGCCATGTCGACCATGCGCAGGATCGGCGCCACATGCTCGGCCAGCGTGAACGAGGTCGCGACCGGCTTCGTCGTGCCCTTCAGGAGCGCGAAGACCGTGTTCACGTCGAGATCGAAACTGTCGGCGACGTCGGTGGCCACACAGCAGCGGGTGAACCAGCTCACATTGGTGAGCGTGTCCTGGAGCCGGGTGAAGTCATACAGATCGCGCAGCGTCGAGGGCCGGTAGCGGCCGGTCTCAAGGTCGAGGGTCTGGACCGCCGCACCGCCGGTGCCGAAATGGACCCGGTCACCACCGACCTCGATCGAGCGGCCAGGGTCGCGGCCGTGAAACGTGAAGGTCCTTGCCGCGAGGCCGATGCACCGTTCGACCATCGCACGCGGGAAGAGGATGCGCGCGTCCGCTTTCCGCGCCCCGGCCTCAAGGAAGCGCCGCTCGAGCACCTCGGGCACCTCGCCCATGCCGAGTTCGGACAGAAGGCGCAGCGCGGTCTCGTAGATCGCGACGATCTCCGCTTCGGACAGCGGCTTGTAGAAGCCGCCGACCTGTCCGGGTGCACAAGGGTTTACCTCGGGTGCTGCCAGACGTTTCGCGACACGTTCAGCGCGCCCTCCGGACCGGCCGCCAATTCCACCGCGCGTCATTGCACCCTCCAACCCTGACACCCGCATTTCGCGCGCCGGCGCGGAAACAGGCAAGTGCCGCAAGCGCCGTTCGAAATCGCGAATGTACGAAAACGCATTTTCCGAATTCGCTGCTCTCATGTTGCGCGGCGGGTCTTCCGTCACGATTGATCGGATGGAACCACTCTCGGGGCGTCCGGGAACTTGGGCTGAAGGGAAAGTGACAGGTCATGATCATCGCTGGATGCCCGCGGCGTGAGAGCCGCAGCAATGCCCGCCGGCGCGGCGGCGATCGGCCATCAGATCGCCCGCGTCTGGGTGCCGGCCGTCGGGGATGGGGAGGCGCCCAAGGGCCGAATAGACTGGCTGGACAGATTATGCAAACGTTTGTACGTTTCATGATGTCAGAAAAAACAAATGTTCTTCCGATGACGACAAGCACGGATATCCTGAACCGCCTGCAGGCGCTGCGGCTCGACACGACGCCGGAACTTGCGAAGCTGTCGGGGTACCTGCTCGATCATCCCACAGAGATCGGGATAAGCTCGATCCGCCAACTCGCGGCGAAGGCCGACGTCAAGCCGAATACCCTGGTTCGGCTGTCCCGCGCCGTCGGGCTGGAGAGCTACGAGTCGTTCCGCGAGATCTTCCGCAACGACATTCGGCAGGGACGGGAGACCTATCCCGACCGGGCGCGATGGTTGCAGGGGATCTCGCGCAGGGGCGAGCTCGGTCAGCTCTATGCCGCTTCGGCGGAAGCCTCGATCGACAACCTCGAAGGTTTCTACGCCTCGACCGACCATGACGCGATCGCGGCGGCGGCGGCGGCGATCGTCGCAGCGCGCCGCACATTCGTTCTCGGTGTCGGCGTGACCAACCCGGTCGCCCAGAACTTTGCCTACCTGGCAGGCATGGCGATCGACGGCGTGCGAGCACTGCCGAACGGCGGAACGCTTCCGGTGGACGGGCTCGCGCGGGCGGACGAGCGCGACGTGCTCATCGCGATGACGTTTCACCCCTACAGACGCGAGGTCGTCGAAGCCGTGACCGCGGCGCGCGCGCAGGGCGTCAGGGTCATCGCCGTGTCCGACAGTCTCGGCTCGCCGATCATGGCCGACGCCCAGAACCGCTTCCTCGTCCCGACGGAGACGCCGCAGTTCTTCACATCGACCGTCGCGCTGACGGCGTTCTTCGAGGTGCTTATCGCCTTCGTCATCGCCGAAGCGGGCGAGGAGGTGGTCATCTCGATCGAGGCTTTCCACAACCGGCGCCACGCGCTCGGGATCTATGTCGACGAGGCGCGATCGAACGGATGATCGCGCCACGCACCGAACCGGCGGCCGGCTTCGGCCGCCGCGTGAAAACCAACGAGAACCGGGCCAGCCGGCGGATATGTCCATGTCAAAAAGGGAGAACTCACTTGAAGACGACTGTTCTGAAAGCCGCGATCACGGGTGGGGCCCTCGCCCTGTCCGCGCAGGCCGCGTTTGCCGAATGCGGCGAGGTTTCGATCACCGAGATGAACTGGGCCTCGGCGGCCGTGGTCACATCGGTCTCGAAATTCCTGATGGAGAACGGCTACGGCTGCACCGTCACCGTGGTCCCGTCCTCCACTCTGCCCGCCGTCACCTCGATCGCCGAGACGGGCGAGCCGGACATCGCGACCGAGCTCTGGGTCAACACCGCGCCGGCCTATCCGGGGCTTGAGGCGGCCGGCAAGGTGAAGACACTTGGCGACGTCCTCTCGGATGGCGGCGTAGAGGCGTTCTGGATCCCGCAATACCTCGCGGACGAACACCCCGAGCTTACCACGATGGAAGGCATCCTCGCCAATCCCGAGCTTGTCGGCGGCAAGTTCCACAACTGCCCAGAAGGCTGGGGCTGCCGGGTCACCAACGACAATATCGTGAAGGCCTGGGATTTCGAGGGCAGCGGCCTCGAGGTCTTCAACCACGGCTCCGGCGAGACGCTGGCCGCTGCTATCGCCTCGGCCTACGAGAACAAGGAACCGTGGTTCGGCTACTACTGGGCGCCGACCTCGGTCCTTGGCAAGTACCCGATGGCGATGGTGAACATCGGCGAGTTCGACGCCGATACCCACGCCTGCAACGCAACCGCGGACTGCGCGACGCCGGGCAAGTCGCCCTATCCGAGCGCCCGCGTCGTCACCGCCGTCACGACGACCTTCGCCGACAGCAATCCCGAGGTCGCCGACTTGATGTCGAAGGTCACCTTCACAAACGAGCAGATGAACGAGGTGCTCGCCTGGCAGGAAGACAACAAGGCCTCGGCCGATGAGGCCACGGCGCATTTCCTAACGACCTACAAGGATGTCTGGGGCGCCTGGCTGAGCGACGACGCCCGCGGCAAGCTGGCGGCTCTGCTCGAATGACCTGAAACCGGGCGGGGGCGGTCGCCGCCCCCGTCTATAGCCGAAGCCGGGCCAACCGGCTGAACACAAGTGAAGGGGGGCGGCGATGGCGGCTTATTCAGGTTTCTTCGAGACGCTCGGCCTCAAGGACTGGTGCGAAGCGGGCAGCACCGGCGGCCCCCAGTCGCTGGCGGACCTGCTGGCAAAGACCGGCAAGGTCGCCGAGACCAGCCCCTGGGACATGCCCTTTCCCTCGCTCGATGCGCTGCACGAGGCCTGCGGCGCGATCCCGCGGACGCGCGAGCTGACGGCGGGGCTCGAACGCGTGTTTCTCGACATCAAGGACCCACTGAAGTTCGTGCTCGACCCGCTGACCCAGCCCCTGAGCTGGGCGATCGACGGCGCGCTCTGGGCGATCCTTGCCATGCCGTGGTGGATCGTGATCCCGATCTTTCTGGTCGTCGTCCAGTTCGCGGCGCGCTCCGCGCGCGTCACCCTGTTCGTGGCGAGCGTTCTCGTGATGCTCGCCTTCGTCGACCATTACACCTACGCGATGCAGACGCTCGCCATCATCCTTGTCTGCACCGTGATCTGCGTCCTCATCGGCGTGCCGATCGGCATCGCCATGTCGCGCAGCGACCGGCTCCAGCGGTCGGTGATCCCGGTCCTCGACATGCTCCAGACCCTGCCGACCTTCGTCTACCTCATCCCGCTGATCTTCCTCTTCAGCGTGACGGAATCGAAGCTCTACGGCATCGCCATCATCCTCTACGCCATCGTCCCGGCGATCCGCCTCACCGATCTCGGCATCCGGCTCGTCGACAAGGACGTGCTCGAAGCCGCCGAGGCCTTCGGCATGTCGGCGCGCCAGAAGCTCTTCGGCGTGCAGATCCCGCTCGCGCTGCCGAACATCATGGCCGGTGTCAACCAGACCATCATGATGTCGCTCGCGATGGTGGTGATCGCCTCGCTGGTCTCGGCGCCGGGGCTCGGGGCGCTGGTGCTGAGGGGCATCAACAAGCTCGAGCTTGGCGTCGGCATCGTCGCCGGCCTCGCGATCGTGATGCTGGCCATCGTCCTCGACCGCGTGACCAAGGCGGCCCTCGCCCAGGTCAACCGCGCTACCAAGCACTGAGGGGCCCGGAATGAACATGCAAAGTCCGCAGCCGAAACTCTCGATCCGCAACCTCTACAAGATCTTCGGCTCCGACCCGAAGGCGATGCTTGGCCATGTGCGCGCGGGCGTCGGCAAGCAGGAGCTTCTGTCCAGGTACAGCCATGTGCTCGGCCTCGAGGACATCAACGTCGACATGCATGCCGGAAAGATCACCGTCATCATGGGCCTTTCGGGCTCGGGCAAGTCGACGCTGATCCGGCATCTCAACCGCCTGATCGAGCCTACCGCGGGCGAGATCCTGCTCGACGGCGCCGAGGTCACGCGGCTCTCGCACGAGGAGTTGCGCAGACTGCGCCAGACACGGATGTCGATGGTATTCCAGAAGTTCGCGCTTCTGCCGCATCGAACCGTGCTCGACAACACCGCGCTCGCGCCGACGATCCGCGGCGAGCCGGGCGCCGGCACCCGCGAGAACGCGCGCCGCTGGCTGGAGCGGGTCGGTCTGAAGGGCTACGAGACACACTATCCCCACCAACTTTCGGGCGGCATGCAGCAGCGCGTCGGCATCGCCCGCGCGCTCTGCTCGGAAGCCGAGATCATGCTGATGGACGAGGCCTTCTCGGCGCTCGACCCGATCATCCGCACCGACATGCAGGCGCTCTTGCTGGAACTGCAGCGGGAACTGCACAAGACCATCATCTTCATCACCCATGACCTCGACGAGGCGCTGCGGCTCGCCGATCACCTCGTCGTCCTCAAGGACGGCCGGATCGTCCAGCAGGGCGAACCGCAGGAGATCATCCTGAAGCCCGCGGACGACTACATCGAGAACTTCGTCCGCGACATCAACCGGGCGCGGGTCCTCAGGGTCCGCTCGGTGATGGCGGCCGCGGACGGCACTGCGGGGCAAGACCGAATCGACGCCGAGGCGACGCTCGAGCAGGCGCTCGAACGCGCCGGCGGGGACGCGGATCACGCCTTCGACGTGACCGAGGACGGGCGCGTTGTCGGCAAGCTGGCGATGCGGGACCTCTTCAAGGCACTGGTTCCGCGCCGCGCGCGGCAGGCGGCCTCCTAGGGGCGGGCGTTACTCCACACCGCCCCGGCCGGTGGCCAGCGCCCGCCGCATGGAGCCGTCGCGCTGCACCCGGTTCTCCGCCGGGTCGTTCATCGCGGACAGGTGCTCGATCCGCAGGCCGACGCAGTCGGGCGCCAGCGAACCCGCGTCGCGCAGGCCCGCGTGCCGCGCATGGACGAACCGCTTCTTCGTGACCTGATGCGGCTGGGTGTCGTTCATGTAGGCCACATCCACTTCGCGCCCTAACGCAAGCGCCCCGTCGCGGACCGCCGCCGCGATGAGTTCCATCCCGGCGCGGGTACGGATCAGGAGCGAGTTCACGCCGGGATCGGTTCTTGACGCCTCGCGATCCGGGCTCGCGCCGGGCCAGGTGTCGGCGGCGGCGATGTCGGCGCCCTCGCCGACGCCGTCGGGGCAGATCTTGCAGCGGAACGGCAGCGACCAGGCGCTTTCATCCTCGCCCCAGAAGTCGAGGTAATGCATGGAGGTCTCGCTTCCGTCTGCGAACCCGACCGTCGTCGGCCCCGGACAGCCAAGCCCCCGGTAGCGCAGCCGCGTCATCTTCGTTCGATCCCGCGATCCGCGAGCACCTTGGTGAGCGAGCTGTCGGGCATGTAGCCACCGCAAACCGGCGTCAGCCAGTAGCGGATCAGCTGGTTCACCCTCTCGTCGAGATGGGCGAGGTTGCGCACCGCATTGAGATCGCAGGGCTTGGCAATCAGCGCGAAGGGCTTGCCGAGAGCGAGTGCCGCATCGAGGTTGATGAGTGGCGCGGTCGGCCCATAGCGGGATCCCGCGCCGGCGAGCACCTCGGCCTCGGTGCGGCTCAGAACCGCCTCGCCAAAGCTCGGCTGCGCCACCGAAGCCCGGACATGAAGCACGAAATCCACGCGACCGGATCGCAGCAGGTATTGTCCAAGCGCCGTCAGGACGCCCGCCGTCGAGCCTTCGTGCCGGACGGCGGGGTCGGCCGCCCAGCCAAGCACGATCCGATGGAGCGGTCCCCAGACCGGATCCGTGGATGGCGCCTCCGCTGCCAGATCGGGCGGCAGCCCCTCGGCCCGGGTTCCCGGACAGGTCGCATGGATGCGGTCCACGGCAGCGTCGTCCAGATCCGGCATCGCCTCGGGCCGCAACTCGCCGTCCGCGGCCTTCCTCACCTGGACCTTGTCGCGCCCCGCCACCGACTGGCAGAGCCCGCATCCGATGCAGAGACCGCAATCGACGATCCGCTGCAGGCGTGCCTCCGGTGTCAGTGCCTTTACCTTCATTGTCTGCCGGCGCCACCGTTCCCGAGCCCGATCAGGCCCATCTGCTCGAGCTTCAGGATGACCTGGTGCGCGCAGTTGTCGACGTCGACGTTCTCGGTCTCGACCTTGAGCTCGGGGTTCTTCGGTTCCTCGTAGG
>NZ_JAWQFN010000009.1:0-168276 GCF_033436765.1 Defluviimonas sp. D31
GCCGACAATGTCTACGAGGTCCAGGTCACCGTGACCGACAGCGGCGGGCTCCCGGCGAGCCAGGACATCGCGGTGACGGTGACCGATGTCGCCGAGAACGCCGCCCCTGTCACCTTCGAGCAAAGGGTGAATTCAGGCGCCGACGACATCGAGCAAAGATCCTCGGGTTCGATCTACTCGGGCAGCAGCGATCTCGAACTGATCAGTGACGGCGGCGACATACAGACGGTCGGGATCCGTTTCAACGCGATCGGCATCCCGCAGGGATCCATCATCACCAACGCCTACATTCAGTTCCAGACAGACGAGGTGAGCACCGGCGCCGCCTCGCTGGAGATCCGCGGCGACGACAGCGACAATGCCGCGCCGTTCACCGGCACTTCTGGAAGTCTGTCCGCACGCATGACGACGTTGGCGTCCGCGTCGTGGGTGCCGCCCGACTGGACTACCAGGGGCGAGGCCGGCGACGCCCAGCGAACCCCGGATCTCAAGGCGGTCGTGCAGGAGATCGTGAACCGATCAGGCTGGACCAATCTCAACTCGATGGCCTTCATCATCACCGGCACCGGCACCCGCACGGCCGAGGCCTTCGAGGGCGACGCCACCGGCGCGCCGCTCCTGCACATCGAATTCCTGCCGCCGCAACAGACCGAGGCGCCGCAAGTCGATCTGAACGGGCCCGGCGGCGGCACCGGTTATGCCACGAACTACATGGAGAACGCCGCGGCGGTGGCGATTGCCGGAGCGGATGTGCTGATCACGGACGGCGACAGCACCCATCTGGTGGGTGCGACCATCGTACTGGCGAACCCGCAGCAGGGCGATGCCCTGTCGGTCGATACCGCGGGGATGCCGGCTGGCATCTCGGTCGACTCCAGCTCGATGGCGGACCGGATCGTTCTGACCGGCCTGGCGCCACTCGCCGATTACCAGACGGCGTTGCAGCGCATCCTGTTCCAGAACACGAGCGAAACACCCGATCCGACTCAGCGGACGGTCGAGGTCACGGTCTCGGACGGGATCTCCCCGTCCAATATGGCGCTCGCCACGATCACGATCGACCGCTCCCCGGACCCCGTGCAAGATGCCGTGTCGACCACGCCGGACACCCCGATCGTCATCGACGATGTGCTGGCAAACGACGACCCCGGCGACGGGCCGGCCAGCGTCACCGGCTTTGACAGCGTGAGCACCGCAGGCGGAACGGTGATTGCCGGTGCCAACAACAGCTTCACCTACACCCCCCCGGCCGGCTTCGTCGGTTCGGACTCCTTCACCTACACGATCACCGACATCGACGGCGACAGCGCGACCGGCCTCGTCACGGTCGCGGTCGGCGTGAACGCTCCGCCGACTGCGGTCCTTCTCACTCCACAAGGGCCGTTCGTAGAAAACATTTCCGGCGCCATCGCGGGCATTCTGGGCGCGAGCGACCCGGATCAGGGCGATACCCACATCTTTTCGGTCAGCGATCCGCGCTTCGAGATCCTCGGCAACCTGCTCAAACTCAAGGACGGCGTGCGGATCGACTTCGAGAGGGAGCCGGTCGTCGCGCTCGACGTGACGGCCACGGATTCCGGTGGGCTGGCACTGACCGAAACCATCCTGATCGACGTCGCCGACGTCGCCGAGATCCGCTTCGCGGCGTTCGGAGACTGGCCTGACGGCGACGGCACCGTCGCCGTGGCCAACCTGGTCAAGAGCCTGAATGCCGAGTTCATCGTGACGACGGGGGACAATATCTACGATCCCCTTGAATCGGTCGACAGTCAGATCGGTCGACACTATGCCGATTACATCGGCAACTACACCGGCGCGTTCGGTTCCGGCAGTTCCGTCAATCACTTCTTCCCGGCACTCGGAAACCACGATTACAGCGACGGGCTGTTTGCCGAGTATATCGACTACTTCACCCTGCCGGGGAACGAACGATACTACGACTTCGAAATCGGTTCCGTGCATTTCTTTGTCGTGAACAGCAATGTTGAGGAGCCTGATGGCACGATCAGCAGTTCAGTGCAGGGTCAATGGCTTCAGAACGAGTTGGCGGCTTCGACATCGACCTTCAACATCGTCTACTTTCACCATCCGGCCTATTCCTCCGGCGACGTCCACGGTTCGTTGTCATTCATGCAATGGCCATTCGAGGATTGGGGCGCGACAGCGGTTCTCACCGGTCACGACCATGTCTACGAACGCATCCTTCGCGATGACAACAACGACGGAGAGGTTCTTCCCTATTTCGTCTCGGGGCTTGGGGGACACAGTAACATATACGGCTTCGCCACACCGGTGGAAGGCAGCGAGGTCCGCTACAACGCCGACTACGGCACCATGCTCGTCCAGGCGAGCGAGACCAGCATCACGTTCGAGTTCTGGTCGGTCGCCGGCGGCGGCACCCTGATCGACAGCTACACGATCGACGCGGCGGCCGGCCCCGGCGGCGGATCGGCGCCGACACTGGTCGCGCAATACTCCATGGCCGCCTTCGGAATCCCCGACCCGTCCGGCCTTGCCTACGACCCTGTCACGGACAGCTTCATTCTCTCCGACTCCGAGATCGATGAGGAGCCGCATTTCGATTTCACGGATATCTTCCGGCTGACCCGCGCCGGCTTCCTGCAGGAAAGCTATACGCCCAGCGCCTTCACCGACGAGCCGACCGGACTGGCGCTCGATGCCGTGGATCAGCTGATGTTCATCTCGGATGACGACAACTACGAAGTGTATGTCGTGAACCCCGCGGACCCGGCGACGCTGCTGTATTCCTTCGATACGATTGCCCTCGGCGTCAACGATCCGGAAGATACCGCGGTGGACGTCGCGAACGACCGCCTGTTCATCCTCAGCGGCGAGACGGATCACAAGATCGTCGAAACCGACTACACCGGGTCGCAGGTCTATTCCACGCTGGTGCTGTCGAGTTCCTGGGACGTCGAGGCGCTGGCCTATGACCCCAACGAGGACGTCTTCTACGTCGGTGGCGGCTTCAGCAGCCGTTTCTGGAAAGTCGACCGCAGCGGAAACATCCTGGCGGAGCTGGACCTTCTGACGAACTACCGGAATCCGATCAGTGGCACGAGCGTTCAGGTCAAGGATATCGAGCTTGCACCGGCCAGTGACGGCAGCGGCGAGACGCATATCTACGTCGCCGATTTCGGCAACAGCCACGTGATGGACGGACGCCTCTTCGAGATCGATCCGGGCGACCTGATCACGACCCCGTGGTCGACGCCTGCCCTGACCGAAGAATTGATCGCCTGATATGCGCAGCCTGCGCCGGACCTCTCGCCTATTGCCGGTCATCAAGTGGATCCTTCCTCTCCGAAACGGAGACCGGCGACGGTGTCTCGATGGATCGCGCGATCCTCGAACTTCGGTCCAGGCATCTGGTGGGTCCTGTTGACGGTGAATCTGTCCGACACTCACGTCCAGCGCTTGCAGATGCCGTCGTAGGGGATCGGACCGTGCAGCGTCCTAAACGTTCGGGCGAATTTGCAGGCGGCCATGAAGTCCGCGAGGTGCGCGCAACTGACCATGGCTCTCGAATTGGAAGCGTTTGACGGTCGAATTCCTTATCATGGGGTCATCCGCTCGACCTGGCCGACATTCACGAATACGCCCCCCGGACCGTTTCCCGATCCTCGCGGCTCCACGGCTGGTTGGGCTTGGTCAGGCCATGCGCGATCCCGCTCGCCTCGCAGATCGTGCCGACGCGCATCTGCTGGGAATAGGCTGTTTCCGGTTCTGGGGTTGGTCTGCGTTCTGGATTCCCTTGCTATCGCGCCCAAACCGATGGCGCCGCGATGGCTCGACAGGTCAGGAGGCAGGGCACAACTTCCAGGAGGCGCTCCAGGAGCGCCCGCGTCGTGCGCCTGTCGGTCCTTTCGGCGCGTGGGTGGCCGCGACCCTGCTGGTCCGGTCAAGGGCCGCGAAGAGCCTCGACAGCTTCGACTTTGCCGCGGCCCCGCGCCTCGACAACATGCAGGTCCGCGACTGTCGCGCTGCGAATGGATCGCGTGCCGTCAGCAAGTCATCGTCTTGGGGCCATGCGGCACCGGCATGACCCAAGTTGCCTTCGGCCTCGGTCTGGTCGCCTGGCAGAAAGGGCCGGTGCCGAACCGCTGTTCGAACCGATCTCCCGAAGATACGAGCACGGCTACATCCTGATTGCCTCGAACGCTCCATTCGAGGAATCAGCATGAACTGTCCGCCCGGAGCGCCTCGCACCATCAAATCCTGGGAACAAACAATGACGGGTACAGAGGCAAAGTCTGGACTCCAGAGCCAGACCGCTTCATCGTCAATCGGATTAAACAGATGCGGGGCTGAACACCTAGGGAGGAGCCGATAATGAATCTGAGACCCGACCCTACTTTTCACGCAACTCCGAAACTCGCCATGGAGGCTCCTGCGGAAACGCTTGCCTTCACGCTCATGCTGAGCCCGGACGGTTCTCAGCCCGATGGCTTGGCGGTCGTCGATGTTGACGCCAACTCCGACACCTACGGCAAGATCGTTCATCAGGTCATCATGCCGCACAAAGGCGATGAGTTTCACCACTTCGGCTGGAACGCCTGTTCCTCGGCACTCTCGCCCCTGACCGGCCATGCCTTCCTCGAGCGGCGCTACCTGATCATTCCGGGCATCCGCTCATCACGCATCTACGTCGTCGACGTGAAGGAACCTCTAAAGGCCAAGATCCACAAGATCATCGAGCCGGAGGAGGTCTTTGCCAAAACCGGCTATTCACGCCCCCACACGATCCATTGCGGACCCGAAGGCATCTATGTGTCGACCTTGGGCGGCGGCGGCAAGGACGGCACTGACGGCCCTCCGGGCATCTTCATCATGGATTGCGAGACCTTCGAGGTGATCGGCCGCTACGAGATCGACCGGGGTCCGCAAGACAAGCAGTACGATTTCTGGTGGAACTTGCCGCGCGACTACATGGTCAGTTCCGAATGGGGCTTGCCGCCGCAATTCGAGAACGGTCTCGTGCCCGAGGATCTCCTGTCCAATAAATACGGTCACCGGCTGCATTTCTGGAACCTGCGCGAGCGCAAGAATGTCCAGACCATCGACCTCGGCGAGAACCACCAGATGGCGCTGGAGGTGCGTCCCGCGCACGACCCGGTCAAGGAATACGGCTTCTGCGGCGTCGTGGTGGATACCACGAACCTCGAGGGCTCGATCTGGACCTGGTGGCGCGAAGGCGGCAAGTGGCACGCGAAGAAGACCGTGACGATCCCGCCGAAGCCAGCGAAGGCCGACGACCTGCCCGAGATGCTGAAGGGCTTCGAGGCGGTGCCGCCGCTCGTGACAGATATCGACCTCAGCCTCGACGACCGGTTCCTCTATGTGTCCTGCTGGGGCACGGGCGAGATGCACCAGTACGACGTCTCGGACCCGATGAAACCGAAGCTTGCCGGCAAGGTGGAGATCGGCGGGATCGTCAAGAAGGCGAAGCATCCGAACGGCAAGGACTTCGGTTATGGTCCGCAGATGGTCGAGATCAGCCGAGACGGGAAACGGGTCTACTGGACCAACTCCCTCTATTCGACTTGGGATGACCAGTTCTACCCCGGCGACCGGGGCGCGGCGATGGTCATGGCGAATGTCGGCAGCAAGGGCGGGCTGACGCTCGACAAGAAGTTCTATGTCGAGTTCCCGAAGGGCTACCGCAGCCACCAGATCCGGCTCGAGGGCGGCGACTGCTCGACCGACAGTTTCTGCTACCCCTCCGTCTGACGCGTGGACGGAATCGATACGGCAACGGCCCTGTGGTGGGCCGTTGTCGCTTCAGGCGTCTACCATGGGGTCAATCCGGGCATGGGCTGGCCACTGGCGGTTTCGGCCGCGCTGTTGGAACGGACGCGCTACAGCATGTACAAAGCGTTGCTGGCGCTGGCCGCAGGGCACCTGCTCGCAATGGTGGCGATCCTGTTTCCGTTCACGGCGCTGCTGTTCCTTGCGAAATGGCAGCGGGAAATTCAGGTCGGCGCGGCCTGCCTGGTGATCGGGCTCGGTGTTTACCTGCTCTTCAATCGTCGCCATCCACGCTTTCTCGCCCGCGTGCCGCCGACGCGGCTTGCGCTTTGGTCCTTCCTCGCGGCCATGGCCCACGGAGCCGGCCTGATGCTGGTGCCGATCTATCTCGGTATCTGCCGCACCGTTGAGACGGATGTCGGCCATCAGGCTGCGGCAGACCTGATGGCGGGCAATGCCTGGGTCGCGGCCGCCGTTGCCGTGGTCCATACGCTCGCCATGACATTCTCGGGCGGGATGATCGCCGTTGGAGTTTACCACTGGCTCGGGTTGAGATTTCTTTCCAGGAGCTGGTTCAATCTGGACCTGGTATGGGCCCTGAGCCTGATTGCCGTGGGAGGCATTTCGCTGATTGCAATTCATTGACTCGCAGAGGTTCGACGCAAACCGCTTCAGTTAGCAGTTTGGCCAGTTGCCCCGGCAGTTCGTCTCTGGCCAGCGGCAGCGAATTTATGGCAGCCGCGACCGCAGGGATGTCACCTACAAGTTATCGGACATGCGCGCCGAACCCGGTCGCCGCACCAATCCCTACATCAGCCTGAAGGCGCGCAACTGAGCGCGCAAGTCGTTCTCGAGGTCGCAGCACCGCTTTGCAGACGTTTGCGCCACGTCAGGAGGCGGCGCCATCGTTGGCTTGCCGGCGTCCTGACGCGAAGCGAACCGAACAAGCACACCCTCATCATCAGCGCGATGTCCAGATCCGCCTCGGACAGTCCTCGACGCTGTCACTGAGGCGAAGGGACGGCCTCGATGCCGATGGCCGCGACGCTTCCATGCTGCGCTCCGACCCAGCTCATCAGCGCCTCCAGTTCGCTGATCGCGCGGACCGCAGTCTTCACCAGCTTCATCAAAGCCGGAACATGACGATTGCGGCGAGAACCACGGCGAAGACAAATCCCTTCGGACAGCGATCATGACGGGTGGCTGCGAGCTTGCTCATTCGCCCCTATAACCGCAGGGGCTCACGATGTGAATCGTTCACAGCCAGAGGTCGGCATCAACAGCCACCGCAGACCATAGCGATTGATGAAGATAAAGCCGCTCTGCAGAGGCCGGTCGTCGACGCGCGGCTTGCCAAGGCTCCTGGGGAGCAGGACGTTTCGGCAATTGATCCAGTGGATCGATTGCTTGGCGAGCAGCCGAAGCTGGTCCATCTCGGCGGCCGTCAGCCAGAAAAGGCTGCTCATCGTTCGGTCCTTGCGGAGCCTCGATCATGCCGAAAGCGCGAGACCGATCGGTCCTGCATCTAACGGCCATACCTCGCGAAAAAGGCCCGCAGATCAGCGGTCACGTCGGTCTCTTGAACGGCAGCCATCAGCTTGAGCAAATCCCGGGCAAAGGTACCTGCGTCATCCGTCCAGCGCGCGGCTTCGCCTTTCTTCGGCTCCCGCCGCCGACTGCAATAGGCCTCAAAGCACTTTCGGATCCCGTCCGGATCGAGCCCTTTCTCCGTCAAAAGCTTTCGCAAAAGGTCCTGCGAGAGCAAGCAGTCGACGAGCCTGCAGATATCCTCGCCACCGCGACCGAGATCAGCATCGCTCGGTAGCGGACGATCACCGCCGCGGAAGACCGCCGCGGTCATCGACTGCTCTCGGGTGAAGTTCAGCCCGCGTCGGCTGTTGCCGCTGGTCTCTACCTGGATCCGATAGAGACCGGCCTGCGCGGCCGTCATTGACGCCTCGAACATGCCGGCTGCGACCTCGGCGAGCGGCAGAGAAACGATACTGCGGTCAGGCAGTTCGACACGCGCAATGACTTCGGCGCGGCCAGTCAGCGGCACGTCGTATTCGGTCAGGATGGCGCGGATCGACAGAAGCGCGCCAGGCTCCAGCCCGGACTGATCCAACCGCGCCTGCATCCGGATGTTCGAATAGGCGTGGAACGACACGTTGTAGCGTGCGCCCAAGGGATGCGGACCGCCCGCGCCGAGGCCGTGGGAGGTGTCCGGGTTCGCGAAGTAACGCTTCCACGCTTTTTCATCGACCTCCAGAACCGCATGCCAGACCCCCTCGCGCGCGCCCGATGCGCCGATGGGTAGCGGCAGGCCGATCCTGTAGAACGCCATGCGGGTGCCTGTGGCAAATGTGGCGCCCACGGATCCGGCAACGCCCGGATCAACGATGTCGCCACCCGGCGTTTCGAGACGGAAGCGCACGACAGGGGCGTCGACAAGCAGAATTGCCGTCATCTCAACATCAGCTTCGGTAATGCTGACCGGAATCCGGACCGTCATCCCCGGCCCGATGTAGCCGCTGGGATCCCGAACGATGTCGGTTCGCGTAGCCCCGGCGAGGATCTGGTGGAAGTATTTGGTGAGCCGGAAATAGTCGTCCGTACCCGTAGTCAGGTGCCCAGTCAGCAACAGATAGCCATCGCGCACCCCAGCGAGTGCCATCAACCCGGCGGTGCTGACCTGGGTCTCGGTGCCGAGGCCGATGGCGAAAGTGCGCGCGTCAATCGAACCGAGCGCGTCGGCGATGCTGAGCGGCCGGTTCTCGATCCCATCGGTAAAGACAATGATCGCCTTCTCGTCATATCCGGTAACCGGTGTCAGGACGCTGCGGGCCATGACCACGCCATCGCCGATCGAGGTCCAGCCTGCGGGGTTGGTGGCATGAAGGGCCGCTGCGCTCCGAGCGGCGCTCCGGCCCATGTCCGACATGTCATCCGACAGGATCGGGGTCATCGGCAGGCCCGGATAGGTGGCATCGCCAACCGGGTATGCATCATGGTCGAAGCGGACCAGGCCGACGCCGTTATTGGCAGGAATGAGTTCCATGAACCGCACCGCGGCTTCGCGTAGCACATCCAGGCGCGTCGCGCCGAGGTCGCCGGCCGGATCATCCATGCTGCCCGACTGATCGAGCGCGAGCATGACTGCAACCGTGGGCCGCGCCCGGGTATTGGCACGGATCAGAACGTCCCATTCCTGCCCGGTGGCGTCGCACCGGATGCGCACGGTGCCGGTCGCCACATCGCCGTCACTGGTCCCGGTATAGGAGATCCAGGCACGGGCATAGGCCGGCGTTTCGAAGTTGGGCCGCGGGTCGGCGGTGGCGCTGACGAGCCCGCTTGGGGTACCGAACGCTGTGCTGGGCGGGCCCGAGGTGACTGTCGGCCCTGCGACGATCCGCACGGTGGCCGGGCTGCAGCCCGTTACCTCAAAGACGACCGCCCGGTAGGTCGTCAGCCCTTCCGGCACATCGGCGAACACGATTTCGAGCGGACTCGGCGCCGTCACCGTGAGCGGCCAGGTGACACAGGGCGCCTCTAGCAGGAAGCGAAGGAAGCCCGATGAGACCTCGGCGATCACGCCAACGGCCTCGGCCCAGGGTGGGCGGAACGCGGTGCCGGTTTCGATCGTGAACGAGAAGACACGGGCCTTCAACGGGTCCGCGATGTGGCGCGACCACGCGTAGTCCGAGCTCGTTCCGGTCGTGGGGTAGAGCCCGAACGAAATCCCCGGCGAATAGCTGTTGCCGTTGACGGCCTGGATGCCCACCCGGATCTGTTCGGCGAGCGCCTGGTGCACGCTCAGCGCGTTGGCGTCAACGTATTCGCTGTACGCGTCGCCGGGAACGCCGCGCGCGCCGTCACGCATTGGGTTGAGGAAGTTCTGGGACGGGTCGGTGGTCTGGACCTCGTCATGGCCCCAAGGATAGAGGATCAGCTCGGAGTAGCTGTGGATGTCAAAGAACCAGCGGATCTTGGGAAAGGTGTCGAGCATCCAGACGACATTGTTCGTCTCCTGCTCCGAGTTTGGCGACGGGCCATGGTAGACTTGGTTCAGATCGCACGGATCAGTGGAGATGAACCTCAAGTCGGCTGCTGGCGACAAGTGAGAAGGGTAATTGAAGAGAACGTCGTAGTTGCGGTTCAGGTCGACGCCGACGCAGGACGGATTGCCTCCGCTTTGCGCCGGATTGCGGTTGCGCCGCCAGCCGGCCAATCCTCCGATGCTATCGACCGATTTGCTGTGGTTGTACCCGTCGGGATTGGCGGTCGGAATGAAATAGAGGTGAAAAGTCTCCATGATCCCGGCCACTTCGGCGGCGGAGTAATTGACCGGACCATAGGTGAGGCCGGTTCCCATGTCGTAGGCCTCTAACAGGTCGGCGGCGAGCGACATGCAGATCTCGGGCGGCATCCATTCGCGCGCGTGCAACCCGGCGAGAAAGAGAACCGCCAGCTTGTCGCCTGGCGTGCCGATACGCACCGCGCGCACGGTACGACCTTCGACCGTCGGGTTGGGCAGATTGATGAGTTGACAGGTTGCGGGATAGGTTGCGCCGAGAGCAGTCAGTCCGGCCTCGAGCTCCGTGAGATTGTGGTAAGCCACCGCGCTAATCTCCTCAAGAAAATCGGGCGCTATTCTTTCTTTCCGACGCCGTGCGGGACGCTCCCTTCCTTGGCATAACGATTACCGGTGCCGATCGCGGCCTCCGCAGCCGGGATCGTTCTCAACGGCTGGATCTCGATCGTTCCGATGTTCTTGGGAAGGTTGGCAATCACCTGCTCTGTCGCGACGATATGCGCCACGAATGTCCCATCCATGACCTGGTGAGGGCCGTGGCCCACAAGTTCAATCTCCCGACCTTCGAGCAGCCGCGTCATCTGCTTGGCGGTCTTGGTCGTCACCTTCGCTTGACGCAGATCCTGTCCAGGACTTTTCGATTTCGCGGATCTGCCTTTGCGATCATTCATTGACGCAACCTCGGCAAGAGAAATTCAATCACTGGATGAAAATTGCACGAGCCGGAACATATCATAAATTCTGTTCTCTTGAAAGATTGCCGCCACGGGACCCGCAGCGGGTGGAGTTGAGAACATATTCTCCAAAAAAAATATGTACATTTGGTGATAATTGCTTACCAATAAACCGGGTACGTCCAATGCGTACAGGTAGCCACATCAGCTTCGGAAAGGGAGAGGGCTACATAACCGGGGAGAAACAACATGATCAAACAACTCACCAACCGCCGTATGGCTCTGCGGACCATCGCAGCTGCGGGGGCGACGACGCTCGCAGCTCCGCACATCGCGTCCGCGCAAGCCAACGGCACGACGTGGAAGATCCAGACATCCTGGCCTGGTGGTGCGGGACTTCAGATCTTCAAGGATTGGTGCGCGACGATCGTCGAAAAGACCGGCGGTGAACTGGCCTTCCAACCGTTCGGCGCCAATGACGTCGTGGGTGACTTCCAGCTTTACGATGCGGTGAAGAATGGCGTTCTGGATGCAGTGAATCCCTTCACCATCTACGCGCAAGGCATCATTCCCGCGGCGACGTTCCTCACGTCCTATCCGCTGGCGCTCCGCAACCCGCATGAATTCGACGTTTTCTTCTACGGCCTCGGCGGGCTTGAGATCGCGCGCGAACTCTATGCGGCTCAGGGAATGTATTACGTGGGCCCGGTTCACCACGGACCCAACATCATTCATTCCAAGGTGCCGATCCGCTCGATCGACGATTTCCGCGGCCGCAAGATGCGTCTGCCAGGTGGCATGGTGGCCGAGGTCTTCACCGAGATCGGGGCGGAAACCACCGTTCTTCCGGGATCGGAAATCTTCCCGGCGCTGGAAAAGGGCACGATCGACGTCGCCGACTACGTCGGGCCGGCGGTCAACTACGCGCTCGGTTTCAGCCAGGTCACGAACTACATCTCGATGGGCCCTCCGGGCTTCATGTCGGTCTACCAGCCGGTCGACCTCATGGATATCACGGTCGCCCAGACGGCGTGGGACGCCCTGTCGCCGGAGATGCGCCAGTTCGTCGAGATGGAAACGCACGTCTATTCTGACATGCACCACGCCGCGATCCAGAAGGCCGATCAGGAAGCCTGGTCCAAGTTCGCGGAAGAAGGGACCGAGGTCACGCGCCTCAGCCAGGACGACGTCGAGCTTCTGACCGAAGTCGCCGTGCCGATCTGGTTCAACTACGCCAACCGCGACAAGGACGCGGCGCGTGTCTTCAAGATCCAACTCGACTACATGATGTCCGGCTCGCTCGGTTACGTGACCCCGGCGCAGATCGAGGGGCTGACTCTAAACATCTGAGCCGGTCTCCGACCTGACGACGGGCCCGTGCGGAAACCTCGCACGGGCCCTTGCTGCCAACAGGCACGGCCAATCGCTGGAACCCCGCAATGCCCAACATCGACTTCACGCTACCGCATTGGGCCTATTGGCTCGGTCTGATCCTTTTTCCTGTTGCCGGAATGATCCTGGCCCGCAGGGCGAAACCCGCGCGGCCGGGATACAGCGTCCCGCTTGCCTATCTGATCCTCGTGACCGGCGGGATACTCGGGCTGCACCGTTTCTACCTCAAGAGCCTGCTGGGCTTCGTCTACATTCCGATCTTCCTCTGCGTCCTGTGGGGCAATGCGCAGGAACGCGATGCGCGTGCCGCGATGTCGGACGCGACGAACCTCGTGAAAGTGGCCGAGCGCACGCTGGAACGCGAACGGCCGCGCCTCGAGGCCGCCGAAGTCGACATCGAGAAGTTCCGCGCCGAGGCGGAAGCGGCGGAAGCCGGTTCCTTCGCGAAGAAGAGCGCCGAGCGCCGGCTGAAGCGCGCAGAGGACGGCATCGTCACAGGTCGGGAGCGCATCGCGTTGGCCGAGGCCGATCTGGCAACGGCGCAACCCATCGCCGAGTCAGCCCGGACGGATCGCGCCTTCTGGGGCAACGTGGCGCGCTATGCGTTCTACGCGATCCTTGCTTTGCTTGCGATCGACGCGCTTCTGGTACCGGGACTGGTCCGCAGGGCTAACGCCCTTGCCGCGCTGGAACCGCAGGAGCAGAGCCTCATCGACGAGGAAATGGCTGAAAAAGCAGCCCAGATCGATCCTGACGCGCGCAAGGCGGACCACGAATGGGCCGAAAACTGGATCGACAGGCTGTCGCTCTATGCCGGCGAATTCGTCAGCTATTGGGCGGTGATCGCGGTCTTCGTCTACTACTACGAGGTCATCAGCCGTTACGTCTTCAACTCGCCGACCAACTGGGCGCACGAGTCGATGTATCTCATGTTCGGCATGCAGTACCTGATTGCCGGCGCCTACGCGATGCTGACCGAAAGCCATGTGCGGGTCGACATCTTCTATGCGCCGCTCACCCGTCCGAAGAAAGCCTGGGCCAATCTGCTGACATCCGTCTTCTTCTTCATCTTCGCGGGCACGCTTCTTGTCACCTCCTACATCTTCGCGATGGACGCAATCGCCGTGCCTTCGGGCAATTCGGTGGTCTCGAACTGGGCACGCGGCCAGATCGGCTTCGGCGAGATGATCGGGGGCTTGTCGCTGCGGGACTGGACCGATCCCGCGATCCGCTGGGGCGAAATCAGCTTCAACGAGTGGGAAGTCCCACTCTGGCCGATGAAATGGATGATGTTCGTCGGCGGCGTCCTGCTGGTCCTGCAGGGCGTCTCCAAAATATCAAAAGACATTCGCGCGATCGCGAGGGGAGCCTGAGGCATGGGTCTGGATATTTCCATCGAGCTGCTGACGCTCATCATGTTCGGCTCGCTGCTGACCCTGCTGATGGCGGGGCTGCCGCTTGCCTTCGTTACGGGTGGCCTGGCCTGCGTCTTCCTGTTCCTTCTGGGTGACGCGCGGGCACTGAACATCGTGCCGAGCCGCATCTTTCCCCTGATGACGAACTACCAGCTCTCGGCGATCCCGTTGTTCATATTCATGGCCGCGATGCTTGAGAGAGCCGGCATCATCAACGACATGTTCGACGTGATCTACAAGGTCCTCGGCGGTGTGAAAGGGGGGCTCGCCTCGGCCACGATCATCGCCTCGACGATCCTTGCGGCGATGGTCGGCGTGATCGGCGCGGCGGTTGTCACGATGGGGATCATCGCGCTGCCGGCGATGCTGAAGCGCAGCTACGACCCCAAGATCGCGATGGGGGCGATCATGGCGGGCGGTACGCTCGGCATCCTGATTCCGCCCTCGATCCTGGCGATCATCTATGCCGTAGTCGCGGAACAATCGGTGGGAGAGCTCTTCATCGGCGCGGTCATTCCCGGCCTCATGCTCTCGGGTTTCTACATTCTCTATGTGACCATCCGCTGCTATATCAATCCGGACCTCGGCCCCCCGATCCCGCTGAGCGAGCGCGTCAGCACGCGGGAAAAGTTCCAGCTTCTTGGCAAGATGTCGGCTCCGATCATGCTGATCGCGGTCGTTCTGGGCGTGATCTTCTCCGGCGTTGCTACTCCGGTGGAAGCGGCCGGCATCGGCACCTTCGGCGCGTTCATCGTCGCGGCCATTCACCGGCGGCTTGATTGGCCGACGATCCGGGAGGCTTCGATCACTACGCTCAAGGCCAGCGCGATGGTCATCTGGATCATGTTCGGCGCGACGATCTTCGTCGGACTTTACGTCCTCGAAGGCGGTCAGCAATTCGTGCAGGAGACGATGCAGGGCGCCGGCCTCGGCCCCTGGGGCATCCTGATAGTGATGCAGATCATCCTGATCATCCTCGGCATGTTCCTCGATTGGGTCGGCATCCTGCTTCTGTGCGTGCCGATCTTCGTGCCGATCATCAAATCCCTCGGCGCGGCGGCGTTCGGCTTCGAAACCACCGATGATCTGGTCCTGTGGTTCGGAGTTCTCTATCTCGTAAACATGCAGATGAGCTTCCTGTCGCCCCCCTTCGGCTATGCCCTGTTCTATCTGCGCGGGGTAGCCCCGGACTCGATCCCGATGTCGGATATCTTCCGTTCGGCGATCCCGTTCCTGTTGCTTCAGGTTGTAGGTTTGACGGTGTGCATGTTGGCGCCCGAGGTCATTACCTGGCTGCCAGATCTCGTCTACAGGTGAGCCAAGTTCGGACGATGCACTTCGAACATCCGGTTTCAGAGTCTGAGATCATGGTTTCAAACGGCGTTGCTGCAGAACTCGGCGGGCGGGAGGTTTCAAATTGCAAACCCATGCGGATCGACGTTTTGAATGACGAAGCCAACGCCTGCGCGCCACCGCCCGAGGCACCGGTCCAGATTAAATCACGCGCTCAATGCGCGCGGGGCTCTGCTGATCTGGTTGGACAGCAAGGTGACTTGGCACGCGCCGCATGATGGCCGTTCGTGAAGAGGCAGAAGAATGATACTGCCGCCGCAGAGGCGATCGTCGACACCGCCCTGCGTCCGACCATGCGCTTTGTCACGTTGACGACGGGCAAGAGGATTACCGAGACCCGGTGGCGGCACTGGTCTGAGCGCATCACGCTTGCCAATTCGTCCCGGCACGTCGGAAGTGTTAGGAGGTCACTCAACAGTAAGGGCAAAGGATCGATCAGATTCGGGTCAGAAACAAATGTTTTTGCAGGAGCCAACGAACTCGGTCCGTTGATATGCCTCTGATCCGCGCATCGCCATACCGGCCCGCGGCCACGTCAGCGCCGCAAAAAGAGGCCTGATACATGACCGCACCCGATCACACGCCTGAGCCGTTCAAAAAACCACTGCACCAATTGGGGCATCCATAATTGCACCAATGGGGGCATACATACATGCTCAAACCTCTAAATCTGCCCGGTCAGCGCTCACGTCAGACACGTTCGCAGATTGACGGTCTCACGTCCGGCTGGACGCGCGGCGAAGATTGACGACTCCCGGCCTGGGCGACAGCTAGCCTCCGACGTAGATGCCGGACCTGGGGCGATAGAATATCTTCTGGTTGTGCAGCCGTCCCAACAGCTCCTGAATTCGGCGCAGGGTTTCAGCACGGTCATCGTGCGCTCCGGCGGACCGCTCGAGCAAGGCTTGCGAAAGCGCGTCACGGTTGCGCCGCAAGGCCGTCTCGATCAGATCCATGTCTTCGACGGACAGCTCGAACATCTCGTTGTAATGAGGCATCTTTCCCTCCTCCGCGGCGGTTTTCGCGCCAGACATTGCGCGCGAACTCTGGCTGCACGGTGGCATCCGGCATAACCACCCGCAGGGAACTCTACCCCAATTTCCGCCGCGCGGAAAAGGCTGGCAGGGTGCGGAGGCAACCTACCCCGGCCATCGGCATGTGCCGATCGGCCCGGAGTCCTCAACTACATGCAATCGAGCGGTTCGACCGGTCGGGAGCCCGGTCCTGGCCGAACCCTCCTGATACGTCCCGCATTGCCGGCGCCCCATCCCGCGGTGCCGGGGGAATACCGCCTGAACGACGCGGCGGGAGCTGCCGGTTCCGCAGTCAAGCGGTATCCCGCGGCAGGGTGCCGCCGCGGGTCGTGGCGTTTGGGTTTGGCCCGCCTCGGGCCGCGATTACTCGAAGGTCGCGAGATAGGCGATCACGTTCTCGATTTCGTCTTCCTTCTTGAGACCGGCGAAGGACATCTTGGTGCCGTCGACGACATCCTTCGGCTTGGCGAGGAAGGCGGCGAGCGTCTCCTCGTCCCAGGTCAGGCCCTCGCCGGCCTTGGCGACCAGGCCGTCGGAATACTTGAAGTCGGCGACCTGACCCGCGGCGGCGCCGACGATGCCGTTCAGGATCGGGCCGACCTTGTTCTTGGCGTCCTCGCCGACCGCGTGGCAGGCCTTGCACTTGTTGAACACTTTCTCGCCGGCCGCGGCGTCGCCGGAGGCGGAGGCGGGCGCAGCAAAGCTCGCGGCGATGAGGGCGGCGATCGCGATCTGTCTGGTCATTGGATACTCCTCTTCGTTGGATGGTCAGATCAGGGTTTCAACTCTTGCGCCGGGCAGCTCTGCCACGGCGGCGTCGATCTCGGCCGGCGTCATCAGGCAGAAGGCCGTCGACAGCCCGTCGGCAAGTGCCGCGGACGTCGCCGACACCGATGCCACACGCTGCGCCTCGGCCGGTGCGCGGCGCCGCGGATCGAAAATATGGCCAACCTCGCCGGCGGGATCAAGCACGGTCCCCGAGGGCGCCGAGGTGGCGAGACAGCGGTCGCTCAGCGTCACCCGATGGAGGATTCGGCCGTCCGGCGCGGCGATGCCCGCGCGCCAGGGAGTGCCATCGGCGCGGGTGCCGAGTGCGGCGATCTCGCCCATGTCGACGAGCACGTCGGTGAGGCCGCGCGCCTTCAGGAGGGCGGCGATGCGGTCGGTGATGTAGCCCTGGGCGATGCCGTTCAGCGTCAGCGCCATGCCAGGCCGGGCAAAAGCGATCTCGTCTGCGTCGAAGCGCAGATGCTGCCAGCCGACTTGCGCCCAGGCCGTCTCGATGCGGTTCGGGCCGGGTTCTCCGGCCGCCTCGGCATAGGCCTGCCAGAGCGGCTGGATCGTCGGATCGAAGGCGCCGCCGGTCTGGCGGTGGACCTGGCCGGACAGGCTCAACACCTCCAGAAGCTCGGACGGCGGCGCTGCGAGCCAGCCGTTGCGGTTAAGCCGCACGAGGGCCGAGTCGGAGTTGTAGAGGCTGAAAATGCGCTCGAGCCGTTGCAGCTCGGCCTGAACACTGGTGATCGCGGTCTCGGCGGCGTGCCGGTCGCCGCGGATCGTCAGCGAGGCCGGGGCGCCAAGGGCCACGCCGTGCCATTCGGTGGCAGCGGATTCCGCCCGCCCTGCCCCGGCGGCGAGCGTCGCGGCGGCGATGGTCAGGAAGCGGCGGCGGGTGAAGGGGCGCGTCATGACGGCGTCTCCAGCTTGGCGTCGAGGTCGACCGGGGCGAGTGCCGCCTCGTCGGGGATCTCGGCGAGCGGCACGGCGCGGCCGCCGTAGCGGCCGATAAAGGCCTCGGCCGCGGCGGGATCGGCGAAGGGTACGATCTCGGGCGCGCCCATGCCACCCGCGACGTCGGCCTCGACCACGAAGACCGCGGTGTCGGCCGGCGTCCAGTTCGTGGGACCGGGCTCGTCCCAGCTCGCGGCCTTGCCCATGTCGGTGACATAGGTCGCGACGATGGCGGCGTCGCGCTCGGGGCTTTTCAGATAGGCCACGGCATCGCGGACCTGGGCGAAGAACAGCGGTTCCGGAATGCCTTCGAGGTGGATCTGCCCCTTCGGCCCGCCATGTTCGGCGACGTTCATCGCGCAGAAATGGGCAAGGGTCTCGCCGGTGAAGGGCACAGGATCGGGGGCTTTCGCGACCTCCTCCTTGCAGGCGGCGAGCAGGAGCGCGGCGATGAGGAGACGTTTCATGCTTCGACCCTCCGGAAGGCAAGCCGGGCCAGCAGGAACGCGAGGACCGGCCAGAGGCAGAGCGACAGGGGTGCGGCCCAGGCGGGCAGCGCGGTGGCGGCGCCGGTCATGCCGCTCGTCAGCGCGACGGCGTCGGAGGCGGCGATGTTCCAGAGCCGGAAGGCGTCGGCGGGGTTGGCGGCCATCACCCAGGGGAAGGCGGTCTGGGTGAACGCGCCGCCGTTGTCGAGGACCAGAGCACCTAGAAGGCCGAGGTCGTAGAGAACCACGAAGATCAGCCAGAGCCCGGCCGACATGCCCGCCGCGCCGGTGGAACTGCCCGAAAGCGCCGAGATCATGTAGCCGAGCGCGAGGAAGACCGCGCCGAGGAGGATCGAGGTCAGGATCAGGCGGAGGAGCGCCATCATGCTTTCCGGCGCCGCACCGCCCGCGAAGGCGGCGACCGCGCCGGCCGCGCCGAAGCCCACCGTCATGGCGAAGGCGAGTGCGGCGAGATGGGCGATGAACTTGCCCATCAGCATCTCGCCCCGGCTCACAGGGTAGGAGAGGATCAGCGCGAGCCCGCCGCGTTCCGCCTCGCCGGCGATCGAGTCGAAGGCCATCATCAACGCGAGAAGCGGCGCGAGATAGACCGAGAGCGTGGTCATCGAGGCGACCGAGACGGTCAGCATGTCGACCCCGAGCGCGCCCGTCGGCGCGCTGCCCGCGAAGGTCAGGGCGAGCGCGAAGAGCACCATGATCAGGGTCGCCATGAAGACCCAGCGGTTGCGGCGGACGATCAGGAACTCCGCCCGGGCGATAGCAAGGGCGCGTCTCATGTCCGGCCTCCTTCGGCATAGTGGCGGTAGAGGTCTTCGAGCCCCGGCGGCGTCATCTCGATATCGGCGACGAGGTCGCCGAGATGCGAAAGCCGGCGCAGTTCCTCCATCTTGCGCTCCGGCGCGCAGAGGATCTCGACCGAGGCGCCGTTCACCCGCGCGCCGCCGGTCTGGCCGGCGATCGCGTCGGCCGCCCCCGGCAGGGCACGGATGCGGAGCTTAGTCGGCAAGCCTGCGCGGCGCGAGAGATTGGCGAGCGTGTCGTTGGCGACGAGATCGCCGCGGCTCAGGATCGCGATGCGGTCGGTGCGGGCCTCGACCTCGGTCAGCGCGTGCGAGGCGATCAGCACCGCCGCGCCCTCGGCCGCAAGCTCGTCGATGATCGCGTAAAGCTCGTGGCGCGAGATCGGGTCGAGCCCGCTCGTCGGCTCGTCGAGCAGCGCCACACGGGGCCGGCCGAGGAGGACCTGTGCGAGGCCGAGGCGCTGGCGCATCCCCTTCGACCAGGTGCCGATGCGGCGGTCGGCGGCGTCGGCAAGCCCGACGCGGTCGAGAAGCGGGCCGACCTCTCGGGTCGAAACGCCTGCGAGGCGGGCGAAAAGGGCAAGCTGTTCGCGCCCGGTCAGCGATTTGTGGAAGGCGACGGCCTCGGGCAGATAGGCGGTGGCGGCGCGGGCATAGGCGCTGCCGGGTGCGGCGCCGTCCACGGTGATACGGCCCGCCGATAGCGGCGTGAGGCCGAGGATCAGCTTCATCAGCGTGGTCTTGCCCGCGCCGTTATGGCCGAGCAGCGCCACCCGCTCGCCCGCGCGCAAGTCGAGCGAGACCGCGTTCAGCGTACGCAGCGATCCGCGTTCCTTGGTGGCGGCGGCGATGCTCAGGACGGCATCAGTCATGGTTCGTCTCCCAATCGGGTACCGGGATCTCGACCGGACGCATCAGCGGGTGGCTGTCGACCACACCGCCCGGCAAGAGCGCCGGGAAGGCCGATTGCGACCAGCGCACGAGCTGCACGGCCGGCGAGCCGAGAAGCAGCTTGGCCGAGGGCTGGGTCCAGAGCACATGGTCCATGCTGTCGTTCGGCCGGTAGGGCGTGTCGGCGATGCCGTCGCCGTTCACGTCATAGGCGGCGAAATCGCTCCAGTAGTTGCCGCGCTCCCCGTCGGACCACTCGACCCAGCGGGTGCTCACATATTTCACCTGTGTCCGGTTGCCGATGAAGGCGTTGCCGGTGATCGTATTGCGTTCAGAGCCGGCGGTGAAGTGGATGCCGATCTCGCAGCCCTCGAAGCGGTTGCCGGTGAAGGTGTTCTTGTTGGCGTTGTAGAGGAAGGCGCAGCGGTCCTTGACGCCGCGCACGAGGTTGCCGGTGACCTCGCCGTCATTGGCGTAGTTCAGCATCACCCCATGCTCGCGGTCGCCGATCGAGATGTTGTCGGCGACCTTGACCCGGCGCGAGAACATCACCGCATAGCCGAGGTCGTTGCCGATCGAGAGGTTGCCGGTGACCTCGCTGAAATTGGCGTACATGTAGTGGACCGCGAAGCGCAGCTCGCGGAAGCGGTTGTCGCGGAAGATGTTTCGCTTCGAGGTGTTGACGAAGATGCCGTCGCGGCCCCAGCGGATGTCGTTCTGCTCCACCACCGTGCCCGGCGCGTTCCAGACATAGACGCCGTTGCCGCGCGCGTTCATGTGGCGGTCCCGGCGGCCCTCGATCACGTTCCCGGAGACGAGCGCGTCGCGCGCGCCATGGACGTCGACGCCGTGCAGGTTGCCTTTCAGCACGTTGCCGCGCACCACCGCGCCGGTCGCGCCCTTGGTGAGCTTGATGCCGGAATCGAGCGTCTCGTGCGAGGCGCCGGAGCCGATCACGGTGAGCCCCGCGAGCGTCACGTCCGGCGCGGTCACGGTGATGACGGTGCCGCTGCCGCCGCCGTCGATCACCGCCTGCCCGCCGCCCTCGATCGTGACCGCGCGGTCGACGGTGACGCTTTCGCGGTAGGTCCCGGGCCGAAGCAGGAGCGTGTCGCCGGCCCCGGCCCGGGCAATGGTCTGGGAAAGCGCCCCGGGCGCCACGTCCCACTCGGCCGCCGAAGCCGGCAGCGCGAGCAGGATCAGGAGCGCCCGGAGCAGCATCATGGCTCAGACAGCCTTCGGTTCGACGAACATCCGGCCGCGCATCTCCATGTGGAGCGCGTGGCAGAACCACTGGCAGTAGAACCAGTGCACGCCCGGCCGGGTCGCCTTGAAGGTGACCGAGGCGGTGGCCTGCGGCGCGATCTCCATCGCGATGCCGTAGTTCGACAGGCAGAAGCCGTGGGTCACGTCGTCCACATCGTCCATGTTGGTGATGTAGACCGTCACCTCGTCGCCTTCCTTCACGGTGAATTTCTCCATCGAGAATTCCGGCGCGACCGAGGACATGTAGACCCTGACCTTGTCGCCGTCGCGGATCGGCTCGTCATGGCCCCAGTCGAGATCGACGCCATCGGCCTCGGCCTGCTTGCGCGCGTCTTCCCACATCGGGTCGTCGCGTTTCCAGACGTTGAGCGGGTTCACCTTGGAGCGGTGGACGAGGATGTTGTCATGCGGCTCGGCGAAGGTCGGGCCGTCGTGGACCACCTTCATCTCGTCCGAGGAGATGTCGATGAGTTGTTCGTTCTCGGGTTTCAGGGGGCCGACGTTCAGGAACCGGTCCTTGGAGAACTTGTTCATCGAAATGAGCCACTTGCCGTCCGCCTCGGAGGTCTCGCCCATCGTGGTCGAGTTGTGACCCGGCTGGTAGTGCACGTCGACCTTGGAGATGATCGGATCGACGTCCTCGCCGGCAAAGGCCCGGATCGCGGCGTCGATGTTCCACTTCACGACCTGGCTGTCGAGGAAGAGCGTGGTGAAGGCGTTGCCCTGCCCGTCATAGGCGGTGTGAAGCGGCCCGAGACCAAGCTGCGGCTCGGCGACGATGCAGGACCGCGGATCGGCATCCTCGGTGAAGAGCGCCTCGACCTTGTCGACGTCGATCACCGAGACGGTGGGCGAGAGCTTGCCGTTGATGACGACATGCTTCTTGTCCGGCGCGGTGTTCACGCCGTGCGGGCTGTTCGGGATCGGGATGTAGCGGGTGTAGTTCTTGTTCGAACCCTTGCGCCCGTCGATCACCGGCACCCCGTTCAGCTCCTGGAAGTCGCCCGCAGCGACGCCCTCCTCGATCGCCTTGATGTTGAAGACGACGACATGGTCCATCTCGCTCGCGGTCATCTCGGCGAGGTTCATCCCCATTTCCGAGTTGTAGGAGGTCGAGAAGGCGTATTTGCCCTGGTAGTCGCAGTCGGTGTTGTCGAGGTTGCCCGAGACCATGACCTGCCACGCCACCTTCATCTCGTCGCCGTCGATGGCCGAGAATATGTTGACGTACTGGCTGGGGTCATCCAGCACCTTACCGTCGTTGACCAGCGGCGCCTCATGCTCGCCGTTGGCGAAGACATAGCCGGTGCGCGGGAACTTCTGCGGCCGCATGCCGTGGATGTCGTGGGCGTTCGGGATCTCGATGATCTTGTCGCATTTCATCACGTCGACGCGGACCCGCGCGACGCGGGTATTGGCCTTGTCGTTCATGAAGAGGTAGCGCCCGTCATAGGTCCCGTCGGTGAAGGACATGTGCGGGTGGTGAAGGTCGCCGTTGTCATAGGTGACCTTGCCCTGGGAGGCCAGGAAGGCCTTTGTTTCCTCGGTCAGCCCCTCGGTCAGGACCTTGAGCGACTCGTTGGTCTGGCCCCAGCCGGTGGCCGAGCAGCGGTTGAACACCGGCACCCGCATCAGTTCGCGCATCGAGGGCACGCCCATGATCCTGAGCTCGCCGGTCTGGCCCGAGGACCAGAAGCCGTAATACTCGTCGAGTTCGCCCGGCGCGAGGTGCGGGCTCGGGCCCTGCGCGCGGGCGGGCGTGGCGCCGAGAAGGCCGAGCCCGGCCCCTCCGGTCGCGGCCAGGACCGAGCTGCCGGCGGTCGCGCCGAGCATGCCGCGCCGGGTCATGGCGAGTTTCTTGAAGGCTTCAGACATCCCGATCTCCTTTCGGTCAGGTTTCGGCCAGTTCCCGGTCCTGCCGGGCTTGGGCCATTTTCGGTGCTTTCCCCACGGAGGCCCGCCGCTTCAGCTGGCGGATGACCACGGGGCATTTCGCGTCGGACTGGTAGAGGACCTGGCAATGCAGGCAGTTGACGCATTCGTTGGGGCTGATCTCTCCGGTCGGGTGGATTGCCTGGACCGGGCATTCGATGGCGCAGGTCTGGCAGGGATGGCCGCAGTCCTTATAGCGCTTGAGCCAGTCGAACATGCGGATCCGGGCCGGGATCGCGAGCGCGGCACCCAGGGGGCAGAGATAGCGGCAGTAGAACCGCTCGACGAAGAGCCCGGCGATCAGGAGCGCGGCGGCAAAGACCACGAAGGGCCAGTCGCGGACGAACTTGAGGATGATCGCGGTCTTGAAGGGCTCGACCTCGGCCAGTTTCTCGGCCGTCGGGATCGAGGCGAGCGAGACGCCGAAGAGGACGAGGAAGATCACGTATTTCACCGGCCAGAGCCGCTCGTGCAGCCCCCAGGGCAGGGTCCATTGCGGCACGCCGAAGAGCCGCGCGATGCGGTTCGTCAGTTCCTGCAGCGCGCCGAACGGGCAAAGCCAGCCACAATAGGCGCCGCGGCCCCAGAAGATCATCGCGGCGGCCACCGCGAACCACTGGATGAAGACCAGCGGATCGAGGAGGAACGCGTCCCAGGTGAAGCCCTCGCGCAGGCTGCCGGCCAGCGCCATCAGGTTCACGACCGAGAGTTGGGCGTTCGCGTACCAGCCGATGAACACCAGCGTGACGGTGAGGAACCCCATCCGGAACCACAGGAAGGCGCGGGCGTCCCGCGTCGCCTGGACCTGGAAGAAGAAGGCCGCCGTCAGCACGAAGAGCATCACCCCGAGGGCGGCGATCTCGACCGTCCGGTCGCGCCAGATCCGCTGCCAGAGCGCGGTCTTGGCGGCCGCCTCCTCGGCGGCGACGGAGGCCTCGGTCGCGGGCGCGGCGGCGGGCAGCAGGAACCGCTCCGGCAGCCGGTAGTCGAGATCGAAGGTCAGGAAGGTCTTGTCGACGGCACCGATGGCCCGTTGCGCGAGAAGCTGGATGCGAAACGGCTCGGCCGGTTCGAAGCCGGCATCGGCCGGGATCTTGAAGATGTCGAGCTCGGTGAAGGTCGGGGCACCCTCCGCCGCGACCACGCCGAGCCGCCGGTGCTGCTTGTCGAAGAACCGCACCGCGCGGTCGCCCTGGATGAGATGGATCCGGTCGAAGATGCCGCCCCGGACATAGCCCGAGCCCTTGAAGGAATAGCGCCCGCGCCCGAGGATCAGGACCGCGTGCTCGCCCTCGTCGAGCCAGTTCGTGAGGTTCGCGTATTCCGCCTCGCCAAGCAGGCTCCGCCCGATCGCCGGCACGCTGACGAGCGCGGCCTGCATGTCGATGAAGACATCCTCGGGCGCGCCCGGCTCGGGCCGGGCGATGGCCTTCGCGTCGCCGGTCGCGGCGAAGGCCGCGTTGATCTGACCGACATCGAGCGCGAGCCGCCGGATCGAGCCGTCTCCGGCGAGCGTCTCCCAGTCCGAGGTCTCGGTCACGGCGGGGTCAAGCGCGCGGGCCGGTCCACCCTGCGCCTCCGGCGCGAGCCCGCCGAGGCCGAGCGCGCGGGAAACCTTGATCCCGGCGCGGATGATCGAATCGTCGATCACCATGATCGTGACGGTGGCGCCCGAGATGATGTCGAGGTCATGCGCCGAGCCGCCAGCGGCGGCCTCGGCCTTGAGGTCGATCCCGGCATAGCTTTCGGTCAACGCCTTCACCTTGGCGTTGGGAATCCCGATGAGGACGATCGGCTCGGAATGCTTGACAAGCTCCACGCCGGTCAGCACCGCGTCGGGCGAGATCGCGGCCACGACATGGATCGGCTTGCCGGAATAGCCCGTCGTGCCGACGAAATCCGAGGTGAGGAAGGCCCAGGCGACGGTCTCGCCCTTCGCCGTCACCGGCGCGACGGGCAGGTCGCCGCGGATCGCGCCGAATCCGTCCGCACCTTCCGCAAAGGCAGCGGGATCGAGATCCGGCAGGAAATCCGCCAGCGTCTCGGCCCCCGCGGGGCGCGCCATCGGCGCGAGTAAAAGAACAAGCGCCAGAGTGATCAGGAAACGTAGCACGGGGCAGTCCCAGGTATTCGCGGTTCCGCGCCAGAAGCACCCGGAGCGCCCCGGATGTCGTTGACTTAGGTCAAGCTGCCGGGGGCTGGTTCCGATAACCCGATAAAAATCGTATCCTTATTTGTCACAGGTCAAATCGCGGACCCGTCCGGCGCGGTAGCGAGGGCGCGAGGACGGGGCCCGAGTCGGCCCCCCGATCGGTCATTGACGACAACGCGCAAAGGACAGGACATGATCACCAGCGCCGACCGCAGGATCGCCCGCAACTCGCTTCTGCTGTCGAAGCTGGAGCCGGAGATGGCCGACGCCGTGCTCGACCAGTCGCGCGAGGTGACGTTCGAACGCGGCGCGGCGCTCTTCCTGCAGGGCGAGACGGCGGATTGCATCCACATCGTCGTCGACGGCTGGGTGAAGCTCTACCGGATCGCGCCGAACGGCGCCGAGGCGGTCGTCTGTGTCTTCACCCGCGGCCAGAGCTTCGGCGAGGCGCTGGCCTTCCAGAAACGCGACTATCCGGTGGCGGCCGAGGCGGTGACCGAGGCGCGGGTGATCCTCGTCCCCGCCCGCGTCATCGCCGCCTTGATCCGCGAGACACCGGAACTGGCGATGAGCCTTCTGGCCGCGACCTTCGTGCATCTCCACGGCCTCGTGTCGCAGGTCGAGCAGCTCAAGGCCCAGACCGGCGCGCAAAGGGTGGCGGAGTTTCTCCTGGAGCTCTGCCCGGTCGATGAGGGCGCCTGCACGGTCACGCTGCCCTATGACAAGGTGCTGATCGCCGGCCGGCTCGGCATCAAGCCGGAAAGCCTGTCGCGCGCCTTCGCGCGGCTCAAGGAGCATGGCGTGAGCGTGCGCAAGAACCACGCCGCGATCCGCAGCGTCGGCGGGCTTCGCGCCTTCGCCGAAAGCGACCCGGCCGAGGCCTGGAGCAAGGCGCTCTAGACAGCGGTCAACCCAGACGGATCGCGGGAGCCTCAAGCGCCTCCCCTCCCCCTCGTGGGGAGGGGATGGGGGTGGGGGGCGCCCGGTCCGAAGCACCCCCTCCCTCTCCCTCCCCCACGAGGGGGGAGGGAAGCGCCAGGGTCCAATCCGGCTCGGCACTGCCCCGCCCCGAGGCGTTCAGACGACGATGTAGAGCCCCAGGAACAGCACCTCGACGAGCGCGAGCACCCAGTCCGCGCCGCGCATCCAGAACGGCGCACCGGCGAGGCGGAGATAGGTCGCGAGAATGGTCCGCGCCTTCGCGAGACCCAAACCGAGGATCAGGATCGAGGTAAGGCGGCCGGGATCGGACCAGTCGGCAAGCGCCGCCGAGAGGAGCGAGAGCCCGATCAGAAGCGCCCAGGCGCGGGGGAGCGGGTCGCGGATCATGGCTCAGCCCATCAGGTAGATCACGGGGAAGAGCAGCACCCAGACGAGGTCGACCATGTGCCAGAAGGCCGCCGCCGTCTCGACCGGGTAGGGACGGAGCCTAATCGCGACGAGGCCGAGGATCAGCACCCCGGCCGCGACATGGGCGGCGTGAAAGCCGGTGAGCAGGTAGTAGAAGGTGAAGGCCGCGTGGCTCTCGACGCCGATCCCCTGCTGGGCGAGATCGGCATATTCGAAGCCCTTCACGACGAGGAACACCACCCCGAACGCCATCGCGGCACCAAGCCAGAGCCGCCCGGCGGCGGGCCGCTCCGCTTCCGACGCCCACGTGGCCAGGGCGGCCGCGAAACCGCTGGTGACGAGGACGGCGGTGTTGAGCGCCGCCGCAGCCGGGTGCAGCGCCGCCTGCGCAGAGGCAAAGCCCGCCGGGTCGGTCGCGCGCACCGCGAGGAAGGCCGCGAGGCCCGCGCCGAAGACCAGCAGTTCCGAGACGATCAGCACCCAGATCATCAGGTCGCCGGGCAGGTCGTCGAAGGGGCCGTGGTCAGACGAAAGATCGGTCATGCGCCGACGAGCCTGCGGTAGATCTCGGGCAGCGCGGTGATCAGCCGGTCGGGATGCGGCACGAGGGCATAGCCGCCGCGCCCGAACATGCGCGGAAACCACGACTTGCCGTCGCGGTCCACGGTGATGCCGAAGACCGCGTGGCCCGCGCGTTCGGCCTCCCGCACCGCCATGCGGCTGTCCTCGATGCCGTGGCGGCCCTCGTAATGGTCGAGGTCGTTCGGCTTGCCGTCGGTGATGACGATGAGGAGCCGCCGCTTCTTCGCCTGGCCTGAGAGCTCCGCCGAGACATGCCGGATCGCCGCGCCGAGCCGCGTGTAGAAGCCGGGACGCAAGGCGCCGAGGCGCCGCTCCACCAGATCCGACATCGGCTCGCCGAAGTCCTTGCAGCCGGTGACATAGACCCGGTCGCGCTTGAGCGAGGAGAAGGCGTGGATCGCGAAATCGTCGCCGCAGGCATCGAGCCCCCAGGCGAGGGCCGCCAGCGCCTCGCGCTCGATGTCGATGACGCTGCGCCCGGTCACCGCGCTCTCGGTCGAGCGCGAGGTGTCGAGGAGGATCGAGACCGCGAGGTCGCGCGCGACCGGCCGCGTCTGGCGCCAGATCCGCTCGCTCGCGCGCCCCGTGGCGTTGAACTCCACCTGCGACCGCACGGCGGCTTCCAGGTCGAGGTCGTCGCCGTCCGGGTAGCCCGGCTGCGAGATACGCCCCGGCCTCAGCGCCTCGAACTGGCGGCGGACATGGGCGATGCGCCGCATCGCGGCCGGGTCGGCGCGGAACGAGGGCACCGCGTCGCCCGGTTCGACCTTCGAGGCGAGGACGCGGGCATGGGCGGCAAGGTACTGGCCGGTCCTCACGTCCCATTCGGGGTAGAGGAACGTGCCCGACAGGGCCTCGCGGTCGACATCCTCGGGCGCGAGGTCGAGATGCAGCTTGAGCTTCGTCGCCGGGGCCTTGGAGACCTGGCCGAGACCGATTTCGTCCTGATCCTCGGCGGCCTTCTTGGCGGCGTCGTGGTCGTCGTCCTCGACGCGACGGTTGAGGTTCAGGAACTCGGCCCAGCTCAGGATCGCCTCGAACTTGTGGAGGATGAAGCTGTCCTTGCGCTCGGCCTGATCGGCCTTGCGGCGGCGGGCGCGGGTCGTGCGGCCCTCGGTGTCCTCGGGCGTGCCGTCGGTGTCGCGGGTCTCGACTTCCGATCCCGCCGAGGTGTCGGCGGGGCGCAGGTCGGGCCAGAGCGGCACCGGGCGGAACGGTCGGTAGCGGCGCGGCGCCGTCACCTCGGCGGCCGACAGGAGCGCCTCGGCGCGCGCAGGCAGCGGCGCGGGATCGCCGAGCGCCTGACGCACCAGCGCCTCCACCGCGGCCTCGGTTTCCGGCAGGACGGGAAGGTCGCGCTGCCGCAGGCAGGCGCGGGCCAGCTCGTCATGCAGCGCCCGGAGCCCCGGCGCGTTTTCCAGAGTCAGAGCAACCATCTCGCGCGCCGCCCTGATGGCGCGAAGATCGGCGCGCAGAGGGTCGGCCTCGGCCACCGGGCCGCCGGCATGGGCGGCGGCGGCGGCGAGCCAGACATAGAGCGCGGCATTGGCCTCGCGCATCGGGAAGACGGTGAGCGCCTCGGGCAGGCGCAGCACCTCGCCGTCGAAGCTCGCGCGGGCGACCCGCTCGACCTCGGTGCCGAGGCGGCGGGCGAGCGAGAGCCGGTGGTGGCTGACCTCGTCGCGCGCCGGCCGGAACTCGACCGAGGGCGCGCCGCCCAGGCCGCGAAAAAGAACCGCCAGCCGCCCAGCGACCTCGGAGAGGTCGACGCGGGCTTCGTCATGCGCCTTCGGCGCGTCCAGACGGCTGGCAAGCGCGTGCCACAGTTTCCCGACGCTTTCCTCGGGTTCCCATGGCTCGAACTCGATCCTGCCCATGGCCGGCCTCACCCGAAAACGGCCGTTGCAAGATCGAGCAGCCCGCGTTTGACGTCCTCGTCATCGGTCAGGGGCTCGACCATCGCGACGCGGATCGCGCGGTCGACGCCCATTCCTCCGGCAATGAGCGTCGCCGCGTAGACGACGAGCCGGGTGGAAACGCCCTCCTCCAGGTCCTGCCCCTTCAGCCCGCGGAGCTTGCCGGCGAGCCGCACAAGCGAGCGCACACGCCCCCTGTCGAGGCCGCTTTCTCGGGCGACGACGGCGGCCTCGTGATCGGGCTTCGGGAAGTCGAACTCCATCGCCACGAACCGCTGGCGGGTGGAGGGTTTCAGCGTCTTGAGTATGTTCTGGTAGCCGGGGTTGTAGGAGGCAACCAGCATGAAGCCGGGTGCTGCCTCCAGCTCCTCGCCGGTGCGGTCGATCGGCAGGATGCGGCGGTCGTCGGTCAGGGGATGCAACACCACGGCCACGTCCTTCCTGGCCTCAACCACCTCGTCGAGATAGCAGATGGCACCCTCGCGCACCGCGCGGGTCAGGGGGCCGTCGACCCAGACCGTCTCGCCGCCCTTGAGAAGGTAGCGCCCGATCAGGTCGGCCGCGGTCAGGTCGTCATGGCAGGCGACCGTGTAGAGCGGCCGGCCGAGTGCTGCCGCCATATGCGCCACGAAACGGGTCTTGCCGCAGCCCGTCGGCCCCTTGAGAAGGACCGGCAGGCCGTTGCCGTAGGCGGCGGCGAAGATCTCGCATTCGTCGCCGTGGGGGAGGTAGAAGGGGGCCTCGGCCCCCCTCAGGTTGATGTTTCCGTCCATCATCGCGCTCACTCCGCCGCCGACAGGGACGAGGCGCCCCGCGCGATGATCTCCCGCCGCGGCACGAGCACCGCGTAGATGAAAAGCACCGCACCGAGCACGACCGCCACGCCGGAACCGAGCCGCATCGCGTAGAAGATCCAGAGCTGGTCCTGCACCTCCATGTAGTTCATGCCGAGGACGCGCTGGAGATGCGTCTGCACGGTGCCCGCGAAGGTCAGCGTGAAGGTCATGAACACCATGCCGCCCGACATCAGCCAGAACGAGGCCATGTTGAGCACCTGGTTGTAGGGGTCGCGCCCTTTCAGGAGCGGCAGCGCGTAGGACATGATCGCGAGGTTCAGCGCGACATAGGCCCCGAAGAAGGCGAGGTGACCGTGCGCGGCCGTGATCTGGGTCCCGTGGGTGTAGTAGTTCACCCCATGCAGCGTGTGCAGGAAGCCCCAGACGCCGGCGCCGAAGAAAGCGAGCGTGGCGCAGCCCAGGGACCACAGGAGTGCGGCCTTGTTCGGGTGGTCGCGGCGGCCCTTCCAGACCATGACGAAGGCGAAGGACATCATCGCGAAGAACGGGATCACCTCGAGCGAGGAGAAGATCGACCCGATCCACTGCCAGTAGGCCGGCGTGCCGATCCAGTAGTAGTGGTGGCCGGTGCCGAGGATGCCCGAGAAGAGCGCGGCGGCGACGATGACGTAGAGCCATTTCTCCACCACCTCGCGGTCCACGCCCGTCAGCTTCAGCATCAGGTAGGCGAGGATCGCGGCCATGATCAGTTCCCAGACGCCTTCGACCCAGAGGTGGACGACATACCACCAGTACTGCTTGTCGAGCGCGAGGTTCGACGGGTTGTAGAAGGCGAAGAGGAACAGGAGCGCGAGCCCCCAGAGGCCGAGGAGCAGGATGTTGGTGATCGCGGTCTTGCGGCCCTTAAGCACCGTCATCGTGACGTTGTAGAGGAAGATCAGCGCCGCGACGACGATCCCGGCCTTCACCCATTTCGGCTGTTCGAGGAACTCGCGCCCCTCCTTGCCGAGAAGAAAGTTCCCCTCGAAGAGGTTGAAGAGATAGGTGACGACCACGCCCGCCGTACCGAGCACGAGGATCGCGAGCTGGATATAGGCGAGCTTGGTCGAGTGGATCTCACGCTCGGCCTCTTCCGGGATGAGGAAATAGGCCGCGCCGAAGAAGCCGGTGATCAGCCAGACGACGAGGCTGTTGGAATGCAGCATCCGGCCGATGTTGAACGGCAGGATCTCCGACAGGAAGTTCGGGGCGACGTAGATGTAGCCCAAGACGAGGCCCATCGTGACCTGAACCGCGAAAAGCGCGAGGGCCACCGCGAAATAGGCGAGGGCGATTTTCTGAGTCTGATATTTCATGATCGTCCCTCCTCAGCCCGCGTCGTTCGGGGGCCAGTCCTGCGTGCGGATCTTGTTGGTCCACAGCAGGAAATCGGTAAGCTCGCGGTATTCCTGATCGCTCAGGCCGAAGTTCGGCATCTGACGGCGGCCCTCGATGCCCGTGGGCATCGCGTCCATCCAGGCTTTCAGCGACTCGTAGGCCGCCTCGGGGTCGTCCGCGACGCCCCAGCGGGTCATCACGTTGCCAAGCTCGGGCGCGAAATAGGCGCCCTCGCCCAGAATCGAATGGCAGTTGATGCAGGCGTGCTTTTCCCAGATGTGCTTGCCGGCGGCCACGCTTTCCGTCAGCCCCGCTTTGTCGGTCGAGGTGTTGACGATGTAGAAATGGCTGTGGGCCGACAGCCCCAGGAAAATCACGATGAAGAACAGGGAGCCGCCGTAGAAGACGTTCCTCGCCATGCTCTTGGTCATGACTTCGCGCATTGCGCTCTCCTTTTTCGGAGCGGTTTCAGTGACGCGACAAAGCCCGGAAAACCGTTTCGCCGCCTTAACATAAGTCAAGCAGCAACGCGGCTTTGCCCGTTCGTTCGACCGGGCGCCTTGGGCGCGTCCTGGCGCGGCGCGCGCGGCCCCCAGAAGGCCGGCCAGAGCGCCACCGTGGCGAGCAGGAAGGCGGCGAGCCAGAGCGCGCCCGAGACGAGCATCGCCGGCATGTAGAGGTCCGGCGGAAGCGCCGCGCCGACCCAGCGCACAAGGGCCGCGAGCGCGACGAGCACATAACCCGCCGCCACCGGCCCCGGCGCGACGAGCGGGCGCCCGGTATGGCCGAGCGTCGCGCGGCTCATCATCGCCAGCGTCATGCCGCCCACCGCGCCGATCGCGACGAGGTGGAGGGCGGCGATCTCATCGCCGATGCCGTGCCGGGCGAGACCATAGGCGATCATCCCGAGCCCGAGCATCAGGTAGGCGAGGTGCAGCGCCCAGAGAATCGGCAGCGCCGCCATCCAGAGCCCGCGCCAGCCCGCGAGCCGGGCGAGCAGCGCCGCGCCGGCAAGAACCGCGATGGCGCCGGTGACCGCAGCCGGCAACCCCGAGAGAATCGCGAGCGGCAGGGCGATGGCCCCCGCGTTGCCGGCGATCTCCAAGGGACGCCGCGACACCGGCAGGCCGGTCTCGCGCCCCGACTGGACCATCGCGTTGCGGGTGAAGGCCGGCGTCACCCGCCCGCCAAGGACCGCGATCATCGCCGCAAGCCCGAAGAGCCCGCCGCGCAAGCCGGCGTCGAGCGTATCCGCGGTCACGCCGGTCCATTCGAGATGCATCATCAGATCCCCGGTCCAGACGATGGCGATGAGGCCGAGGAACATCACGTTCTGCGGCTTCGGCCTTCGGACGAGTTGGGTCGCGACCTTTGCCGCCAGGACCGGCAGGAAGACGAGGTCCGCGACCGCCACGATGACCGGCGGCAGCGTTCCGACCGACCAGAGCGCGACCCGCCCGAGAAGCCAGAGCAAGGCGGCGGTGGCGATGAAGAGATGCCGCGCCGCCTTGGCCCCGGTCCAGTTCGGCACCGCCGTCAGGAAGAACCCGCCGAGCGCGGCCGCCGCGTAGCCGAAGACCATCTCGTGCGCATGCCAGAGCTGCGGCGGCACCGCATCGGGGACAAGGCCCGCGAGCCCGCCCATTCCGGTCGCGACGGCGGCGAGCCAGGCTTCCCACGCCGCAACGGCGAGGATCGCGTAGAGGGCTGCGGCGAGGAAGAAGACGCGGAAGCCCTCTCCGAAAAGCCGTTTGATGGCGGTCATTGGGAATCTCCGGTGGCACCCGGCGCCCGGCTGCGGCGCTTCAGGATCGTGCAGGTGCTGGCGTCGTGGTAGATCACCTGGCAGCGCAGGCAGAGGACGCATTCGTTGGGATTGATCCGGCCTAGGGGGTCGATCGCGCCGACGGTGCATTTCGTCTCGCAAAGCCGGCATTCGCGGCCGCATTGCGGGCGCCGCTTCAGCCAGTCGAAGATCTTCAGCTTCGCCGGGATCGCGATGCCGGCGCCCAAGGGGCAGAGGTAGCGGCAATAGAACCGTTCGATGAAGAGCCCCGCACCAAGGAGCACCGCGACGAAGGCCAGGAATGGCCAGGCGCGCAGGAACCGAAGCGAGATCGCGGTCTTGAACGGTTCCGCCTCGGCCAGCACCAACGCGTCGTGCATCGAGTAGAACGACAGCGCGAGGATCGCGAGGAAGAGCGTGTACTTGATCACCCAGAGCCGCTCGTGCAGCGCCTGCGGCACCGCGATCTGCTTGACGCCGACTTTCTGGGCCGCAGCGTTCAGGAGTTCCTGCAACGCCCCGAACGGGCAGAGCCAGCCGCAATAGACCCCCCTGCCCCAGAACAGGAGGCCGAGCGCGGTGAAGCTCCACAGGATGAAGATCACTGGATCGACGAGGAAGGTCTCCCAGCGGAATCCGGTTAGGAGCGAGTGCAGGAAGGCCACGACCTGCACCACCGAAAGCTGCCCGTTCAATCCCCAGCCGAGAACGAGGAGCGTGGTGGCGAGGAAGCCGAGCCGCACAAGGCGCCAGAGTTTCGGCCGGCGCACGAATCCTTCCTGAAGGAAGAGTATCAGCGTCAGCACCGAGAGCATCGCCACGACGATCACGATGGCGGGGCGCTTGTTCTGCCAGGCCGAGCGCCAGAGCGGCTCCGGTTCGGGCGGCGGCGCCAGCTGAAACGCGTCAGGCAGCGCGTAGTCGGCGCCGATCACGGTCGCTACGTCATCCCCGCCGCTCTCGGCCGGCCGGGTGGCGGTGATCTCGACCCGGAACGGCTGCACCGGATCGAAGCCGTCGGCGGCGAGGCGGTAGATGCCGATCTCCTTCACCGCCGGGGCGCCCTCGATGAGGAGCTTCTTGACGAAGATGTAGTCGTCCTTGGTCGGCTGCAGGCGGACCCCGCCCTGCACCACCGCGATCCGGTCGAAAGTGCCGCTCTGGCGCCAGGCGGTGCCACGCGGCGAATGGAGCCCCGAGGAGACGAGGATCAGCGCGACGTCCTTGGCCCCAAGCGCCCCAATGGCACGGGTGAAGTTCTGCTGACCGAGGAGATTGCGTCCCACCGTCGGCGGGTCGATCAACCCGGCCCAGAGATCGAGGAACGGCGCCTCCCCCTCGGGCGGCGGGGTCTTTCCGCCCTGGAGCGCCGCCCGCGCCTCGCTGAGTGTCATCGTCGCATGGGCGAGCGCGCCGGTTGCGACCAGCCCCTGCCAGTCGAGCGCGGTGAAGCCGACGCGGTCGATCCCGCCGGTCTCGGAGATCAGGCCGCGGCCGATGGCGAGCGCGCGCGCGGTGCGCAGAATGCCATCGCGGATCGCGGCGGTGGAGACGGTCGCGCGCGAGATGATGTCGGGCATGTCGGTCCGCGCGTCGGTCAGGCTCTCGCGCGGGGCGGTCAGGTCGACACCGGCGAACCCGCCGACATAGCGGGCGATGTCGGCATCCGAGATACCGAGGGTCAGGACCGGCTCGGCATGCGCCATCAGTTGCGCCCCGGCGATCCGCCCGTCGGGCGCCAGCGCCACGATCACGTCGAGCGGGCGCCCCGAGTAGCCGACCGAGCCCGCGATCTCCCAGGTCGAGCCTAGGTGGCCGAGGATCGCGCCGCCGGCCTCGGCCCGCCAGCCCGGCACGGCGCCTTCCTCGCGGATCACCGTCACCGGACCTTCGGCGCCGAGAAGCTGCGCCGCGAGCACGGCGTCGGGCTCCGCCGGCGCGATCGTATCGGCGGCGAGGCCTGCGGCCTGGGCCGCAGCGGCGAAAAGGGCGAACAGAACGGCGGCCAGAAGGCGCCGGACTGGCCGGATCACGGGCATCGGCGCCTCCGGGCTCGGAACGTCGCGCAAAACTGCGCCAGGGTGAATTTGTCTACCTTGATCAAAGTCAAGGTACGACCGCGGGCTTCGGTGCAGCGTCTTGGTGCCTCACCAGCGATCGGAGATACCCGTCATGAAAACTCAGCCAATCCGTGCCAGGCAGCGCCTGCTCGCCAGCGCGGCACTTGCCCTGGCGCTTGGCGCGTCGGGCGCAATCGCGCAGGAAAAACCAGCCGACCACGCCGACGGCCCCGCTGCCGCCTACGAGCCGAGCATGACGACGCTCGGCCAGCTGCAAGTGGAGATCCCGGGGCGCAAGCCGGACGATCCGGTCATGACCGCCGAGGAGTTCCAGGAAGGAACGACCATCTACTTCGAGCGGTGCGCCGGCTGCCACGGCGTTCTGCGCAAGGGCGCGACCGGCAAGCCGCTCACGACCGACATTACCCGCGAGGTGGGTTACGACTACCTGCAGAGCTTCATCAACTACGGCTCGCCGGCAGGCATGCCCAACTGGGGCACCTCGGGCGAACTGACCGAAGCGCAGATCGACCTGATGGCGCGCTACCTGCTTCTGGAGCCGCCGGCACCGCCGGAGTTCGGCATGCCGGAAATGCGCGCGAGCTGGAAGCTCATCGTGCCGCCGGAGGACCGGCCGACCGAGAAGATGAACGACATCGACATCGACAACCTGTTCTCGGTCACGCTGCGTGACTCGGGCCAGGTCGCGCTGATCGACGGCGGAACCTACGAGATCAAGGCCGTCATCGATACCGGCTACGCGGTCCACATCAGCCGCATCTCGGCCTCGGGCCGTTACCTCTTCGTGATCGGCCGCGACGCGCTCGTCAACATGGTCGACCTCTGGATGGAGACCCCGGCGACGGTTGCGCAGATCAAGGTCGGGTCCGAAGCCCGCTCGATCGAAACCTCCAAGATGGAGGGCTACGAGGACAAGTACGCCATCGCCGGCAGCTACTGGCCGCCGCAATACGTGATCATGGATGGCGACACGCTCGAGCCGCTGAAGATCCAGTCGACCCGCGGCATGATCTACGACGAGCAGACCTACCACCCCGAACCGCGGGTGGCCTCGATCGTGGCCTCGCACTACAACCCGGAATTCATCGTCAACGTGAAGGAGACCGGCAAGATCCTCCTTGTCGACTACTCGGACATCAAGAACCTCAAGGTGACCGAGATCGAGGCCGAAAGGTTCCTGCATGACGGTGGCTTCGACTCGACCAAGCGCTACTTCCTCGTCGCGGCCAACGCACGCGGCAAGGTGGCAGTCGTCGACACCAAGGAAGGCGAGCTGACCGCGCTGATCGAGACCGGCGGCGCGACGCCGCATCCGGGCCGCGGCGCGAACTTCACCCACCCGGTCTACGGGCCGGTCTGGGCGACCTCGCACCTCGGCGACGAGACCGTGGCGCTGATCGGCACCGATCCGGAAGGCCATGCCGACCATGCCTGGAAGATGGTGCAGAGCTTCTACGCCCTCGGCGGCGGCTCGCTCTTCATCAAGACGCATCCGAACTCGAACCACCTCTATGTCGACGCACCGCTGAACCCGGATCCGGAAATCTCGGCCTCGGTCGCGGTGTTCAAGATCGACGCGATGACCGAGGAGGAGCCGGAATTCGTGACGCTGCCCATCGGCGAATGGGCCGGCATCGCGGAAGGCCAGCCGCGCGTCGTGCAGGGCGAGTTCAACAAGGAAGGCACCGAGATCTGGTTCTCCGTCTGGAACGGCAAGGAGCAGGAATCGGCGATCGTCGTGGTCGACGACAAGACGCTCGAACTCAAGCATGTGATCAAGGACCCGCGCCTGATCACGCCCACGGGCAAGTTCAACGTCTTCAACACCCGTCAGGACGTCTACTGACACACCTTGGGGAGGGCCGGTCGCGGCCCTCCCCTCCCAAGCCAGCCGAACCGGAGTGCCAATGCGATGACAACCGAAGGTCAGGTCCATCTCGTCGGCGCCGGGCCGGGCGATCCGGAGCTTCTGACGCTCCGCGCCCACCGGCTTCTCACCGAGGCCGACGTGATCGTGCACGACCGACTCGTCTCGCCCGAGATCATGGCGCTGATCCCGGCCGCGACGCGGCGGATTTCCGTCGGCAAGGCCACCAGCCACCACACCATGCCGCAGGAGTCGATCAACCGGCTTCTCGTCGATCTTGCCCGTCAGGGGCTGAATGTCGTGCGCCTCAAGGGCGGCGACCCCCTGATCTTCGGGCGCGGCTCCGAGGAGGCCGAGGCGCTCCGCGACGCGGGCATTCCTCATGACTACGTTCCCGGAATCACCGCCGCGCAGGGTGCCGCCAGCACCACCGGCGTGCCGCTCACCCATCGCGGGCTCGCGACCGGCGTGCGCTACGTCACCGGCCACCGCGCCGCCGATGCGGCGCTCGACCTCGACTGGGACGGGCTTGCCCGACCCGACACGACGCTCGTGATCTACATGGGCGCCGCGACCATGGCCGCGATCGCCGCCGAACTCATCCGCCGCGGCCGCCCCGCCGATCTGCCCGCGATGGCCGTCGCCTCGGCGACCACGCCGCGCGAGGCTCGCGTCGTCTCGACGCTGTCGCGGGTGGCCGAGGAGGCCGCCGGGCTGGAAGCGCCCGTCCTCTTCATCGTCGGCGAGGTCGTCTCGCTCCATGCGGCGCAACCGCTGCCCGAACTCCTTGCCGACCTGCCGATGGTGGCCAATGCGTAGCCTTTTCGCCCTCGCGATTCTCGGCCTCGCCCTGCCCGCCGCGGCGACGGAGGCGACCGACGCGGCCCGCCTCGAACGGCTGGTCACGCAGGATTGCGGCTCCTGCCACGGGCTGACACTGAAGGGCGGGCTCGGCTCGCCGCTGACACCTGCGGCTCTGGCTGACGCCGAACCCGAGGGCCTCGCCTCGATCATCCTCGACGGCGTGCCCGGCACCGCGATGCCGCCCTGGCGCCCGCTCCTGAGCGAGGAGGAGGCGCTGTGGATCGCCCGTTATCTCAAGGATGCGCCGCAATGAAATACGCGCTTCTCGCCCTCTGTCTCGCGACGCCGGCACTGGCCGACGAATACCGCGCGACTGGCGATCTCGGCCTCATCGTAGAGCGGGCGACCGGCTCGCTCGTCGTCGTCGACCAGTCCGACCGCGCCGCAATCGGGCGGATCGAAGGTCTGGGCGACCTCTCCCACGCCTCGCTCGTCTATTCGCCGGACGAACGCTACGCCTATGTCTTCGGCCGCGACGGCGGGCTCTCCAAGGTCGATATCCTCAGCCGCGAGATCGTCGCCCGCGTCCTGCAGGCCGGCAACTCTATCGGCGGCGCGATCTCGGACGACGGCACGCTCGTCGCGGTCTCGAACTACGAGCCGGGCGGGGTCCGGGTCTTCGACGCCAAAACGCTGGAGATGGTCGCCGACATCCCGACAGAGTCGAAAACCATCGGCCTCGTCGATGCGCCCGGCCGCCGCTTCGTCTTCACGCTCTGGGACAAGGGCGAGACCTGGATCGCCGACATGAAGGGGGCCGAACCGGCGATCACCAAGGTCACCGGCATGGGCGCCAATCCCTATGACGCGCTTCTCGCCGGCAGCGGTCGAACCTACATCACCGGGCTTTTCGGCGAGGACGGCCTGACCGCGCTCGACCTCTGGGACGAGACGCCGGAGCCGATCCGGGTGCTGCCCGGCTATGGTCGCGGCGAGGAGGAGCTGCCGGTCTACAAGATGCCGCATCTGGAAGGCTGGGCCGAGGCGGCGGGCGAGTTCGTCCTGCCCGCGGTCGGCCATCACGAAGTCCTCTGGATCGACGCCCGCGATTTCCGCGAGACGGGCCGCACAGAGACCCACGGCCAACCGGTCTTCGCGATGGCGCGTCCCGACGGGAGGCAGGTCTGGGTCAACTTCGCCCATCCGCTGAACGACACCGTGCAGGTGATCGACCGGATGACGCACGAGGTGATCCACGAGATGAAACCCGGTCCCGCCGTCCTCCACATGGAGTTCACGCCGCGCGGACACGAGGTCTGGATCTCGGTCCGCGACGAGAACCGCGTCGACATCTACGACACCGAGACCTTCGAGAAACTGGGCGAGGTGGCGGCGGAAAGCCCCTCGGGCATCTTCTTCACCGCCCGCGCCCACCGAACGGGACTTTGACCATGACGATGATGCTCCGCCCCGAGGACAAGCGGCTGATCGAGGCCTGGCAGCGCGACCTGCCGCTCGTGCCGCATCCCTTCGCCGAGATCGGCGCGGCACTCGGGCTTTCGGAGGAGGAGGTGCTGGCGCGGCTCCGCCACCTTGCCGCGATGGGCGCCATCGCCCGCGTCGGCGGCACCTGCCGGCCGAACACGATCGGCGCCTCGACGCTCGCGGCGATGGAGGTGCCCGACCTCCGCGTCGACGAGGTCGCCGCCATCGTCGGCGCCGAGCCGGGGGTGAACCATTCCTATCTTCGCGAGAACGCGCTCAACCTCTGGTTCGTCGGCACCGGGCCGGACCGGGTCCATCTCGATGCGACGCTCGCGCGGATCGAGAAGCGCACCGGCTTGAGGGTTCTCGACCTGCCGCTCGTTCGCGCCTTCAACGTCGATCTCGGCTTCCCGCTCGAGGGCGAGCGGCGGATGCCGCCTGCCTCCGCCCCGGCCGACCTCAGCGCCATCCGCCCCGACGACGGCGCGATCATCCAGGCGATGACCGACGGGCTGGCGCTCGTCGCGCGGCCCTTCGCGGCGCTTGGCGACGATCTCGGCCGGCCGGAGATGGAGGTTATTTCGCGGCTCCGGGCCCTGACCGAGGCGCGCATCCTCACCCGGCTCGGCATCATCGTGCGCCACCGCGCCATCGGCTGGCGCTCGAACGCGATGGTCGTGTGGGACGTGCCGGAGGCCGAGATCGACCGGGCGGGCCCCGCGCTCGCCAGCTATCCCGGCGTCACGCTCTGCTACCAGCGCCGCCCGGCGCCGGGGAAATGGCGCTACCGGCTCTATTCGATGATCCACGCCCGCACCCGCAGCGAGGCGCTCGACATCCTCACGGGCGCGGCCGACCTGCCCGAGCTTCGGGACAAGGACCACGAGGTCCTCTTTTCGCTGCGCTGTTTCAAGCAGACCGGTGCGCTGGTTCACGACCGCGGCACGGTGGCGGCATGAGACGCGCAGCCCTCCCCGAAGGCGCGCTCGACGCGACCGACCGGCGCATCCTCAACGCGCTGCAGGAGGGCTTTCCGATTGCCCCCAGACCTTTCGCCGAGGCCGGCGCGGCATTGGGCCTTGCCGAACAGGAGCTGATCGACCGCATCGCCCGCCTGAAGGAGATCGGCGCGGTCACCCGCTTCGGCCCGTTCTATGACGCCGAAGCGATGGGTGGCGCCTTCTGCCTCTGCGCGATGGCGGTGCCCGAGGCGCAGTTCGACCGCGTTACCGAGATCGTCAACGCCATCCCCGAGGTCGCCCACAACTACGCCCGCAGCCACCGGCTCAACATGTGGTTCGTGCTGGCAACCGCGACGCCGGAGGAGATCGCCGCCACCGCCGGGAGGATCGAGGCCGCGACCGGGCTCCCGGTCCTGCGCTTCCCGAAACTGAAGGAATTCTTCATCGGCTTCCGGGTGGCGGCATGAGGATCGACGCAACCGACCGCCGGATCATCGAAGCGACCCAAGCCGGGCTGCCGCTGGTGGCCGAGCCCTATGCCGAACTGGCCGACCGGCTGGATATCCCCGAGGACGAACTCCTCGGGCGGCTCTCGGCGATGCAGGGCCGCGGTATCATCCGCCGCATCGCGCTCGCGCCCAACCATTACGCGCTCGGGATGGCCGCGAACGGGATGAGCGTCTGGGACGTCGCCGACGAGGCCGCCGAGCGGCTTGGCGCGACGGTCGGGGCGCTTCCCTTCGTGTCGCATTGCTACCTGCGCCCCCGCGCCCTGCCCGACTGGCCCTACAACCTCTTCGCGATGATCCACGGCACCACGCGGGACGAGGTGGAGGCGCTGCGCACCGAGATTGCGGCGCTTCTCGGCGACGCGCTCCGCGCCTCGGATATCCTCTATTCGACGCGGATCCTGAAAAAGACCGGCCTCAGGCTGAAGACGGAAGGAGGCTAGAATGTTCCGGCTGACCCAGTACATGCAGGAGCTTGTCCACCCGACCCCGGTGCGTCGCCGCACCGGTCCAGTGAAGCCGGTGGTGATCTGGAACCTGACCCGGCGCTGCAACCTGCGCTGCCGCCATTGCTACACGACCTCGGCGGACGTGCATTTCCCCGGCGAGCTTTCCCACGAACAGGCGATGGGTGTGCTCGACGACCTGCACGAATTCGGCGTCTTCGCGCTGATCCTCTCGGGCGGCGAGCCCCTGTCGCGCTTCGACTTCTTCGAGCTGGCCGAACGCGCCCGCGACCTGAAGTTCCGCCACCTGTCGCTGTCGACGAACGGCACCAAGCTGACCGGCGATACCGCGCGGCGGGTGGCCGATCTCGGCTTCGACTATGTCGGCATCTCGCTCGACGGGATCGGCGAGCGGAACGACTGGTTCCGGGGCGTCGAGGGAGCCTATGCCGAGGCGCTGCAGGGCGTGCGCGACTGCAAGGCGCGCGGCATAAAGGTCGGCCTGCGCTTCACCATTACCGAGAGCAATGCCGAGGACCTGCCCGGCATGCTCGACCTCTGCGAGGCCGAGGGGGTGGACAAGTTCTACCTCTCGCACCTCGTCTATGCCGGGCGCGGCGACAAGCACCGGGGCGAGGACACCGATCACCAGCGCACCCGCCGGGCGATGGACCTCCTGATCGACCGCGCCTGGGACGCGGTGTCGAAGGGCCGCCCGCTGGAGATCGTCACCGGCAACAACGACGCCGACGCGGTCTATTTCCTGCGCTGGGTCGAGCGCAATTTCGATGCCGACAAGGCCGCGCATGTGCGGGCGCATCTGGAAGCCTGGGGCGGAAATTCCTCGGGCCTCGGGGTCGCGAACATCGACCATCAGGGCCGGGTGCATCCCGACACCTACTGGTCCGACTACACGATCGGCAGCGTCAAGACCGAGCCCTTTTCAGCGCTCTGGACCGGGGCGGACCCGATGCTCGCGACGCTGCGCCAGCGCCCGCGCCCCCTCAAGGGCCGCTGCGGCGCCTGCGCGTTCAAGGAGGTCTGCGGCGGCAATACCCGCATCCGCGCCCTGCAGCTGACCGGCGATCCCTGGGCCGAGGACCCCGCCTGCTACCTTTCCGCCGAGGAGATCGGCGTCGAGGAGTCCGACCGTCTCACCGTCGCACCCTTCCGGGGCAAGAGCCATGATCCTGCGCACCGTTTCTTCTAGCCTCCTCGCCGCGCTCGCGCTGGCCTCCGTCCCCGCCCTCGCCGATCCCGCCGCGCTCTACTCCGAGCACTGCGCGAGCTGCCACGGCGAGAACCGCCTCGGCGGCACCGGCCCCGCGCTGATCCCCGAGACCTTGGGCCGCATGCGCGGCCCCGCCGTCGAGGACGTCATCGCCCACGGCCGCCCGGCGACGCAGATGCCCGCCTTCGCCGAAACGCTCCGGGCCGAGGACATCACGGCACTTGCCGCCCATCTCGGCGAACCGCTCGCCGAGGTGCCGGAATGGACCGAGGCCGACATCGACGGCACCCGCGAGATGGTGGCCGACTACACCCCGGCCGCAGCGCCGGTCTTTTCGGGCGATCCGATGAACATCACGCTCGTGGTCGAGACCGGCGATCACCATGTCAGCGTGCTCGACGGAGACACGTTCGATGTGCTCGACCGCTTCGCCACGCCCTTCGCGGTCCACGGCGGCCCGAAATTCTCGCCCGACGGCCGCTACGTCTTCATCATGTCGCGCGACGGCTGGGTGCAGAAATACGATATCTGGTCGCTCCACGAGGTCGGCCGGGTCCGCGCCGGGCTCAATTCCCGCAACATCGCGATGAGCCATGACGGCAAGTGGCTTGCGGTCGCAAACTACCTGCCGATGACGCTGACGATCCTCTCGACCGAGGATCTGAGCGTCGCGAAGGTGATCGACGTCATCGGCCGCGACGGCACTGCCTCGCGCGTCTCCGCCGTCTACCAGGCGCCGGAGCGCAAGAGCTTCGTCCTCGCCCTCAAGGACACGCCGGAAATCTGGGAGATTGCGACCGACCCGGACGCCGGGCCCTATCACGAGGGCTTCGTTCACAGTTTCGAGGCCGGCATGGAGGAAGCGCTCGCCGCGGAACAGGGGCTCTTCGCGCGGCGCCGGATCATGGTGGACGAGCCGCTCGACGATTTCTTCTTCACGCCAGACTACGCCAACCTGATCGGCGCGAGCCGGGAGGGCGACAAAGGCGTCGTCGTCAACCTGATCGTCGGCCGGCCTATCGCGGAACTGCCCTTGCCGGGGATGCCGCATCTGGGGTCCGGCATCTCCTGGATGCGGGACGGTCACCGGGTGATGGCGACGCCGCATCTGAAGGAGGGCGTTCTCTCGGTGATCGACATCGACGACTGGACGATCGTGAAGACGATCGACACCAAGGGGCCCGGCTTCTTCCTCAGGAGTCACGAGGACAGTCCCTATGTCTGGGCCGATGTCTTCTTCGGACCGAACAAGGACGCGATGCAGATCATCGACAAGGAAACGCTGGAGATCGTCAGGACGCTCAACCCGGCGCCGGGCAAGACCGTCGCCCATACCGAGTTCACCCGCGACGGCAGCCATGCGCTGGTCTCGATCTGGGAGGATGACGGCGCGGTCATCGTCTACGACGCCAAGACCTTCGAAGAGGTGAAGCGGCTGCCGATGCGCAAGCCCTCAGGAAAGTACAATGTCTGGAACAAGATCACCTTCTCGGACGGCACCAGCCATTGAGGGCCGCTGGCCGGTCTGGAAGCTCGGGCTCATGCTCTATCCCTTCGCCGCCGCCGCGGTGGCGATCAACCTTTTCATGCTGGCGCTGATGGGCCTGGCGGTCGGTCTCTCGGCGCTTTCGCCCGTCACCACGCTCTGGCTCTCGCTGCCGCTCGGCATCCCCGCGACCTGGGCCGCCGGGCGCTGGGTGCGCCACCTCCTCGACGAGGCGGCGCGGTAAAGCAGAGAAACCACGCCGGGTTAAGGCGCCTCCCCTCCCCCCTCGTGGGGAGGGAAGCGCCCTATCCTATCCCTGCGTCAAGGCGTTCGCCGGCTCAGGCGCCAAAGAGCCGCGAGGCGATCGGCGCGGGGCCGGTCAGACCCGCGAGCACCCGCATGTGCCAGCCGAGCGCGAGGTTGGACGAGATCACCGGCTTGCCGATCCGCCGTTCCGCCTCTGCCGCGATCCCCGCGACGCGCAGGTTGGTGCAGGAGACGAAGACCCCGTCGCACGCGGCCATCGCATCGACCGCCTCGATCGCCGAAAGGATGCTCTCCGGCGCGATCCTTGCTACCACGCGGTCGTCGCCCTCCTCGAACGAGCCGAAACCCGCGATCTCGAACCCGTTCGCCTCCAAGAGCGCCCGCATCGCCGCCGAGACGCTCTCGACGTAAGGCGTCACGAAGCCGAGCCGCTTCAACCCGAGCGCCCGGCACGCCGCCATCGTCGCGCTGACCGGGTCGGTGACCCTGGCGCCCGGCCGCGCCCGGTTGATCGCCCGCGCGACCCCTTCGGGGCCGATCACGGTCGCGCCCGAGGTGCAGCCATAGCCGATCACGTCGAAGGCCACCTCGGGCAGCATCCCCGCAGCCTGCGGCAACGCCGCCTCCATGCCGGCGAGCGTCTCGGGCGTCACCTCGGGCGGCATCTCGATTCGGCTGTGATAGAGCGCGACGCCGGATCCCGGCAGCAGCAGCCGCATCTCGTTTTCCAGCGTCTCGTCGGCGGGCAGCACGATGAGGCCGAGCGTGGCCCCCGGCCCCATGCCCGCGTCGGTCGCGAATGGCAGCTTCATCGCCCCTCCCTCAGCCGATTACCGGCAGATCCCGCGCGGCGCGCGTCGACAGAAGTACCGGCGCGCCGTCGGTCACCACGATGTTCTCCTCGTGCACCATGATCCGCCCTGCACCGTAGCTCAAGGACGGCTCCAGCGTCAGCACCATGTTCGCCTCGATCACGGTCTCGTCGAACATGGCATGCGAGGGCCATTCGGTGAGCTGCATCCCGAGCCCGTGGCCGAGCCGCCCGACATCGCCCGGCCCGGTGTCGAACTCGGCGATCACGCCCTGCATCGCCCGGAAGAGGTCGCGGCAGGTGGCGCCAGGGCGCGCGGCCGCAAGCCCAGCCTCGGTCGCGCGCCAGAGCACGTCATAGGCGCGCCGCGAGGCGTCGTCGGCGCGGCCCACAGCCCAGTTGCGGTCGAAGTCGCAGAAATACCCGTCGAAGACCGAGCCTGTGTCGAGCATCAGGATGTCGCCCGCCTGCAGCGGCCGCGACGAGGGGGGCGAGATCACGTCGTCATAGCCGCCCTGATCGGCGCCGCCGACAAGATAGGGAACGTCGTCCGCCCCCTCTTCGAGACAGGCGCGGCGGAAGGCGCGGAAGGTCTCTTCCAGCGGCTGGCCGGAATGGACGAAGTCCGGCACCCGCGCGAAGGTGCGCGAGGCGATGGCGCAGATATAGCCGATCTTCTCGATCTCTCGCGGCGATTTCACCATGCGGAGCGCACGGATGATCGGCGTCGCGTCCTCGACCTTGAGCCCCGGCAGCCCGGCGATCAGCCGCTCGTAATCGCCCAGCGGCATCCGGAGCTGCGTCTCGTGCCCCTTCGGCAGGCCGATCTTCGCCCCGCGCCCGGCATAGGGCGCGAGCAGGTCGGTCAGGAGCCCGATCCCGTCATCCTCGGGCGCGGGCGCGGACCAGGTACGGATATCCTCAACCCAGGTCCGCCGCATCAGCGCCGCGCCGATCTCGGGGATCACCGCGACGGGCTTGCCCTTCGCCGGCAGAAAGAGGAACCACGGCCGGGTCGGGCTTTGCCAGAAGAGCGTCTGGTAGCCCGAGAAATAGCGCACCTCGGCCTCGGTCATCACCAGGATGCCGTCGAGCCCGGCGCCCGCCATCAGCGCTTGTGCGCGGTCGAGCCTCGCCTCGAACTCCGCCGTCGGAAAGCCGCGTTCGGGGACGCTCATCGCGCGGCCCCGGCCATGATGCGGTCGTAGATCGCGGCATCGGTCACGCCCTCGGAGCCGATCACCAGCACGACCGAGCCCGCGTCGAGCCCGAGCGCCGCGCGCAGGCTCTCGTCGCCCGCCGCGGCGATGACCGCGGCAAGGCCCGCGACCGCGGATTCGCCCGCCTTGATCGCCGGATCCGCGCCCTCCGGCCGCGCGAGGCGGCGCATCGTGGGCGCGACGTAATCGTCGGGGATGGTGAGGAAGTCCGAGGCTTCCTCGGACAGGATCTTCCATGCCAGCGTCGAGGGCTCGCCGCAGGAGAGCCCCGCCATCACCGTCTCCTCGGCGATGGCGACCGGGGTGGCCCGGCCCGCCTTCGCGCTCTCGTAAAGGCAGGCGGCGAGGTCGGGCTCCACGATCACCACGCGGGGGCCGGCCTTTCCCCATGCCTGGCGCAGCGCAGCGGTGACGGAGGCCGCGAGCCCGCCGACGCCGCCCTGCAGGAAGACATGGGTCGGCGGCGTCTCCATCGCGCCGGTCACCTCGTTGGTCATCACGCCGTAACCCGCCATCACGTCGCGCGGCGGCTGGGTGTAGCCCTCCCACGACGTGTCGGAGACGACGAACCAGCCGTTCGCCTCGGAGTCCTCGCGCGCCGCCCGCACCGAGTCGTCGTAGTCGCCATCGACCACCACGACCGTCGCGCCCAGATCGCGCATCGCGTCGATCCGGCCCTGGCTCACATCCCTGTGGACATAGATCCGGCACGGCGCGCCGAACATCCGCGCGCCCCACGAGAGCGAGCGCCCGTGGTTGCCGTCGGTCGCCGAGGCGAGCGTGATCTTCGCCGCCTCGCCCGCAAGCTTGCCGCTGCGGATCTCCTCCAGCGCCACCTCGCGGCCGAGCCGGCGCGACAGCTCGCGCTGCAGGACGCAAGCGCCGGCATAGGCACCGCCCAGCGCCTTGAAGCTGCCGAGCCCGAAGCGCGGCCCCTCGTCCTTGTAGAGGACCGCGGCCAGCCCGAGCTCGCGGGCGAGATCGCCGAGCCGGTGCAACGGCGTCGGCGCGTAGCCCGGCCACTGGGTGATCTCGGCGATGGCGCGGGCGAAGTCTGCGCGGGTCAGCACCTCCTCGGCGGCGGCGCCGGGGGTGGGGTCGACATGGACATGGCCGATCTTCGCGGGGTCGAAATGCTGGGTCATGCGCTGTCTCCTCCTCGCGCTGCGTTGGGTGATGGGTAGCGCATTCCGGCATACGATTTCGGGATATCAGTGACGGAAACCGTCCGATTTTCGTCGATCATGTCGCGGTAACGTGCGAAATTCATACGCCATCAAACCGGAGGCCTCCCATGCCCGAAAGACTCTCCGCGCTCGACCCGTTCGACCTCCGCCTCCTCGAGCTTTTGCAGGAGAACTGCCGCCGCACCGCCGAGCAGCTTTCCGAGCACCTCGGCCTCTCGCCGGCGGCGGTGCAGAAACGGCTGAAGCGGCTGCGCGAGACCGGCGTGGTCGAGCGCGAGATCGCGATCCTCGATCCCGGAGCGGCCGGGCGCGGGATGACGATCATCGTCGAGGTCTCGATGGAGCGCGAGAATCTCGGCGTACTCGAAAGCTTCAAGCGGCGGATGCAGGACGCGCCCCTGGTGCAGCAATGCTACTACACGACCGGCGAGGCGGATTTCACGCTGATCCTCGTCGTGAGAGACATCGCCGAGTACCAGACCTTCACGCAGGAGAACTTCTTCGGCACGCCCGAGGTCAGCAAGTTCAAGACCTCGATCGTGATGGACCGGGTGAAGGTGGGGCTCGGCGTCAGCCTCGACGCCTGAGCGATCTGGACGGGCGGCGCGGAAAGGGGTCTTCTGGGCGGGCGGTTTGGAACGGAGCGGAGACGATGGCGGAACTTGAACGGCGGATCGCGGCGGGGCGCGGGGACGAGCCGGCCGATATCGTTCTCAGGGGCGGCACGGTCTTCGACACCGTGACCGGGGCGATGATCGCGGGCGACGTCGCGGTCTGCGGCGACACTATCGTGGGCATCGGCGCCGACTACGAGGGTCGCGAGGTGATCGACGTCGCGGGGCTGGTGCTGGTGCCGGGCTTCATCGACACGCATCTGCATATCGAAAGCTCGCTTGTCACCCCGTTCGAGTTCGACCGCTGCGTCGCGCCCCGCGGCGTCACCACCGCGATCTGCGACCCGCACGAGATCGCCAACGTGGTAGGCACGGACGGCATCCGCTACTTCCAGGAGGCGAGCCGCCACACTCTGATGGACATCCGGGTGCAGCTCTCCTCCTGCGTGCCGTCGACGCATATGGAGACCGCCGGCGCCCGGATTGAGGCGGCGGACCTGGCGCCGCTGATGGAACATCCCTCGGGCATCGGGCTTGCCGAATTCATGAACTATCCCGGCGTGATCCACCGCGATCCCGGCGCGATAGCGAAGCTCGCGCTCTTCGAGGGCGGCCATGTCGACGGCCACTGCCCGCAGCTCTCGGGCCGCGACCTCAACGCCTATATCGCCGCCGGCATCCGCACCGAGCACGAGGCGACCACCGCCGAGGAGGCGCTGGAGAAGCTGAGGAAGGGGATGCGGGTGCTGATCCGCGAGGGCTCCGTCTCGAAGGATCTCGAGGCGCTGGCGCCCGTTCTGACCGAGGCGAGCTCGGCCTATCTCTGCCTTTGCACCGACGACCGCAATCCCCTCGACATCGCCGAGCATGGCCATCTCGACTACATGATCCGGCGGCTGATCGAGAAGGGCGCCTCTCCGCTCGCGGTCTACCGCGCGGCGTCGCTGTCGGCGGCGGAGGCCTTCGGGCTGAAGGATCGCGGCCAGATCGCGCCGGGCAAGCGGGCCGACATCGTCGCGGTCGACAGCCTCGAAGGCTGCCATGCAAGGCTTGTCCTCTGCGCCGGGCGGCGCGTCGATGATGCCGCCTTTGCCGCGCGGCAGACCATCCCCCCGGTCGGGCGCGGTTCGGTCAAGGCGCCGGTCGTGCGGGCCGAGGATTTTCGCGCAAGGGCCAACCGGACCGAGACCGATGTGATCGGCATCATTGAGGGCAAGATCATAACCGCGCATCTGCGCGAGGACATTCCCATCGAGGATGGCGACAAGCGCCCCGACACCGCCCGCGATCTGATCCGCATCGCGGTGGTGGAGCGGCACGGGAAGAACGGCAACATCGCCACCGGCTTCGTGAAGGGCTTCGGGCTGAAAGCCGGGGCCATCGCCTCGACCGTCTGCCACGACCACCACAACATCGCCGTCGTCGGCGCCGACTATGCCGACATGGCGCTCGCCGCGAACCGGCTTGCGGAGATCGAGGGCGGCTTCGTCGTGGCGCAGGGCGGCAAGGTGCTCGCCGAGCTCGCGCTGCCGGTGGCGGGGCTGATGAGCCTCGACCCGTTCGAGACGGTGCGCGACCGGCTGGTGGCCCTGCGCGCGGCGGCGACGGGGCTCGGCGTCACGCTGGAGGAGCCGTTCCTGCAGCTCGCCTTCCTCGCGCTGCCGGTGATCCCGGCGCTGAAGATCACTGACCGGGGCATGGTGGACGTGACGAAGTTCGAGATCATTCCGGGGTGAGCCCGACGCAGGAAACCCGCGTCGGACAATCGTGCAGCTAGCGTACAGCGGACGTATGCCCTGCGTCGGTACGGCGGCGGCCGCCTCTCACATCGCTTCCGCGTTGAAGTGGAAGAGCTGCTGGTCGCCGATCTTGTAGCCCTCGATCAGGCCCTTGGCCTTGTCGCTCGTGAGCCAGTCCTCGAGCGCCTTTGCGGCGTCGGCCTTGACGTGCGCGTGCTTCTCGGGGTTGACCGGCAGGTAGGCGTACTGGTTGAAGAGCGCCTTGTCGCCTTCGAAGAGGAGGCCGAGGTTGGCCTTGTTCTCGAAGTTGAGCCAGCTCGCCCGGTCCGAGAGGATGTAGGCGTCCATCCCGGCCGCGGTGTTCAGCGCGGCACCCATGCCCTGGCCGACGGCCTTGTACCAGTCGCCCGCGGGCTCGACCCCGGCGGCCTTCCAGAGCTTCAGTTCGGCCTTGTGGGTGCCGCTGTCGTCGCCGCGGCTGACGAAGGGGGCTTGCGCCGCCGCGATCCCGGCGAAGGCCTCGGTCGCGGCGGTCGCCGCCTTCACGCCCGCCGGATCGGCGGCGGGGCCGACGACGACGAAGTCGTTGTACATGATCTCGCGCCGGTGGGTGGCGTGGCCGGCGGCGACGAATTCCTCCTCGGCGGCCTTCGAATGGACGAGGACGGCGTCGACGTCGCCGGCCTCGCCGAGCTTCAGCGCCTGGCCGGTGCCGACGACGAGAAGCTCGACGATGATCCCGGTGTCCTTCTCGATCTCGGGCAGAAGAATTTCCGCGAGGCCGGAATTGGCGAAGGACGTGGTGACGGCCATCTTGAGCTCTTCGGCCCCGGCGGCGGTCGCGAGCCAGAGCGCCGAGATGGCGGCAATGGCGGTCTTGAATGTCATGGCAACAGATCTCCGTTGATATGGGCCCTGGCTTCCGGCGTTCCCGGCCCGGCAAAGAACGCGTCCCGGGAGCCGGTCTCGATCAGGCGGCCATCGGAGAGGAAGAGGATGTCGTCGGCGAGGCGGCGGGCCTGGCCGACATTGTGGGTCGACATGACGATGCGGGTGCCCCTGTCGCGGGCGCCGGTCAGCACGCGCTCGATCTCGGCGGTCGAATGCAGGTCGAGGTTGGCGCAGGGCTCGTCGAGAAACAGCACCTCGGGCGCGCGGATCAGCGCGCGGGCGAGCGCCATCTTCTGCCGCTCGCCGCCCGAGAGCACGGTCACGGGGGCATTGAGCGTCACCTTCAGCCCGACGATCTCCGCCTCCCGCTCGGCCGCCTTGCGCGCCTCGCGCCGCGAGAGCCCGTCGAGGATCAACGGATAGGCGATGCAGTCGAGGACGCTCCGCCGCATCAGGATCGGGGTCTGGAAGACGAAGGCCTGGCGGGCGCGGATCCTGTCCTCGTCGCCCTGCCAGCGCATCCGGCCACGGCTGAGGCGTTCGAGCCCGTGCATGCAACGCAGGAGCGAGGTCTTGCCCGCCCCGTTCGGCCCCATGACGATGGTGATCCCCTCGCCATCGAGCGTGTAGGTCACGGGCCCGAGGATGCGCTTGCCCTGACGGCGCAGTTCCACCTCTTCGAGCGTGAGCGGCAGGATCGGGCTTACCATCGGCTGCCCCTTTCGGTGCCCGAGAGCACATGCAGCGCGAGGTTCACCGCGATGGCGAGCGCGATCAGCACGAAGCCGAGGGCGAGCGCAAGGCCGAAATCGCCCTTGCCGGTCTCGAGCGCGATCGCGGTGGTCAGCACCCGCGTCGCGTGGTCGATATTGCCGCCGACGATCATGATCGCGCCGACCTCGCCGATCGCCCGCCCGAAGCCTGCGAGCGAGGCGGTCATCAGCGCCCGCCGCCCGTCCCAGAGAAGCGTGGCGATGCGCTGGCGGCGCGTGGCGTGAAGCGAGATCAGGAGGTCGTGGTAATCGGCCCAGAGCTCGCGGATCGCCTGGTGCGATATCGAGGCGATGATCGGCGTGATGATGATCACCTGGGCGATGATCATCGCGGTCGGCGTGAAGAGAAGCCCGAGGACGCCCAAGGGTCCGGCCCGCGACAGGATGACATAGACGACGAGGCCGACGACGACCGGCGGCAGGCCCATGAGCGCGTTCAGGACCACGATGACGATGCGCCGAAGGCGGAAGCGGTTGACAGCGATCCAGGCACCCAAGGGCAGGCCGATGGCCGAGGCGATCAGCGTCGCGGTGACGGTGACCTGGAGCGAGCGCAGCGTGATCTCGGCAAGATCGGCATCGAGCGTCACGACGAGGCGTGCCGCCTGGGTCAGACCCTCGAAGATGTCGTTCATCGCGCCCGGCTCCCTGTCGCCGTCCCTGAGCGCCTTGCTTAAGAGGGCAGCAAGCCTTTGAAAACGGTCAATCTGCGTTTGCGCGGGGAAAAAATGTTCGCCATGTGCAAAGCAACGTCAGGTCGCCGCGTTCCGACACCAGCCGAGGATTTGAGCGAAATCGAGCGGAATCGGTTCGGCGAAATCATGGGCGAAGGCCTCGAACCCGGGCAGGTTGGCGGCGTTCACCGCCGTCAGCACCGGCACGCCCGACGCCAGCGCCCGGCCGATGACCGGCCGGAAGCCGCGGCCGTCGATCTCCTGCTTGCCGAACTTGTTGACGATGAGAAGGCGCGGGCGCGGCGTCGCGTCCAGGGCCGCCTCGACGATGCCGACGGCCTGTTCGAGCCCCGAGGGATCGAGCCGGCAGCCCTTGGCGAGCGCCCCGAGATTCTGGGATATCCGCACGATCCGGTCAGCGGCGAGCACATGCAGGTCCATGTCGCAGGGATGCATCTCGCCGCGCTCGGAATTCACCTGCACGGCGCCCGCGAGCGGCCAGCCCTCGTCGTGAAGCTGCCGCGCCACCTCGGCCAGCACGCGGTCCGCCGCGCCCCTGCCTTCCGCGATGACATAGCCGAGCATGTCTCCGATCCCCTTGAAACCGCTCCCGCCGGAATACAAGATGCCGCGCCAAACGGAAAGCTCTCCCATGACGCCTCGCCTGCCAATCCTGCCCGACCCCGCCGACCCGCGGCTGACCCGCCGCGTCACCGGCACCGACCAGACCGGTGCGGTGACCGAGATCGCGGTGGTCGAGGAGCGCCCGCTGACGATCTTCCTGAATTCCCAGGAGATCGTCACCGCGATGACGATCGGGGATTACCCGGACTACCTGGCGCTCGGGTTCCTGCGCAACCAGGGGATGCTGAAGGCCGACGACGTGGTGACGGGCGTCGATTACGACGAGGAGATCGAGACGGTCGTCGTCCGGACCGAGCGCGCGACGTCCTACGAAGAGAAGGTGAAGAAGAAGACCCGGACCTCCGGCTGCGCCGTGGGGACGGTCTTCGGCGACATGATGGAGGGGCTCGACGGGCTGGTGCTGCCGAAGGCGGAGGTCCGGACGAGCTGGCTCTACGCGCTCGCCAAGGCGATCAACACGACGCCCTCGCTCTATCTCGAGGCGGGCGCGATCCACGGCACGGTGCTCTGCGAGCGCGACCGGCCCTTGGTCTACATGGAGGATGTCGGCCGCCACAACGCGGTGGACAAGATCGCGGGGTTCCTCTTTCGCCATGAAGTCGAGGCCGGCGACAAGATCCTCTACACGACCGGGCGGCTGACCTCGGAAATGGTGATCAAGACCGCGCAGATGGGAATCCCGGTCCTCGCCTCGCGCTCGGGCTTCACCGCCTGGGGGGTGGAAATCGCGCGGCAGGTGGGGCTGACGCTCATTGGCCGGATGCGGGGGCAGAGGTTCGTCTGCCTTGCGGGCGAGGAGCGGCTGGTGCGGGACGTCGATCCGGCGACGGTGCCGGAGGAAGGGTCCAGGCACCGCAGGAAGGGGGCCGGTGATGAGTAACGTGCCGGGCGTCATCCTTGCCGGCGGACTCGCGACGCGGATGGGCGGCGGCGACAAGGGGCTGAAGGTGGTCGCGGGCAAGCGGCTTCTCGACCATGTGATCGCGCGGCTTGCCCCCCAGTGCGGCCCGCTCGCGATCAACGCCAACGGCGATCCGGCACGGTTCGCCGAGTTCGGGCTGCCTGTCCTCGCCGACAGCCTACCCGACTATCCCGGTCCCCTCGCCGGCGTCCTCGCCGGGCTCGACTGGGCGGCGGGGCTCGGCGCCGAAGCGATCGTCACGGTGGCCGCCGACACGCCGTTCTTTCCCGCCGATCTCGTGGCGCGACTTCAGGCCGCCGCCGGCCCCTCGGGGCTCGCACTGGCGGCGAGCCCGGACGAGACCGGCAAGCTCTGGCAGCACCCGACCTTCGGGCTCTGGCCCGTGGCCTTGCGCGACGACCTGCGCGCGGCGCTGGAAGGCGGCCTGAGGAAGATCGTCCTCTGGACCGAGCGGCACGGGGCGGGCATCGCGGAGTTTTCCGCCGACCCGTTCGATCCCTTCTTCAACATCAACACGCCCGAGGATATCGCCGAGGCCGAGCGGATCGTGGGGGCGGCATGAGGGTCTATGGGGTCACCGGCTGGAAGAACTCCGGCAAGACCACGCTGATGGAGCGGCTGGTGACCGAGATCACCGGGCGGGGCTTTGCCGTTTCGACCGTGAAGCACGCCCACCACGCGACCGAGATCGACCACGAGGGCCGAGACAGCTTCCGCCACCGGCAGGCGGGGGCGCGCGAGGTGCTGGTCGCCTCGCCCGTTCGCTGGGCGCTGATGCACGAGTTGCGCGACGCCGGGGAGCCGCCCCTGGCCGACCTGCTGACGAAGCTCTCTCCCGTCGATCTGGTGCTGATCGAGGGCTACAAGCGCGAGCCACATGCGAAGGTCGAGGCGCACCGGCACGAGACCGGGCGGCCGCTTCTGGCGGGCGAGAACGCCTCGGTCCGGGCGGTCGCGTCGAATGCCGCGCCCGAGGGTCTGTCGGTGCCGGTCTTTCACCTCGACGACGTGGGCACCATTGCCGATTTCATCCTGAAGGAGGTCGGGCTGTGAGCGAGTTGATCCCGCCGCGCCTGCGCGACGATTGCTTCGCCATGCCGCAGGGCGTGGAATGGGTGCCGGTGGACGAAGCGCTCGCCCGGCTCCGCGACGCGCTCGCGCCGGTCACGCAGACCGAGCGGGTCACCAGCGCCGCCGCCTCGGGCCGGGTGCTGGCGGCGGACGTCCATGCCCTCCGCTCGAACCCGCCGCGCCCGAACTCGGCGGTCGACGGCTACGGCTTCGCCCATGAAGCGACCGGGGCGGGCGTGCAGCGCCTGCCGCTCGTCGCGGGCCGCGCCGCCGCCGGGCAGCCTTATGATGGCGCCGTCCCGGCGGGCCATGCGATCCGCATCCTTACCGGTGCGATCCTGCCCGAGGGCGTCGACACCGTTGTGCTAGAGGAGGATTGCGCGACGGATGGATCGGTGGTCGCCTTCGACGGGCCGGTGAAGCCGCGCGCCAATACCCGCAAGGCCGGCGAGGACGTGGCCGAGGGCGCGTTGGCGCTGCCCAAGGGCCACCGGCTGCGGGCGCCCGATCTCGCGCTGCTGGCGGCGCTCGGGGTCGCCGAGGTCGAGGTCGTGCGGCGGCTCCGGGTCAGTGTGCTCTCGACCGGGGACGAGATCGTGGGTGAGCCCGCCGAATCTGCCCTGCCGCACCAGATCTACGACGCGAACCGGCCGATGCTGCTGGCACTCGCCGCCGCCTGGGGCGCGGTGCCGGTCGACCTCGGCCATGTCCGCGACGACCCGGCACTGATCGCGGCGGCGCTCGACCGCGGCGCGGCCGAGGCCGACGTGATCCTGACCTCGGGCGGCGCCTCGGCGGGCGACGAGGACCACGTCTCGGCGCTTCTCAGCGCAAAGGGCAGGCTTTCGAGCTGGCGGATCGCGATGAAGCCAGGGCGGCCGCTCGCACTCGCGCTCTGGTCCGGCGTGCCGGTCTTCGGCCTGCCGGGCAACCCGGTCGCTGCCTTTGTCTGCGCAGCGATCTTCGCCCGTCCCGCGCTCGGCCTGATGGCCGGTGCGGGCTGGGCCGAGCCCTTGGCGGTGACGCTGCCGGCCGGATTCACCAAGACCAAGAAGGCCGGGCGGCGCGAATACCTGCGCGCGCGGATCGGTGCGGACGGCCGGGTCGAGGTCTTCGCCTCGGAAGGCTCGGGCCGGATCAGCGGGCTGGCCTGGGCCACCGGTCTTGTCGAGCTGCCGGACGGCGCGATGAGCGTTGCGCCCGGCAATCCCGTGCGATTCCTGCCCTACTCCGGGCTCGGGCTCTGACGGGGGCGCTCAGACCGCCTCGGCGATGATCCGCTGCGCCTTCGCCTGCGGGATCGACAGCCCGCGCCACAGGCGCTCCACGAAGCCCGCCGATTCCGGCAGAAGCCTTCCGTTCTCCGAAGACAGGAGAGCGGCGGCGGAGAGCACCAGTTCGCGCTGGTCGCCACTGAGCCGCCGGCCAAGCCCGGCAATCTCGGCCTCCGAAAGATCGCCCTTCGCGCGCGCGACGATGGCGAGGGCGCCGTTCATGCCGACGCGCCCGCCCTGCACCTTGGAGCAGATCGATTCCAGAAGTTCCACCCGCTTCACGTCGGCCGCGCCGGCAGTGACGACGGCGCTACCGAGACGCGCCATGAGGGCATCGAGAGGTGAGGCATGCTGAGGCCGGTCCGGTTCGACCGGCGGTTTGGCCGATTGCGGCCGCGGCGCCTGTGCAGCCGAGCGTTTCTTCCGCCACCCTACGAACAAGAGGATTGCCAGCAGCGCCGTCACCACAGCGTTGATCAGATTGCCGCGCCATCCGACCGTCGGTTCGGCGGGAATATCCCTCGGTACGACCCCCATCTCCTGCATGAGGGCGAGTCCGCCCTCGTTGAGGTTGCGGTACTCGTCGGTATCACAGCGGTTTTCGGCCAGCACGTAGGCCTTGGCATAGGAAATAAGGGGGATGTAGAAAACGCCGTGCTGCTGGTCGAGCCGGCAGAGAGACAGCGGCTTCCCCTCCTCCGGGCTCAAATCGGTCTCGGCGATGAAGGTCAACGCCTCTCCGCCTGCAGAGCCGCTGCTCCGCCTTGCCTCGGCGGCCGTACCGCAGGCGATCAGCATCGCGCCGGCGATCATTAAATTCCGCAACATCATGGAGTCACCCAAGTTTCTCGCTACAATGCGATGATCGCTAGGTGTCGATAACGGCGGAATTCTGGCGAGATCACGCTTTTTACGTGTATTAAGAATCCGTTACTCGCGCGCAATGACGGCAGGTGTCAGGCGCGGCGGATGAGATAGATCTGCGCGCCGTCCTGCTCGTCGGAGGCGAGCAGCACATGACCGGATTCATTGCAGAAATGCGGCACGTCGATCACCGCGGCCGGGTCGGTCGCGATGAGCCGCAGCACAGCTCCGGGCGCCATGCCGATCAGCCGCTTGCGCGCCTTCAGGACCGGCAGGGGGCACAGAAGTCCGGTCGCATCGATTTCCTGATCCCACTCCATGACGTCGGAGATATGCAAAACGCCGCATCCTGTCCATCACCCTCGCGCGGATCATGAGAAGTATATTCACTGGAATCTGAGCGTTTCGATAGAAAATATCTATCAGTTGACGAGATCGCGGAATTGATCCGGTCGCGTCGATTTGAGAAAACCGGCGCTCAAGACAGTGGACTGGCCAATCTGGCGGGCAAAGGACGGAAAACGGCGATGGCTTTGGACGACAAGGGCGGTGTCTGGAAATCGGGACGCGGCAAGGGGCGCAAGACGCCGAAGGGGCGGCAGCTCGAGGATCAGGCCTGGGCCGAGGTCCGCGCGCTTCTGGGCGAGGGCCCGCGCCGGCGCGATCTCCTGATCGAGTATCTGCACCTCATCCAGGACAAGTACGGCTGCCTCTCGGCGCCGCATATCCGGGCGCTGGCCGAGGAGCTTGGCACCGGCATGGCCGAGATCTGGGAGGTCGCGACCTTCTACGCCCATTTCGACCCCGTGAAGGAGGGCGAGACGCCGCCGCCCGACCTGACGATCCGGGTCTGTGAATCGCTCTCCTGCGAGCTGGCGGGCTCCGAGCAGCTCATCGCCGCGCTGGAAAAGGGCATGGACCCGAAGAAGATCCGCGTCTTGCGCGCGCCCTGCATGGGCCGCTGCGACACCGCGCCGGTTCTCGAGATCGGCCACAAGCATATCGACAACGCCACGCCCGAAAAGGTCGAGGCGGCGCTGAAGGACGGCCATTTCCACGCCGAGATCCCGGCCTACGAGGACTTCGCCGCCTATCGCGCGGCGGGCGGCTACGAGAAGCTCGCCGAGCTTCGCAAGTCCGGCAACTGGGAGAAGGTGCAGGAGACCGTGCTCGCCTCGGGGCTGCGCGGGCTTGGCGGCGCGGGCTTCCCCTCGGGCCGCAAATGGGGTTTCGTGCGCGCCAATCCGGGCATCCGCTACCTCGCCGTGAACGGCGATGAGGGCGAGCCCGGGACATTCAAGGACCGCTACTATCTTGAGCGGAACCCGCACCTGATGCTGGAAGGCATGCTGATCGCCGCCTGGGCGGTCGAGGCGGAACGCTCGTTCATCTACATGCGCGACGAATACCCGGCCGTTCTGGAAATCCTGCGGCGCGAGATCGCGGCGCTGGAGGATGCGGGCATCATCCTCAAGGGCGAGGTTGAGCTGCGCCGTGGCGCCGGCGCCTATATCTGCGGCGAAGAATCGGCGATGATCGAATCGATCGAGGGCAAGCGCGGCATCCCGCGCCAGCGCCCGCCATATGTCGCCGCCGTCGGCGTCTTCGACCGGCCGACGCTCGTCCACAACGTCGAGACGCTGCACTGGGTCACCCGGATCCTCCGCGAGGGGCCGGAAGTGCTGAACGCGACCGAGAGGAACGGGCGCAAGGGCCTGCGGAGCTACTCCGTCTCGGGCCGCGTGGCGAAGCCCGGCGTCTACCTGCTGCCCGCCGGATCGACGATCACCGACATCATCGCGGCCTGCGGCGGCATGGCCGAGGGCCACTCCTTCAAGGCCTACCAGCCGGGCGGCCCGTCCTCGGGCCTGCTGCCTGCCTCGATGGCCGATATCCCCTTGGACTTCGACACGCTCCAGCCGCATGGGACCTTCATCGGCTCCGCCGCCGTTGTGGTGCTGTCGGACAAGGACTCGGCCAAGGCCGCAGCGCTCAACATGCTGCGCTTCTTCGAGAGCGAGAGCTGCGGCCAGTGCACGCCCTGCCGGGTCGGCTGCGAGAAGGCGGTGAAGCTGATGCAGGCCGACAAGTGGGACGCCGAGCTCCTGGAAGACCTCTGCCAGGTCATGGGCGACGCCTCGATCTGCGGGCTCGGGCAGGCTGCCCCGAACCCGATCCGCCTGACGATGAAACATTTCCCGGATGAGGTCTGACATGACCGACGCAATCAAGTTCACCCTGGACGGCAAGGACGTCACGGCCCAGCCGGGCGAGACGATCTGGGAAGTCGCCAAGCGCGAAGGCACGGTGATCCCGCATCTTTGCCACAAGGACCAGACCGGCTACCGCCCGGACGGCAACTGCCGCGCCTGCGTGGTGGAAGTGGAGGGCGAGCGTGTGCTCGCCGCCTCCTGCTGCCGCAACCCGGCGAACGGCATGGTGGTCAAGACCGACACCGAGCGCGCCAATAAATCGCGCGAGATGGTCATGGAGCTCCTGCTCGCCGACCAGCCGGAACAGGCGAAGGCGCATGACAAGTCGGCGCATCTTTGGGACATGGCCGAGGCCAGCGGCGTCTCGACGAGCCGTTTCCCGAAGGTGGAGAAGGAGCGGATCCCGCTTCTCGACGACAGCCATGTGGCGATGCGCGTCAATCTCGACGCCTGCATCTCCTGCGGGCTTTGCGTCCGCGCCTGCCGCGAGGTCCAGGTCAACGACGTGATCGGCATGGCCGGTCGCGGCCATGACGCCTACCCGGTCTTCGACATGGCCGACCCGATGGGCCAGTCCACCTGCGTCGCCTGTGGCGAATGCGTGCAGGCCTGTCCGACCGGCGCCCTGATGCCTGCGACCGTCGTCGATGCGGCACAGATCGGCGACCGCGCCGATTTCGACAGCGAGACCACCTCGATCTGCCCGTTCTGCGGCGTCGGCTGCCAGGTCTCGCTGAAAGTGAAGGACGGGAAGGTCAAGTATGTCGAGGGCATCAACGGTCCCGCGAACGAGGGCCGGCTCTGCGTCAAGGGCCGCTTCGGCTTCGACTACATCCACCACCCGCACCGGCTGACAAAGCCCTTGATCCGCCGCGAGGACGCGCCGGCCAAGGGGCTGAACGTCGATCCGGCGAACTGGTCCGAGCACTTCCGAGAAGCCTCGTGGGAAGAGGCGCTCGACGCCGCCGCGAACGGGCTGAAATCGCTCGCCGAAAAGAACGGCGGCCGCGCCATCGCTGGCTTCGGCTCGGCCAAGTGCTCGAACGAGGAAGCCTATCTCTTCCAGAAGTTCATTCGCCAGGGCTTCGGACATAACAACGTCGACCACTGCACCCGGCTCTGCCATGCCTCCTCGGTGGCGGCGCTGCTCGAGAACGTCGGCTCCGGCGCGGTGACGGCGACCTTCAACGAGATCGAGAATGCCGACGTCGCCATCGTCATCGGCTGCAACCCGATCGAGAACCACCCGGTCGCGGCGACCTACTTCAAGCAGTTCACCAAGCGCGGCGGCAAGCTGATCGTCATGGATCCGCGCGGCGTGGGTCTGCGCCGCTTCGCCACCCACATGCTGAAGTTCCGTCCCGGCGCGGATGTCTCCATGCTCAACGCGATCATGCATGTGATCGTCGAGGAAGAGCTCTACGACCGCCAGTACATCGAGGCCTATACCGAGAACTGGGAAGCCGAGAAGGCCCATCTGAAGAACTTCAGCCCTGAGAAGATGGAACCGATCTGCGGCATCCCGGCGGACACTTTGCGCCAGGTCGCGCGCGAGTTCGCGGGCGGCAAGGCGGGCATGATCTTCTGGGGCATGGGCGTTTCCCAGCACATCCACGGCACCGACAACTCGCGCTGCCTCATCTCGCTTGCGCTGATGTGCGGCCATGTCGGGCGGCCGGGCGCGGGGCTTCACCCGCTCCGTGGCCAGAACAACGTGCAGGGCGCGTCCGACGCGGGCCTCATCCCGATGTTCCTGCCGGACTACCAGACCGTCACCGACGACGGGGTCCGGGGCAAGTTCACCGGCGTCTGGGGCTCGGGCGACTTCTCGAACGAGAAGGGGCTGACGGTCACGGAGATCCTCGATGCCGTCCATCACGGCGACATCAAGGGCATGTACATCCTCGGCGAGAACCCGGCGATGTCGGACCCCGACCTCAACCATGCGCGCGAGGCGCTGGGGATGCTCGAGCATCTCGTCGTGCAGGACATCTTCCTGACCGAGACAGCGAACTATGCCGACGTGATCCTGCCCGCCGCCGCCTTCTACGAGAAGAACGGCACGGTCACGAACACCAACCGGCAGGTGCAGATCGGCCGCGCCGCCGTGACGCCTCCGGGCGAGGCGCGCGAGGACTGGGCGATCACCACCGCGCTCGCCAACCGGATCGGCTTGGGCTGGACCTACGAGCACCCGTCCGAGGTTTTCGCCGAGATGAAGCAGACGATGAAGTCGCTCGACAACATCACCTGGGAGCGGCTGGAGCGCGAAGGCGCGGTGACCTACCCGTCACTCTCGCCCGAGGATCCCGGCCAGCCGATCGTCTTCGGCAACGGCTTCCCGCGTGCCGGTGGCCGGGCGAAGTTCACGCCCGCCTCGGTCATCTCGCCGGCCGAACTGCCGGATACCGAGTACCCGATGATCATGACCACCGGCCGCCAGCTCGAACACTGGCATACCGGCTCGATGACCCGCCGCTCGGCGGTGCTCGACGCGGTGGAACCGGAGGCCAACTGCTCGCTCCATCCCGACACGCTGAAGCGTCTCGGCGTGGCGCCGGGCGAGCGGATCCGGCTCTCGACCCGGCGCGGCTCGATCGAGATCATGGCGCGGGCGGACCGGGCGATCGCCGAGGACATGGTCTTCGTTCCCTTCGCCTATGTCGAGGCGGCGGCGAACGTGCTGACGAACCCGGCACTCGATCCCTATGGCAAGATCCCGGAGTTCAAGTTCGCAGCGGTGAAGGTCGAGAAGGCGGATCAGGGCATCGCGGCCGAGTGAGGCTCGCGGCGTGGCGATCGGACCAAGGTCCGGTCGCCCCGCCCGACCATCGCCGCACGGATGCGGCGAAGAAGTCCGAAGGCCGCCGGCACCAGTCCCGGCGACCTTTCTCTATCTGGGCCGCTCATGCGACCAAATCCCTGACGCCGACACCCGGCGCGCGCTTCAGGGAGACCAGCCATGCAACACGACACCTTCAAACCGACCCGGTTCGCGGTCCTCTTCGGCGCGGCGGCGATGCTCGTCGCGCTGCCCTTCCAGTTCGGCGCCGCGCCCGACGGTGGCCTCGTCGCCCTGAAGCCGTCGATGGCGCTCGCCAAGAGCGGCAGCGGCAAGGACGGCAATGGCGGCGGCGATGACAACAGCGGTTCCGGCGGCGGTAGCGACGACGACGACGGCGGAAACAGCGGCCCCGGCGGCGGCAGCGACGACGACGGCAGCGATGACAGCGATGACAGCGATGACAGCGACGACGATCGCGGCCGCCGCCACGGCGGGCACGGCACCGACGACACGGCGGCCGGGGGTGGCACCGGTGGCGCTGCGGGTGGCACGGGTGGCACGGGTGGCGCTGCGGGCGGTGGCGGCGGCGCGGGCGGCGGCGGCGTCACGAAGTTCGAGGTTTCGGCCAACGGCGTCGAGGTCACCTTCTCCGACGGCACCAAGCAGGAGATCGAGAATGGCCGCTTCCAGCGCAAGAACTCGGCCGGACGGACGGTGGAGGAGCGCCCCGCGACCCAGGCCGATCTCGACCGGCTTCTCGGGCTGAACTGACGGCACGAAATCGCGTATGATGGCCCCGGGCATCGGCCCGGGGTTTCGCAGGTCCGGCGCCGCCGCGGCCCGGGGCCGACAGGAGACAGAAGTGCGCCAAGTGGCGATCCTCATTCTCACCGCTGTGCTCCTCTGGGGCGGGGCGGCCCTTGTCGGCGAGCTGACCGGGGCGGCGGCGGGCAGTGCTTTGGCCAAGAGCGGTTCAAGCGGCGGCAACAGCGGGCCGGGAGGCGGCGGCTCGGATGATGACGGTTCGGACGACAACTCCGGCAGCGGGAGTTCCGGATCCGGCGGTAACAGCGGGCCGGGCGGCGGCTCGGATGATGACGGTTCAGACGACAACTCCGGCAGCGGCAGTTCCGGATCCGGCGGCAATTCCGGTCCGGGCGGCGGTTCCAGCTCGGGCTCCGGGTCCAGCGGCAGTTCCGGCTCCGGGGGCAATTCCGGCCCCGGCGGCGGATCGCCAAGCGGCCGTTCGGGCGGTGGCGTCACGGTCTTCGGCGGCGACGGCATCCATATCCAGTTCGACGACGGCCGCATCGAGCGCATCCGCAACGGCCGCTTCGAACGGCTCGATGCGCGCGGCCGGCTCCTCGACAGCCACGCCGCGCGGCGCAGCGAATTGCGGCGGCTCAGGGCGCTTGGCGCCGAGGTCAAGTCTCGCGGCCGCAAGGGCCGGGTCCAGAACGTGGTCGAGGTGAACGAGACCCGCGGCGCGATCGAGATCACCGATTTCCGCGGTTGGCGCGAGAGCCTGTCGAAGGGCTCCTATGTGCTCAAGGACCCGAACGGCCGCACCGTGGCGCGGCGGCCGGTCACCGCCAAGGACGTCGCCCGAATCCGCGCCATGCTGGCGCTCGACTAGGGCGCCTCACTTCTTCCAGCGGTCGCGCGCCATCACCGCCGCCTCGACACGGTTGCGCACATGCAGCTTCTGCAGGATCGAGGTCATGTAGTGCTTCACGGTCTTTTCCTGCAGGTCGAGCGCGCGCCCGACTTCCTTGTTCGACTTGCCGGCGGCGACGAGGCGCAGGATCTCCTCCTCCCGCTTCGACAGATCGTCGAGCGGATCGGCGGTGGCGGTCGCCCCACCCGCCTGCATCGCGCCGAGGATGCGCGCGGCGAGCGAGGGCGAGACATAGGACTGCCCGCGCGCCACGTCCTTGACGATCGCCACCAGCTCCCGCGCGCCGACCCCCTTCAGCACATAGCCGACCGCGCCGGCCTTCAGCGCCTGCATCACGTCGTCGTCCTCCTCCGACACGGTCAGCATCGCGACCTTCGGCGGCGCGTCCTGCGCCATGATCCGGCGCAGGGCCGCAATGCCGCCGCCGCCCGGCATCGAGAGGTCGAGAAGCACGACATCGGGCCGGGTCCGCGCAACGAGTTCGACCGCGCTGTCGGCGTCCTGGCCCTGACCAACGACAGCGATGCCCGAGTCGTCGGCAAGGCTGCGCGCCACCCCCTCGCGGTAGAGCGGGTGGTCGTCGGCGATCACCACACGAATTTCCTGCATCATGCCCCCCTCAGGTCCAGTTCCATCCCGATCTCGGCCCCCGCACCGTCCGCCCGGTTCCGGGCCGTGAAGCTGCCGCCGAGGCTTTCCACCCGGTCGCGCAGCCCGGCAAGACCGATACCGCTGAAATCCTCCGCCTCATGCCTCTCCGCGTCCTCGGGCGGGAACCCCGGCCCGGCATCGCGCACCCAAAGGCCAAGACGCCCGTCGCGGCAGTCCAGCCGGATCTCCTGTCCCCTGCCGCCGCCATAGCGCCAGGCGTTGTTCAGCCCCTCCTGCGCGAAGCGGTAAAGGCAGATCTTGTCCGCCTGCGACAGCGCGAGCCCATCGGGCAGGTCGCAAATGACCGCGACCTTGGTGCCGGTCCGTGCCTCATGCGTCTCGGCGACGCCCGTCACGATCTCGCAGGGCCCGCGGTCCTCGATGTCGGGATGGCCGAGGCCCTTGGAAATGCCGCGCACCTCGCGGATCGCGTCCTTCACCGCGCGCTCGACCGCGTCGATCTCCCCGGTCTCGGCAAGCTGGCCGCGCAGCGCGTCGAGCCGGAGTGCGGCGAAGCTCAGAAGCTGGGCCGGGCCATCGTGGAGGTCCGCGCCGATCCGCCGCAGCGCCCGGTCATTGGCCGCCGAGGCGCGCGCGGCGGCCTGCTGCACCCGCTCGCGGAGCGCCGTGTTGCGGGTCGAGAGCGCCTCAAGCTCGCCAAGCTGGCGGGTCAGCGCGGCGCGCTGGCGGTCGATGGTGCGGCTGCCGCGCAATACGATGAGGAAGAGCACCCCGCCGATCGCCACGAAGACCAGCGCGACCGAGATCCAGCTGTTGCGGGTCGCTTCGGCGAGGTCGCGTTCGAGCCCGGTCGCGACCTCGTAGAATTCCGCGACGCCGATCACCTCGCCCGACCAGACCTCGCGCACCGGGCTGTAGATCTCCAGAAGCGGCAGGCCGAGCGCGTTCTCGCCCCGGTCCTCCTCGTCGCTGAGGTTCTGGAACTCGGCCCGGACCTCGCCGGCGAAGGCGCGGGCGAGGCTGTCGGTGACCTCGAACCGGCGGCCGACGATGGTCTTGTCCGTGGCCTCAACCACCAGCCCGCCGGGCTTCCAGAGCTTGAACGAAGCGACCCGCTCGCCAAGGGGCGTGTTGGTGAAGATCTCGTCGAGAGCGCGTCTTGCGCCGGGCGGCAGCGTGTCCGCCTCGGCGATGTCCTGGCTCAGCGGCGAGATGATGCTGTCCATGTATTGCGAGGTCGCGAGCGCGCTGTTGCGCACCACGCTCTCCTCGATCCGCGCTGCGACGACGCGGCCGATGAGGAGCATCGACAGGACCATAACCACGCCGCCCGCCAGCGCGAACTGCGCGGCGAGGGAGCGGTCGCTCCAGGACAGGATGGATCGCGGCATGGCTCGTCCGGGTCCCTGGTTTCGCTTCCTTTCTAGGCATTTGCGTCGGGTTGCGAAACGGTCTTTGGTCGGGCGACTTGGGTCCGACGCTCAGCCGCCGGCGCGGATCCGGGCGGCGACCTCCCGGACCTTCGCGATCGCATCCCCGATCGGCGCGGTCAGCCGGTGGTCGGAGACGATCCGGCGGCCACGGGCGAGGACATGGACCACGTCATCGCGCCCTGCTGCATAGACCAGCGCCGAATAGGGATCGTAGAGCGGTACGAGATGCGGCCGGGACGTGTCGATCACCATCAGGTCGGCATCCGTGCCGGGGGCCAGCACGCCCTTCCGTCCGGCCTGCCCCGCCGCCGCCGCGCCGCCGCGCGTCGCCATCGCGACGATCTCGCGCGCGGGCAGCACCTCGGGCTCGCCGGTGGCGAGGATCTGGAGGAAGGCCGCCTGCCGCATCGCCTTCCACATGTCGAGATCGTTGCCGCTCGACGCGCCGTCGGTGCCGAGCGACAGCGTCACCCCCGCCGCGCGCAGCGCCTTGAGCCGCGCGGTGCCGGAGGCGAGCTTGGCGTTCGAGAGCGGGCAGTGCGAGACCGCCACGCCGCGCTCCGCGAGCAACGCGATCTCGTCGTCGTCGAGATGGACGGCATGGGCGATGAGAAGGCTGGGCGCGATCAGCCCGGCCGCATCGAGCGCCCGGACCGGCGTCGTGCCGTGCTGATCGGCGACGAGCCGCATCTCCGAGGGCGCCTCGGCCGCGTGGATATGGACCGGCACGCCGAGCCGGTCCGACATCGCCCTGACCTCGCGGAGCTTGCCCGCATCGAGCGTATAGGCCGAGTGCGGCATCAGCATGAGATCCACGCCCTCGGCGCCGCGATACTCGGCGACCAGATCCTCGGCGAAGCGGAGCCGGTCCGGCCAGGGCAAGCGGTCGATGCCGTCGAAACCGATGAAGACCGGGCCGGTGGTGAGCCCGACGCCCAGCTTCGCCGCCGCGCGGATCGTCGCGGCGGGGTGGAAATACATGTCGACGACATGGGTGACCCCGCCGAGCGCCATCTCGGCAAAGCCGAGCGTGGCGCCGGCCTCGACCGTCTCGGGCGTGACATGCGCGGCCTCCGCCGCCCAGACCGTCTTGAGGAAACCGTCGAGCGGCCGGTCGTCGGCGATGCCGCGAAAGAGCGTCATCGCGGCGTGGCAATGGCTATTGACGAAGCCCGGCAGGAGCAGCCCGCCCCGCGCGTCGATCACCTCGGCCGCCTGCGTTCCGGCGGCGTCCGCCATCGGACCGAGTGCCGCGATCTTGCCGTCCACCACGGCAAGCGCGCCCGGGGTGAACTCGGTGAAGCCGTCATCCATCGTCAGGATGCGGGCGTTTGTGACCAGCGTGTCGGCGGTCTTCGGAAAGGCGGTCATGGAGTTCCTTTCGGCAGGGCGGGGATCAGCCGCTCCAGCAGCGCGACGAGGCGCGGACGGATGGATTTCGCCGCCTCCCAGACCTCGGCCTCGTTGGTCACATGGTCGTCGGCGACGCTCGCCACCGCGATGTTCGTCACAGCCGAGATCGCGAGCACCCGCATCCCCAGATGCCGCGCCGCGATGACCTCGGGCACGGTCGACATGCCGACGAGATCGCAGCCCGCGAGCCGCAGGAGCCGGATCAGCGCCGGCGGCTCGAAGGAGGGGCCGACGACATGGGCATAGGTGCCGCGCCGCAGGCTCCCGATCGTCGCCGCGAGTGCTGCAAGCTCGGGATCGTAGGCTCGGTTCATCGAGACGAAACGCTCGCCCATCGCGGGGTCGTTCGGCCCGCGCAGGGGGTCGAGGCCGGAGGCGACGGCCAGCGACAGGTGATCCTCGATCACCACCAGATCGCCGGTGCGGTACTCCGGGTTCATGCCGCCCGCCGCATTGGTGAATATGACGGTGCCCGCGCCCAGCGCGGCCAGCACGCGGGTCGGAAAGACCACCTCCTCAGGCGTATAGCCCTCGTAGAGGTGAACGCGGCCCTGCATCACCGCGACCTCGCGGCCGAAGAGCCGGCCCAGGATCAGCCGCCCCTCGTGGCCCGGCGCGGTAGAGAGCGGGAAATGCGGGATCTCCGCGAAGGGGATCGCCACGCCCTCGACCGCGTCGGCCAAGGGCCCGAGGCCCGAGCCGAGCACCAGCGCGATCTCGGGCCTGAGCGGCGTCCTTGTGCGGATGGCCTCTGCCGCCGCCTCGATCCTGTCCTTCAGCATCCGCGCCTCTCCGTTCCTCCGCAGGTCATCGCATCCGGGCTGCGCGCCGGCAAGGTTCACAGCACCCGGCGCAGGAATTCACGGGTCCGCGCCTCGCGCGGGGCGGCGAAGATCGCCGAGGGCGGGCCCTCCTCGACGATCCGGCCCTGGTCGAGGAAGCAGACCTTGTCGGCCGCCTCGCGGGCGAAGCCCATCTCGTGGGTCGCGAGCACCATCGTCATGCCCTCGGCCCGGAGCCGCCGCAGCGCGTCGAGCACCTCGCCCACCAGCTCGGGATCGAGCGCGGAGGTCACCTCGTCGAAAAGCATTACCTCGGGCTTCATCGCGAGCGCCCGGATGATCGCCACCCGCTGCTGCTGCCCGCCGGAAAGCTGGTCGGGGTAGTGCCCCATCCGGTCGGCAAGGCCGAACCGCTCGAACAAAGCCTCGATTTCGGGGCGAAGCGCTGTGCGGCTGAGGCGGTGGATGCGGCGCGGGGCGAGCATCACGTTCTCGGCCGCGGTCATGTGGGGGAAGAGGTTGAAGCTCTGGAACACCATCCCGATCCGCTGGCGGATCGGCTGCGGGTCCTGCTCGGGATCGCTGATCTCGACGCCGTCGAGAAGTATCCGGCCCTCGTCGACCGGCTCCAGAAGGTTCATGCAACGCAGGAGCGTCGACTTGCCCGAGCCCGAGGCGCCGATCAGGCAGACCAGCTCGCCCTCGTTCACGGCAAGGTCGATGCCCCGAAGCACCGGGTTGGAACCGAAGCTCTTCCAGACTTGGGTGAGTTCCAGCTTCGCCGTCACGCCGTCAGCTCCGCGCCCTGTTGGCCTTGGCGATCAGGTGATCGACATAGCGCGTGGCCGGGACCGTCACGCAAAGGAAGATCACAGCCGCGCCGAGATAGGGGGTGAAGTTCGCCAGAAGCGACTTGTAGACCCCGGCCTGGCGCAGGATCTCCACGGGGCCGATGAACGACAGCAGCGCCACGTCCTTCTGGAGCGCGATCAGGAGGTTCATGTTGGCCGGTATCACCCGGCGAATCGCCTGCGGTAGGATCACGTCGCGCATCACATGCCAGTGCGAGAGCCCGAGCGACTGCGCCGCCGCGCGCTGGCTTTCGTGGATCGACTCGATCCCGGTGCGGTAGACCTCGGCGACATAGGCCGAATAGGTCAGGACGACCGCGACCGTTCCCCAGATATAGGGACTGTTCCACGGCCGCGGCAGGCCGAGGCCGGGCACGCCGAAGCCGATCAGGTAGATCACCAGGATCACCGGCACGCCGCGGAAGATGTCGTTGTAGAGCATCCCGAAAAGCCGCAGCGGATAAAGCGCGGGCGACCTTGCATCCCGAGCCAGCGCGATGACGAGGCCGAGAACGGCGATCATCGGCGCGCACCAGGCGAAGATCGCGACGTCGAGGAGGAACGCCTTCAGGAGCCCCGGAAAGGTCTCGGCGAAGATTTCGGCGTTGAAGAAGGACTTCTTCACCCGCTCCCAGCCTGGCGCGAGCGGCACCAGCGTCACGATTGCCGCCACCGCGACGGCGGTGCTCGACGCGGCGATCAGGTTCGACCGCCGCCGGAGCCGCCGTTCGCGGATCTGGCGGCGGCTCGGCCCCGGCGCGGCCGGCATCGCGCCGGCCGCCTCTCCGTCGGTTCCGGGCATCGGCCGGTTTACTCGACCAGCGGAACGCCGGTCGCCTCCTGCAGCCATTCCGCCTCGATCTTGGCGAGCGTGCCATCCGCGGCCATCGCCGCGATCGCCTCGTTGGCGCAGTCGCGAAGCGCGCTGCCATCCTCAAATACCAGTCCGAACGCGTCCGGCGCCTCGCCGCCTTTCGGGAACTGGCCGAGCACCACGCCGTCGTCGAGCACCGCCGCCGCGGTATAAAGCGCGGTCGGCAGGTCCATCAGCGTCGCGTCGATCTGGCCCGCCTTCAGCGCCTCGGCGGCGTCGGCGGTGTCGTCGTAGAGGAGCGGATCCTTCTCGGGGCCGATCAGGCTGCCGATCAGGGCCGGCGCGGTCGTGCCCGCCGCAAGCCCCCATTGCAGCGTCTTGAGCGAGGCGGCGGTCGGCGTCGCGCCGGCATCGACCGTGGGCTGGCGCACCAGCACCGCCTGCGCGGCCTCGTAATAGGGGGCGGAGAAGTCGATGGTCTGGTCGCGCTCCGGCGTGATCGAGTATTGCTGGAGGTTGAAGTCGAACTCCTTCGGGCCGGGCTGGATCGCCTGGTCGAAGGAGGTCGTGGTCCACTCGACCTTGTCGGCCGCGAATCCCATGCGCTCGGCGATGGCGTAGGCGACGGCAGCCTCGAAGCCCTTGCCCGATGCGGGGTCGTTGTCGATCACCCAGGGGAAATAGGCCGGATTGCCGGTGGCGACCGTCAGGACGCCATCCTTGAGCGTCTTGCCGGCGGCGCAGTCGCCCTGCGCCAGCGCCGGTGCGGACGCAAGCACCATGCCGGACAGGGTGGCAAGGCAGATCATGTTGATTTTCATTTCGTTTCCTCCCGTCATTCCGGCTCTTCCGACGCCGGGCCGCGCCCGAATCCCGGACGACGGCCCGTACGGCGGGGCCGGTTACCGCTGCCACCAGACTTGGCAGGGGCCCGGTCTGTCAATATCCGATCAACGGCCGACGCCGCCACCTTGCCGGACTTCCGTTGCGTCGCCATCTGCAATTCGGCACGCTGAAGCCTCGACGTCAGGCCGGAATTTGCTAGGCTCGACCTTCGGCCGATTGCCGACCGCGTCCGGAGATGAATCGATGTCCCTGTCCCGCACAGCCGCCCTGATCTGGCTCTGCGCCGCCCCGGCCGTGGCCGAGCCGCTCACGGTCGAGATCGTCACCGCAAAGGCCGAGACCGATGTCCGCAGCTATTCCCTGACCGGCGAGGTGCGCGCCCGCGACAGGCTGTCAGCAGCCTTCCCGCTGAGCGGCCGGATCGTCGAGGTGATGGTCGATGCCGGCGCGCGCGTGGCAAAGGGCGCGGTGCTGGCGCGGATGGATTCCGTGCAGCAGGAACAGGCTTTGCGCGCCGCCGAGGCCGGGCTTTCGACCGCGAGCGCCGATCACCGCCAGGCGATCGAGGACTTTCAACGCCAGGAGGCGTTGCTCGCGCGCGGCGCGACAACGCGCGCCAGCCGCGACGTCACCGAGGACGCGCTGAGCGTCGCCGAGGGCGCGCTCGCCCAGGCCAGGGCCGAGCTTGACCGGGCGAGGAACGCGCTCGACGATACCGTGCTTCTGGCTCCCGAGGAGGCGACTGTCACTCAGCGCATGGTCGAGGTGGGCCAGGTCGTCGGCGCGGCGCAGCCGGTGATGGAACTGGCGCTCGGATCCGGGTTCGACGCGGTCTTCGACGTGCCGGAGGTGCTGATGACCGTGGGCGCGCCGCCGTCTTTGATCAGCCTGAACCGGATCGACCGCCCCGGCGTGCGGTTCGAGGGCCATATCTACGAGATCTCGCCGGTGGTCGATCCGCAGACCGGGACGGTCGCCGTGACGGTGGCGGTCGACGATCCGCCCGCGGGGCTCGACTACGGCGAGGCGGTGCGCGGCACAGCCGAGGTGGTGGGGCAGGCGCGCGTCGTGCTGCCCCATACCGCGATGAGCGCGACCGCCGAGGGGCCCGCGATCTGGACCGTCGATCCCACGACGATGGCGGTCGCGCTGCGGCAGGTCCGGATCGAGCGGTTCGAGACCGGCAGGATCATCCTTGCCGAGGGTATCGAGGAAGGCACGCTCGTCGTCGCGCGGGGGGCGCAGCTTCTCTATCCGGGGCGGATCGTTCAGGCGGCGGAGGTGGCACGATGAGATGGATCGCCCTGACCCTCGCGCTGGCGCTTCCCGCGGCAGCCGAGGACGCGCCGGCGCCGGACAGCGCCGCGCCGCGACCCGTGGTCTCGGTCATCGTCAATCCCGAGACCGGCCTGCCGATCAGCTATGTCGGCACCATCGTCGCCCGGATCCGGACCGACCTCGGCTTCCCGCTGATCGGCACGGTGGCGGAACGCCCGGTCTCGGCAGGCGATACCGTCGCCAAGGGCGAGGTGCTGGCCCGGCTCGACCCCGAGGAGCTTGACGCCGAGCGGCGCGCCGCGGAAGCCGGCGTGACCGTGGCCGAGGCGCAGCTCAACTCCGCCACCGATGCCCGCGACCGCGCCCGCGAACTGGCCGCCCGCGGCGTCGGCAGCGAGACCCGGCGCGAGGATGCCGAACGCGCCCACGTCGCCGCCGAGGCGCGGCTCGAACAGGCGCGCGCGGCGCTGGCCCGCGCAGAGGACATGCGCGGCCTCGCCGTCCTCACCGCGCCGCAGGACGGCGTCGTGACCGAGGTCTTCGCGGAGCCGGGCACCGCGCTTGACGCCGGACAGCCGGTTCTCCGGCTCGCCGCGACGGGTGAGCGCGAGATCGTCATCGACATCAGCGATGCCGACGTCGCCGCGATGACGATCGGCATGGCCTTCGACGTGAGCCTTGCGGCCAACCCCGCGATCAGCGCCGCCGCGACGCTGACCCGCATCGACCCGGTGGCCGAGCGCAGCACACGCACCCGGCGCGCCCACCTGACACTGACCGATCCGCCCGACGGCTACCGCCTTGGCGCGCTCGCCCGCGTCACCCCGAGCATTGCAGCCGAGGCCGGCGTCGTCCTGCCGCTGGGCGCGGTGCTTGACCCCGAAGGCGCGGCCGCGGTCTGGACCGTAGACCGCGGCGACGACAGCGTCCACCGCGTGCCGGTGACGCTCGGCCCCTCAACGGGCGACTTCGTTCTGATCGCGGACGGCCTGTCGCCGGGCGTCGAGGTTGTCCTGAAGGGCATCCATTCTCTTGAGGACGGGCAGATCGTCGGCCCGCGAGTGGCCGAATGAAACGCTTCAACCTCTCCGACTGGGCGCTCAAACACCGCTCCTTCGTCTGGTTCCTGATGATCGTCTCGCTCGCCGCGGGGATCCTCGCCTATGTGAACATCGGCCGCGAGGAGGATCCCGACTTCTCGATCAAGACGATGATCATCTCCGCCGCCCTGCCCGGCGCCGACACCGCCGAGACATTGCGCCAGGTCACCGACCGGATCGAGAAGAAGCTCGAGGATATCGACGAGCTCGACTACACCCGCTCGGTCACCGCGCCGGGCCGGGCCATTGTCTATGTGGAGCTCCTGCCGACCACGCGCCCGGACGAGATCCCGCGGATCTGGCAGCAGGTGCGCAACATGATGGCCGACATCCGGCCGGAGTTCCCGGCCGAGTTCGCAGGCTTCCAGTTCAACGACTCGTTCGGCGACGTCTTCGGCAATCTCTATGCGTTCACCTCCGACGGCTTCAGCCCGCGCGAGGTGCGCGACCATGTCGAGCGCATCCGCCGCGCGGTGCAGGCGCTGCCCGATTCCGGCAAGGTCGAGATCTACGGCACCCGCGACGAGGCGATCTATCTCGAGTTTTCAACCGAACGGCTAGCGGCACTCGGACTCAACCAGCAGGCGGTGCAGGCGACGCTCGCCGCGCAGAACGCGATCCTGCCTTCGGGCGTGATCGACGCCGGACCCGAGCAGGTGCTGGTGCGGACCGGCGGCCAGTTCTCCGGCACGGAAAGCCTCGAGGACATCAATCTGCGCGTGGGTGACCGCTTCTTCCGGCTCACCGATGTCGCCAATATCCGCCGCACCTACGAGGATCCACCCACCGAGATCTTCCGCTATCGGGGGCAGGAGGCGGTGGGCCTCGCCGTCGGCATGAAGACCGGCGCCAACATCCTCGAATTCGGCGCCGAGCTCGATCGGGTGATGCAGGCAGCCGCGGCCGATCTGCCGATCGGGATCGAGATCCACCAGGTCGCCGACCAGCCGCATGTGGTGGACGAGGCGGTGGGCCATTTCCTGAAGGCGCTGCTGGAGGCGGTGCTTATCGTGCTCGCGGTCAGCTTCATCAGCCTCGGCATGCGGGCGGGTTTCGTCGTCACGCTGACGATCCCGCTGGTGCTCGCGATCACCTTCGTGATCATGCATTACACCGGCTTCACGCTGCAAAGGATCTCGCTCGGCGCGCTGATCATCGCGCTCGGGCTTCTGGTCGACGACGCGATGATCGCGATCGAGACGATGATCGCGCGGCTTGAAAAGGGCGACAGCCTGACCTCGGCTGCGTCCTATGCCTGGACCTCGATCGCCTTCCCGATGCTCACCGGCACGCTGGTCACGGTGGCGGGGTTCATACCCGTGGGCCTCAACAACTCGGCGGCGGGCGAGTTCACCTTCTCGCTCTTCGTGGTCATCGCTGTGTCGCTCCTCGTTTCCTGGATCGTCGCGGTGCTTTTCGCGCCCTTGCTCGGCGTGACTTTCCTGCCGTCGAAGATGGCGGATCACACCGGCGAGCCCGGCTGGGCGCGGCGCGCCTTCCACGGGGTGCTGCGCCGCGCGATGACCTATCGCTGGATCACTATCGGGCTGACCGTCACGGCCTTCGGCCTTTCGATCTGGGGCATGCGCTTCGTCGAGCAGCAGTTCTTCCCCAACTCCGACCGGCCCGAGCTGGTCGTCGACGTCGCCCTGCCGCAGAACGCCGCGATCTCGGAGACCGCGGCCGAGATGGACCGGCTCGAGGCGCATCTTGAGGACAACGAGAACGTGCTCTTCTGGTCCTCCTATGTAGGCCGCGGCGCGCCGCGCTTCCTTCTGGCCTACGACGTGCCGACGCCGGGGCCGAACACCGGGCAGATCGTGATCCAGACCCCCTCGGTGGAGGCTCGTGACGCGCTCAGGGCCGAGCTGAGGGCCATCGCCGCGAGCGACTTCCCCGGCATCGACATCTTCGTCAAGCTTCTGGAAATTGGCCCGCCGGTCGGCCGCCCGGTGCAGTACCGCATCTCGGGCCCCGACACCGCGGTGCTGCGCGACCACGCCCGCGACCTCGCGGCGCTGGTGGCAAGCGACGACCGGCTCGTCAACCTCGTGATGGACTGGAACGAGCCGGTCCGCGTCGTCCGGGTCGAGATCCTGCAGGACAAGGCGCGCCAGCTCGGCATCACGCCGGTCGACATCGCCGCGGCGCTGAACGCGATCTACGACGGCTACGGCATCACCGAACTGCGCGATGCGGAATATCTCGTCGACATCCTCGCCCGCGGCGACGAACGTTCGCGCGAGTCGGTGGAGGCGCTTGCAGGCCTGCAGCTCTCGGCGGCGAACGGGCTCGTGATCCCGCTGCGCGCGGTCGCCACCTTCCGCTACGAGACGGAGCAGCCGGTGATCCACCAGCGCAGCCGGATGCCGACGATCACCATCGAGGCGGCGATCGCCACCAAGGACCAGCCCGCGACCGTCGTCGCCGCGCTCGCGGACAGGATCGCGGCTTTCAACGCCGCCCTGCCCTTCGGCTATCACGTCGAACTCGGCGGCGCGGTCTCCGAGAGCGCCGAGAGCCAGGCGCCGATCGCCGCCGTCGTGCCGCTGATGGCGCTGATCATGCTGACGCTGATCATGGTGCAGATGCAGGGCTTCCGCCTCAGCTTCGTCGTGCTCTGCGTGGCGCCGCTCGGCCTCATCGGGGTCGTCGCGGCGCTGGTGCCCTCGGGCGCGCCTCTCGGCTTCGTCGCGATCCTCGGGGTGCTGGCGCTCGTCGGCATCCTCATCCGCAACTCGATCATCCTCGTCGACGAGATCGAGGTGCTGCGCGGGAAGGGCCGCTCCGCCTGGGACGCGGTCTTCGAGGCGTCGGACGCGCGCGCCCGGCCGATCCTGCTGACCGCGGCGGCAGCGAGCCTCGCGCTCATTCCGATCTCGCGGCAGATCTTCTGGGGGCCGATGGCCTATGCGATGATGGGCGGCATCATCGCCGGGACAGTGATCACGCTGGTCTTCGTGCCGGCGCTCTATCTCGCGGTGTTCCGGGTCCGGCGTCCGGACGGATCGGAGTGACCGCCGGCGCGGAAGCCTTGGGGCCTCCGCGCCCGGCGCCCCGTTCAGCCGAGCACGGTCCTGACCGCCCGCGCAGTTGCCGCGACCACGGTGTCGGCCTCGGCCTTCGTCAGGCAGAAGGGCGGCGCGAAGCCGAGGATGTCGCCCTGCGGCATCGCCCGCGCGATGACCTTGTCCTGCGAGAGAAGCGTGGCCGAAACCTGCGGCCCGATCTTCTTCGCAGGATCGAAGAAGCGGCGCTCGGCCCTGTCCTCCACGAACTCGACCGCGCAGAGCATGCCCTCGCCGCGAATGTCACCGACATTGGCGTGGTCGCCCAGCGCCTCGGTCATCGTCTTCTTGAGATAGGCCCCGACCTCGCCCGCGTTTTGCACTAGCTTCAGCTCGTCGATGAGCTTGAGGTTCGCCACCCCCGCCGCCGCGCCGATCGGATGGGCGGAGTAGGTCCAGCCGTGACCGATGGCGCCGTTCTCGTCGGTGCCCTTCTCCAGCACCTTCCAGACCTTGTCGGAGACGATCGAGCCCGACAGCGGCGCATAGGCCGAGGTCATGCCCTTGGCGATGGTGATGATGTCGGGCTCCATCCCGTAATGGTCCGAACCGAACATCGTGCCCAGACGCCCAAAGCCGGTCACCACCTCGTCAGCGATGAGGAGGATATCATGCTTCTTCAAGACCTTCTGGATCGCATCCCAGTAGCCGGCCGGAGGCGGCACGATGCCGCCGGTGCCGAGCACCGGCTCGCCGATGAAGGCGGCGATCGTGTCGGCGCCCTCGCGTTCGATCAGCGCCTCGAGCTCGGCCACGCAATGGGCGACGAACTCGGCCTCGGACTGGTTCAGATCCTTGCGGCGGTAGTAATAGGGCGCCTCGGTATGGATCACCTGAGCGAGCGGCAGGTCGAACTTCCTGTGGAAGAGCTCGAGCCCCGTCAGCGAGCCCGTCACCAGCCCCGAGCCGTGATAGCCGCGCCAGCGCGAGATGATCTTCTTCTTCTCGGGCCGGCCGAGGATGTTGTTCATGTACCAGACGAGCTTGACGTTGGTCTCGTTCGCATCCGAGCCGCCGAGGCCGAAATAGACCTTCGACATGTTCTTCGGCGCCCGGTCGAGGATCATCTTGGCAAGCGTGATCGAGGCCTCGGTGCCGTGGCCGACATAGGCGTGGTAATAGGCCAACTCCTTCGCCTGCGCCGCGATGGCCTCGGCGACCTCCTGCCGGCCGTAGCCGACGTTCACGCAGTAGAGCCCGGCGAAGGCGTCCAGGAGCCGGTTGCCGTCACGGTCCTCGATGTAGACACCGGAGGCGGTCTTGATCACCCGGTTCGACGCCTCGCCCCGCGCGTGCTGGGCGAGATGAGTCGAAGGATGGAAGAAGTTCTCGCGGTCCCACTGGTCCAGTTGGTCGTTTTTCAGCATCTCAGTTCCCTTTCTCCGCCCCGGCCGCAGCGACCGAGAATTTTTCGAAAAATTCTCGCAAAATCCTTCAAAGGATTTTGCCCGTCAGGCCCAGTCGCGGCAGACGTACTTGATTTCGGTGAATTCCTCCATCCCGAGCCGCGATCCTTCGCGGCCAAGCCCGGACTGCTTCATGCCCCCGAAGGGGATCGGCGCGCCTGTGACCTTGGTGCGGTTCACCGCGACCATGCCGAACTGGAGCGCCCGGGAAAGCCGGTAGATCCGGCGCGGGTCCTGGGTATGGATATAGGCGACGAGCCCGTATTCGGTGGCGTTCGCCCGCGCTGTGACTTCCTCCTCGTCATCGAAGGGCAGGATCGCCGCGACCGGGCCGAAGGTCTCCTCGCTGAGGATCTTCGCCTCTGCCGGCACGTCGGTCAGCACCGTTGGCTCGTAGAACAAGGGCCCGAGCGCGTGGCGCTTGCCGCCGCAGGCGAGCGTGGCCCCCCTGGCGAGCGCGTCGGCGACATGCTCCTCCTGCTTGGCGACGGCCTTTTCGTTCATCAGGGGGCCGAGGTCGCGGTCCTCCATGCCCGGTCCGATGGTCAGCCGCTTCGTCGCCTCGGTGAAGCGGGCGCAGAATTCGTCATAGACCGGGCGCTCGACGTAGATCCGGTTGGCGCCGAGGCAGTCCTGCCCCGAGGTCGCCCATTTCGCCTTCATCACCTCGGCCACGGCCTTGTCGAGATCGGCATCGGCGAAGACGAGGACCGGCGCATGGCCGCCCAGTTCCATCACCAGCCGCTTCACCGTGTCCGCCGACTGCCGGTAGAGAAGCCGTCCGATCCCGGTGGAGCCGGTGAAGGAGAGCGCACGGACGCGGGTGTCCTTCGTCCAGGGCTCGACGATCACAGGGGCGATTCCGGTGACGACATTGAAGACGCCCGCCGGCACGCCCGCGCGTTCGGCCAGCTCCGCCAGCGCCAGCGCCGAGAACGGGGTTTCGGCCGAGGGGTGGCAGACGACGGTGCAGCCCGCCGCCATCGCCGCCGCCGCCTTGCGGGTCAGCATCGCAGAGGGGAAGTTCCAGGGCGTGATGAGCGCGGCGACGCCCACCGGCTCACGCCAAAGCTCGACCTCGGCATCGGCGAGGTGGCTGGTCACGCCCTCGATGTTCGGGCGCTTGGCCTCCTCGGCGTAGAACTCGACGAAGGCCGCGCCGTAGTCGATCTCGCCCCGCGCTTCTGACAAGGGCTTGCCCTGTTCCAGCACCATGATCCGGGCGAGGTCCTCCTTGTGGGCGAGGATCAGCTCGAACCAGCGCCGGAGGATCGCCGCGCGCGCCTGCGGCAGCAACGCGGACCAGCCGGGAAACGCCGCCTGTGCCGCGTCGACGGCCGCGGTCGCCTCCGCGGCGGACAGGCTCGCAACCTCGCCAACGATCTCTCCGGTCGCGGGGTCGGTCACGCCGACCGTCGCGCCCGAGGCGGCGGCGCACCACTTGCCGCCGATATAGGCGAAGCTGCGGACAAGCCGTTTGTCGGCAATGTCCATGCGCGAAGAGAGGGCGGTGTCCAACATCTTGTCCTCCAGCGGTAATGTCCCCCGAAGGATCGGCGAAATCGCCAGCCGAAGAGACTGAACTTCGCCGGCCGGGCAGAGGATTCCTCTGCCTTGGGCGGATAATTCAGGCGATCCCGGCGCCGCCACCGGCACGGGACGCGTGTCGAACCGCGCCGACCTGCCGCGTGATCTCGCCGATGTGGCGCCCGTCGGTGCCGCAGCAGCCGCCCCAGACGTTGATGTGCGGAAAGCGCCGGGCGAGATCGGCCATCTGCCCGCCCAGTTCCTCCGGGTCGCCGTCCTCGAGATGGCCGAGCTTGCAGAGCGAGAGCGTGTCCATCGCCACCGCATTCGGCATGAAGCCGCCAAGCCGCCGGGTCCAGTCTCCGGGGGTCAGGGCCGGTTCGAACTCGGTCGGATGGGTGCAGTTGATCATGTAATAGGCCGGTGCTTTGCCGGTCGCGGCATCGACCCTAGCGATCGCCTCTTCCAGTGTCTCGCCGCCCGAGAGGCGCCCGCCCTGCTTGACGAAGAAGGAAATCACGACGGGCATCCCGGCGGCCTTCGCGGCGCGCGCGACACCGATCGCTTCCGCGACGCTTGAGAACGTCACCGCCGAGACCTGATCGACACCCGCTTTCCGGAAGGTAAGTATCTGCTCGGAATGGTAGTCCTCGGCCTCCGCGGCATCCGGCGTGCGCCCGACGTTGTAGGCGTCTCCGCGCGGTCCGATGACGCCGCCGACGCGCATCGGGGTTTCGGGGCTGTCGTATTCGCGGGCGAAGTCCCTGTAGAACTCGATGCCGCGGATGTTGATCTCTTCGAGTCCCTCGCGCGAAATTCCGATCAATTCGCCCCAATCGCGGCTCGCGCGGTAGTGCAGGCCCTCGTTGATCACGCCGAACCCGTTTTCCACCGCCGCCTCGACGAGCTTTCGATGATAGTCGGTCAGGCGGGCATGGCCGCGCGCGTCGTCGAGAAGCTCGAAGGCGCAGAAGTGGCGGAGGACGAAGCCGTCGACATATTGCAGCCAGGTCTCGAACCCACCACCGCAGGTCATCGCGTGACCGTTCATCTGCGGAAGCTGGCTGCGTTTTGTCATGTCCATCCTCCTCGATCACTCTGGAGCATGTTAACAACCGAGCGCCCTCCTGTCGCCCCGATCGCCGTCACGCCCCCAGAAGCACGTCGAACGGCGGCGCGCCCCGTCCCTTGACTGGCTTCGTCACGACATAGGTAAAGTAGCGCGCGAGCCCGATCCGCGCGTCGAGCATCGCGTCGATCAGCCGTTGGTAGGCGTCGATATCCCGGGTCACGATCTGCATGAGATAGTCGAAGCCGCCACCGAGCGCCCAGCAGGCGACGACCTCGTCATAGCGCCCGACCGCCGCCTCGAAGGCGCGGAAGCTCGCCGCGGTGTGGTCGGCCAGCTCGGCAGCGACGAAGACCGTGACGTGGGGGCCGAGCTTCTTCAGCGCGATCTCGGCCCGGTAGCCCTCGATCAGCCCGGCTTTTTCAAGCTTCTTCAGCCGGTCCCAGCAGGGCGTCGGCGACAGCCCGATCCGGTCGGCGAGGGCCGCCTTGGTGATCCGGCCCTCGGTCGAGAGGATGCGCAGGATCTCGATGTCGCGGTCGTCGAGCTTCATCCGATCACCGTCGGACCCATTGGTGCAGTGGTCAGCAGCTCCGGCCCGTCCGGACCGAGGAGTGCCGTGTTCGAGACGAAGAAGTCGCCGCGCCCGGTTTCTGTGAACCACGAGAGGAGGTGGAAGCTCATGCCTTCCCTGATCTCCAGATCGCTGTCGTGGCGCAGCCCCGTGACCTTGTTGCCGCCGGTCCAGGAGGGCGGGAAGCCGATGCCGACGAGATAGCCGCAATGGTGTCGGCGGTAGTTCGGCATCCCGGCGGCGTCCACGACCGCCTGCCAGTCGGCATAGACGTCGCGCGCGCGGCGTCCGGGGCGGAGGCCGTTGAACGCCGCGTCGAAGGCGCGTTTCGCGATCTCGGCCATCTCCGCATCCTCGTCGCGGATGAACCCGAGATGGATGAGCCGCCCCATCGGCGCATGGTAGCGCGAGACGCAGCCGGCAAGTTCCAGCATCACACGCCCGCCATTCCCGTAAAAGCCGTCGCCCCAGGTCGTGTGCTCCTCGGCGATGCGGTGGTCGGGGCGGAGGAAGGGGCCGAAGCCGGGCGGGTTGGAGCCTGCGCGGATCATCGCGGCGGTGCATTCGGCGGCGACGTCGGCCTCGCGCGCACCGTCACGGATGGCAGCCATGGCGGCGATGGTGCCGGCATCCGAGGCCTTGGCCGCGGCGCGCAGCAGCGCCTGTTCCTCGGGTGATTTCACGAGGCGGAGCGTGTCCTTGAGGTCGGTGATGTCGGCCCAGCCGCCCGCGCCCGCGCCCGCCGCGATCTCCTGCCCCGCGGCGAAGGTAAGGCCCGAGGAGGCGGTCTCGAACCCGATCCGCTTGCCGGCGAGCGGCCCCAGTTCGCGCGCCAGATGGCTCGCCGCCGTCACGCTGTCGCTGTGGCCCGAGAAGCGGGCATTGCGGACCTGATGCTCGATCGTCACCCGCTCCATCTGGCGCGTCACCAGCACCATCTCGCCCTCCGGGCGCACGATCAGGTGATGCGGCGCGAAGTAGCCCCAGTGGTCGAGGCCGGTGAGGTAGAAGACGCTTTCGGGCGCGGAAAAGACCGCGAGGTCGAGGCCACGCGCGGCGATTTCGGCGCGGACGGCCTTGAGCCTGCGAGCGAGTTCCGCATCGGAGAAGGGGTTGCGGAACATCTCACGCCCGGATGATCGTGCCCGCCGTCGGGAACCGGGCGCGGACATGGGTGGCGATGGCGGTGTCCTGCACACCGGTCCCGGTGAGATCGGAGATGGTGATGGCATCCGGCGATCGGCGGCCCGGTTTCTGGCCCGTGATGACTTCGCCGAGCTCCGCCGGCGTGCCCCCGGTCCAGAGCCCTGTAGCCAGCGCGGTTCGAAGCTCGCCAAGGGACTCGCACTGGCTCACGCGGTCGCAGATGTAACTGTCGGCGCGCGACAGAGCTGCGGGGTCGATTTCGTTCTTGTAGTCGGCGTCCGACCCCATCGCGGTGACGTGCAGCCCCGGATGCAGCCAGTCGGCCTTCAGGACCGGTTCGCGGGCCGGCGTCGTGGTGATCACGAGTTGGCTTTCAGCGACCAGCGAAGCCGGGTCGTCGACCGCTTCCGCCGCGATTCCGAGCGACTTCGCCAGATCGGCGGCGCAGGCGCGCGCCTTCTCCATGTCGCGGCCGTGGACGAGGACGCGGGTGAAGGGCCGCACCAGATGCGCCGCCTCGGCCTGCAATCGCGCCTGCAGCCCGGTGCCGATCACGCCCGCCGTCTCGACCGTCTCGGGCGCAAGGTGGCGCGCCGCGACTGCGCCTGCGGCGGCGGTGCGGATGTCGGTCAGGTATCCGTTGTCCAGAAGCACCGCCTCGACCCGGCCGGTCTTCGCGGAAAACAGGACCATCAGGCCATTGAGGCTGGGCAGGCCCAGCTTCGCGTTGCCGTAAAACCCCGTGCTGACCTTCAGCGCGAAACTGTCGAAGCCGGGGATGAACGCGGTCTTGGCGTCGACCTCGCCGTGCATCGCTTCGAGTTCCATCGACATGATCGGCGGCATCACCACGCCGCCCGTTGCAAGCGCGGCGAAGGCGGCCTCGATCACGTCGACCGTGGTGAGGTCGAGCTTCACGATCCCGCGCAACTCCGCCTCGGTAATGATCTGGATGTCATGCGCCATAGCGTCTGCCTTTCACTTCAAGATCGCCGATCCGCACATCCTCGCCGGCCATGATCCGGTTGAAGACCTGCATGTCGAGATTGCGGCCCGTGACGATTGTGCCGACGGGGCCGTCCACCGTGACGTTGCCCGACAGCACCGCCGCGAGGCCGACGACCGAGCCGCCCTCGGCCACGATCCGGTCCTCGTAATAGAGCACCTGCATCGCGTGGCGGATCTCTTCCTCGGTCACCAGAACCACCTCGTCGAGATGATCGCGGCAGAGCGGGAAGGAAAGCCGGTTCTGAAGCCCGATCCCGCCGCCGAGACTGTCGGCGAGCGAGGCATATTCCGGCACCTCGACCGGGTGCCCGGCGCGGATCGACTCGTACATCGCGGCGCCGCGTTCCATCGTGATGCCGATGACCCTGATCTTCGGGTTGATCGCCTTCGCCGCGACCGCGACGCCCGCCGCGAGCCCGCCGCCGGAGAGCGGCACGAGCAGCGTCCCGAGATCGGGCCGCGCCTCCAGCATCTCAAGGCCGATGGTGCCCTGCCCGGCGATCACCTTCGCATCGTCGAAGGGCGAGATTTCCACCAGCCCCTCGGCCTCGCAGAGCCGCTGGCTTTCATTCATCGCCTCGTCCTGCGTCGTGCCGATGATGCGGACATCGGCGCCCAGCGCGCGGATGCCGTTCACCTTGGCCTCCGGCACGAGCTTCGACATGCAGATCACGGCCTTCATGCCGCGCCTCGCCGCCGCATAGGCGACGCCGCGCCCGTGGTTGCCGGTCGAGCAACAGGTGACGCCGCCGACCGTATCGGGCAGCGTCATCACCGCGTTGACGGCGCCGCGCAGCTTGAAGGCGCCGATCGGCTGCATGTTCTCGAGCTTCAGGAGGAAGTCGTGGCCGGCGGCCTTCGTCATGAAGGGCGAGGGCACGAAGGGCGTCGCGTCCGCCACGCCACGGATGACCCGCCTCGCGGCGAGGATATCGGAAAGCGCGAAATCCATTTCAGTCGGCTTCCTTGACGGCGGACAGGAACTGCTTTGTCCGGTCGCGCTCAGGGCTGCCGAACAGCGCCTCGGGCGGGCCCTGCTCCTCGATCTTTCCGGCGAAGAAGAAGCAGATCCGGTCCGAGATGTCGCGGGCGAAGCCCATCTGGTGCGTGACCATGAGCATAGTCAGGTTATGCTCGGTCACGAGCTTGCGGATCACGTTCGTCACCTCGCCGATCACCTCGGGATCGAGGGCCGAAGTCACCTCGTCGAAGAGCATGACCTTCGGCCGCATCGCCAGCGCGCGGGCGATCGCCACGCGCTGCTGCTGGCCGCCGGAAAGCCGCGAGGGGTGCTGGTCCTTCTTGTCGATCATGCCGACCATTTCCAGGAGTTCCTCGGACCGCGCGCGTACCTCCTTCTTCGAGAGGCCGAGCACCTGGACCGGGCCTTCCATGCAGTTCTGCAGCGCGGTCATGTGGGGAAAGAGGTTGAAGTGCTGGAAGCACATGCCGATCGAGGACCGCGCGCGGCGGAGGTACTTCGCATCCGCCGGCACCAGCACGCCGTTCTTCGCCATGTGCGTGAGCGGCTTGCCGTCGACGTAGATCACGCCGCCGTTGATCGTCTCCAGTGTCATCAGCATCCGGAGCACGGTGGTCTTGCCGGAGCCGGACGGCCCGATGATCGTCACCATCTCGCCCTCGGTTACGTCGAGATCGAGGCTGTCGAGCACGGTCAGCGTGCCGTAGCTCTTGGTGACGTTCATGAAGCGCACCATGGGCACGTCGGGCCCGGTCAGCTCCAGCGGGTAGCGCGACATGTCTTCCATCAGCTCATTCCCAGTTTGCGGCGGACCCAGGCTTCGAAGGCGCGGATCAAGCCGGCCGAGGGCAGCGAGATCAGCAGGAAGACCACGCCGACGATCGTGTAGGGTTCCAGGTAGCGGTAGTGCTGTCCGCCGATCGCGTTGGCGGCATGCATCAGTTCGGCGACCCCGATCACCGAGAGCATCGGCGTGTCCTTGAAGATGCCGACGAGGTAGTTGCCCATCCCCGCGACCGACAGCGGCAGCGCCTGCGGGATGATGATGCGGAAATAGGTCTGCGCGGTCGACATGTTGAGCGCGGTACACGCCTCCCACTGGCCCTTCGGAACGCTTTCGATGCCGCCGCGATAGACCTCGGAGAGATAGGCCGCGTAGTGAAGGCCGATGGCGATCATCCCCGCGACCCAGGGGCTGAGCGTCACGCCGTATTGCGGGCCGACATAGAAGACGAAGAAGATCTGCAGGACGAGGGGCGTCGAGCGGATGAACTCGACCGCCTCGCGCACCACAAGTGTCAGCAGCCGGTACGGGGTCCGCTGCGCCAGCGCTAGGACGAGGCCGAGCACGATGGCGATCCCGTAGCCGATGCCCGCCGCCATCAGCGTGTTGAGCGTGGCCCAGAGCATCCGGGGCATGATCTCGAAGGTGAAGTCCCAGCGCCAGTCGAGCATCTCAGGCCCTCCCCATCCGGCGCCGCATCGTGCGTTCGAGCCAGCGCATGAACGGCGTGACGAGAAGCCGCGCGAAGACGTAGTAGATCACCAGCGCGGTGCCGAAGGCCTGCGCCGAGAGATAGGTCGAGCCGTTGATCTGGCGCGCCTCGAACATGAGGTCCGAGACCGCGATCAGCGAGACGAGCGCGGTGCCCTTCAGAAGTTCGATGATGAGGTTGCCCCAGGGTGGCAGCATCGCGACGAAGGCCTGTGGCAGGATGATCCGCCGCATCTGCGTCGCGGGCGACATCGAGAGCGCATAGGACGCCTCCCACTGGCCCTTCGGCACCGACTGGATCGCGCCGCGCACCAACTCGGCCCCGTAGGCGCCAAGGTTAAGACCGACGGCGATGAAGCCGGTGGTGAACTTGTCGAATGTGATCCCGAACAAGGGCAGCACGAAGAACAGCCAGAAGAGCTGCACGAGCAGCGAGGTGCCGCGGAAGAACTCGATATAGGTGACGGCGACACCCTTCACGAAACGGTTCGACGACAGCTTCATCAGCCCGGCGGCGAGCGCGAGCAGGATCGCCAGCACCGCCGCAAGCAGGAACTGCGCGGCCGTGATCAGCGTCCCGTCGATGTAGCGGCCGCCATGTTCGGCCAGGAAGTCCAGATAAGACATGCGCGCTCCGCTCTCTGGCGACGGTCGGACGGGCCCGGCCTGCGGACCCGTCCGTTCAGGCGGTCAGCCGTCCTCAGCGGTTGCCGCAGACCCATTCGGTGGTCTCGTCGCCCGGCAGGACCTTGGCGTCGTAGCCGTACTCGGCCACCGCGGCGAGCATCGCGTCCGAGCCGAGATACTTCGCCTGCGCCTCGTTGAACGCGGCGACGAAATCGGCGTCGTCGTGGCGGAAGCCGATGCCGACCCAGTTCTGGGTCCATTCGGGCAGCGCGCCCGGATCGGTCACCTCGATCTCGCCGCCGGAGTTCCTGGCAAGTTCCTGTGCGGTGAAGAAGGTCACGGCGCCGGCGGCGGCGCGGCCGGCCTTCACGGCGGCGAGGATCTCGGTCGGCCCCGGCACCTGCATGATCTGCGCCTCCGGCACGCCTTCCTTCATCGCCGCCTCGATCGTGTTGAAGCCGGCGCCGGTCACCATCGTCGCGTTCTTGGCGACGAAGTCGGTATAGGTCGAGATGCCCTCGGGGTTGCCCGCCTGGACAATGAAGGCGTCCGCCACCTTCGCCATCGGCTCCGAGAAGGTCACGTTCTCGCAGCGAGAATTGAGGATGTACATGCCGCCGGTGATCATGTCGAAGCGGTTGGCCTGGAGGCCCGGGATCAGCCCGCCCCAGTCGGTCACCACCGGCTCGATATTGTCATAGCCCATCTCGCCGAGGACGCCGAGCACGTAGGCGTTGACGAAGCCGAGGGGCGCGTTGCCCTCGCCCGGATAGGCCCAGGGCACTTCGTTGGCAAAGCCGATGCGGATCGATTCGCCGGCATTGATCCGGTCCATCAGCGCGCCCGCCATCGCCGCGACAGTCGACGAGCCAAGCGCGATTCCGGCCAGAACCGTGGTCATCATCAGTGATTTCTTCATGCCGCCCTCCCTGGCAGATTTCCGACCTTCCGAGTCGAAATCTCGAATGTTGTGCACATCATCCGTCGCAAAGCCCTCGTGTCAAGAAATATTCGGCCAATTTACCCGCCGAAAGCGCAATCATCTTGCCAATGCCGGCAATTCAGAATAGCGTTGTGCACAATTGAGCATCCACATCACCCACGAGGATCACATGGGACTGCAAAACGCCCCCTTCGGCGCGGCCGAATACGCGCGCCGCATCGCCAAGACTCGCGCCGCGATGGAGAAGGCCGGGATCGACGCGATCTTCGTCACCGACCCGTCGAACCAGGCCTGGCTCACCGGCTATGACGGCTGGTCGTTCTACGTCCACCAGGGCGTGATCCTGACGATGGAGGGCGATCCCCACTGGTGGGGCCGCTACATGGACAGCCTCGGCGCGCTTCGGACCTGCTGGATGGAGGCGGGCACGATCCACGGCTATGCCGACAAATACGTCCAGTCGACGGTGCATCACCCGATGCAGGACCTCGCCGGCCATCTCCGGGCGCTCGGGCTCGAAGGCGCGCGGATCGGGGTGGAGATGGAGAACTACTACTACTCCGCCAAGGCCCATGCCGTCCTGCAGGCCGAACTGCCGAACGCCACCTTCGTCGACGCCACCGCGCTCGTGAACTGGCAGCGGCTCGTGAAGTCGGGCGAGGAGGTGGCCTTCATCCGCAACGCCGCGAAGATCTCCGAAAAGGTCATCCGCACCGCGATCGAGAAGGCCGAACCGGGCCTGCGCAAGAACGAGCTCGTGGCCGAGATCTTTCATGCCGGGATCACCGGCGTCGGCGATATCTGGGGCGATTATCCCGCCATCGTGCCGCTGACGCCCTCGGGGCTCGACGCGACCGCCGCGCACCTGACCTGGAACGGCGCGCCGATGCGGTCGGGCGAGGCGACGTTCTTCGAGCTTTCGGGCTGCTACCGCCGCTATCACGCGCCCTTGTGCCGCACGGTCTATCTCGGCACGCCGCCGTCCGAGATGCTGGAGGCCGAGAAGGCCCAGATCGAGGGGATCGCGGCCGGGCTCGACGCCGCCCGCGCCGGCAACCGGACCTGCGACATCGCCAATGCCTTCCTCGGGGTCTTGAAGAAATACGGCATCAAGCGCGAGGGACGCATGGGCTATCCGATCGGCCTCAGCTACCCGCCCGACTGGGGCGAGCGCACCGCCTCGATCCGCACCGAGGACGAGACCGTGCTCGAACCCGGCATGGTCTTCCACTTCATGCCGGCGCTCTGGATGGAAAGCTGGGGGCTCGAGACCACCGAGACCATCCTGATCACCGAAAGCGGCGCGGCCGAGCCCTTCTGCAACGTCGAGCGCAAGCTCTTCATCAAGGACTGAGACGGTGCATTACCTCGACGACACCAAGGCGCTCCTGCGCCAGCTCATCGCCTATCCGACGGTTTCGCCGGACAGCAATCTGGAGCTGATCGAGTTCCTCGCCGAGCGGCTGGAGGCGGTCGGCGCGCGGGTCGACATCCACCGCGACGCGACCGGGTCGAAGGCCAATCTCTTCGCGACGCTCGGGCCGGACGTGGACGGCGGCATCCTTTTGTCGGGCCATTCCGACGTGGTGCCGGTGACCGACCAGAACTGGTCCACCGATCCGTTCGAGATGGTCGAACGCGACGGCAAGCTCTACGGCCGCGGCACCTGCGACATGAAGGGCTTCATCGCCGCCGCGGTGGCGATGGCGCCGTTCTATGCCGAGAGGGTCAAGGACCGCCCCATCCATTTCGCCTTCACCCATGACGAGGAGACCGGCTGCCTCGGCGCGCAGGCGCTGGCGCAGATCCTCCGTGCGCAGGGCACCCGCCCCGGCGTCGCGATCATCGGCGAGCCGACCTCGATGCGGATCATCGAGGGCCACAAGGGCTGCTACGAATACTCGACCCACTTCACCGGGCTCGAAGGTCACGGCTCCGGCCCCGACCGCGGCGTCAACGCGGTCGAATACGCGGTGCGCTACGTCGCGCGGCTTCTGGAGCTGAAGGACCAGCTCAAGGCCCGCGCGCCGAAGGACAGTCGGTTCGAGCCGCCCTGGACGACGATCAACACCGGCGCGCTCGTGGGCGGGGTCGCCCACAACGTCATCCCCGGCAAGGCGCGGATCGACTGGGAGATGCGCCCGGTCCAGAACGGCGACGCGGATTTCGTGAAGGCCGACCTCCACGCATTCTGCACCCACACGCTCCTGCCGGCGATGCGCGCGGTATCGCCCGACGCAGACATCGTCACCGAGGTGATGGGCGAGGTCGACGGGCTGATCCCGGCGGACGAGAACGAGGCCAAGGACATCCTGATGGAACTGACCGGCGCCAACGGCGCCGACACCGTGCCCTTCGGGACCGAGGCGGGGATCTTCCAGAGCCTCGGGATGTCGGCCGTCGTCTGCGGGCCGGGCTCGATCGAGCAGGCGCACAAGCCTGACGAATACCTGGCCCTTGACCAGTTGGCCGAATGTCTGGTGATGCTGGAGCGGCTGGGCGGCAAGCTCGCCGCGTAAGGGGGGGCGATGCAGACCACGACGGCGACGGACGGGTCGGGCAACGCGGTCTTCTGGCGCGCCGCGCCCTTCGTCTTCCTGCTGTTCTGGTCGGGCGGATACAGTTTCGCCAAGCTCGGCCTCGCGCATATCGAGCCCCTGACCATGCTCACGGTCCGCTACGGCCTGGCGGCGCTGGCGCTCATGCCGTTCCTGCTGCGCCCGCGCCTGCGCTGGCCCGTGACGGCGCGGCACTGGGGGGCGCTGGCGCTCACCGGCTTCCTCATACAGTGCGTCTATTTCGGCCTCGCCTATCTCGCGATGAAGCGCGGCATGAATGCCGGAACCACGGCGATCATCATGGCGCTGCAGCCCATCCTCGTCGCGGCGCTGGCGCCGCTCGTCACCGGCAAGCGCGGCGGGCGCTACCTCTGGGCCGGACTCGCGCTTGGCCTCCTCGGCGTCCTTCTCGTCATCGTCTCGGGCAAGAGCCTCGGCCCGAGCCCCTGGATCGCCGTCGCGCTGGCCTTCGCGGCGCTCCTCGGCATCACGCTCGCCACGCTTTTCGAGAAGTGGCACGGGCTCCGGACCGATCCGGCCGTGGGCGGCGTCGTTCAATACGCGGTCGGTTTCGCGGTGCTCCTGCCCGCCGCCTGGGCGACCGAGTCCATGATCATCGACTGGCACCCGGACCTGGTGATCGCGCTCGCCTACCTCGTCATCGCCAACTCGATCATCTCGATCGGTCTCTACATAGCACTTCTCCAGCGCGGCGACGCGACGCGGATCTCGGCGCTCCTGTACCTCGTGCCGCCGCTCGCGATGCTCCTCGCCTGGGCGATCCTCGGCGAGGCGGTCACCCGGCTCGCGCTCGTGGGCTTTGCGCTCGCCGCCGCCGGTGTCTACATCGTCAACCGCCAGACAACGGGAGGATGAGCACCCCTTGAACGCCCAGAACGACGACATAACGCCCGGTGCCCGCGGCCGGTTCGAGCGCATGCATGCCGAGCTGCGCAACCGCATCTGCCTTCTCGACTACGCGCCCGGCACCCGGCTCTCCGAAGAGGCGCTGGCGGCCGAGTTCGGCGTCAGCCGCACGCCGCTCCGCCGGGTGCTGGCCCGACTCGAGGGCGAGGGGCTGGTACAGTCGGTGCACGGCGTCGGCACTTTCGTGACCGATGTCGAGATCGACGAGCTGGGGCAGACCTACCGGCTTCGGCTCGAACTCGCGGAACTGAACGGCAAGCTCGACCCCGTGCCGCCCGGCCCCGAGCTGATGGCCGAGTTCGAAGCGCTTCTCGACCGCGCGCGCACGCTCAGCCGCGAGGCGGATCCGAAGCCCTATGCCCAGCTCATCATGGACTTCTTCCTCGCGGCGCAGAAGCTGACCGCGAACGAGCCGCTGCGCGAGATCAACGAGCGGCTCTATGTGCGGACCACGCGGATCTGGCTGAAGTCGATTTTTGCCGCACGGATCGACCTCGCCGAGGAGATGGCGGTCTTCACCCGCGAGGTCGAGGACGTCCTCGCCGCGCTGAGGATCGGCGACCTGCATGCGGCGTCGCTGATACAGCGCGCGCATATTTCGATGAGCTTCGAGCGGATGCGGCGCGGGACCGCCGGCTGACCCCGGCTGCTGTCAGGCGCTCCCGAACCGTCCGAGAGCATTCCGGAACGCCGCCGGATCGACATTGCCGCCCGAGGCCACGACGATCACCGCCTCGCCCTCCACCGCATCCGGATGGAACAGCGCCGAGGCAAGTGCCACCGCCCCGCCCGGTTCCAGCACGACGCGCAGCCGGCTGAAGGCTGCGACCATCGCCGCCAGCGCCTCCTCGTCGCTGACCGACAGGCCGGGCCCGGCGAGCCGGGCGAGGATCGGGAAGGTGAGTTGACCCGGCGAGGGCGTCAGGATCGCGTCGCAGATCGAACCCGACCCGCGCTCGTTGCGCTGGATCGACCCCGCCTCGAGCGAGCGTTTCACGTCGTCGAAGCCATCAGGCTCCACGGTCCGCACCCTGAGGCCCGGCGCCTTCGCCTGAAGCGCCAGCGCGATCCCCGACGACAGCCCGCCGCCGCCGCAGGGCACCAGCACGTCGGCCGCGCCGATCCCGGCCTCGGCCGCCTGTTCGGCGATCTCGAGCCCGGTCGTGCCCTGTCCGGCGATCACCAGCGGCTCGTCGAAGGGCTTGATCAGCGTCAGGCCGCGCGCCTCGGCGAGCGCCGCGCCGATCGCGTCGCGGTCGCCGGTGGCGCGGTCGTAAAGCACGACCTCGGCGCCGAGGGCGCGGGTGTTGTCGATCTTCACCCGCGGCGCATCCGCGGGCATCAGGATCACGCAGGGCGCGCCGTGGCGCCGCGCGGCGAGCGCCACGCCCTGCGCATGGTTGCCCGAGGAAAAGGCGATCACGCCCCTTGCACGCTCGTCCAGCGGCAGCGCCGAGACCGCCGACCAGCCGCCGCGGAACTTGAACGAGCCGGTCTGCTGCAGGCACTCCGCCTTGACGAAGACCCGCCGCCCGGCGACCTCGTCGAGAAACGGCGAATTGAGGAGCGGTGTCCGCACCGCCTCGCCCGCAAGCCGTTCCGCGGCGGCCTCGATCATCTCGATGTTCATGCGGTCTTCTCCAGCCAGTGGCGGATCGCGGTTAGCGCCGCGGGTTCGTCGAGGAAGGGGACGTGGCCACGGTCCGGGACATCGGCGAAGACCATGTCGGGCCGGCGCCGGCGCATTTCGGCTGCTGTCCCAGTGGACAGGAGGTCCGAGCTCGCGCCCCGGATCAGTGCCAGCGGCAGGCCCGCCAGGGCGTCGAACAGCGGCCAGAGATCGGCAGGCGGCGCGTCGAAGGCGGCGAGGAAACTTGTCCTCAGCTCGGGATCATAGCGGATGTGCAGCCCCTCGGGCGCCTCGGCATAGAGCCGCTCGGCGAAGGCGCGCCAGCGCGGCTCCGGCACGTCCACGAACTCCGGCATGTTGCGCGGCATCCGGGCCACGAGATCGTCCATCGTCTTCGCGGCCGGGTGGCGGCCGACGTAATCCTTGATCTTGTCGAGCCCGCCTCGTTCGATCGCGGGCCCGATGTCGACAAGGCAGAGGCCGCGGAGCCGGTCGCGCGCCGTGGCCCCGAGCACCATGCCAATGAGCCCGCCGCGCGAGGTGCCGATGAGCGCCACGCGGTCGAGCCCGAGATGGTCGAGCAGTTCGAGCGCGTCCTTCGCCTCGCGCTCGATCGTGTAGGTCGCGGCGCCGGTCCATTCCGAGCCGCCCCGGCCGCGATAGTCGGCACGGATCAGCCGCACGTCGGGCAGGTGCGGCGCGAGGAAGTCGAAGTCGGTCGAGGCGCGCGTCAGCCCGGCGAGGCAGAGGACCGGCTGGCCGCCGCCCTCGTCGCGGTAGGCCAGCCGGGCGCCGTCGGAAGCGGTGAAATGCTGGAGGGTCATGTCGAGGCGAGATCCGGAATCGGGGTGAGGTCGGTAAGGATGTGATGGGGCCGCCCCGGCAGCCGGTCCACCGGCGCACCGGCCCGGTTGACCCAGGCGGTGCGGAAGCCGAAGGCCGCCGCCGCCGCCGCGTCCCAGCCGTTCGAGGAGGCGAAGAGCACCTCGTCCGGGCGGCAGGCGAACCGCTCGGTCACCATCCGGTAGACCCTCGGATCGGGCTTGAAGACGCCGACGCTCTCGACCGAGAGCGTGCCGTCGAGAAACTCTCCGATCCCGGCCGAGCGCACCGCGGCGGCGAGCATCTCGGGCGAGCCGTTCGAGAGGATCGCGGCGCCCTGCCCGGCCTGTTTCAGCCGGGCGAGCATCGCCGGCACCTCGGGATAGGCGGCAAGCTCCCAGTAAAGCGCCAGTAGCCGTTCGCGCAGATCCGGATCGTCGAGACCGGACGCCTCCAGCGCCCAGTCGAGCCCGTCCTGCGTCACGGTCCAGAAATCGGTGTGCCGCCCCATCACCGCGCGGAGCCAGGTGTATTCGAGCTGCTTGCGCCGCCAGTCCTCGGCGAGCCTGGGCCATAGCCCGGCCAGCGCCTCGCGCCCCGGCTCGGATGCAGCGACGCGGGCGGCGGCACTCACGTCGAAGAGCGTGCCATAGGCATCGAAGATGCAGACAGAGATTGTCATGGCCCTTCCTTTCACACGTCAGACTGGCGCGCGATGCGGCCCGGAGCAAGGGCGCAAATGCGGAGCTTCCGTGGCGTCGGCCCCTGGACGGCGCGCCGCGAGCGGGTTGACCCAGATCACGTCGCGCGGAACGTCCGGGTGCCAAGCTGGGCAGCGAGCCGCGACGGGAGGGTCGGGAAATGGCTTCCGCCTTTGAAAAGCTGAAGGCCACGCTGGCCGATCTGCAGGACGAGATCGAACGCGACCTCGCCGAGCGCCGCGCCGATCTACGCTACCGCTACGAACGCGGCAAGGTCGTGTTCGAGCAGGACGTCCGCGCAAGGCACCGCGCCGCGCGCGTGCGCCTGGGTGATTTCCTGCGCGCCGCGCGCCCCGCAGTCATCCTCTCGGCTCCGGTCGTCTATTCGCTGATCCTGCCGTTCGTGCTCATCGATCTCTGGGTCAGCCTCTACCAGGCGATCTGCTTTCCGGTCTACGGCATCCAGAAGGTCCGCCGCGCCGACCACATGGCCTTCGACCACCGGCATCTGGCCTATCTCAACGGGCTCCAGAAGCTGAACTGCCTCTATTGCAGCTACTGCAACGGTCTCGTGTCCTATATCCGCGAGGTGGCCGCCCGGACCGAGCGATACTGGTGCCCGATCAAGCATGCGCGGCGGCTGGACGGGCCGCACGAGCACTATCCCGACTTCGTCGATTACGGCGACGCGGACGCCTTCGGCAGCCAGTCGGCCCGGCTGCGGAAGGCGCTGCGAAAGTAGCCCGGCCGTGCCGGATCAGAGATTGTCCTGCTGCGGCATGCCGAGGATGTGGAACCCGCCGTCGACCCGCACGATTTCGCCGGTGGTGCAGGCGCCGTAGTCCGACAGGAGATAGACCGCCGTGCCGCCGATCGCCTCGAGCGTCGCGTTGGCGCGCAACGGCGCATTGGCCTCGGTATGGCGGAAGGTGGCCCGCGCGCCGCCGATCGCGGCCCCGGCCAACGTCTTCATCGGCCCAGGCGAGATCGCGTTGACACGGATCTTCTGCGGCCCGAGATCGTTGGCGAGGTAGCGCGTGGCGCTTTCCAGCGCGGCCTTGGCCACGCCCATCACGTTGTAGTTCGGCGTCACCCGGTTCGACCCGCCGTAGGTCAGCGTGACGAGGCTGCCGCCCTCGGGCATCAGCTCCGCCGCGCGGCGCGACACGTCGATGAACGAGAAGCAGGAGATGTCGAGCGACTGCTTGAAGTTCGCCCGGCTGGTGTTGATGAACCGGCCCGTCAGCTCGTTCTTGTCGGAGAAGGCGATGGCGTGGACGAGGAAGTCCATCGTCCCCCAGCGGTCCTTCAGCGCGGCGAAGCAGGCGGCGAGACTGTCGTCGTTCGTCACATCGACATCGACGAGGAAGTCCGAGCCCACCGAGGCGGCGAGCGGCTCCACCCGCTTGCCGAAAGCCTCGCCCTGGTAGGAAAAGGCCAGTTCCGCGCCTTCGGCGGCGAGCGCCGAGGCGATGCCCCAGGCGATCGACCGCTCGTTCGCGACACCCATGACGAGCCCGCGCTTGCCCTGCATCAGTCCGGCCATGTCACATCACCCGAGATACTTGCTCATCACGAGCGTTGCGTTGGTGCCGCCGAAGCCGAAGCTGTTTGACAGGACGCTGTCGAGCTTCACGCCCTCGCGCAGCTCGGTCACGATCTCGGCCGGGTCGAGCGCCGGATCGAGCGTCGTGACGTTGGCCGAGGCGGCGATGAAGTCACCGTTCATCATCAGGAGCGAATAGATCGCCTCATGCACGCCGGTGGCTCCGAGCGAATGGCCGGTGAGCGACTTGGTCGAGGCCGTGGGCGGGGTCGAGCCCTTGCCGAACACGCGCCGGATCGCCTCCATCTCGGTCACGTCGCCGACCGGCGTCGAGGTGCCGTGCGAGTTGATGTAGTCGATCTTGCGCCCCTCGGGCAGCGTCGAGAGCGCCACCCGCATCGAGCGTTCGCCGCCCTCTCCCGAAGGCGCCACCATGTCGTAGCCGTCCGACGTCGCGCCGTAGCCGGTGACCTCGCCGTAGATCTTCGCGCCGCGGGCGAGCGCGTGGCTGAGTTCCTCCAGCACCACGACCCCGCCGCCGCCGGCGATGACGAAGCCGTCGCGGGTCGCGTCATAGGTGCGCGAGGCGGTTTCCGGCGCGTCGTTGTACTTCGACGACATCGCGCCCATCGCGTCGAAGAGACACGACAGCGTCCAGTCAAGCTCCTCGCCGCCGCCGGCGAAGACTATGTCCTGCTTGCCCATCTGGATCAGCTCGGTGCCATTGCCGATGCAATGCGCCGAGGTCGAGCAGGCCGAGGTGATCGAGTAGTTCACGCCCTTGATCTTGAACGGCGTGGCGAGGCAGGCCGAGTTCGTGGACGACATGCAGCGGGTGACCATGAACGGCCCCATCCGCTTCGGCGCGCCCTTCTCGATGACGATCCGGTGCGCCTCGAAGAAGTTCGAGGTGGACGGTCCGCCCGAACCCATGACAAGGCCGGTGCGCTCGTTCGAGACGTCGCTTTCCTCAAGCCCGCTGTCGGCGATCGCCTGTTCCATGGCGAGGAAGTTGTAGGCGGCTCCCGGCCCCATGAAGCGCAGGTTGCGCTTGTCGATATGGTCCTCGAGCACGATCTTCGGCAGCCCGTGAACCTGGCTGCGGAAACCGTGCTCGGCGTATTCCGGGGCGAAGACGATGCCCGACTTGCCGGCGCGCAGGGACGCTTCCACCTCGGCGGCATTGTTGCCGATGGGCGAGACGATCCCGATCCCGGTGATGACGACGCGGCGCATGAAGCCTCCATAACTCTGCTTTGTGCCTGTCTAGGGCACCCGGGGGGGAAGGGGCAAGCAGTTAGCAGCGTCTTGTTTTGCTGGCAGAGCAGCATTGCTGCGCTGTTGCGATATGGTGTGCCCGTGCTTAGCATCGCCACAGGGAGGAGCCGGTCGTGCAGAGCAAGCTTCATGTCGACAGGGTAATCACGACCGTCAACTCATCCTCGGCGGCCGCGCATTCTCCGCTGGCGGCTTCATGGCGGCGGTCCGCGAAGCGGCACGGGCTCGATCCGTCCGATAACCGCGTGTCTGAGCGACTGGGCCAGGCGGATATTGAATGCCGCCGCGAGCAGGTGGAGCGCTTCATGCGCGTTGCCACGCCGCGGCTCGACCATCTCTTCGGACTGGTAGGCCTATCGGGATGTGGCGTGTTCCTGACCGACGAGGCCGGCCTGGTCCTTGACCGGCGCGTGTCCGACGCGGACGCAACCGCCTTTGACCACTGGGGCTTGGGCATCGGCTCGGACTGGAGCGAAGCCAGCGAAGGCACGAACGGCATCGGCACGTGCCTTGCGGAAAAGCGGCGCGTCACCATTCACCGCGACGAGCATTTCTTCGTGCGGAACATCGGGATGAGTTGCCTTGACGCCCCGATCTTCGGCCCTGACGGCGCCCTCTTGGCTGCGCTGGACGTCTCGTCGGCCCGCGTCGATCACACCGAGGCCTATAACCGGCTCATCGGCGCGATGGTTGCGCAGGCGGCGCAGGCCATCGAAGCCGATTTCTTCCGCGCCAGCTTTCCCGACGCACGGATCGTGGTTGCGGACTGCGACGGCAACGATGGTTCGGTGCTTCTGGCTGTGGACGGCGACGACCTGATCGTCGGCGCCACGCGGGGCGCGCGGCGGACCTTCGGACTTGAGCCGAACGGCGCGCTGAAAATGCGGCCGGCCTCGGACGTTCTCGGTCGCGGCGACGGACCAGCAGGCTTTGAAAAGGCCGAGCGCGCGGCGGTGATTCGTGCCCTGGCACGGGCGGATGGCAACATTTCGAAGGCGGCCCGGGGTCTCGGGATCGGCCGCGCGACGCTCTACCGGCGCATGAAACGTCTGGGCATCGGCGAGTAGCGCTCCCGACCTGTCTCAGAACTGAGACAACCGTATCTGGCAGAATCGGTCTCCCGGGCTGACGCGCGCCGGCCTGCAAACGATGGTCTTGGCATCCGGGTGGAGGACCCGGAATGCAGGAGGAGCATCATGAACGAATTGACCCAGATCGAGGGCGAATACAGCTCGCCCTTCAAGACGCGCTACGACAATTTCATTGGCGGCAGCTTCGTCGCGCCGGTCGGTGGAAGCTATTTCGACAACATAACCCCGATCACCGGGGCGGTCGTGTGCGAGGTCGCGCGTTCCGGTGCGGCCGATGTCGAGCTGGCGCTGGACGCGGCCCATGCGGCCAAGGAGGCCTGGGGCAGAACGTCGGCGGCGGAACGGTCGAACATCCTTCTGAAGATTGCCGACCGCATGGAAGCGAACCTCGACCTCTTGGCGCAGGCGGAGACGTGGGACAACGGCAAGCCCATCCGCGAGACCACCGCGGCGGACATCCCGCTGTCGATCGACCACTTCCGCTACTTTGCCGGCGTGTTGCGCGGCCAGGAAGGCACCATGTCGGAGATCGATGCCGACACCGTCGCCTACCATTTTCACGAACCGCTGGGCGTGGTCGGCCAGATCATCCCGTGGAACTTCTCGATCCTGATGGCGGCATGGAAACTGGCGCCTGCCCTTGCCGCGGGCAATTGCATCGTGCTGAAGCCGGCGGAGCAGACCCCGGCGGCCATCATGGTGCTCGCGGAACTGATCGCGGATCTTCTGCCGGCGGGCGTGCTGAACGTCGTGAACGGGATGGGACCCGAGGTGGGCGCGCCGCTCGCCACGAGTTCCCGCATCGCCAAGATCGCCTTCACCGGCTCGACCGAAACCGGCCGGATCATCATGAAGGCCGCAACCGAGAACCTGATACCGGTCACCCTGGAGCTTGGCGGGAAATCTCCGAACGTCTTCTTCTCGGACGTGATGACCGAGGATGATGCGTTCCTCGACAAGGCGGTCGAAGGCTTCGTGCTTTTCGCCTTCAATCAGGGCGAGGTTTGCACCTGCCCGTCGCGCGCCCTGATCCAGGAAGACATCTACGAGGCATTCATCGAACGCGCCATTGCGCGAGTGAAGGCCATCAAGCAGGGCGATCCTCGCGACATGTCGACCATGGTCGGCGCCCAGGCGAGCCAGGAGCAGCAGGACAAAATCCTGTCGTATCTCACGATCGGCCGCGAGGAAGGCGCCGAGGTTCTGGTCGGAGGCGACGCGGCCCGCTTCAACGGGGATCTGTCGGGCGGTTTCTACATCCAGCCGACCATTCTAAGAGGCCACAACAAGATGCGGGTCTTCCAGGAGGAGATCTTCGGCCCTGTCGTCTCGGTCACCACCTTCAAGACCGAAGAGGAGGCGCTGCAGATCGCCAATGACACGATGTACGGTCTGGGTGCCGGCGTCTGGACCCGCGACGGGACGCGCGCCTACCGCTTCGGCCGCGCCATCGAAGCCGGCAGGGTCTGGGTGAACAACTACCACGCCTACCCCGCGCATGCGGCCTTCGGCGGCTACAAGCAGTCCGGCATCGGGCGAGAGACGCACAAGATGATGCTCGACCATTACCAGCAGACCAAGAACATCCTGGTCAGCTACAACCCGAACAAGCTCGGCTTCTTCTGAGCGAGCGGGCAAAAAGGAACGGCGGCGGACCGCACCGGTCCGCCGCCTCATTGCGCCTGACTGTTCTATATCGATTCAGGACGCGCTGAGCGCGACCTTCATGTCCTTTACGAGATAGATCGTCTCGCCATCCGCTTCGACGCGGCCGTCGGCCACGCCCATCGTCAGGCGCCGGGTCTGCACGGCCTTGGTGAAGTCGACGAAGTAGCGGATCAGCTTGCGGTCGGGCCGCACCATGCCGGTGAGCTTCACCTCGCCCACGCCCAGCGCGTAGCCGCGCCCCTCCCAGCCGCGCCAGCCGAGATTGAAGCCGGTCAGCTGCCAGAGCCCGTCGAGCCCGAGGCAGCCCGGCATGATCGGGTTGCCGGGGAAATGGCAGGAGAAGAACCAAAGGTCGGGATGGATGTCGAACTCGGCCACGACATGACCCTTGCCATGCTCGCCGCCATCACCCGAGATTTCGGTGATCCGGTCCATCATCAGCATCGGCGGCTCGGGAAGCTGGGCGTTGCCCGGTCCGAAGAGTTCGCCGCGTGCGCATTTGAGCAGCTCGTCCTTGTCGAAGCTCGTCGGATATCCGCCCATGCTGCCTGTCCCCGTCTGGCAATTTCGTATCAGCCCCCTCTATCACCCGGTTCGGGCTCAGGGCAAGGGCGCTGGCCCGCCCGCCCCGGCACGGCGAAACCGATTGAAAAGCGTGGCTCCCGCGGCCTATATATCCTTTCGCGAGGACGATTGGACCCGGACGGTTGCGATGGAGACACTGGCTGCTAAACGCGGAACCCGCTGGCTGGCGCGGGCGGGGCTGAGGCCGACGCGGCAGCGGCTGTCCTTGGCGACGCTGCTCGTGGGCGACGGCAAGGACCGTCACGTCACCGCCGAGAGCCTGCATGCCGCCGCGAGCGCGGCCGGCGAGCCCGTTTCGCTGGCCACCGTTTACAACACGCTCCGCGCCTTCTGCGAGGCCGGTCTGATCAACGAAATCTCTGTCGACGGCTCGCGCAGCTATTTCGACACGAGGCTCGACGATCATCCGCACTTCTTCTGGGAGGAGGAGGGTCGGCTCGTCGACGCGCCGGCGGAAGATCTCAGGATCGCGCGGCTTCCGGATCTGCCGGAGGGCGCGGAACTGTCACGGGTCGACGTGGTGATCCGACTCAGGAAGTCCTGACTGGCCGGATCCCGCCTCCGGCGCAGAATCCATCGTCGGAAAGGCCGGCTCGACCCGAGGTCAGAACCACTGGCCGGGCTCCATCAGCCCAAGATCCATCAACTGCTGCGAATGCCATTCGAACCGGGCCGAATTGTGCCAGGTGAAGGTGTCGATCTGCGCCGCCGAGGCGGGATTGGTCTTCAGCGCCTTGGCAGTCCTGAACGAGGCGATCACCGCGGTCAGGTTGTTGTGCCATTCGCAGGCATAGGTGTTGCATTCTTCGAGATTGAAGGTGTGGTCATCGCGCAGCCGCAGCCCCGGCTGCGCACGGAACAACGCGATCCGGTCGATCTTGCGCCGGTCCCATGGGACGTGCTGCTCGAAGCGCCAGCGCAGGCCGCCGAAGAAGTCGAGCTGACGCTCCTTGGGCTTTCCCGCCTCCGCGTCATACCGCGAAAGCGCGTAATAGCCCGACTGGTCGAGCATCGCCTCCTCGCGGCTGACCGCGTCGGGGAACCGGCCGAGATCGGGCGCATATAGGTCGACGACGTAGCACAGCATCGCGTCGCGACGCTCCTCGGCATGGAAGGCCAGCAATTCGCGGACCGAGCGGTGCTCGCAGAACGGGAAGAACAGGTATTCGGCATTGTAGCAGTAGTAGAACCAGACGGTCGGCGGCGCGGCGGCGATGATCGCGTTTACGACCGGCGCGATCCCCTCGCCGGCGCGGCGCTCGTGGCGCACCCAGTGCGCCGCCTCTTCGGCCTCGGCCGGTATCTCGATGTCGGCGGACAGGAACACCACGATCCCGGCAAAACCCGCCTTCACATGATGATCGACGGTCGAGGCGATCTCCACCGCGTCCTCGGCGAAGATCAGCGCCACCGGCCCGCGTTCGAGAAGCGGGCGGCCCCTGGAAAGGAGGTCGTTGAGCGAGGTGAAGATCATGGGCGGTCCCGTCCGGCATCGAAGCGGGCGCAGATTCGGGCAAGGCCGCGGCGAATGCAAGCCGCCCCGGCGATTGCGGGCGGACGCGGTTTGCGATAGGAACCGCCGACCCCGCAGGAAGTCCGCCATGTCCGCGCCGAAGAAGCTCTACATCAAGACCTACGGCTGTCAGATGAACGTCTATGACAGCGAGCGCATGGCCGAGGCCATGGGTGCCGAGGGCTATGTCACGACCGAGGTGGCCGAAGAGGCTGACATGGTGCTTCTCAACACCTGCCACATCCGTGAGAAGGCCGCCGAGAAGGTCTATTCCGACCTCGGGCGCCTGCGTCCGCTGAAGCTCGCCAAGCCCGATCTGAAGATCGGCGTCGCGGGCTGCGTCGCCCAGGCCGAGGGCGAGGAGATCCTGAAACGGATGCCGCTCGTCGATCTCGTCGTCGGCCCGCAGAGCTACCACCGACTGCCGGCGATGGCGAAGGCCGCGGACGCCGGCAAGAAGACCGTCGACACCGACTTCCCCGAAGAGGACAAGTTCGACCACCTGCCCGACCGGCCGAAGGCGGCGGTGCGGCCGACGGCGTTCCTCACCGTGCAGGAAGGCTGCGACAAGTTCTGCGCCTTCTGCGTCGTTCCCTATACCCGCGGCTCCGAGGTTTCCCGCCCCGCCGAGCGGATCATGAAGGAGGCGCGCGGGCTCGTTGAAAAGGGCGTCCGCGAGATCACGCTCCTCGGCCAGAACGTCAACGCCTATCACGGGGCCGGACCTGACGGCGACTGGTCGCTAGCCCGGCTGGTGCGGGAACTCGCGAAGGTCGATGGGCTGGAGCGGATCCGCTACACGACCTCGCATCCGAACGATATGGAGGACGATCTCATCGCCGCGCATGGCGAGGAGCCGAAGCTCATGCCCTACCTGCACCTGCCGGTGCAGTCGGGATCGGACCGCATCCTCAAGGCGATGGCGCGCAAGCACACGGCGGAGGACTATCTGCGGCTGATCGAGAAGATCCGCGCGGCACGGCCCGACATGATGATGTCGGGCGACTTCATCGTCGGCTTTCCCGGCGAGACGGATGAAGACTTCGAGGCAACGATGGCGCTGATCCGTGCCGTCAACTACGGCATGGCCTATTCGTTCAAGTATTCCGCCCGCCCCGGCACGCCGGCGGCGGAAAAGGCCCCCGTCTCGGCCGAGATCGCCGATGCCCGGCTCCAGACGCTTCAGGCGCTGCTCACCGGGCAGCAGCGCGCGGCGCAGGAGGCGATGGTCGGGCGCGAGGTCTCGGTGCTCTTCGAGAAGCCCGGACGGCTGAAGGGCCAGATGGTCGGCAAGTCGGACTATCTCCACGCCGTGCACGTCAGGACCGACGCCGCGCCGGGAGAGATCCGGCGGGTGAGAATCACCGCCTCCGCCCCGAATTCTCTCGCGGGCGAGATGGCGGCGCGCTGACCGGCGCACGCCCGCTGCGGGCGCGCCGGAAAACGCGGCAAAAAAACGGCTGATTCACGATGTGACATCGAATCTGTCACACTCGGACACATATTCGACGTCAATACTTGCGTTAATGGAGAACCAGAGGCACCATTTGTAGAGGACCTCCAGTCAAAGGAGACTTGCTTGGGCATCAGCGCCTTGACCCCGCCGCCGCGTCCGGAAGACCTGCACGAAACCCTTCTGGAATTTTCCGACAATCGGCTCCTGATCGACCTGTGCGGTGAGTTTGACCGCAATCTGGCACAGATCGAGCATCAGTTGGGGGTCCACATCCTGCGCCGCGGAAACCAGATCGCGGTCGTGGGAAGCGCCCAGGCGCGCGGCCTTGCCGCTGCGGTTCTCCAGACGCTCTACGGAAAGCTCGAGACCGGCCGCCCGATCGACGCGGGCGAGATCGACGCGGTGATCCGGATGGGCGAGGGCGCGGCGGCGATGCCGGCGAGCCTCGACGAACAGCTCGAGATGTTCGCAGGCGGCAAGTTCGAGATCCGCACCCGCAAGAAGCAGATCGAACCCCGGACCGAGGCACAGAAGGCCTATGTGAAGAACCTCTTCTCGCACGAGATGGCTTTTGGCATCGGCCCTGCGGGCACCGGCAAGACCTATCTCGCCGTCGCCGTCGGCGTCACCATGCTGATCGGCGGCCATGTCGACCGGATCATCCTCTCGCGCCCTGCCGTCGAGGCGGGCGAGCGATTGGGCTTCCTGCCCGGCGACATGAAGGAGAAGGTCGATCCCTACATGCAGCCGCTCTACGACGCGCTGAACGACTTCCTTCCGGCCAAGCAGGTCATCAAGCTGATGGAGGAGAAGCGGATCGAGATCGCGCCTCTCGCCTTCATGCGCGGCCGGACGCTGTCGAACGCCTTCGTGGTGCTCGACGAGGCGCAGAACGCCACCACCATGCAGATGAAGATGTTCCTCACCCGGCTTGGCGAGGGCAGCCGCATGGTGATCACCGGCGACCGCACCCAGATCGACCTGCCGCGCGGCACGGCCTCGGGTCTGACCGACGCCGAACGCATCCTCGCAGGGGTCGAGGGGGTGAGCTTCAACTACTTCACCGCGAAGGACGTGGTGCGACACGCGCTTGTCGCGCGCATCATCGAGGCCTATGACCGCGACGATGGAGCCGCTGGTTGACACATTGATCGAGGATTCGCGCTGGCATGCCCTCGGGCTCGCCGGGCTGGCGGAGCGCGTGGCCCGCGCGAGCCTCGCGGAACTCGGACTGCCGGAGGCGGGTTTCGAGATCAGCCTCATGGGCTGCGACGACGCCCGTATCGCCGAGCTCAACGCCGATTTCCGCGGCAAGCCCACGCCGACGAACGTGCTGTCCTGGCCCGCTGAGGAACGCGCGGCCGAGGAGGATGGCGGCCTTCCGGACGCGCCCGAGCCAGGCCCGGAAGGGATGGCCGAGGAACTCGGCGACATCGCCATCGCCTGGGAGACCTGCGAGCGCGAGGCGGCCGAACAGGACAAGCCGATGGCCGATCATGTGACCCATCTCCTGATCCACGGGCTCTTGCATCTGCTCGGCTACGATCACGTCCGCGACGGCGATGCGGAGTTGATGGAGTCGACTGAAATCCGAATCCTTGCAAAAATGGGCATCGCGAACCCATATGACTGAACCGGCCGCGGCTCGGCCGGGTAAACTGGAAAGGAACGATGAGCGACAGCTTAGATGGGTCTACCGTGGCGCAGGACGCGCCCGACCCCTCCGACAGTAGCGGGCAACGCGGCTTCTTCGGCCGGATCATTGATGCCTTCTCTCCCTCCGAGACCGACGCCAACGCGGACGAAGAGCCGCGCGAGCAGGCATCCCGCGCCGCCGCGAGCCCACGACTGCCCGGTCTTGGCAACTTGCGCCGGATGCGCGTCGAGGACGTCGCCATCCCCAAGGCAGAGATCGTCGCGGTGCCGGTTTCGGCGTCTCTCGACGATCTCGTTGGCAATTTCCGCGAATCGGGCTTCTCGCGGCTGCCGGTCTTCAAGGGCACGCTCGACAGCCCGCTCGGGCTCGTTCACCTCAAGGATCTCGCGCTCGACCAGGGCTTCACCGATCCGAAGCCACGTTTCAACCTGAGAAAGATGCTGCGCCCGCTGCTCTACGCGCCGCCCTCGATGCCGATCGGGATTCTCCTCCAGAAGATGCAGTCCGAACGCATCCACATGGCGCTGGTGATCGACGAATATGGCGGCGTCGACGGGCTGGTGACGATCGAGGACCTGATCGAGACCGTGATCGGCGAGATCGAGGACGAGCACGACACCTCCGAGGATGGACTCTGGACCGAGGAAAAGCCGGGCCAGTACATCGTCCAGTCCCGCGCGCCGCTTCAGGATTTCGAGGCGGCGATCGGCATGAAGCTTGCCGAGGAGGACGATGAGGACGAGTTCGACACGCTCGGCGGCCTCGTCTTCATGCTCGCGGGCCGGGTGCCGGCACGCGGCGAGGTGGTCCCGCATGCCAGCGGTGCCGAGTTCGAAGTGATCGACGCCGATCCCCGCCGCATCAAGCGGCTGCGCGTCCGGTTGCCGCAGGCCAAGCCCTGACGATGATGACCCAGACCGGCCGCCAGACCGGGCGCGCGGCCCGCCCCGCGATCCGTCGCCTCGCCCTCGCGGCCGCGCTCGGTGCGGGCGTCGCCACGGGCCAGGCGCCGTGGGACCTGTGGTGGATCGCGCTGCCCGCGCTCGGGGCTCTCACCGCGCTGATTGCCGCGGAGGTGCGCGGGCCGCGGTTGGTCTGGCTTGGCTGGATCGGTGGGGCGGGCTACTTCGCTGCGGGCCTCTTCTGGATCGTCGAGCCGTTCCAGGTCGACGCCGCGCGCGACGCCTGGATGGCGCCCTTCGCGCTTGTGTTCATGGCCTTCGGCATGGCGCTCTTCTGGGCGCTCGCGGGCGGCGTCGCGGCGCTCGGGCGCGGTCCGGCGACCCGTGCGGCGGGCTTCGCGCTCGGCCTCGTCGCGACCGACCTGTTGCGCGGCTACGTCTTCACCGGATTTCCCTGGGCGCTCGTCGGCCATGTCTGGATCGGCACGCCGGTCATGCAGGCCGCGGCTTTCGTCGGCCCGGTCGGCCTGAGCGCGCTCGCCACATTCGCCGCCGCGCTGCCGATGCTCGGCCGCCGGCCCGCGGCCCGTGCGGGCCTCGCCGCGCTCGCGGCGCTCGCCATCGGCGCGGTCTGGGCCGGTGGCACCGTCCGCCTCGCCGCGCCCGAGCCGCAGCGCGATTCGCCGATCCGGGTCCGCCTGATCCAGCCTAATGCCGCGCAGGCGCTGAAGTGGCGTGGCGACATGTGGCGGATCTTCCTCGACCGGCAGATGGCCCAGACCGCCGCACCGGCGGCGGCGCCGCTCGACCTCGTGGTCTGGCCGGAAACCGCGGTGCCGTTCCTTCTCGAGGATGCCGGCGGGCTCTTTTCGCAGATCGCGGAGGCCTCCGGCGGCGTGCCGGCGGCGGTCGGCATCCAGCGCGTCGAGGGGATGCGCTACTTCAACAGCCTTGCCGCCGCCGACGGCAGCGGCGAGGTCCACGCGGTCTATGACAAGTGGCACCTCGTGCCGTTCGGCGAATACATCCCCTATGGCGACGTGATGGCCGAATTCGGCATTTCGGCCTTCGCCGCGCGCGAGGGCAATGGCTACTCGCCCGGGCCCGGGGCGCAGGTGCTCGACCTTGGCCGGGCCGGCAAGGTGCTGCCCCTGATCTGCTACGAGGCGGTCTTTCCGCAGGATCTGCGCGCGGCGCCGGAACGGGCCGACTGGGTGCTGCAGGTCACCAACGACGCCTGGTTCGGCAATGTCGCCGGCCCCTACCAGCATTTCGCGCAAGGACGCCTCCGCGCGGTCGAGCAGGGCCTGCCGCTGCTGCGCGCCGCCAATACCGGGGTGACCGCGGTGATCGACGCAAAGGGCCGGGTGCTGGACAGCCTGCCACTCAATACCGAGGGCGTGCTCGACGCCGAGGTGCCGGCGGCGCTGGCGCCGACACCCTATGCGCGGACCGGCGATCTGCCGGCGGCGTTCCTGATCGGGATCGGTCTCCTGGCGCTCGCCGCAACTCGGCGGCGAGTATCGGATTGACCGCGCCCGCGCGCACGGCTAGGGATTTCTCTCGAACCGTCACAACGGCTTCCTGGCGTGGCGGGGATAACCCCAATGGAGCACTTTCATGTCCCGTCAGAACTATATCTTTACCTCCGAGAGTGTGTCGGAGGGCCATCCGGACAAGGTCTGCGACCGGATTTCCGACGCCGTTCTCGACGCTTTCCTGACTGAAGAGCCGAACGCCCGCGTCGCCTGCGAGACCTTCGCCACCTCCGGCATGGTCGTGGTCGGCGGGGAAGTCGGTCTCTCCGACCAGGAGCGGCTCAAGAACTACATGGGCCGTATCGGCCAGATCGCCCGAGACTGCATCCGCGACATCGGCTACGAGCAGGACAAGTTCCACTGGAACACCTGCCATGTGCTGAACTTCCTGCACGAGCAGTCGGCCCATATCGCGCAAGGCGTGGACCGTGACGGCGCCGGCGACCAGGGCATCATGTTCGGCTACGCGGTAGACGAGACGCCGGAACTGATGCCGGCGCCGATCCAGTATGCCCACGCGATCCTGCGCCGCCTCGCAGAGGCCCGCAAGTCCGGCGCCGAGCCGAGCCTGCGCCCCGACGCCAAGTCGCAGCTCTCGCTGCGCTACGAGGGCGGCGTGCCGGTCGAGGTCACCTCGCTGGTGCTGTCGACCCAGCATGCAGACGAGAGCCAGACCTCGGACGACATCCGCGCCATCGTCGAGCCCTATATCCGCGAGGTGCTGCCCGCGGGCTGGCTGACCGAGAAGACCGAATGGTGGGTCAACCCGACCGGCACCTTCGTGATCGGCGGGCCGGACGGCGACGCCGGCCTCACCGGGCGCAAGATCATCGTCGACACCTATGGCGGCGCGGCCCCCCATGGCGGCGGCGCTTTCTCGGGCAAGGATCCGACCAAGGTCGACCGTTCGGCCGCCTATGCCGCGCGCTATCTCGCCAAGAACGTCGTCGCGGCCGGTCTCGCCCGGCGCTGTACGTTGCAGCTTTCCTACGCGATCGGCGTCGCCAAGCCCCTGTCGATCTATGTCGACACCCACGGCACCGGCGCGGTCGAGGAGGCCGCGGTCGAGGCGGCTGTGGCGAAGGTCATGGACCTCACCCCGCGCGGCATCCGCCAGCATCTCGATCTCAACAAGCCGATCTACCAGCGCACGGCGGCCTATGGCCATTTCGGTCGCGCGCCGGAGGCTGACGGCGGCTTCTCCTGGGAGAAGACCGATCTCGTCGAGGCGCTGAAGAAGGCCGTCTGACCTTCGCGCGGGCGGCAGGCGCCGGGGGTTTTGCACCCCCGGACCCCCGCAGGGTATTTTCGCAATGAAGAAACAGCGGGCGGCCTTAGGGGTCGCCCGTCGTCCTTTGGGGCGGGGTCTTGACCTCGGGGGGCGGTTCTGACAGGGCGGGGCGTCACTTTCACGGGGGAATGCCATGCCCAAGACCGATGTCTCCGGCCTGACCCAGCTTGGGGCCGCGACCGAGCTTCCCGCCTCGCCCGAGGCGGCGGTGCTGGAAAAGGTGCCGGCCGGCCATGCCGGCACCCGATATGTCGTGCGCTTCACCGCGCCCGAGTTCACCTCGCTCTGCCCGATGACCGGTCAGCCCGACTTCGCCCATATCGTGATCGACTACATTCCGCGCGACTGGCTGGTGGAAAGCAAGAGCCTCAAGCTCTTCCTGCATTCGTTCCGCAACCACGGCGCCTTCCACGAGGATTGCTCGATTCATATCGCCAAGCGCCTGGTGGAGCTTCTCGATCCCGAATGGCTCAGAATCGGCGCCTACTGGTATCCGCGCGGCGGCATCCCGATCGACGTCTTCTGGCAGACGGGTGCGGCACCCGAGGGGGTCTGGATCCCGGATCAGGGTGTTCCGACCTATCGTGGCCGGGGCTGAGCAAGACCCGTCAGGGCGGCCCCGCGCGGCCTTGACCGGCGGAGTAAAGAAGGCGTAGGCCCGCATCCATGAGCGACGAGACCCAGACCCCGCCCGAATGGCGCAATTTCTACGGCCGGATCCGGGGCAAGACGCTCCGGTCCAGCCAGAAGACCTATCTCAGCGAGGATCTCGACACTTTGCGCCCCGAGGGCGTGACGCGCGAGGAGAACCCCGAGCGGCTGCCGATCGAGCCCGCCGCACTTTTCGGCGACGACCGCTCGGTCTGGCTCGAGGTCGGGTTCGGCGGCGGCGAGCATCTGGTGCACATGGCCGCGCGCTATCCGGAGGTCGGGATCATCGGGGCCGAGCCCTTCATCAACGGCGTCGCGATGCTTCTGGGCAAGATCCGCGCGGCCGGCGTCACCAACCTCGCGGTCCATCCCGGCGATGCGCGCGACCTGATGGAGGTGCTGCCCGCGGCCTCGGTCGCGAAGGCCTTCCTCAACTATCCCGATCCCTGGCCGAAGCGCCGCCATCACCGCCGCCGCTTCGTCACCGCCGAGCATCTCCTGCCGCTCGCGCGGGTGCTGCGGCCGGGGGCGGAGTTCCGGGTCGCGACCGACATCCCGGACTATGTGCGCCAGACACTGACCGAAGTGCCGAAGGCCGGGTTCGCGCTTGTCGCCTCGGTCGCGACGCCCTGGGAGGACTGGATCTCGACCCGCTACGAGCAGAAGGCGCTACGGGAGGGCCGGGTGCCGCATTACGTGACCTTCCGCAGGCTCTGAGCAGAGGCGTCTCCGGCGGGGGTATTTTCGCAATGATGATGCCCGGGGGCATGGACCGGCCTCGGGGCTTGCGCTATCAGCGGAGCGATTTTCGCGAGGGAGAGAGCATGTCCGGCCACGGCGAACCGATACCGATGACCGCCCGCAAGTCCGGGCCGCTGAAGGGCGTGGCCGATGTGCCGGGCGACAAGTCGATCTCGCACCGCGCGCTCATCCTCGGCGCGATGGCGGTGGGCGAGACCCGCGTGACCGGGCTCCTCGAGGGGCAGGACGTGCTCGATACCGCCAAGGCGATGCGCGCCTTCGGGGCCGAGGTGACGCAGCTCGCGCCCGGCGAATGGTCGGTCCGGGGTGTCGGCGTCGGCGGCTTCGCCGAGCCCGCCGCGGTGATCGACTGCGGCAATTCCGGCACCGGGGTGCGGCTCATCATGGGCTGCATGGCGACCTCGCCGATCACAGCGACCTTCACCGGCGACGCCTCCCTGCGCAAGCGGCCGATGGGGCGGGTCACCGATCCCCTGGCGCTTTTCGGCGCGCGCGCCTATGGCCGCCAGGGCGGGCGGCTGCCGATGACGATCGTCGGCGCGGCCGAGCCGGTGCCGGTGCGCTACACCGTGCCGATGCCCTCGGCGCAGGTGAAGTCCGCCGTGCTGCTCGCCGGGCTGAACGCGCCGGGCCAGACCGTTGTGATCGAGAAGGAGCCGACGCGGGACCATTCCGAGCGGATGCTCAGGGGCTTCGGCGCCGAGATCACGGTCGAGGATACCGACGAGGGCCGGGTCATCACGCTGACCGGCCAGCCGGAGCTGAAGCCGCAGAGTGTCGCGGTGCCGCGCGATCCCTCCTCGGCGGCCTTCCCGGTCTGCGCGGCGCTGATCGTCGAGGGCTCCGACATCCGGGTGCCGGGGGTCAGCCAGAACCCGACCCGCTACGGGCTTTACACCACGCTCGTGGAGATGGGCGCCGACATCGCCTTCGAGAACCCGCGCGAGGAAGGCGGCGAGCCGGTCGCCGACCTGCGGGTGCGGTTCTCGGCGCTGAAGGGCATCGAGGTGCCGGAGGCCCGTGCCGCGAGCATGATCGACGAATACCCGATCCTCTCGGTCGTTGCCGCCTGTGCCGAGGGCACGACGGTGATGCGCGGCGTCAAGGAGTTGCGGGTGAAGGAGAGTGACCGGATCGACGCGATGGCGCGGGGCTTGGAGGCCTGCGGCGTGCGGGTCGAGGAGGAGGAGGACGTGCTCATCGTCCACGGCATGGGGCCGGGCGGGGTGCCGGGCGGCGCCACCGCGAAGACCCATATCGACCACCGGATCGCGATGTCCTTCCTGGTGCTCGGGCTCGCGGCGCAGAAGCCCGTGAGCGTGGATGACGGCTCGCCGATCGCGACCTCGTTCCCGGTCTTCGAGGGGCTGATGGCCGGCCTTGGCGCCGAGATCGTGCGGGCGGGCGCGTGATCTTTGCCGGCCCCTTATTTCATCCTTGAGGCGACGTAAGCCGTCGACCAAGAGTGACCTGATGCCTCGGCCATGGCAACGGCCTCCGTCACACGCCCGTCGCGCACCAGGAAACGCGCGAGGTCTGCCCTCAGATCGCGCAAGGCGATTTCGGTGTCGGGCAGGCCCTCAAGTTGCTTCAGGGTGGCAAGGACACCGGGCACATCGCCGGCCCTGACCTGCGCCCGGCCCAACGCACCAAGGGCCTTCGGCAGGTAATCGGGCGGAAGAAGGGCCAAGAAGGCCTCGACCTTCGGCTGACTGGAAAAATACGGGGCCTCGACAGAGTCGGACACGGCTTCTTCCTGCCACAAGCGTTCCGTCAAATGCGCGAGACCTATCCGGGCCGCGTCGAAATCCAACGCGACGGAAGCGGCGATGATGCGGATTCTGTCGCCTCTGGCGATTCCTCTGTTGACCGCTTCAAACTGCCGCAAGTAGGCCAGCGCACGGTCTCTGTCGCCGCCGCGGGCGTAAACCTCGGCAAGAATTTCGAGAACCCAGAATTTCTTCCAATGCCGTCCGCGCAACAACGGCTCATCTGCGATGGCGAGTGCGTCGGACAGACGGCCCGCTTCGGCCATCTTGAGCGCGACCTTGGCCAGAGCTTCTGCCCGGTCGGTGCGGTCGGCAAAGCGCCGCACAAGAGCCAGCGCTGCATCCAGACCCTCGGTTTGCAGGACATGGGCAAGGGATGCCTGGCCAATTCGGGTGGCGATATCGCGGTCAGGCACCAGCCGTAGCAGACCGAAGGCGGCATCGATCTGGCCGATGGCGATCAGGCCCCTTGCAGCGTTGAGGGTGAAGTCCTTGCGGTCATGCCAGCGTGCCGCCGCGATCTCGGCTTCGATACCGGACACGTCATTGCCAAGGCCAAGCTGGTAGAGCCTGAAATCGGCCTCCTTTTCCGGATCGGCCTTGCGGTCATAGATATCGGCGACCATTTCGCGCAGGGCGGATATTGTTTTCGGCGCGCGGCCGGGCTCGGGCATGCCGGAGAACTCCTGGCTAATGCCCAGTCCAAACAGCGCGAAACCCAGATCTGTCCGGGCCTGCCGCGGGTCGGCCGCGCGGGCGGTGACCGAGGGCCAAAGCAAGTCCAGCGTGGCAGCCCAGTCGTCGCGACCCGAAGTTTCCTGGAACATGGCGGTCACGATTAGGCCCGTGGCTGCGGCCCCGGCCTTTGGCGTGGCGAGCGACTGATCCAGCGCCATCTGGAAAACGCAATCTTGAGTGGGGGCGGAAAGGCAGGTCGGGTCGGCCTGAGCCGGGACGGCGGATAGAAGCAGGGCAACGATGGCGAGGTGGCCGAGCGGTGGAAGCTGTTCTCCGGGAACGCGCGAGCCGATCGCCGTATGCGGGGGATTGAAAAGGACGATCTTCATCAAAGCACCCTGCAACCATGGCGCGAATAGAAACCGAGAGCGGACGGCGGTCAAGGTTTGACCTTGGCCGGGGGGCGGCTTAGAGGGAGGAAAACGCGGGGGGCGCAATGAGATTCACGGTGGCCATCGACGGGCCTGCGGCGTCGGGCAAGGGCACGATTGGCCGTGCCGTGGCGGCGCATTTCGGCTTTGCCCATCTCGACACCGGGCTGCTTTATCGTGCCGTGGGGGCCAAGGCGGGGCCGGAGGGCGATCCGGTGGCGGCGGCGCGCGATCTCGTGCCGGAAGATCTGCAGCGCGACGACCTGCGGTCGGCCGGGGCCGGTCAGGCCGCGAGCCGGGTCGCGGCGATCCCGGAAGTGCGCGCGGCGCTCGTCGCCTTCCAGCGGAGCTTCGCGCGTCGCGACGGCGGCGCGGTGCTCGACGGCCGTGACATCGGCACCGTGATCTGCCCGGACGCGGAGGTGAAGCTCTACGTCATCGCCTCGGACGCGGTGCGCGCGCGCCGGCGCTGGCTGGAACTCAGTGCGAAGGGCGACCCGATCACCGAGGACGAGGTGCTCGCCGACCTCAAGGCCCGCGACCGCCGCGATGCCGAGCGCGAGGCGGCGCCGATGCGCCCGGCCAAGGACGCGGTGGTGCTCGATACCACGGAAATGACGATCGAGGTCGCGGTCGCCCGTGCATTGGCCGAGGTCGAGGCGAAGCTCGCCTGACCGCGCCTTTGCGCTGGCGGGGTCGGACCCCATATCGGACGCGGTACCCCTTCGTAGAAACCGATACGTCCATGCGAAAAGCCAGGCTATCAATGCGCATCATAGGGGCGGCGCTGCTCGCCCTCGCGGTGTCCGCTGCGGCGCTGCCTGCGGAGGAGCGCCCGGAAACCGGCCTCCTATGGCGTCAGGGTGACCTGCCGGCGATCTTTCCGCTTCAGGTCAAGACGCTGCCCGGGAAAGACTATTTCCTTCTCCTCGTGGAGGTTGAAACCGGGACGAACCGGCTTGCCGCCTATTTGCGCGGCGGCGAGTTCTTCCGGGTTCTGGTGCCGCCCGGACGCTACGCGCTTCACATCTCTTACGGCAGCGACTGGCTGGGCGAGGCGCAGCTTTTCGGCGACGGCCCGGAGGCGGGGAGCTTGATCCTGCGCGATCCCCTGAGCTTCGAGGTCAAGGGGCTCGGCCGCAAGTCGGGTCACATCGTGGATCTGCGTGGCGGCACCCACGCGTCCCCGGCTCTGGCCGGGCGCGAGGACTGGGCGCTCTGCCAGTCGCTGCGGCTCGATCCCGAGAGCCTCTTTTGGTTTCCACCAAAACGGCCAGTGCCGCGTTTCGAGCCCGACGGCGCGAGCTTGCGCCCGGTCCTGCCGCAAGACCTGCCCCCTCCGGTGCCGCGCTACGACGTCGTCGCCCGGTTCTGCCGCTGATCGGGGCCAAACGGGCGCGCGGCTCTTGCCTCGTACCCCGGAACTCTCTATAGCGGCTCCAGTCAAAAAGGCGGTGGAAGCCAAAGACGAGCATACGGGCAGGGTCGGGAGAAATCCGCGGCCCTTATCGTTTGTTCGGCGCCTATGACGCCAACCAAAGACCGGCGGAGCCAACCGCATGGCCAGAAACACATGAAAAGGAACTGAACACGCATGTGCGCTAAAGCGACGATGGAGGAATTCGAAGCCCTCCTCAAGGAAAGCTTCGAGATCGACACGCCCGAGGAAGGGACCGTTGTCAAAGGCAAGGTCATCGCGATCGAAGCGGGCCAGGCCATCATCGATGTCGGCTACAAGATGGAAGGCCGGATCGATCTCAAGGAATTCGCCAACCCCGGCGAGTCGGCCGAAATCGCCGTCGGCGATGAGGTCGAGGTCTACCTCGACCGCGTCGAGAACGTCCGGGGCGAGGCTGTCATCAGCCGCGAGAAGGCCCGCCGCGAAGAGGCCTGGGACCGTCTCGAGAAGGCCTATGCCGACGAACAGCGCGTCGATGGCGCGATCTTCGGCCGCGTCAAGGGCGGCTTCACCGTCGATCTCGGCGGCGCCGTTGCGTTCCTGCCCGGCTCGCAGGTCGACGTCCGTCCGGTGCGCGATGCCGGCCCGCTCATGGGCATGAAGCAGCCGTTCCAGATCCTCAAGATGGACCGCCGCCGCGGCAACATCGTCGTCTCGCGCCGCGCGATCCTCGAAGAGTCCCGCGCCGAGCAGCGCGCCGAGGTCATCGGTGCCCTGTCGGAAGGCCAGACCGTCGACGGCGTTGTCAAGAACATCACCGAATACGGTGCGTTCGTTGACCTCGGCGGCGTGGACGGCCTGCTCCATGTCACCGACATGGCGTGGCGCCGCGTTAACCACCCGAACGAGATCCTGAACATCGGCGAGACCGTCAAGGTCCAGGTGATCAAGATCAACAAGGAAACCCACCGCATCTCGCTCGGCATGAAGCAGCTTCTGTCCGATCCGTGGGATACCGTGGAAGCGAAGTTCCCGATCGGTTCGGTCCACAAGGGCCGCGTCACGAACATCACCGATTACGGTGCGTTCGTGGAACTGGAAGCCGGCGTCGAGGGCCTCGTCCACGTTTCCGAGATGTCCTGGACCAAGAAGAACGTCCATCCGGGCAAGATCGTCTCGACCTCTCAGGAAGTCGACGTCATGGTGCTCGAGATCGACACCGCGAAGCGTCGCGTCTCGCTCGGCCTCAAGCAGACGATGCGCAACCCGTGGGAAGTCTTCTCGGAAACCCATCCGGTCAACACCGTCATCGAGGGCGAAGTCAAGAACATCACCGAATTCGGTCTGTTCATCGGTCTCGAGAACGACATCGACGGCATGGTTCACCTCTCCGACCTCAGCTGGGAACAGCGTGGCGAGGATGCGATCCAGAACTACCGCAAGGGCGACGTGGTCAAGGCCGCGGTCACCGAAGTGGACGTGGAAAAGGAGCGCATCTCGCTCTCGATCAAGGCGCTCGACGCCGACACGTTCTCGGATGCGGTTGACGGCGTGAAGCGCGGCTCGGTCATCACCACCACGGTCACCGCGATCGAGGATGGCGGCATCGAGGTCGAGTACAACGGCATGAAGTCCTTCATCCGCCGTTCGGACCTCGCCCGCGACCGCGCCGACCAGCGCCCCGAGCGCTTCCAGGTCGGCGACCATGTCGACGCCCGCGTGACCAACGTGGACTCGAAGACCCGCCGCCTCGGCCTGTCGATCAAGGCGCGCGAGATCGCCGAAGAGAAGGAAGCCGTGGAACAGTACGGCTCGTCCGACTCGGGCGCCTCGCTCGGCGACATCCTCGGCGCCGCGCTGAAGGGCAACAAGTAAGCATCGCTTCTGCGACGTTTGGGAAAGGCCCCGCGAGTACCGCGGGGCCTTTTCGTTTGCGCCGGACGACAGGCGCACGGCCCTGTCGAGCGAATCACGGCGCGCGCGACCTCCCCGCGCCCGTCGTTATTCGGCGTCCCGCCCCGCCGGTGACCGGGCTGTGGCTTCGCCTTCACGCGCCACGGTTGTTCAAATCTTGCCGAGCGGGCGGAAATGCTGCTTTTCCAAAGGCTTTCCTGTTTGTCGAGCCGCGCTTTCCGCCTATAGTTTCGGGCGAAGAAAACTGCGGCTGGCGACCAAGCCGGTACGCGAAGGGGGGTTCCGTATGATCCGGTCTGAACTGATCCAGAAGATTTCCGAGGAGAATCCGCATCTCTTCCAGCGTGACGTCGAGAGGATCGTGAACACGATCTTCGAGGAGATCATCGAGGCGCTTGCCCGTGGCGACCGGGTCGAACTGCGCGGTTTCGGCGCGTTTTCGGTGAAGAAGCGCGACGCCCGTATCGGTCGCAACCCCCGTACCGGCGAGTCGGTCGACGTCGAGGAGAAGCATGTACCCTTCTTCAAGACCGGAAAGCTCTTGCGGGACCGGCTAAACGGGGGATAAGGATCGCGCATGCTGCGCATGTTCCGCCTGATATTTCTTGCCCTTCTGGCCATCGCCCTCGTGGCGGTCGCCTCGGCCAATCGTGACACGGTGACCCTGCGGCTCTTGCCGCAGGAATTCGACGCCTATCTCGGCTTCGGCTGGTCGGCGGAGTTGCCGCTGTTCCTCGTGATCTTCGCCGGAATCGTCGCCGGGCTCGGCATCGGCTTCGTCTGGGAATGGTTCCGCGAGGCCAAGCACCGCGCCGCCGCGAGCCAGCACAAGCGTGAAGCCGGTAGGCTGGAGCGCGAGGTGTCCCGGCTCAAGGCCGAGAAGCCCGAGCCCGAGGACGACGTGCTGGCCATTCTGGAAGGCAAGGGCGCGGCGCGCTGAGCGCGAGCCCGCCCGACCGGAGCCGGAAACGACCGCATGGACAAGATCCGCGTGAAAATCTGCGGGCTTCGCGAGAAAGCCCATGTCGAGGCCGCCGTTGCGGCGGGGGCGACCTATCTCGGCTTCGTGTTCTTCGCGAAATCGCCGCGCCATCTTGCCATTGCCGAGGCCGCGCGGCTTGCTCTCGACGTGCCACCCGGTGTCGCCAAGGTCGCGCTGACGGTGAACGCCACCGATGCCGAGCTTGACGCGATCACCGGCGCGGTGCCCCTCGACATGCTCCAGCTTCACGGCGCCGAAAGCCCCGCCCGCGTGGCCGAGGTTCGCGCGCGCTACGGCCTGCCGGTGATGAAGGCGGTGGGCGTCGCGGACGCCGAGGATCTTGCCGCGCTCGACACCTATGGCCGGGTCGCCGACCAGCTTCTGGTCGACGCCAAGCCGCCGAAGGGTGCGGCGCTTCCGGGCGGCAACGGGCTCGCCTTCGACTGGCGGCTCGTCGCCAAGAAATACTGGCCCTGCCCCTGGATGCTCGCGGGCGGGCTCACGCCCCTGAATGTCGCCGAGGCGATCCGGCTCACCGGCGCGCGGCAGGTCGACGTGTCGTCGGGCGTGGAAAGTGCGCCGGGCGTCAAGGATGCCGAGTTGATCCGCGCCTTCATCGCCGCCGCCCGCGGCGCCGTCACCGCATGACCCGCTTCCGCGAGGGCCGGCGCGAGGATGTCGCGGCGGTGATCGCGCTTCTCGCCGACGACGACTTCGGCGCAGGACGCGAGACCGCGCCGCTCGATGCCTATCTCGCCGCCTTCGACGCGATGCGGACCGAGGGCACGAACCACCTGATCGTCGGCGAGCAGGACGGCCGCATCGTCGCGACCTACCAGATGACCTTCATCACCGGTCTCTCGCACCGCGCCACCCGCCGCGCCCAGGTCGAAAGCGTCCGCGTCGCCGCCGACCTGCGCGGCCAGGGGATCGGCCGGGCGATGATGGCGGATGCCGAGGCCCGTGCCCGCGCCGCCGGTTGCCGGCTGATGCAGCTCACCACCCAGAAGGGCCGCAACCGTGCGCAGGAATTCTACGACCGGCTCGGCTTTACCCCATCCCACATTGGCTATAAACGCGAGTTGAGCCCCTGAAGGAGACGCGACGATGGCCGACGACCTGTTCAACAGCTTCATGAACGGACCCGACGAGCGGGGCCGCTTCGGCGATTTCGGCGGACGGTTCGTGTCGGAAACGCTGATGCCGCTGATCCTCGATCTTCAGGCCGAGTACGAGAAGGCGAAGACCGACGCGACCTTCTGGGCCGAGATGGAACATCTCTGGAAATACTATGTCGGCCGGCCTTCGCCCCTCTATTTCGCCGAGCGCCTGACGACGCATCTCGGCGGCGCGAAGGTCTACATGAAGCGCGACGAGCTGAACCATACCGGCGCGCACAAGATCAACAACGTGCTTGGCCAGATCATCCTCGCCCGCCGCATGGGCAAGACCCGGATCATCGCCGAGACCGGCGCCGGCCAGCACGGCGTGGCGACCGCGACGGTCTGCGCCAAGTTCGGCCTGAAGTGCATCGTCTACATGGGCGCCCACGACGTGGAGCGTCAGGCGCCGAACGTCTTCCGGATGCGGCTTCTCGGCGCCGAGGTCGTGCCGGTGACCTCCGGGCGCGGCACGCTCAAGGACGCGATGAACGACGCTTTGCGCGACTGGGTGACCAATGTCCGCGACACGTTCTACTGCATCGGCACGGTCGCCGGCCCCCACCCCTACCCGGCGATGGTCCGCGACTTCCAGTCGATCATCGGCAAGGAGGTGCGCTGGCAGCTCGCCGAGCAGGAGGGCGAGGGGCGCCTGCCCGACACCGTCATCGCCGCGATCGGCGGAGGCTCGAACGCGATGGGGCTCTTCTACCCGTTCCTCGACGATCCGTCGGTGAACATCATCGGCGTCGAGGCCGGCGGCAAGGGCGTCGACGAGCGGATGGAGCACTGCGCCTCGCTGACCGGCGGGCGGCCCGGCGTTCTGCACGGCAACCGGACCTACCTCTTGCAGGACGAGGACGGCCAGATCCTCGAAGGCTTCTCGATCTCGGCAGGCCTCGACTATCCCGGCATCGGCCCCGAACACGCCTGGCTGCACGAGACCGGACGCGCGAAATACGTCTCGATCACCGACAAGGAAGCGCTGGAAGCGTTCCAGCTGTCCTGCGCGCTCGAAGGGATCATCCCGGCGCTGGAGCCCTCCCACGCGCTCGCCCATGTGATGAAGATCGCGCCGACGCTGCCGAAGGACCACATCATCGTGATGAACATGTGCGGCCGCGGCGACAAGGACATCTTCGCGGTGGCCAAGCACCTCGGTTTCGACATCAAGACCTGACGCGGGCGGGCAATTCCCGCGCGCGAACGTCTCTCGCCGGCCCGGTCCCGCCGTGGCCGGCGTTATTCTGCCAGCTTTCCTGGCGTTGAAATCACGCCGTTTTTCCGGTCTACGTCACGCCCGGCACGGCAACCGGCGGCGGGCCGCCGACTGCTGGAAACGGCGTGGCACATTCTCGACAAAAAGTCATTGTATGCGTTGACCGCAACAGCGGCGCCTTCCGGACGGTACTGTACCGAAAGGAGGGTCAAACGAGGCACGGACAACCTATCGATCAGGAGGACCAATCTTGAAGCATTTGTTCACTCTTGCAGTCGCACTGACACTCAGCGCCGCCATGAGCCACGCCGAGGGCGCGATGGAACAGGGTCTCGTCGATGACGATGACGCCATCCTCGAGGCGGACGATTCCAGCCCGGACGGCAGCGGCGCCGCAAAGACGGGCGAGGACGAATCGAGCGGCTTTGTCCTGGCGCAGTCCGACCGCCACAAGGGCGGCGTCGAGAGTGGCTCGGACGAGTCCGACGACAGCGATGACGGCGAGGACGACGACTCCGACGACGGGGACGATTCCGACGATGACGGCGACGATTCGGACGACGGGGACGATTCCGACGGCGGCGACGATTCCGACGATTGAACAAGCGACGGCGGCGCGGATCTGATCGGTCCGCGCCCGCCTGCCGCCGTCTCGCCCCCTCCTAGGCCAGCGCGTAGGAGCTGAGCACCGAAAGCGGCACGACCTCCAGCGCGCGTGCATGGGTGGCGGCAAGCCGCACCCTCGGCGCGCAGCCCTCATCATGCGCCTGGGCGAAGCGCGCCGCGCAAAGGCACCAGGAATCGCCCGGCTTCAGCCCCGCGAAGCGCAGTTCCGGGCGCGGTGTCGTGAGGTCATTGCCGACGTACTTCGAGAACGCGAGGAACTCCGCGGTCATCACCACGCAGACCGTGTGGCTGCCGCGATCCTCAATACACGTATTGCAGCGCCCGTCACGGAAGAACCCGGTCAGGGGCGCGGTCGAGCAGGGCTCCAGCGGCCCGCCAAGGACGTTCAGGGAGGGCATCGGCTCTACCATGGCAGGCTCTCCGGTTCGGGTGGCCGCCAGTCGATCCAGCGGCCGTGAAAGTCGGCGCGGCCGACATCGTGGCGCATACCGCCGGGCCACAGGGTTATCGTCAGTCCGGCGCCGGGGCCGCCGCCATCCGCCTCCATCGCGACAAGCGCGATCGGCGCGGCGGCGCTGCTTCTGCGGCCGGCCGCCGCCAGAAGCACGGTGCCGCGGGCGCGGGCGGTCTCGGGGAAATACTGCCATGCCACGGTATGGAACACCATATGCAGCCGTCCCTCGACCGTCGCAGCAAGCCGTCTCTCGAGGAAGTCGATCGCGTCCGACCGCTCGACCCGCGGCCGCAGCCGCGCCGCCTCGTCGAGCGCCGCGCGCATCCGCGCAAGCCGCTCCGGCTGGTCTGGCCAGATGAACGAGAGCAGACGTGTCCGCTCCGCCACGGGGTCGGGCGGCGCGAGATCGGCGCCGGCGCGGCCGACGACATGCAGTGCCACGTCCTCCGGCGTCGAACCGCGCCAGTCCGGGCTCAGCCGCAACGGCGCGTCTTGCGGTCCGAACCACCGGTCGCCGACGCTGAGCGCGTAGCGGTCCAAAAGCAGGTTCAGCCCGGCGCTGGCACCAAGCTCGCTCAGTTCCAGCGGCAGCCCGGTCCGGGCCGCAAGCCAACGCGCCGCGGCGATGAGAAAGGCCGAGCGGCCGACCTCGTTGGTCTGCGGCGCATGGTCGAGCCGGCGGTCGATCCACGCCTCCTCGGCGATGACCGCCGAGCCGACCGCGGTCCAAAGCGCATCATCCGCCACCTGCGCGGGCGGATACAGTGCGGCAAGATCCGGCACCCGCCGCTCCAGCACCAGCCCGTGCAGTGCACCGGCGAGGCGCAGGGGCACCGACGCTCCGCGCGACGTCGGATCTCCCTGCCAATTCGCGATCCGCGCGGCGACGCGGCCCTCTGGCAGGCCACGCGCGGCGATGAGACCAAGAAGCCGGGCGGTGAACGGCGACCCGAGCGCGGCGCAATTCCGCGCCTGGTCCCGGAACGCCGCGCGCCAGCTCACCTGAACCGGTCCATGAGACGCTGGAGTGGGCTGCGGGTATCCTCTTCCGGCGCGGGCTCCGACGCCGCCTTCGCTGGCGCTTCCGGCTTCGGCACGCTGTCCGCTCCCCCCGAGGATCGTGGCGGCGCGGTCCTGAGCGACACCGCATTCATGAACCGCGTCGCGTCGCCGGCGGCGAGCGCCTGCGCCCCGTCCGAGATCCCGCGCATCAGATCGTCGAGCCAGCCCGCTTCTGCCTTGGCGAAATCCGAGAGCACATAGGGCGAGACCCGGTCCTTGTGGCCGGGATGGCCGATGCCGAGCCGCACCCGCTCATAGCCCTCGCCGATATGCTGGTGGAGCGACCGGAGCCCATTGTGCCCGGCATGGCCGCCGCCGCTCTTGACCCGGACCTTGCCGGGCGCGAGGTCGAGCTCGTCATGGAACACGGTGACGTCGGAGGGGTCGAGCTTGTAGAACCGCATCGCCTCTCCGACCGACTGGCCGGACAGGTTCATGAAGGTCTCGGGCTTCAGGAGCGCCACCCGCTCGGTCCCGAGCCGGCCCTCGCTCACCTGCCCCTGGAACTTCGACCGCCACGGGCCGAAACCGTGATCTTCGGCGATCCGGTCGACCGCCATGAAGCCGATGTTGTGGCGGTTGCCCGCATATTTCTGACCCGGATTCCCGAGCCCGACGAAGAGCCGCATGTCGCCCCCACTGATTGCGCGGCCAGCCTAGAGCCGCGCCCCGACTGGCGCAACCGCGCCACCGCGGGATGCTCGGGAGAGCACACCGGTTGCCGCTTCATCTTGCCTTAATATCCCCGCCGGAGGCAGGCCGCCAAAGGGCACGCCGCACAAGGGTACAAACGAAAACGCGGGACCCGAGGGCCCCGCGCTGACCGTATCGCGATGGGCTGAGGATTACTCCTCGTCGCCCTCTTCGACTTCCTCGCCTTCCTCGGCATCGGTCGACCGCAGGCCCGAAGGCGCCGCGATGTTGGCGATGACGAAGTTGCGCTGGATCGTCGGCTTCGCGCCCTTCGGCAGCTCGATGTCGTTGATGTGGATGACATCGCCGATATCGCGGCCCGAGAGGTCGACGGTGATGTGATCGGGGATGTCACCCGCGGTCACTTCCAGCTCGACTTCCGGACGCACCACGACCAGCGTGCCGCCCTTGCGGAAGCCAGGCGCCTTGTCCTGGTTCACGAAATCGACGTGGATGTAGAGGCTGATCCGCGAGGTGCGCTTCAGCCGCATCAGGTCGAGATGGGTCGGCAGGTCCTTCACCACGTCGCGCTGGACGTTGCGGCAGATCACGCGGACGTCGTCTTCGCCCTCGACCTTGAGGTTGAAGAGCGTCTGCAGGAACCGGCCCTGCTTCAGCTTCTTGAGAAGCATGTTGTAGTTCACGTTGATCGCGATCGGATCCTTGCCGCCGCCATAAACGATGCCGGGTACGTTGCCCTCACGACGAGCTTGACGAGCGGCCCCCTTGCCTGTCCCCGTCCGTACCTCGGCGATAAGATCGGGGATCTCACCAGCCATTGGTCTCTCCATAGGTTAAAAGGGCATCCTCCAAGGGTGCATGCCCATGAAGCGGGGCGTATAGACGGGATCGTCCGCGAAGGAAAGCGGATTCTTGTCCCCCGCCGCTCACGCGAAACCGTCGAGGAACCCCTTCGGGATCATCAGGTTGTGGCGACCGAGCCGCGTCACCGCGGTCTCGCCGCAGAGCGCCATCGAGGTGTCGAGCTCCTTGTGGATCACCTCAAGCGCCCTCGTCACCCCGGCCTCGCCCATCGCCCCGAGCCCGTAGACGTAGGCGCGCCCGATCATCACCCCCTTGGCGCCCAGCGCCACCGCCTTCAGCGCGTCCTGGCCCGAGCGGATGCCGCCATCCATCCAGATCTCGGTCTTGCCGCCGACAGCCGCGACGATCTCCGGCAGCATCCGGATCGACGACAGCGCGCCGTCGAGCTGGCGGCCCCCGTGGTTCGACACGACGATCGCGTCGGCGCCGATCGCCGCCGCTTGCTCGGCGTCCTCGGGCTCCATCACGCCCTTCAGGATCACCTTGCCGCCCCACATGTCCATGAGCTTGCGGATCTTGTCCCAGTTGAGGGCGTGGTCGAACTTCTCGGCCGTCCAGGCCGAGAGCGAGGCTGGGTCGCTCACGCCTTCGACATGGCCGACGATATTGCCGAAGAAGCGCCGCTTCGTGCCCAGCATCTCCAGCCCCCAGCCCCATTTGGTCGCAAGGTTCAGCATCGTCGGGATCGTCAGCTTCGGCGGGGCGGAAAGGCCGTTCTTCAGGTCCCTGTGGCGCTGCCCGAGGATCTGCAAATCGACGGTGATCACCAGCGCCGAACAGCCCGCCGCCTTGGCCCGGTCGATGATCCGGGCGTTGAAGTCGTCGTCGTTGAGCGTGTAGATCTGGAACCAGAACGGCTTTTCGACATGGGCGGCCACATCCTCGATCGAGCAGATCGACATGGTCGAGAGCGTGAACGGCACGCCGAACTTCTCCGCCGCCCGCGCCGCCTTGATCTCGCCATCGGCATTCTGCATCCCCGTCAGCCCGACCGGCGCCAGCGCGACCGGCATGGTCACGGGGTGTCCGGCCATCTCGGTCGCGGTCGAGCGCCCGGTCATGTCGACCGCGATCCGCTGCCGGAGCCGGATCTGGGCGAAATCCGAGGAATTCTCGCGGAAGGTCTGCTCGGTCCAGCTTCCCGATTCGGCGTAATCGTAGAACATGCGCGGCACCCGGCGCCGATAGAGACGTTTCAGATCATCGATGCAGGTGATCACGGGCATGGCGGCCTCCGGATGGATTGGTTATGTTTCTTTACCAATTTACCGATGAACTGGCAATCCGTTTCCGGCTTGCGCTTTCGCGCGGTGCCCTGTGCACTGTTTGCGGGAGGGCAGCGCATGGAGACCATACTCTGGGGCTTCTTGGCCAGCCTCGCCGCGGGGCTGATGACCGGCGTCGGCGCGGCGCCGGTGCTGGTCGGTCGCACGATCGACCGTCTCTGGACCGACCGTCTTCTGGGCTTCGCCGCGGGGGTGATGCTCGCCGCCTCGTTCTTCTCGCTCCTCATCCCCGCCATCGAGGCGGCCGAAGCCCGCCACGGCAGCGCCGCCCTCGCCGCCGCGATCGCGGCAGGCGGGGTCGTGCTTGGCGTCGCGGCCACCGCCGGGCTGAACTCGGTGCTGCCGCACGAGCATTTCATCGCCGGCCCCGAGGGCGCGGACCCCGGCGCGATGGAGCGGATCTGGCTCTTCGTGCTGGCGATCACCATCCACAACTTTCCCGAGGGCATGGCCGTAGGCATCGGCTTCGGCGGCGGCGACATCGCCAACGGCGTGCCGCTCGCGGTCGGGATCGGCCTGCAGAACGCGCCCGAAGGTCTCGCGGTGGCGGTGGCCCTCGCTGGGCTCGGCTATCGCCGGTGCACGGCCTTCCTCGTCGCCTTCGCCACCGGTCTCATCGAGCCGGTGGGCGGGCTGATCGGCGTCGCGGCGGTGACGGTGGCGACGCCGCTCCTGCCCTGGGGCCTCGCCTTCGCCGCAGGCGCGATGATCTATGTCATCAGTCACGAGATCATCCCAGAAACACACAGCCACGGCCACCATGCCTCGGCCACCGCCGGGCTGACCGTTGGCCTTGTCCTGATGATGTTCCTCGACGTCACGCTCGGCTGAAAGCCGGGCGCGGGTCAGAGCATTTGCCAGTGGCCGATCAGCGCCGCCTGCCCGTGCCGCACCCCGTCGCGGTCGACGACGTTCCACAGCACCGTCCGCGCGATCCGGAATCGCCGCCCGGTCACGGATATGCGGATCCCCTCGTAATCGTCGATCCAGCCCTTTTCGAGCGCCGCCGCGAGCAGCCGGGACCGGTCGCCCTGGATCGCCGGGTCGGCCTCGGCGGAGCGGCGCGAGGGCAGGTGCGTGAAGCTCTCCCAGTCCATCTCCCAGAGCGCGAGCGCGGCGGCATTGGCGTAGCGGAAGACCGGGTCGGCCTCTGTCCCGTGTGCGACGATGGGATCGGGCAGCCGGAAAAGCGCCTCTGACAGCGCCGGGCCGTCGAGGCCAGGCGCAATCTCGCGCCCGGTCAGGCGGTGGAAACTGTCGGCGAGAAGCGCGCTGTAGGCGGCGACCTCGGGGCGCCGGAACGGCTCCGCCGCCTCAGGCGGCATGCGCGCCCGCGGCAAGCCCTTCGACGAAGGCGAGGATCTCCGGCACCGGCTTGCCCTCGCCCACCATCTTGACGATGGCCGAACCGACGACGGCGCCGTCCGCGACCGAGGCGATCGCCTGCGCCGTCTCGGGCGAGCGGATACCGAAGCCGACGATCACCGGCAGGTCGGTCGCGGCCTTGATCCGCGCCACTTCGGGCGCGACATCGGCCGCCTCGGCCGCTGCTGCGCCGGTGATCCCGGTGATCGAGACGTAGTAAACGAATCCGGACGTGTTCTGCAGCACCTTCGGCAGCCGCCGGTCATCGGTCGTCGGCGTCGCGAGCCGGATGAAGTTCATCCCCGCCTTCTGCGCCGGGATGCAAAGTTCCTCGTCCTCCTCGGGCGGCAGGTCGACGACGATCAGACCATCGACCCCGGCCGCCTTGGCATCGACGAGGAACTTCTCCACGCCGCGCGAATAGATCGGGTTGTAGTAGCCCATCATGACGATTGGCGTCTCGTTGTCGCCCTTGCGGAACTCCGCCACCATGTCGAGCGTCTTCTGCAGCGTCTGCCCGCCCTCCAGCGCGCGCTGGCCGGCAAGCTGGATCGTCGGCCCGTCGGCCATCGGATCGGTGAAGGGCATGCCGAGCTCGATCACATCGACGCCGGCGCCGGGCAGCCCCTTCATCAGCGCGAGCGAGGTCTCGAGATCCGGATCGCCCCCCATGATATAGGCCACGAAAGCCTTCTTTCCGGAGGCTTTCAGGGCGGCGAACCTGGCGTCGATGCGTGTCATGGGCGTCCCTTTCTCGGTATCGCCCCGATGTGCAGAAACGCGCCGGGAAAATCAATGGCCAGCTTGCAGCCGGACGCGTCTCATCCGGCCGGCGGGATCGAGCTGCCCTCTTCCTGGCCTGCGGCAGGCGTCGAGTAATGGGCCTGCACCGCCTGCCATGCGCCATTCTTGCGCTCGAGCACATAGGTCACCCGCGCCGGCACCCGCATGTCCTGGCCCCCGGCCGTGATCTCGAAGGCGCCGTCGGACGAGACCCATGCGACATCGCCGGCGGCGGAGACCGCGGGATTGAAGAGCCTGATCGCAATGGCGTCAGTCTGTGCCCAGTCGCGCTTGACCTGGGCCTCGATGGCGGCGGGTCCGACCGGCCTCTCGTCCGCCCCTGTACCGAAGACCATCACGTCCGGGTCGGCCCCGAAGCAGGCCATGAGCTCCTTCAGGTTCCGCTTCTCATAGTGTTCGGAAATCGCCGCGATCACGTTCCTGATGTCGGCTTCCGTCTTCGCATCGGCTCTCATCGGTGTATCCCCCACGCTCCGGACTATCCTGCGGCCCCTCGGACCGCACGGTATCCGCGCGCTGAGTATATCCTAATGCGCCCGATTCCGTGCCGCTACTTCTCGGAAGCGACGGAGCGGGAGAAAGCCCCGCGGGCTTTGGAAATGCGTGCGCCGAGCGGCCGTAGAAAAGGCCGGCAATCGGCGCGCCTCTTGTCGCCGCGCCGGGCGGCCGGGGGTCGCTGCCGGCCGCGCTGCTTCTAGCGGCCGACGCTGCCGAAAGTCCCGCGCGGATCGGGGCCGGTGCCGAGCCAGCCGGCGGTGACAGCGGCGAGGTGCTCCCGGATGCGTGTCTTCTCATCGACGCCGTTCAGCGAGGAATTGATCAGCGCCGCGCCGACATTCGCCTCCAGGTCGGCATCGGTCGTGGCCGGTTCGGTGACCGCCGCGCCGGTGTCCGCATCCACCGCCTGGATCGTGTACCGGATGTTGTAGACCGCGGAGGGCGCCTTAACCATCGTGATCGGCGTGACGCCGTGGAACGAGTTCAGCACCACTTCGAGCTTGACCGGCCGGTCGCCACCCAGACCCTCCGCGCCCTTCGCGATACCGTCGGCGAGGATCGCCGAGACCTGTTCGCGTCGATCGCCCGGTGCGTCGCCGTGCCAGACGATATCAGCGCCCGGCGCGAGGCGGTTCTCGTCGCTGACGGTCAGTTCGTCGGGAACCAAGACATCGACACCGGTCACGCGCCAGGAGCGCGTCACGTCCGCGTCCAGCGGCGCCGCATAGTCGGTCGACCACTGCGTCGCGCAACCGGCCAGCACGAGGCAGGCAGTCAGGGGCTTCAACCAGTTCATCGGATCCTCACTCACAAGTACATCCATCGCCCGCCGGGACCGGTGCCGGCCCGAACGAGGCCACCGTGGCGCAGTTTTAGGTCGCCTTCAACGGGTCCGCCGTGTCCAGCAGCGTTTATAGTGAAATGCCGGGCAGAATGTTGACCCGGACGCCACACTATCGGGCCGGAATGCGGCGCCGGAGCGGCATTGAGCGGAGCCGCGGTTCATGCGAGGATCATCGGCGGGAGGCGCCATGCCGGTGATCCGCTTCACCGCCAATCTTGTCCGCCACCGCCCGGTGCCCGAAATCACCGCCGGCGGCACCTCGGTGCGCGAGGCTCTCGAGGAGGCCTGGGCGGGGGATCCACTCCTGCGCTACTACGTCCTCGACGAGCAGGGTCGGCTTCGCAAACATGTCAACGTCTTCGTCGACGGCGAGATGATCGCCGACCGGTTGCGGCTGTCCGACCCAGTGGTGCCGGGGGCAGAAATCTACGTTCTGCAGGCACTTTCAGGAGGGTGAGATGGACCGGCTCTGGGTGGGAACGCGCAAGGGGCTTTTCCGGTTCGTGACCGATGGCAAGGGCTGGCGCCAGGACGGATCGCCCGCCTTCCTCGCTGCGCCGGTGAGCCAGCTGCTCGAAGACAAGCGTGACGGCGCGATCTATGTCGCGCTGAACCACGGCCATTTCGGCTGCAAGCTGCATCGCTCCGACGATAGCGGCCAGAACTGGACGGAACTGCCCTGCCCCGCCTACCCCGCCTCGGACGCGCCCGACGCCCCGGCGCTCGAGATGATCTGGGCGCTTACCCCGGCAGGCGCCGACCGGCCCGGCGGACTCTGGGCCGGCACGCTGCCCGGCGGGCTCTTCCACAGCGCCGACCGCGGCGAGAGCTGGCGGCTGGTCGAAAGCCTCTGGGACGTGCCGCAGCGCGCGAAATGGTTCGGCGGCGGCTATGACCATCCCGGCATACACTCGATCCTCGTCGATCCGCGCAAAAGCGACCGGATCGTTCTTGGTGTCTCCTGCGGCGGGGTCTGGCTGAGCGAGGACGGCGGCGCGACATGGCAGCAGGGCGGCCACGGCCTGCGCGCCGATTTCCTGCCGCCCGACCAGGCCACGGACCCCACGAGCCAGGATCCCCACCTCATCGCCCATTCCGCCGCCGATCCCGACCGGATCTGGTGCCAGCACCATTGCGGCATCTTCTCTTCGAAGGATGGCGGCCGGACCTTCGCCGAGCACAGCGCCAATGCCCGTCCCTCGGCCTTCGGTTTCGCCGTCGCGGTCCACCCCGCGCGGCCTGATCACGCCTGGTTCGCGCCCGGCGTAAAGGACGAATGCCGGGTGCCGGTCGACGGCAGGCTCGTGGTGACCCGCACCACCGATGGCGGCGCCACCTTCGACGTGCTCTGGGCCGGACTGCCGCAGGAAAACGCCTATGACCTCATTTACCGTCACGCGCTCGTCGTCGACGACAGCGGCGAAAGGCTTGCCATTGGCTCCACCACCGGCAATCTCTGGACCTCGGCCGATGGCGGCGAGAGCTGGTCACTCGTCTCCGCCAACCTGCCGCCGATCGCGCAGCTCGCCTTCGCCTGACCCTTGCGGGGCTTGACCGCGACGACCCTTCCCCCGTAGATGCGCCCGACCTTAAAGGAGGGCGCGCAAATGGGCTTCAGGATGGGCATCGTCGGTCTGCCGAACGTGGGCAAGTCGACGCTTTTCAACGCGCTGACCCGCACCGCCGCGGCGCAGGCCGCCAACTTCCCCTTCTGCACGATCGAGCCCAATGTCGGCGAGGTCGCGGTGCCCGACGCGCGGCTCGACAAGCTTGCCGCCATCGCCAACTCCAAGCAGATCATCCCGACCCGGATCACCTTCGTCGACATCGCCGGCCTCGTGCGCGGCGCCTCGAAGGGGGAAGGCCTCGGCAACCAGTTCCTCGCAAACATCCGCGAGGTCGATGCCATCGCCCATGTGGTCCGCTGCTTCGAGGACGGCGACGTGACCCATGTCGAGGGCCGGATCGACCCGATCGCCGACGCCGAGACGATCGAGACCGAGCTGATGATCGCCGACATGGAATCGATCGAGCGCCGTCTCGCCAACATCGCCCGCAAGATCAAGGGCGGCGACAAGGAGGCGGTGGCACAGGAAAAGCTGATGAAACAGGCGCTGGCCGCGCTCGAGGCCGGCAAACCCGCCCGCACCATCACGGTCGCCGATGACGACCGCAAGGCCTGGGACATGCTCCAGCTCCTGACCTCGAAGCCCGTGCTCTTCGTCTGCAACGTCGAGGAAGCCTCGGCCGCCACCGGCAACAGCCAGTCCGCCCGCGTAGCCGAGATGGCCGAAAAGCAGGGTGCGGGCCATGTGGTGATCTCGGCCAAGATCGAGGAGGAACTGGCCCAGATGGCCCAGGAGGACGCCTCGATGTTCCTCGACGAGATGGGGCTGGAAGAAGCCGGGCTCGACCGGCTGATCCGTGCGGCCTATGACCTCCTAGGCCTTCAGACCTATTTCACCGTGGGTCCCAAGGAGGCCCGCGCCTGGACGATCGAGAAGGGGACGCTCGCGCCGCAGGCGGCTGGCGTCATCCACGGTGATTTCGAACGCGGCTTCATCCGCGCCGAGACCATCGCCTATGCCGACTACATCGCCGGCAACGGCGAGGCCGGCGCCCGCGAGGCCGGCAAGTTCCGCGTCGAGGGCAAGACCTACGAGGTCAAGGACGGCGACGTCCTGCACTTCCTCTTCAACGCCTGAGCGTCGATCGCACGGCCCCGCGCTTACTGCCTGGACTTGGCGACCGCCTCCTCGAGGATCTCGTTGCCCATCTGCACCAGCTTGCCGCCCTCGGCGACATACTGGTCGAGCGCCCGCTGCAGGAACTCGCGCTGGATCTGCATCAACTCGGCCGGGTTGCGGCAATGCAGGATCGCGTGCTGGGTCTTCACGTCCTCGGCGATGCGTTCGGCGGCGAACTGCGCGGCCTCGCGGCCGATCTCGCCCATTCCCTCGAACCACGCCATGTACATCCGTGCCGCCGAACCGGGGTCGGCGGCCTGCATCCGTGCCATCGCCTTGAGCGCGGCGTCACCGGGATCCTCCAACGTCTGAGGAGCGGTCTTTTTCTCGGCCATCCTGGGTCCTTTCCTGCCGTCGTGAAAGTGACCCTATCCCCTTGTTCATGGCCCGCCCTCACGGACCGCACTCGCCTCGCCCGGCGGGGCGAGGCGCCACCCGTCGGCGCCCGCTCTTCTGGCGATCCGCGACGAGTGACGGCGCATTCGCATGAATGCCCGAGATGCGCTGCCTCGGGCACACTGTTCAGCTCCGGTATCCGAACTCCGCGCGCCGGGCATCCTTCATGAGCGCGTCGAAATCCGCGCCTCTCACCGCGATCAGGGTGCGATGATCGCCGCCCTCGAACCAAACCCTGTCGAGGCCGGCGAGGCTCTCGTCGATCACGACCGGCACGCCATAAGCCGCCCCGACCGGAGGCGCCGCCCCCACATCGCAATCGTCGAAGATCTCCTTCACCTCTGTTTCGCTCGCAAGCCCAAGCCGGCGGTCAAGGATTCCCTGGAGCGTGCTGAGATCGACCCGATGGCTTGACGGAACGACGGCGAGCACGTGGCCATCCTCGAGGTGGATGGCCACCGATTTCGCCAGCTTGTCACCGGGAATATGCGCGGCCTCGGCCGACTCGCTCGCGGTTGCCGTGCGGGGATGGGTGACGGTCTCGTAGGGGATGCCCTTGCCGTCGAGATGCGCCTTGAGGCGCTTCGCAATCGTCATGGTGACCTCCGTGCCAGATGGCGCGCGGGCCGCGGAACGCGAGCACCTCGCGCCGGCTTCCTGAACACCCATTCTGCGCCTCATCTCGCGACGCGGCAAGTCTCGGGGCCACATGACCATCCTTTCCCCCTTGCCCCGGGTCGTCCCTGCGATTAAACGGGACGGCGGAGACGTGGCCGAGTGGTCGAAGGCACACCCCTGCTAAGGGCCGCGCGCCTCCGGAAATCCCCTTGAAGATCAACACCTTGCACCGCGCCGCCCGGCGCGCTGCACGGCTTTTGCACGGCCCGCCCCGTTGCGCGCCGCGCGGGGCGCGCAGCGGATGCGCAGCGCCCCCGGCCTATCCCTTCTCGGCATCACGCCAGAGGAGAAATTGCCGATGTTCCTGTTCCAATCCTTCGCCGAGGCGGCGGCGCTCGACCGCGCCTTCGCCACGCTGCCGCGCCGCGCCGCGACCCGCAACCCGACGCAAGCCGAGATCGCGGCCGCCGAGCGCCGCGCCGCCGCGCTCCCGAACAAATCCCGCCAGGTCCGCCGCCAGATGGCGCGGCTCTATGCCAAGGGCCGCGGCCTCTCCGGGCTTTCGGGCCTCGGCGCCGCGCCGAAAGGCGGCCGCAAGTGAGCGCCGCCCTCCGCCCCGCCGCCCTCGCGCCCCGGCTCTTCGCCCGGCTCGAGGCCATGCTCGCCCGGCCCGCCGGCCCCGAGCGCGCGGTCCGCGCGCTCCTCGCCGCCGAGCACCGCGCCCGCGCCGCGGCGCCGGCCGCCGCCGCCCCGATGGTCGTCCCGCTCGAGGCATCGCCGGCGTTCCGCCGCGGATGGGAGGCCGGCCATGCGATCGGCCTCGAGGCCGGCCGCCGCGCCGCCGCGGCCGAGGCCGCCACCACCGCCCCGGCCGCCGCGCCCGACCCCGCCGACCCGGCCGCGCTCGAGCGCCTCGCCGGCGATCTCGAGGCCACCGCGCGCGACGCCGCCGAGGCCGCGGGCCGGATCCGCGCCGGGGTCGCGGCGGCCCGCGCCGCGGGCCAGAACGACCGGCTCGCCGCCGCCGCCCGGGCCTTCCTCGACCAGGCGCTCGAGATCACCGGCGACCGCCGCGATTTCGTGGCGATGGCCGATCTCGTCGACCTCTTCCGCGACGCGGCCCCCGGGACGCCGGGCCGGGTCACGCGCGCCGCCGCCTTGCGGGTCGCGCTCGAGCGGCGCCGGCTCGAGGACGGGGCGCGGATCCGCGCCGAGGACCGGGTCGCGGAGGGCTTTTCCGGGATCCGCCTCACCGACCACGCCCGCGCCCTCCGCGCCGCCGCACGGATCGGGGGCCGGTCGTGAGCGGCCCCGGTCCCGACCCGCTCGCCGCCCGCGCCGCGGCGGCCGCGCCGATCCTCCTCGGCCGGATCCTGCGCCGCCGGCGCTGGCTCGCGTCGCTCGAGGCGACGCTCGGCCACAGGATCGCCGAGTTTCTCCGCACCGCCCGGCTCCGCGGCCTCGGGCCGCTCGCCGGCGACGGATCGGATCCGCTCGTCGAGGCGGCCGAGACCGCGGCGGCGGAGATCCTCGAGCGGCACCTCGACCGCCGCCGCTGGCTCGCCGCCGACCGCGACCGGATCGCGGGCTTTCTCGCCGCCGAGCACCGCGCCGAGCTCGCCCGCCTCGCCGCCCTCGCCGCCGCAAGGAGGGCCAGGTCATGAGCGCCGCATGGGATGCCCGCTTTCTCGGGCTCGCCGATCATGTCGCTTCATGGTCGAAAGACCCCTCGACCCAGGTCGGCTGCGTTCTCGTCGACGCCCGGCGCCGGGTGATCGGCACCGGCTACAACGGATTTCCGCGCGGCGTCGCCGACGCGCCCGACCGGCTCGCGACCCGCGCCGTGAAATACCTGATGATCCAGCACGCCGAGGCCAACGCGGTGTTGCAGTCGGTCGCCGACCCCTCGGGCGCGACGGCCTATGTCACGCACCACCCCTGCGCCGGCTGCGCCGGGATCCTGATCCAGGCCGGGCTCGCCCGGATCGTCACGCGCGCGCCCGATCCCGGGCTCGCTTCGCGCTTCGCGGACAGCTTCGCCGCCGCCCGCCTGATGCTCGCCGAGGCCGGGATCGGCCTCGATCTCCTCGCCCCTCACCCGGAGACCGCCCCATGAGCGCGCTCGCCCTGCCCGGGATCGGGCTCCTTCTCGCCGCCGGCTTCGCCGTTCTCCTCGGGCTCGACGCCCGGCCCCGCGATCCCGGCGCCGCCGCCCGCGGCTTCGGTGCCGCGCTGGCGCTCCTCGCCGGCGCGGCGCTCCTCCTCGCCGCCGCGCGGGGGATCTGACACCGCGCCGGAACACCTCGCGCGCTCCGGCTGACCGCCTGGGCGCTCCCCTCCCAACTGTTTCAGGAGCTCGGCCCATGAACATCGACCACAAGCGCGGCGATACGCTCGCGCTCGACCTTGCCCGGGTCGACGCGGCGGGCGCGCCGATCGACCTCACCGGCGCCACGATCGCGGCCCGGGTCGCCTTCTCGGACTTCGCGGCGGATCTCGACGTCACCGTCACCAATGCCGCCGCCGGCGAATACACGCTCACCGCCACCGCCGCGCAGACCGCGCTTTGGCCCGTCGCCCGGCTCCGGGCGGACGTGAAATACAGCGCGGCGGGGCTCGTGCGGCGCTCGATCACCTTCGCGATCACGGTCGTCGAGGAGGTGACCCCGTGAGCCGCGCGCTCGCCGATCACGGCCCGCGCGGCCGGATCGCGCTCGCCGATCCGGCCGCGCGCCTCCGCGCCGCGCTCGCCGATCACGCCCCCGCGGGCCGGCGCGCGCTCGCCGATCCGGCCGCGCCCTCCCGCGCCGCGCTCGCCGACCGGGCGCGCGGCCTCGTCACGCTCGGCGCCGGATCCGACCGGACCCGCGTCGCGGTCGCGCCGTGGCCGGCGCCGGGCGCCTTCTCGGCCGCCTTCGGCGCCGATTTCGACCGCATGGGATAGGAGTGAGACATGCCCGCGACGACCCGCGATGACTTCCTGAGCGCCGCCGCCGCCGCGCTCGCCGACAACACCACCGGCGCGATCACCGCCGCGATCTTGCGCGCGGTGCTCGGCGATCTCGCCGCCTCCGCCGCCTTCCCCGAGGATCTCGCCGGCGGGATCGCCGCGCTCGGCGCGGCGCAGAGCTTCACCGCGGGCCAGGCGGTGACCCCGGTCGGTCTGGATTTTGGCGCCTATGTCTGGACCGATTGCGCCGCCGGGAACCTCTTCACCCTCACGCTGATCGGCTCCGGCGCGGTGCTCTACAACCCCGAGAACCTCGTCGCCGGCGGAACCTATGTCTGGCGGATCGCCCAGGACGCCACCGGCGGCCGCCTGCTCTCCTTCGGGAGCGTGTTCAAATTCCCCGGCGGCGCCGCCCCGGCCCTCTCCGCCGCGCCGAATGCCGTCGATCTCCTGACCGCCGTCTCCTTCGACGGCGCGACCCTCCTCGCCACGCTCACGAAGGATTACAAGTGATGCGCCGCTTCTCGCACCCTTCCGGGCTCGACCTCGGCCCGCGCGACGCCTTCCGGCTCTGGTCCGAGGCCGCCCGCGACGTGATCTCTTATCCGCCGGGCTGGCTCGAGCGGGCCGGCGCGGCCGAGATCGCGGCGCTCGGCTTCACCGCCTACGAGGACACGCCGCCGCCGCTGGCGCCGGTCGATCCCCTGACGCTCCCGCTCACCCGCCGGCAATTGCGGCTCGGGCTCTTGAACCTCGGCGCGACCTGGGAGGCGGTCCGGGCCTTCGCCGCCGCGCTGCCGGATCCGGTCGCCGCCGAGGCCGCGCTGATCGCGATCGAGGACGGCGAGGAATACAACCGCCGCCACGAGCTCTTTACCTCCATTCCCGCCGCCTTCGGCCTCACGCCCGAGGCGATCGACGCGGAATGGGCGCGCGCGGTGCATTACTGATGTTCGGTCAACACGGGCTCTTGCTCCGAGCCGGGAGCGGCGCGCTCTATCCCGATCACCTCGCGGCCTATGATATCGGCGCGGCGGGGGGCTACAGCGGCTTTGCCAAGGCGGCGGCGCTCACCAACCTCGGCACCGGCGGGGCGGCCTACAATGCCGCCGCCGCCTCGCTGCCGCATGAATGGCCGGTGATCGCCGGGCGGATCGTGGGTGATGGCAGTCTCAACGGCTACAGCGCCGACGCGCTGGTGCCGATCCTGCAAGGCGGCCACGAGGCCACCCTGCGGCTCGCGCTCGGCGCATGGACCGGCAACCCCACGGTTTACACCGCCTACCCGGCCGCGGGCTCGGGGTTCATGAACCTCCTCGTCCTGACCAACGGGCGGCTGCGGCTGCGCTATCGGAACACCCTGAACCAGGACATTTTCTCGGGACATGATTTCGGGATCACCGGGATCGGCGGCCCGGGCTTCGTGATCGGCACCGAATACGAGATCCGCTATACGCTCACGCCGACGCTCTTCAATGTCTGGGTCGACGGGGTCCAGGTGATCGCCGACCGCGCGATCGACCTCGCGCTCCTCGACACGGTCTTTACCGTGGCGACGATCGGCTCCGCCCGGACCGGGACCGGGGGCTATTCGTCGCGCTTCAACGGCGCGCTCCGCAATCTGGCGTTCCGGCCGCTCTGATCCGCCGGCCCCGCAACAGAAACCCCCGCCCCGGAGCTCCCGGGGCGGGGGTTTTCGCGTTTCAGGGCCGGCGCTTGAGGGGCCGGGCCTAGACCGCGCCGCCGGCGGCGACCCGGGCCTTGTGCGCGGCGAGGCTCGCCTCGAATGTCGTGAGATAGCTCGTCGAGCGTTCAAACTCGCGCTTGAAATCGAGATAGTCGGCGCAGCGCCGGCCGCGCTCGCGGCAATCGAGCATGAGCTCCTCGCCGACCTGATACTCGAGCGCGAGGCGCCCGGTCGCGCCGGGGTCGACGGTGCAGCCGGCGGCGGCGAGGAGGGCAAGAAGGGCGAGCGGCGGGCGGGTCATGCGAGGATCTCCGGAGGGCTGTCGGGCCGCACCCTAGAGCCGCGCCCGGGCGCGCGCAAGGCGGCGCGGCCGGGCGCGGCGATCAGCGCGCGGCGCGGCGGAACGGCACCACCACCGCCGGCGCGGGCTGGCGAAACTCGGCGCGGTCGAAGTGCCAGCCATGCGCGACGAGCCGGGCGCCGAGATCCTCGGGCGCGATCTTGCGGTATCGGTTCGCCATGACCGCCGATTTCCAGCCGCCGAGATCCATGAGCGCGCCGAAATCGCGGGTCGCGGCATAGTACCAGGTCGCCCAGGTATGGCGCAGGACATGCGGCGTCACCCGGCGCGGGTCGAGCCCGGCGGCGGCGACCGCGCGCTCGAGCGCGCCCTTGATCTGGCCCCCGTGCGCGCCGGTCACGACATAGGCCCGCCCCTTCGGGGTGCGGCAGATCCGGCCGGCCTCCGGCAACCCGCCCTCGAGGATCATCGCCAGCGCCCGGCCGGGGAAGCGGATCATGCGCGCCTCGCCGTTCTTGGTCTTGGCGAGGAACGCCTCGCCGGTCGCCTCGTAAAGATCGCCGCGCTCGAGCGTGAGCGCCTCGCCGGTCCGCGCGCCGCCGCCGAGCAGGATCGCCACGGGCCGCAGGATATGCGGCACATGGGCACGGATCTCGGCGATCAGCCGCTCGGCCTCCTCCGGCGTGATCCAGTCGAGCCGGGCGAGCCCGGTGCCGCGGCGGCGGAACCGGCGCGGCGCACAAAGCCCGTCCTCGGCGGCCATGTTCACCACCGCGGAGATCGGCGTGATCAGTTGCCGGGTGATCGTCGCCGGCGCGGCCTCGGGATAGAGCGCGCGCGCTGCGGCGTTCACCGCCTCGGCATCGACCTCGGCGAGGAGTTTCGCGGGGCCGAAATGCTCGAGGATCCGGCTCAAATAGCGGCCCTCGCCGCCCGTTTCGAGATAGGCGAGCGCGGCCTCGGCAAAGGTTACGGTCGCCTTGCGGCCGAGGGTCGCGCGCTCGAGGAGCTCGGTCTCGCGGCGGATCCTCTTGGCGTCCGCGAGCCGGCGTTGATCAGTTCCAGTGCTCTCGTATATGCGCGCTCCCGCGACGGTGCCGCGCAGGATCCAGTTTCCCTTTCCGCCGCGGCGGAAGATCGTGAGCCCCATTGTTCCTCTCCCTTGACGAAGGCGGCCGCGAGATCGGCCGGGCGATACAGGATCCGGACCCGGCCGCGGACCCGGAGCGCCGGCAGGGCGCCCTCGGCGCGGGCGGCGTCGAGCCCGGCGCGCGAGGTGCGGATCCCGCGCGCGGCGAGCCAGGCGACCGCCTCCTCGGTCGTGAGCCGCTCCTCGGCGAGGGCGGCGAGCGGGTCGGCGACCGGCGCGGGCCTCATGTCCGCCCCCGCGCGATCGCCGCCAGGGCGCCGAGCGCCGGCAGACCGAGCGGCCAGCCCCAGAGCGTCACCGCGACCGGGTCGAGGGCGGAGGGCGCCGCGCCGGTCAGCGCGAGCCGGCCCGCCGCGCCGAGCGAAAAGGCGATGAAGAGCGCCGCGCCGGCGCCGATCCCGCGCGCCGCCGTTGCGAGCCGCGGCCCGGCCGGGCGGGCGGCGAGAGACAAGATCTTGTGCATGGGTCACCTCCTGCCCCATGCCGCTATCACAGTATAATGTGACAATCAAACTAAAATATCTTCCCGGCGCCATGTCGTTTAATCTCACAAGATACTTGACGATCAACCGCCAGTTGGGCCATAGGCCGGGAAGGGCGACTCTCAAGGTGAAAGAATGTGCAATCAGGGTGAAACATGCGAGCGGGTCCACGCGGCAACGGAGGGATGGGGCGAGGCGGATCTGCGCCGCCTCGCGGCGCGGATCAGGGCCGAGGCGGCCGCTCCTCCTCGACCAGGGCAAGCGCCCGCTCGACCTGATCGGGGCTGAGCCCCTCGAGCGCCTCCTGCAACTCGAGCCGCCCCGGCGTGATCGCGCCGGGGCGGTGCAAGATCCCGATCGGGATCCGAAGAGCATCGCAGACCCGCAAAAGGTTCGCGTAGGAAATCGAGCTCTTGGCGCGCAGGAACGAGCCGAGCCCGTTCACGCTCAACCCCGCGGCGCGGCTGATCTCGGCGGCCGTTGTGTCGCGATAGGCGATCGCGAGGCGCAGGTTTTGCCGCACCGTCGCGAGCCGCGGATCATCTTCCGACATATTGTTTTCTCCCTATCTGTTCGCGCGCTTTCTCTAGCGCATTCTATATCACATTAAAGTGTGTTTCCGCACTTCTGGAAATCCATACCTCTCTGAGGCGTGACAAACACATTAAAAAGTGTTGCGCGCGCCGGATCATCACAATATAAAGTGATCGCCACATTATATTGTGATGAGGAACCATGCAGGCAATCCCGACCCGCCCAGGGCTCCCGAGCCCCGCCGCCTTCCGAGAGTGGCTGACCGAATCAATCCGCGCGACCGGGATCCCGGCCGCGCGGCTCGCGCGCCGCGCCGATCTCTCGCAAAACGCCGTCGCCCGGATCCTCCGCGCTGGCGCCGATCTCTACCTCGGCTCGGCCGAGCGGCTCGAGCGCGAGCTCCGCGCCGAGGCCGCGGCCCAGGGCCTCGCGCTGCCGGCGCTCGCCGAGATCCCGGCCCCGGCCGAAAGCGCGGCGGAGGCCGGCCATGCCTGAGCTCCTCGCCCGCTTCTCCCCGGCCGAGCGCCGCGCGATGGCCGCGCTCTCGCGCGAGACCGGCTTTTCGGCCGAGGATCTCGCCGCGGAAATGGCCGCGGCCTATCTCCGGCTCATCCTCGACGCCCCGAAAGCCTTGCCGGCGCGCCCGCTCCTCGGGCTGATCCGGCGCGCGAAGGCGGCCGCGCATGGCTGACCGCGCCCCCCGCCCCGGCCCCGCCGCCGCCGATCCCCGCGACCGCCTGCCGGCATGGCTCGGCGCCGAGGTCGCGCAATACCTCCTTCACACCGCCGCCGGCGTCCCGATCCGCGCCCTCGCGCGCGCCGCCGGCCTGCCGCCCTCGACCGTCTCGCGCCGCGTCGCCCGGCTCGCCGCGCGCCGTGCCGATCCCGCGATCGACCGCTTTCTCGCCGACCTTGCCGCCCCGCTCGCCGCCTGAGCGGGCCTGACCGAGAGGAGTTTCCCATGACCCCGACCCCGACACCGGCCGCGGATCTCCGCGACCTCGAGCTCGAGCGCGCGGTCCGCGCGATCCTGCCGATCCTCGCCCGCCCCGGCGCCGCGCTCGCCGCCGCGCCGGGCCTCGCCTCGGCCGTGGCCGGGATCGAGGCGCCCGGCGGCGGCTTCGACCCCGTGGCGCCGGTCATGGCGGCCCAGGTCGGCGCGCTGGCCCTCGCCGGGATGATCGCCGCCGAGACCCTCGGCGCGGTGACCCGCTACCGGATCGCCGCGCCGGGCCTCGCCGCTTTGCGCCGGCTCGGCCATGCCGCCCCGGACGTGATCGCCGCGCCGCGCCGCGACCCGCTCGCCGCACTCCTGCGCCCCGCCGCCGGCGGTGCCGCGCTCTCGCCGGCGATGCTCGCCGCCGCCGCAAGGGTCCGGGCCGACTTCGCCCGCTCCGGGCTCCTGCCGATCGAGCTCCTCGCCGAATGGGCCGCCTTCACCTGCGAGGGGGAATGGCCCGGCGATCTCGAGGGGCTCGCCGATGCGACCGCCGCGGCGCGCTCGGCCTTGCGCCGCCGCCTCGCCTATCTCGGCCCGGTGATGGGCGCGGCGCTCGTGCGCGTGGTCTGCCTCTGGCAGGGTCTCGAGGAGTTTGAGAGCGACGCCGGGCTCCCGGCGCGCGCGGGCCGGGTCGTGCTCGGCCTCGCCCTCGAGCGGCTCGGCGCCGCCGAGACGCCCGCCGCCGCGCCCGGCATCCCGGCGGCCGCGCCGCCGCCCGGCCGCGCCCGGCTCCGCGCCGAGGTCATGGCGCGGCCGGCGCCCGAGCGGCTCGACTATTGCCTCGGCCTGCTCGACGCGCTCCTCGGCCCCGACCTGCCCGACCCGGCCGCGTGGCGCCGGCTCGGCCTCGATCTCACCCCCGCCGAGACCCGGCTCCTCGACATGCTCGCCCGGGCGAAGGGCGGGCTCGTGACCCGGGCGCGCCTCCTCGCCGCGCTCCATGCCGGGGCCGGCGATCCCGCCGATCCCGACGCGGTCTCGGGCCATGTCTCGCGGATCCGCCGCAAGATCGCCGCCGCCGGGCTCGCGCTCGCGATCGAGGCCGAGCCCGGCGCCGGCTACCGGCTCAAGGCGCCGGCCGGCGTCGCGCTCCCCGGCGCGGAGGGCCGGGCATGAAACTCTCCGATCTCCGCGCCGCCAATATCGCCCGGCAAGAGCTCTGGCCCGGCCGGGACGAGATCGGCCTCGCGTTCCGCGGCCTCGAGCTCGCGGGCGAGACCGGCGAGCTCTGCAACCTCGTCAAGAAACTCTGTCGGATCCGCGGCGGCATCGCCGGCACACCCGCAAGCGAGGCCGAGGAGGAGCGCCTCCTCGTCGCGATCGAGGAGGAGCTCGGCGACGTGCTGATCGCGCTCGACCTCGCGGCGCTGGATCTCGGGCTCCCGGCCTTCGGCGATCTCGCCGAGATCCGGCGCTGCAACCTGCGCTTTCACGGCGCCGGCCAAAGCCTCCCCGAGCTCGGGCTCGCGCTGTTTCACGCGGTCGCGCGGTTCACCGAGGAGATCGAGGCCGGGCGGCGGATCTGGCGCGATATCCGCGCCGCCGGCGCGGTCGTCGGCGCGCTCGACCTCCTCGCCCGAGACCTCGGGATCACCCTCGGCCCGGTCACCGCCGCGAAGTTTAACCGCACCTCCGAAAAGCTCGGGATCCCGGTCTTTCTCGGCCTCCCCGCACCCCTCAACGAAAAGGACGCTTCCCATGTCGCTTAACAAGGTCCAACTGATCGGCTTTCTCGGCCGCGACCCCGAGATCCGCTCGTTTTCCAACGGCGGCAAGGTCGCCAACCTGCGCCTCGCCACAACCGAGACATGGCGCGACCGCAACACCGGCGAGCGCCGCGAGCGGACCGAATGGCATTCGATCGCGCTTCACGCCGAACACGCGGTCCGCTTCGCCGAGCAATTTCTCAAGAAGGGCGCGCGGGTCTATGTCGAGGGCCAGCTCGAAACCCGCAAATGGCAGGACCAGAGCGGCGCCGACCGCTATTCGACCGAGATCGTGGTCCGCCCCTATGGCGGCGAGATCCAGAGCCTCGACCGCCGGCCGGAGGGCGAGCGCGGCGGCGCCGGCGACCAGGGCGGCGGCTATGGCGCCGGCTCGGGCGGCGGCGCGGGCGGCGGCTATGGCGGCGGATCCGGACCCGGCACCGGCCGCCGCTCCGATCTCGACGACGAGATCCCGTTCTAAGGGCGCGCCGATGGCTGACGATCCCCGCCTCGCCCTCGTGCTCGCGATGCCCTTCGCCGAGATCCTCGACCGCCTGCCGCTCGAGGGGCTCCGGCGCGAGGCCCGCGAGCTCGTCGGCCCCTGCCCGGTTTGCGGCGGCCACGCCAAGCGCGACGCCGACCGCTTCTCGATCAATCCCGACCGCGGCGTCTTTCATTGCCGCGGCTGCCAGGCCGGCGGCGATGGGATCGACCTCGTGCGGCATGTCTTGGGCTGCGACTTCAAGGCCGCGCTCGAGCACCTCGCCGGCAAGGCCCAGGAGGTCGACCCGGCCGAGCGCGCCCGCCGCGCGGCCCGCGCCGCCGCCGCCGAGGCCGAGCGCGCGGCGGCCGAGGAGCGCCACCGCGCCCAGGCGATCGAGGACGCGCGCGCGATCTGGCGACGGGCGCGCCCGGCCGAGGGCTCGCCGGTGACCGATTACCTCGCCCGGCGCGGGATCCGGCTCCCGGTGCTGCCGAAATCGCTGCGCTTCCTGCCCGATCACCCGGCCGTGAAAAAGCTCGGCGGCCGGCTCGTCACCCTGCACCGCGGGCCTTGCATGATCGCCGCGATCCAGGGCGCCGACGATCGCCTCGCGGCCGTTCATCAGACATGGCTCGATCTGTCCCGGCCGGGCGGCAAGGCCGAGATCCGCGACCCGGAGACCGGCGAGGCGCTCCCGGCCAAGATGGTCCGCGGCTCGAAAAAGGGCGGCGCGATCCGCCTCGGCGGCGGCGGCTCGGACCTCCTGATCATGGGCGAGGGGATCGAGACCACGCTCTCGGCGCGGGTGATCGCGCCAATGGGGCCGGCCGTCTATTGGGCCGGGGTCGATCTCGGCAACCTCGCCGGCCGGATGCTGCGGGTGCCGGGCCGGCTCCATTCCGGCGAGCCCGACCTCGCCGACGCCCGCGCCTTCGTGCCGCCGGTCTGGGTCCGCCGGCTCGTGCTGATCCAAGACGGCGACTCGGACCCCGACAAGACCCGCGCGGCGCTCCTCTCTGGGATCCGGCGCGCGCAACAGGCGATCCCCGGCCTCGCGGCCTGGGTCGTCCATCCCGGCGCCGGCCGGGATCTCAACGACATTCTGACGGACGAGGAAAGACAATGAGCAAGGCCGAGACCGTGCGCGAGATCTTCAAGGGCGCGGAGGAGATCCCGCCCGCCGGCGACGTCGCCCCGCACCCCGACCCCTTCGGCCCGGACGGCCCGCCGCCGCTGCCGGAGGAGGAGCCGCTCGAGGCCGCTTGCGCGCTCTATCCCCTGAACGACTACGGCAACGGGCTGCGGTTCACGGCCTATTACGGCGAGGACTGCCTCTTCGCGCCGCGGGTCGGCTGGCATAGCTGGACCGGCAAGGTCTGGCGGCTCGACGAGGACCGGCTCGAGGTCCGGGCGCTGGCGCAGCGCGTTTCCGAGCGGATCCTCGAGGAGGTGCCCTTCGTCGCGCTCGAGGAGCACGAGCGCCGCGCGATCGAGGCCGCCGAGCCCGCGGTCGACGAGCGCGCCGCGCTCGCGCTCAAGGACGAGGTGACCGCGGCCGAGAAAAAGCGCGCCCGCGAGCTCGACCGGATCCTCGAGGAGGCCGCCGAGGCGCGCAAGGCGCTCGGGGTCCGCAAGCGGTCGCACCGGAGCCATGCAAAAGCCTCCGGCAACACCGGGGCGATCAACAACATGTTGACCGAGGCCCAGGTCAAGCGCGCGGTCTCGATCGCCCGCATGAACGACGACCCCCTCATGATCAACACGCTCTCCGGCGTGGTGCGGATCCGCCAGGCGGTCGACCCCCACGCGGCCGAATGGGGCGACGCCACGCCGGTCTGGGGCTACGAGATCCTGCCGCATTCGCGCGATCAGAACATTTCTAAGATCATGCCGGTCGAGATCGACCCGGAAGCGGCCTGCCCGACCTTCGACGCCTTCCTCTGCCGGATCCAGCCCGACCCCGAGATCCGCGAGTTCCTGCAACGCTGGTTTGGCTACACGCTCACCGGCCTCACCGCCGAGCAGAAACTCACGTTCTTTTACGGGGTCGGCCGCAACGGAAAGTCGACGCTCGTCGATTGCATCGCCGAGATCATGGCCGATTATGCGACCACGGTGCCGATCGAGAGCCTCACCGGCTCCGAGCAACGGAAAGGCTCCGACGCGACCCCGGATCTCGTGCGGATCCCCGGCGCGCGCATGGTGCGGGCCTCCGAGCCCGAGCAGGGCCAGCGCATGAAAGAGGCGCTCATCAAGGCATTGACCGGCGGCGAGCCGATCCTGATCCGGCGCATGATGCAGGAATTTGTCGAGGTGAAACCCGAGTTCAAGCTCACGATCCAGGGCAACCACAAGCCCGAGATCCGCGGCGGCGACGATGGGATCTGGCGCCGGGTCGCGCTCGTGCCCTTCGCCGAGCAGATCCCCGTCGAGGAGGTCGACCCGCTCCTGCCGGCGAAACTGCGCGCCGAGCGGTCGGGGATCTTCAACTGGCTTCTCGCGGGCTGCGTCAAATACATGGCGGACGGGCTCCGCGAGCCGGCCTCGGTCACCGAGGCGACGCGGCTCTACCGCGAGGAAAGCGACCCGGTGCGGCTGTTCCTCCTCGAGGAATGCGAGATCACCGGATCGGACGCCGACTTCGTGATCTCGCGCGAGCTCGTCGAGGCGTTCCGGATCTGGCTCGAGGATCGCGGCGACGAGCCCTGGGGCAAGCGTCAAGCCTCGCTGCAAATCCGCGCCCGCGCCGGCGCGTTCAAGCATCCCGAGACCGGCGCGACCTATGCGCCGCTCAAACGCTCCGACACCGGCTATATCGGGATCCGGTTCCGCCCGGCGATCGCCGCCCGGCTCGCCGAGCGCCGCAACCAATGGCCCGGCGAGGTGCGCTGATGGCGGGCGCGCCCGCCCCGAGCCATTGCCAGCTTTGCGCCGAGGCCGGGGTCGCGGCGCCGCCCGAGGGGCCGTTCTGGTTCCGCGCGCCCGGCCTCTGGTCAAAGCTCCCGGCCGCGCGCCGGGTCTATCTGCGGGCCTGCCTCGCCTGCCGCCCCGCCGCCGAGGCGCGCTGGCGCGCGAAGTTCGCGCCCGGATCCCTCTCCGCCGCGCCTCCCGCACCCTCCCGCCCGCCCGCGGCCGGCCGCGGCGTCGCGCCCGCCGCTCCCGCGCCCGCCGCTCCCGCGCCCGGCCAGCCCGACCTCTTCGCGCCGCGCTGACCGGCCCCCGCGCGCGCCCAGGGCCTCGCCGCCCCGGCGCCCGCCCCGCCTCTCCCCGCCCCGACCCGCTCCCCGCCGCCCGGCCCCGCCCGGGCCGGTTCCGCTGCGCCCGCTCGCCGGCCGCCCGCCCCGTCACGGGACCGACGCGGGAGCGAGGAGAGCGGCGGTGCGCGCGCGACGGCCGGGCCGGGCGCCGGCCCCTGCCGCCCCGCACCCCCTGCCACAGGAGGATCCCGCTCTCGGTCCCGCTGATCCCGCAACGGGATTGAGAGCGGGATTGAAACGAGGGCGGGAAGCCGGCGAAAAGATCAGCCTTTCCGCGATGTTGCGCCCCTCGGGCGGGCGCTGCGGGACTGACGGGACCAAGTTTCGGGCAAGGCCCTTACATGGGCGCGGGGGTCTGGGGCGCGGCGAAAATCGTTTCGTATATGGCGCGGGATTTTCGGTCCCTTCAATCCCATTGAGAAATAAAGTGTAGATATAACAGGGCCTTGCGATCCGCGCGGCGAATTTCTCGGCCCCGTTTCGGTCCCGTTTCAATCCCGTTCCGACCCCGGGTCGGTCCCGTGACTTCACAATATATTGTGATATTCTGCCGGAACCGACCTAGATGGAGTGGAGCCCATGCAGATCAGAGACATGCAAACGCCCGGCGCGCTGGTTTCGGCGCTGACACGGGATCTCATCGCGACCGCGGCCATGCGCCGCCAGGCGATCGGCATCGGCGAGGGCGAGCGCGCCGCGCCGGGCCTCGCCGCCGCCCGGGTCGAGCTCCTCGAGCTCACCGAGCGCGGCCGCGCCGGCCGGCCCGAGCGGATCACCGCGCTCGGCCAGCGGACCGCGGTCCGCCGCGTCCCGGCGGTGCTCGCCGGCCTCGGGCGCGAGGATCCCCGGCGCCGCGCGGTCAATGCCTATGCCGGCGCCGTCGAGGGGCTCTCGGCGGCGGCCGGCGCGACGGTCTCGATCGAGGCCGAGATCCGCGGCTCCTCGGCCGTGGTGCCGGATGGTGGCGCGGCGGCCCGGGCGATGCGCGCGGGCCTCGTGCGCGCGGTGCATGGCGTGGTGAACCGCTGGCGATGGGATCGGGCGCGGCGCGCCTATGCGACCGGCCCGGCGCGGCTCGTGCTGGCGCCGCGGCGGGGCAAGGCGCGGCCGATCTCGGCGGTGGAGCTCCTCGACGCGATCGCGGTCGAGGGGCTCGGCATGGCCGAGATCCTGCGCCGCCACGGATGGAGCGCCCATGCGAAACACGTCAAGGCGCTCACCACGGCCGCCGAGGAGATCCTCGACCTCCTCGCCCAGGAGTTCGGGATCGGCGAGGCCCGGGCTTAATGTTATCGGGAGCGGTTTTTCTGGACGGCTCGTGTCATGCCCGGCTATCCATTCGGGCATCGTCGCGGAGTTCCGGGCGGAAGCTGCTCCCGCTCCTCCCTGTCGGGCGCCCGTCGAGCTCCGCGACGCCTTGCCACCCCTCCTGCCCCCGAGGTCGCCATGCCGCGCCATGACCCGCGCCCGTGGCGCCACCTCTACAAGACCGCGGCATGGCGCCGCCTCGCCGCCGCGCAGAAGGCGCGCGCGCCGCTCTGCGCCGCCTGCCTCACGCGCGGCTTTGCGAATGACGGCTCGCTCACCTCGGCCGGCGCGCCGCAGCCCGACCCGCGCCGGCGCTTTCTCGTCGCCGATCACCGGATCCCGCACCGCGGCGACGTGGCGCTGTTTCACGATCCCGACAATTTGCAAACCCTCTGCCCCGATGACCACGACCGCAACAAGCAACGCGAGGAGGTCCGCGGCTATTCCGAGGAGCGCGGCGCCGATGGCTGGCCCCTCGACCCGCGCCACCCGGCCAACCGCTGATCCGATCCCGACCGCCGCGCGACCCCGGGGGGAGGGGCGCGGACGCGACCCGATGGCCCAGGGACCGGAGTGGGAGCCTTTCTGTGCGCAATGCCGAAATTGAATAGAGTTCTCCACCGCTCATGGTGGGCACGAGGCCCGAACGGATCCGCGATCCGTCTAGCCGGGGCGAGGAGGCAAGGGCTCCGCCGACCCCCGGACCCAAACGAGAGGATCCGCGATGAAAGGACGCCGCCCGGACGGCGCCGGTGCAGTCGTCCCGATGCGGGAGGACGGCGCGGCCCCGCATAACCTCGAGGAGCGCGCCCGCGCCCGGATGCTCGAGCTCGAGCCCGAGGATCTCAACCCCGATCACCGCGAGATCTACCGGCGCCTCGCGCTGCCGCTGTGCCACCCGACCCGCGACCGCCTCAACGAGGCCAATGCCTTCATGTTTCACCAGCTCGTGCGGGTCGTCGCGCGGCATGAAAAGCTCCTCATCGCGATCGAGGACGGCGAGACCTACACCACGAAAACACGCGACGGCGAGCAACAGAAAACCCGCCCCGAGGTCGCCCAGGTCAACGAGACCTTCCGCCAGATCCGCGCCCTCGCCGGCGAGTTCGGCATGACCCCGGCGACCGAGCGGAGCCTCTCCGCCGGCGGCCAGCTTGGCTTTCAGTTCCCCGACGCCGGGGGCTATCTCACATGAGCGCGGAGGATCGGATCCGCGCCGCCGCGGATCCGGTCACCGCCTGGGCCGAGGCGGTCACCGCCGGCGAGATCATCGCCGGCCCCCATGTCCGCGCCGCCGCCGCGCGGCACTTGCGCGACCTCGCCGAGGGGCCGGGCCGCGGTCTCGTCTGGGATCTCGCCGCCGCGCGCCACGCGATCGAGTTCTTCCCGAAGATGCTGCGCCTCAACGGCGGCCAATTCGAGGGGCGGCCGTTCCGGCTGCACTCATCCCAGGCGTTCCGGATCGGCGCGCTCTTCGGCTGGAAATGGGCCGAGGATCACCCCGACCCGGATCTCCGCGGCCTGCGCCGGTTCCGCCGCTTCTACGACGAGGAGGGCAAGGGCAACGGCAAGTCGCCGCTGATCGCCGGGATCGGGCTTTACATGATGGTCGCGGACGGCGAGGCCCGGGCCGAGATCTACGCCGCCGCCTCGAAAAAGGACCAGGCGCAAGTTCTGTTCCGCGACGCGGTCGCGATGCGCGACCAGTCGCCGGCGCTCGCCCGCGTGGTCACCAAGCAGGGCGAAAACCCGGTCTGGCAAATGACCTACCGCGGCCGCGACGGCGGCAACCGCTTCTTTAAGCCGATCAGCGCCGAGGGCGGTCAATCCGGCCCGCGGCCGCATTGCGCGCTGACCGACGAGGTCCACGAGCACCCCAACCGCGACGTGATCGACATGCTCGAGCGCGGCTTCAAGTTCCGCCGGCAACCCTTGCTCGTGATGGCCACGAATAGCGGCACCGACCGGACCGGCATTTGTTGGGAGGAGCATCAACACGCGGTCAACGTGGCGACCGGCGTCACCGACGACGACGCGACCTTTGCCTTCGTCTGCTCGCTCGACGAGGGCGACGATTGGGAAAACGATCCCTCCTGCTGGATCAAGGCCAACCCCTTGCTCGGCGAGACGATCACCGAGGCGTTTCTCGCCGGCGAGGTCAAGAAGGCGCGGATGATGCCGGGCAAGAGGAACGGCATCGCCCGGCTTCATTTCTGCCAGTGGACGCAATCGGTCACCGCCGCGATCCGGCGCGAGACCTGGGTCAACGCCCGCGGCGAGGTCGATCCCGACGCGCTCACCGCGAAGGGCTTCCCCTGCTTCGGCGGGCTCGACCTTTCCCAGGTCCGCGATTTCTCGGCGCTGACGCTGACATGGATCACCGACGCGACCAAGGACGCCGAAAAGCTCGTCTCGAAAACATGGTTCTGGACCCCGGGCGACACGATCCTCGACCGCGCCGCGCGGGACCAGGCGCCCTATGATCTCTGGGTCGATCAGGGCCATATCGAGGCGGTGCCGGGCGACCGGCTCAAATACGCTTGGCTCGCCGACGCGATCGGCCGGATCAACGCGCGCTTCGCGCCCGTGGCGATCGGCTGCGACCAATACGGGCTCGAGCGGCTCACCGAAAACCTCACCGAGCTCGGGATCTCGATCCCGGCCGAGATCCACCCGCAAGGCTATCAAAAGCGGATCCTCGAGAAAGACCCGGGCGCGCCCGAGGGCGAGAAAGAGATCTATCTCTGGATGCCCGACTCGATCAACAAGCTCGAGGAGGCGCTCGGCGACGGCCGGCTCACGGTCGCGCAAAACCCGCTCCTCGACTCGATGGCGGCCGCGGTCACCTATGCCGAAAACCGCACCGGTCATCGCATGTTCGACAAGGAGCGCGCGCATGGCCGGATCGACGGCATGGTCTCGCTCGCAATGTCAGTGGGTCTGGCGCTCTGCCGCGAGCGCGCGACCGAAACCTCGCCCTGGGCCGACCCGGGCTTTTCCTTGGAGCACTCGCTATGGGATTGAAAGACCTCCTCTCGGGCGGCCGCCGGCGCGCGGCCGCCGCGGCCGAGGCCGAGCTCCGCGCCGCGGTCACCTTCGACCCCGGCCTTGCGCCGCTCCTCCAGATCCTCGGCACCGAGGGGCTCTCCGATAGCGTGACGTTTACCGAGGCGCTCTCGCTGCCGCCGGTGTTCGCGGCGATCAACTTCCTCGCCCAGGCGCTCTCGACGCTGCCGGTCAAGGTCTATGCGCGCCGGCCCGAGGGCCAGGCCGACACCGCGGTCGAGCACCCGGTCGCGGCGCTTCTCGGCGAGGCGGCCAATGATACGCTCACCGGCCACGAGTTCCGCCGGATGCTGTTTTCCGAAGTGTTCGGGCCGGGGCGCGGCTATGCCTATCTCGAGCGCGACCGCAAGGGCGACGTGATCAACCTGTTTCCGCTGGAATACGAGCGGACCGCGGTCCGCCGCGATGGCGCGGGCCGGATCTTCTACGATTACAGCCGGTCGGACGGCTCGGCGGTGACCTACCCGGCCCGGGACGTGATCGACCTCGCCTTCATGCGCCGCGCCGACTATGTCTCCTCGCGCAACCCGGTTCTGACCTGCGCCGGGGCGATCCGCCAGGGCCTCAACGCCTCGCGCTACGCGCTCACGGTGTTCGGCCGCAACGGGATCCCGCCTTACGTTCTCGAGGGCGCCATGCCCTCGGGCGACGCGGCGCGGCGCGCCTCCGACGATATCGCCAAGGTGGCGCGGCGCTCGGCCGAGGAGGGCAAGCCGATCCTGCCCTTGCCGGCCGGCTTCAAGCTCTCGCGGCTCGGCGACGACCCGGACAAGATGCAGTTGACGCCGGTGCAGGTGTTCACGGTGCAACAGGTGGCGCGGATCTACGGCCTCCCGCCGGTCTTTCTGCAAGAGCTCTCGACCGGCACCTATTCCAACACCGAGCAACAGGACTTGACCCTCGTCAAGCACACGCTCGCCGGCCGGGTCGCCCAGGTCGAGGCCGAGCTCTCGCTCAAGCTCTTCGGCCGCGGCGCGAAACTCTACGTCAAGCACGATCTCGACGCGCTGGCGCGCGGGCTCTTCAAGGACCGCACCGAGGCGCTCGCCCGGGCGGTCAATTCCGGGCAACTCACGCCCAACGAGGCGCGCGAGCGCCACGGCCTCGGCCCGCTCGCCGGCGGCTCCGAGCTCTTCATGCAATCCGGCACCCTGCCGATCGGCCTCCTCGTCGACAAGATCACCGCCGAGATCGCGCGCGGCGCCGCCGCGCCCGCCCCTTCTGACCCTGCCAGCCCGGGAGACCCGACATGACCGACCGCGAGATCCGCCTTTTCGCGCAGCCCCTCGAGCTCCGCGCCGCCGCGCCCGACGCCCCGGTGACGGTCGTCGGCTATGCCGCTGTGTTCAACCAGGCGACCGCGATCGGCGATATGTTCGAGGAGGTGATCGCGCCCGGCGCCTTCACCGAGGCGCTGCGCCGCGGCGACGATGCCGCGTTCCTGATCAACCACGAGGGCTTGCCGCTGGCGCGGACCTCCTCCGGAACGCTCAAGCTCGCCGAGGACAGCCGCGGGCTCCGGATCGAGACCGATCTCGACCCCGCCGACCCGGACGTCGCGCGGATCCTGCCGAAGATGCGCCGCGGCGATCTCACGAAAATGTCCTTCGCGTTCCGGGCGACCCGCCAGGAATGGGAGGACCGCGACCCGCTGCCGCGGCGCACGATCCTCGAGGTCGAGCTCTTCGACGTCTCGATCGTCACCGATCCGGCCTATGCCGGGACCGAGATCGGCCTCCGCGCGATGGCGGCCGCGCTCGGCCGCGCCTCCCGCTCGGCCGCCACGATCGCCGCGCGCATGGCCCGCAAGGCCCGCCTCGCGCGCCTCGCCGGCTGACCGCCGCCCCGCGGTCTGACGGGCCGCCGCCGCGCGCCCGATCATCACAATATATTGTGATATGACCGATATAACGTGACCAAGAGGCGCCGGTCACCCCGCGCCCGGCCCGGCCCCGCCGGCCCCTTTCCCGCCCCCCAATCCCGAAACAACCGCGCCCCCTTCGGGGGAGGGGCGCCCCCTTTCCGAGAGGATCCCATGACCAAGCAACTCCGCGAAGAGGCCATGCGCCTCGAGACCGAGGCGCGCGCCAAGCTCGCCGAGGCCCAGAAAGACGGCACCCCGGCCGACCGCGCCGCGGCGCTCGAGGCCGAGTTCGATGCGCTGATGGACAAGCGCGACGGGCTCGTGAAAAAGGCCGAGCGCCAGGACCGCGCCGATGCCGCCGCCCGCGACGCCGAGGCGCACGAGGAGCGCGAGGCCCGCGCCGCCCGCGAGGGCCGCCGCCCGGATGCCGCCCGCGCCGGCTTCGCGCCCGAGACCGCCGCGCCCGACGAATACCGCGGCCATTTCGCCGCCCTCCTCGCCGCCGGCGGCGACATGTCGGCGCTCTCGACCGAGGCCCGCGACGCGCTCCGCGCCGGCTTCGTCAAGCCCGAGGGCCGGGCGCAATCGGCCGCGACCGGCGCCGCCGGCGGCTACACGGTGCCGACCACGCTCGCCAGCTTCATCAACATCGCGATGGCCGCGCATGGCCCGATGTGGGACGGCGCGGTCGCGAGCGAGCTCGTCACCCCCTCCGGCGAGACGATCACGATCCCCGGCGTCGATGACACCGCCGAGGAGGCGGCCGCCCATACCGCGGGCGCCGATCTCGCCGACGACGCCTCCGGCGACGTCACGGTCACGAAAGAGGATCTCGGATCGTTCACCCGCTCGACCCCGTGGATCAAATGGGCCTTTGAGCTCGCCCAGGACTCGGGCTTCTCCTGGGAAGCCCTCCTCGGCCGGCTGATCGGCGAGCGCCTCGGCCGCACCGCCAACCGGCTCCTCACGGTCGGCACCGGCACCGGCGAGCCCCTCGGCTTCGTTCCGGGCGCGGCGGTGGGCAAGACCGCGGCCTCGAATGCCGCGATCACCTTCGACGAGATCTTCGACCTCGTGCATTCGGTCGATCCGGCCTATCGCGCCGGCCCGCGGGTCCGGTTCCAGATGCACGACCAGAGCGTGAAGGCGCTCCGGAAGATCAAGGACACGACCGGAAACTACCTCTGGAAGGACGGCGACGTCACCAAGGGCCTGCCGCCCTCGCTCGCCGGCTATCCGGTCTCGTTCAATCAGGCGATGGACCAGATCGCGGCCTCGAAAAAGCCGATCGCCTTCGGCGATTTCGGCCAATACTACGTCCGCAAGGTCGGCGCGCCGGTGATCGGCGTCGCGCGGGAAAAGTTCTTCCCGAACATCGGCATCGCCGGCGTCGCCCGCTTCGACGGCGCCCCGGGCCTTGCCGGCGCGATCAAGACCCTCGCGACCCCGGCCTGATCCGGATCGCGACGGGGAGGGCGGCGCCGCCGCCCTCTCCGCTTCCTCCCTCTGACATGGAGACGCTCGCATGAGCAAGAACCAAACCTTGCTGGCGGTCGTGAACGCCGGCGCCGTCGATTTCACCCTCACCGAGGGCCAGGAGATCACGCTCGCCGCCGAGGCCGCCGCCGACCTCGTCCGCGCCGGCTACGCCGTGCCGGCGAAAAAGGGCCTCACGCTCGCCGAGGCCAAGCGCCAGGCGGAGGCGCATGTCGCCGCGCTTGCCGCCGAGGCCGCCGCCGCCGAGGCCGCCGAGGCCGCCGCCCGCGCCGCCGCCGCCGAGGCCGAGGCCGAGGCCGCTGCCGCCGCGGCGGTGTCCGATCCTGCCGCCCCGGCCCCGACCGCGCCCGAGGCCCGGCCCGATCCCGCCGATGCCGCCGCCACCGATCCCGGCGCCGCGCCCGCCGCCTGATCCCGCCCGCTCCTGACCCCGGAGGTCCGCCCCGATGCCCGCAATCCTCAAGACCCCGCCGGCGGTGCTGCCGGTCAGTCGCGACGAGCTCAAGGCGCACCTCCGGGTGACCTCGGAGGCCGAGGACGCGACGCTCGATGCCTGCCTCGAGGCCGCGACCGCGGAGATCGACGGCCTCGGGCTCCTCGGCCGGGCGATGATCTCGGCGACCTATGAGCAGCTCTCGGCGCCGCGCGCCGGCTGGCTCGAGCTCGAGATCACCCCGCCGCAATCGCTGACCGCGATCACCTTCACCCGCGCCGATGGCTCCACCTTCGCCGGCGATCCGGCCGCCTATCCGATCGTCACGGATGGCGAGCGGCACTGGCTCGCCCCGGCCGCATGGCCCGCGGGCCTCGGCGCCCGGCCCGACGCGATCCGCGCGACCTATGTCGCGGGCTTCGGCGCCGCGCCGGCGGACGTGCCGGCGCCGTTGCGCCACGCGGTCAAGCTCCTCGCCGCACATCGTTTCGAGATCCGCGAGGAGGTGATCATCGGCGCCCCGGTCGCCCAGGTTCCGGCCGGCGTCGACCGGCTCCTCGCCCTCTACCGCGTTCGGGTGTTCGGATGATCGGCCGGCTCGACCAGGTGATCACCCTGCAACGCGAGGCCCGCACCGCGGACGGCGGCGGCGGCACCGAGCGGCTCTGGGCCGATCTCGAGACCGATCCGCGCCCCTTCGCGCGCGTCGAGCTCGCCGGCGGTGCCGAGGTCGCCCAGGGCGGCCGCACCATCGCGCGCCAGGTCGCGAATTTCACGATCCGCGCCCGCGCCGATCTTCTCTCCTCCGACCGGATCCTCTGGGATGGCCGGGCATGGAACATCACCGGGCTTGGCGCGCGGGCGATCCGCGGCGCCTATCTCCGGATCGAGGCGGTCGCCGGGGAGCTCTCGCGATGATCACGATCGAGGTCAAGGGAACCGAGGAGATCAAGGCGCTCCTCGGCCAGGTCGCGCCGCGCCACGCGGTCAACATCGCCCGCGCCACGATCCACGGCGTCGCCGGCGATATCCGCGACATGGCCAAGGAGGAGGCGCCGAAGGACGAAGGGGTCTTGCGCCGCGCGATCAAGGCCAAGCGCCGGCGCATGGAGTTCGGGCGGATCCGCTCGGACGTGGTGATCGAGCGCGGCAAGGGCGCGAAGGCGGATGCCTTTTACTGGCGCTTTGTCGAATACGGCACCTCCCGCCTGCCGGCGCGGCCCTATTTCCTGCCCTCGATCCGCCGGATCGAGGCCGCGCTGCCGGGGATCCTCCGCGACCAGTTCGTCAAGAAATTCACCGCCGCGCTCGCGCGGCAACGGCGCCGGGGAGGCGGGACATGAGCTCGATGGAATGGCAATTCCAGGTCGCGATCGCCGCCCGGCTCGGCGCCGACCCGGTGCTCGCCGGGCTCGGGGTCGCGGTCTATGACGTCGCCCCGACCAACCTCGAGGGCGAGCCCGAGCGCGCCTATCCCTGCGTCGAGATCGGCCATATCGACGCCCGCGACGCCGGCACCCGCTCCTCCGAGGGGCTCGACCTCCTCGTCCGGATCAACACCTTTTCCGCGACCGGCTCGTTTCGCGAGGCCCGCGAGATCCAGGGCCGGCTCTTCGAGATCCTGCACCGCAAGCAATCCGAGATCGCGGTCGCGGGCTCTCACCTCATCCTGATCCGCCGCGACGGCTCCGAGGTCGATCGCGACCCGGACGGGATCATGCACGGCGTTTGCGAATACCGCGCGCTCATCGAGACCGAGTGACGGCCGCCGGCCGCCAGCTTCCCCGCACTGATCCGCGCCCCGGGGGAGGGCGCTTTCCCGCATAGGAGTTTTCCGCCATGACCGCCACCGCAGGGCAGGACGCCATCTTCAAGATCGGCGCGACGCCGGTCGCCGGGGTCCGCGTTTCCGGCTTCACCCGCAACGCGACCCCGATCGACATCACCGACCGCGACTCCGCGGGCTACCAGGAGCTCCTCGCCGGCAAGGTCGCCGGCGCCTCGCTGTCGATGAACGTCGAGGGGCTCTTCAAGGGCCAGACGCTCCGGGCGCTGGCGCTCGGCGCACCCTCGGGCTGGACCCTCGCCGACGCCTCGCTCGTGCTCGCCAATGGCGACACGATCGCCGGCACCTTCTTCCTCGGCGATTACCAGGAGGGCGACGACCACAAGGACGCGACCACCTTCTCCGCGACGCTCGCCTCCTCGGGCGCGTGGACCTTCACGCCGGCGCCGTAAGGGGGATGCATGCAAGGGTTTGAACCTGTCACGCTCTCTTGGCGGGGGGCGAGCTACACGGTCGCGGCCGAGGATCAATTGCGGCTCATCGCCGAGATCGAGGACGCGCTCGCCGATCGCTCCGGCCGCCCCGCGGTCATGGCGCTTTGCGCCCGCGGCGGCCCGTCGCATTCGCGCCTCGCCGCCGCCTATGGCGCGGCGCTGCGCCATGCCGGCGCCACGGTGACCGACGCGGAGATCTATCTCTCGATCGTCGACGATCTCGGCCGCGCCGAGGCGGCGACGGCGATCAAGGTGCAAAACGCGATCCTCGGCCTCCTCGCGATCATGGCGCCGCCGATCCACCGCCGGATCATGGCGGCGGAGGAGGCGGAGGATCCCGCGGGAAAGCCCGCGGGGGAGACGGCCGCGCCGCCCCCGGCGGCATAGTCCGGACGCTCTACGCGCTCCTCGTGGGCCAGGGATGGGTGAGCCCCGCCGAGTTCTGGCGGCTCCCGCCCGGCGAGCTCTGGTGGGTCGTCGACGCCCGCCTCCCCCCTGAAATCCAGAACCGGAAGCCGGCGCAAAACGACCGGCTTCTATCCATGCTCGAGAAAGCGATCGAGGAGGCGGAAACGTGACAAAGGTCGTGGGCGACATTGCGGTGATGATCGGCGCGGATATCTCGCCGCTCGCGCGGGATCTCAAGCGCGGCACCGGGGCGCTCGACGGCTTCGCCGGCGATGCGGTCCGGGTCGGCGACCGGATCTCGAAAATCGGCGCCGCCATGACCGCCGCTTTCGGCGTGGTCGCTGGCGCGATCGCGGCGACGGCGGGGAAGATGATCGAGTTCTCGAAAGAGGTCGAGCAGCTTTCCCGCACCGCCGGGGTCGGGGTCGAGCGGTTCCAGAGCCTCGCCTTTGCCGCCTCCAAGTTCGGCGTCGAGCAGGACAAGCTCGCCGATATCTTGAAGGACGTGAACGACAAGGTCGGCGATTTCATGCAGACCGGCGCCGGCCCGCTCGCCGATTTCTTCACCAACATCGCGCCCAAGGTCGGCGTGACCGCCGATCAGTTCCGCGGCCTCTCCTCGGCCGATGCGCTCGGGCTCTACGTCAAGACCCTCGAGCGCGCCAACGTGAGCCAGGCCGAGCTCACCTTCTACCTCGAGGCGCTCGCCTCGGACGCGACGCAGCTCGCGCCGCTGTTTCTCGACAATGCCGCCGCGCTCGGCGAGCTCGAGCAGGCCGCGCGCGACCTCGGGATCGTGCTCGACGCGGATCTCGTCGCCAAGTCGACCCGCATGGGCCAGGTCTGGGATGCGATGATGACCGCGATGCAGGCGCGGTTTCTGACCTTCGCCGCGACGGTGATGAACGGCCTCGACGCGATCTTCGGTCTTACCGAAGAGGCCCAGGTCGATATCGGTCGCGAGAGTATTTCCAAGCTCGCCGACGAGCGGAACAAGGTGCTCGACGATATCGACGCCGCGCGCCAGCGGAGCCGGGTCGCCGCGGCGGCCTCGGGCGGCACCGCGCCCCAGAGCTCCGACGAGGCGTTCCTCTCCGCCCAGCTCGAGGCGATTGAAGAGGAAATGAACGTCGAGAACGACAAGCTCGCCCAACTCGGCGAGACGATCGCCAAGCGCGAGGAGGCCAAGGCCCGGCTCGAGGCGCTGACGAGCGGCGAGGGGATCGGCACCGGCGAGGCCCCCGAAGGCCGCGGCGGCGGAAAGTCGGAAGAGGACCGCCAGGCCGAGGAGTTCGACCGGCTGCGCGAGAGCCTCGCGACCGAGACCGAGATCATCGACGCGGCCTATGCCGCCGATCTCGCCGCGCTCGAGGAGTTCCGCGCGAGCAAGCTCGCGACCGAGGCGGAGTTCAATGATCTCGAGGCGCGGATCACCCGCAAGCACAAGGATGACATGGCCCGGCTCGAGCGCATGAAAAGCGCCGAGCGGCTGCAAGGTCTCTCGAGCATGTTCGGCGATCTCGGCGCGCTGATGCAGACCGAGAACGACAAGCTCTTCCGGATCGGCCAGGCCGCGGCGATCGCCTCGGCCACGATCGACGGATACGAGGCCGCGGTCTCGGCCTGGGAAAAGGGCATGAAGATCGGCGGCCCGCCGCTCGCCGCCGCCTTTACCGCCGCCTCGCTGGTCAAGACCGGCGCCCTTGTCGCCTCGATCGCCTCGGCCTCGCCCTCGGGCGCGGGCGGCGGCGGCGGGGCCGGCGGCGGCGGCGGCGCGGCGGCGGCGGCCAGCCCGGCCGCAGCCCCGGCGGCGGCCCCGGAGGCCGCAGCGCCGGCCGCCGCGGCACCGCTGCCGCAACAAATCAATGTCAACCTCGGGGATGCCGAGTTCCTGCCGCGCGGCGTGGTCTTGAAGTTTCTCGAGGCCATGCGCGACGCGACCAAGGACGGCGCCCTCATCACGGTCCGGTGATCCATGCCCGCAATCTTCTCCAAGGACTACGCGCTCCCCGCCGGCGACCGCCCGCTCACTCATGCGCGGATCGCCCATGCCGGCAACTGGATCTCCGGCACCGCCTCGGCCTCCTCGACCGATGGCTCGGGCGCCTATTTCGCCGACGCCCCGGCCAATTCCTTGCTCTTCGAGCGGTGGAAGCCGGCGGCGCTGCCGGGCAAATGGGAGATCGACGCCGGCGGCCCGGTCTCGGTCGATTATTGCGCGATCGGCGCGCATGATCTCGCCGCGACCGGATCGACGCTCAAGGTCGAATACGAGGGCGCGAGCCGCACCAATCTTTTCGCGCGGTCGCAGGAGCTCGAAAACGCCGTCTGGGTCAAGAACGGCGCCAGTGCCTCCGCCGGCGCGGTGCGCGCCCCGGACGGCTCGCTCACCGCCGACAAGCTCGTCGAGGATACGAGCGCCGGCGCGCCGCACCGGGTTTATTCCACCCTCGCGATCGCGGCCGAAACCGACTATGTGCTCTCGGTCTATGTCCAGGCGGCCGGCCGCTCCTATGGCCGGCTCCGGGCCGGGACCAACATCGGCTTTATCGAGGATCTGACGTTCGACCTCGGCGCCGGAACGATTTCGGGCGCCCCGGCCGGATCCGCGATCGAGGCGCTCCCCGAGGGATGGTTCCGGATCTCGCTGCCGTTCCGGACCCAGGTCGGCGCGACCGCGCTCTCGGGCGCCGGGGTCTATATCTGGGATACCGCCGCCGGCGGGAGCGGCGGCGGCGACAATTACGCCGGCGACGGGGTCTCCGGCCTCCATGTCTGGGGGTTCCAGCTCGAGGCCGGCACCGCACCGAGCTCCTACATCGCGACCACCACCGCCGCCGTCGCCTCGCCGTGGCGCGATCTCACCCCCTGGGCCGCGATCACGAGCGCGGCGCCGATCTTCGCGATCTTCCCGTTGCGCTCGGCGCGGCGCTGGCGGATCCAGGTCTCCGGCACCACGGCGCCGGCGATCGGCTTCGTCCGCTTCGGCCGGGCGCTGCAATTCGAGGAGCGGACCCGCTACCCGGGCCGCACCCCGTTCGAGCTCGCCCGCAACGCGCGGGTGATCGGCGCGCGCTCGGTCACCGGCGAGCCCCTGACCCGGATCAAGCTCCGCGACGGGCAAGGCCTCGCCTTCTCGTGGTCGTTCCTCTCCGAGGCATGGGTCAAGGCCGAGCTCCCCGCCTTCGTCCGGGCGCTCGAGGCGGATCTCTTCGTGATCGCCGAGCGGCCCGGGACGCACCCCGAGGACGTGGCGCTGTGCTGGATCTCGGGCGAGGCGCTGCCGCGCCCGGCGGCCGCCGGCATCGCCGACTTGCACGATTTCGCGCTCAATGCGGAGGGTTACATTGACGATTGACGTCCCGTTCACCGCCGAGCCGATCACGATCGTTCGGCTCGCGCAGCCGCGCTGCGCCCGCACCTTCGGCGTCGCCCCCTGCACCGCGACCGGCGAGGCGTGTTTCAACACCCGCGCGACCTGCCGCGACCCGGCGAATTTCTCCGGCACCGCGACGCTCGATCTCTGGTTCGGCGCCCCCGGCGCCGGCCGGCCCTCGGATGATCTCTATCTCCTGCCCTTGCTGGTCTCGGTCTCGACCTCGCCGGCCAAGCTCAACGTCTCGGGCGCCGATCGCGGCGCAAACCCCTTGGGGATCCGCGGCACCGCAACGATCCGGCTGCGCGACATGGCCCACAATGACCGGCTCGTCGATCCCTATCTCGCGACGCGGAGCTACGACCCGCTCACCCGCGGCACGTTCTGGGGCAAGTGGTCGCGGCGCAACCTCTACGGCCGCGCCGGGATGATCGTCACGGTTTACGAGGGCTATGCCGGCGACGCGCTCGCCGCCATGACCCGGCGCACCTATGTCGCCGAAAGCCTCGACGCCTCGGGCGCGGATCTCGTCACGCTGCGCGCCCGCGATCTCCTGTCGAAAGCCTCCGACGAAAAGGCGCTGGCGCCGCGGCCCTCGCCGGGCGAGCTCGCCGCCGATATCACCGCCGCCCAGACGACCTTGAGCGTCTCCGGCGCGACCACGGCCGATTATGCCGCCTCGGGCACGCTCCGGATCGGCGACGAGGTGATGAAGTATTCCGCCCGCACGCTCAACGGCGGCACCGGGCTTCTCGACTTCACGATCTCGGCGCGCGGCTCCGACAAGACCACGGCCGAGGAGCACAAATCCGGCGACCGGGTCCAGCAATGCTTGCGGTTTTCGAGCCTCGCGGTCGACGCCGCCCTCGCCGCCCTTTACCAGGGATACACCACGATCCCGACCGCCTATCTCGACCTCGCGGCCTGGGCCGCCGAGGCGGCCGATCACCTCACCGCCTACAGCGTGACCGGGCTCGTCACCGACCCGACCCCGGTCAAGGATCTGATCGGCGAGATCTGCGAGCAGGCCCAGGTGATGCAATGGTGGGACGAGCGCGCGGCGCTGGTGAAGATGCGGGCGATCGCGCCCCTCGACGCCGAGCCGCGGCGCGTGACCGAGGCGGAGCATATCCTCGCCGAGAGCGTGGCGCTCCGGGAGTTCCCCGATCGCCGTGTCTCGCAAGTCTGGGTCTATTACGACCCGCGCGATCCGACCGCCAACCCGCGCGCGGCCGAAAGCTACCGCCGCGCCCAGGTCTCGGCCGAGCTCACGCTCGAGGGCGCCGATCTCTTCGGCGACCCGGCGATCCGGACCGTATTCGCGCGGTTCATCAACTCGACGCCGGTCGCGCTCGAGACCTCGGCGCGGATCCTCTCGCGCTACAAGAACGGCGCGACCGAGATCGCCTTTTCGGTCACCGACAAGGACGGCGACCTCGAGGTCGCCGAGGTCGTCAAGATCCGGCACCACTTGATCCAGGACGCGACCGGCGCGCCGCAAGAGCGGCTCTGGGTCATCACCTCGGCCGATCGCCGCCACCGCGAGCGGCGGGTCACCTATACCGCCGAGGACGCCACCCTCGCCGGCACCCTGTACCGGATCTGTGCCAACACGGTTCCGGATTACCGGGGCGACGGCTCGGATCCGTTCGACGCGGCCTTCGTCTCGATCACCTCCACCGGGCTCCTGCCGAACGGCGACCCCGGGATGACCATCCAGTAAAGGGGAGGCTCTCATGACCACCTATACCGCGATCGCGGACAACGAGATCGACGCCGGCTCGCCGCTCAACGCCTCGCTCTTCTACCGGCTGGCGCGCAATCCCCAGGCGATCACCGAGGGCGCCTCCGGGGCGCCGAAGGTCCAGACCGCCGGGCTCCAGGATGGCTGCGTGACCAATGCCAAGGTCGCGAACGCTTCGATCGACTCGGCCAAGATCGTCGACGGGACGATCGTCAACGGCGACGTCGCGAACGGGACGCTCGGGTCGGAAAAATTCCAGGCCAGTACGACCGAGACCTATTGGGTGCTCGCCCGCTATGCCGCCGGCCTCTACTGCGACGTGGGAACCTTGATCTTCGCGGCGACGACCAATGACACGATCACGGTCGGCGCCGGGAGCAACATCGCCGGATCCTTGCTGAAACCCGCCGGACTCGCGAGCGACCACAGCACGGGCCCCTTGTCGACGGGCCTTTTCGGCTCGGGGGCCTCGCTGCCCGGGACTTGGCGCTGCCTCGGCTATCTGCCCGGTCGCCTTAGCAACAACGGTTCCAACAACGCCGCCACCCTGTTCGTGAGGATCTCGTGATGATGCAGATACGAAACCCGGCGTTCAACGCCACCGGCGGGATCGACTGCGAGGTCGAGCATCCCGAGTTCGGCTGGATCCCCTATACCGCGCGCGCCGATGATCCGGCGCCCTCGGGATGGGTGATCCATGCCGCGGCGCTGGCGATGGATCCCGCGCCCTATGTCGCGCCGCCGCCGCCGCCGCCGACCGGCGCGGACGTGAACGCCGAGCGCGACGCCCGGGTCCGCGCCGGGCGCGTGGTCGAGATCGCCGGTCACGGCCCGGTCCGCCTCGGCGGCTCCGAGGCCGATATCCGCAATCTGCAAGGGCTCGCGGTCGCCGCGCAACTGCGCCTCGCCGCCGGCGACGGCGCCGCGATCACGCTCTTTCGCGATGAGGACAACGTGATCCACGCGCTCGACCAGGCCCAGACCCTCGCGCTCTGGTCGGCCGGCGCCGCCTATGTCTCGGCGGTGTTCCAGGCGGGATGGGCGCTCAAGGACAACCCGGCCGGGATCCCCGCCGATTTCAGGGACGGGAGCCATTGGCCATGATCGGGCGCTATCTGTGGAACCTGACGATCGCGCTCGACCAGTTCGCGAACGCCCTCCTCGGCGGCGATCCCGACGAGACGATCTCGAGCCGGGCGGCCAAGCGCCAGCATCGCTCGCACTGGCGCGCGCTCGGCCGGCTCCTCGAATGGATCGACCCCGGCCACCTCGCCCGCGCCCGCGAGGCCGACGAGGGCGGTGCGGCCTCTTTCGGAAAGGGCGGCGAATGACCGGGATCCCCGACGCGATCTCCGGCGCGCTCGACGCGCTCTTCGGCGGCGCCGCCGCGCTCGGTGCCGCCGCCGCCGGGCGGCTCATGTACCATTCCGGCGAGGTCAAGGGCGGCCGGCGCCGGTTCCTCTCGCGCGAGCTCGCCTGGGAGATCCCGGTCGCGGTCGGCATGGCGATCGTCGGCCGCTCGCTCGCCGACTACCTCGGGCTCGGCGCCAATGTCTCGACCGGGCTCGTCGCGGTGCTCGCCTATCTCGGCCCGCGCGGCTCCGAGGCGCTGATCGAGCGGCTCCTCCGCCGCTAGGCCCCGCCCCGTCCCGCCTCCCCTCCCCGGGCGCGCGCCCCGCGCCCGGCCCCTCCCCTTTCGCGAGGTGATCCCTTGAAAACCGTCTCCGACATTACCGCCGAGATCCTCCGCCGCGAGGGCGGCTATGTGAACGATCCCGACGATCCGGGCGGCGCCACCAATCACGGCGTCACGCTCGCCACGCTGCGCCGGCTCGGCCTCGATCTCGACGGCGACGGCGATATCGACGCGGCGGACGTGCGCCGCCTCACCCGCGACCAGGCCGCGGAGATCTTCGAGCGCCACTATTACCACGGCGCCGGGATCCCGCGGCTCCCCGGGCCGCTCCGCGCCTCGGTCTATGACATGAACGTCAACGCCGGCTCGATCGCGGTGCGGCTCCTGCAACGGCTCCTCGGCGCCTTCGGCGAGGTGCTCGTCGAGGATGGCAAGCTCGGCCCGGCGACCGCCGCCGCGGCGTTCCGGGTCCAGACCTCCACCTCGGGCGCGCTCGTCGATGCCTACGGCATCGCCCGGCGAAATTACTATTACGCCCTCGCCGAGGCCCGGCCGGCCTTGCGTAAATTCGCCCGGCGCCGCGACGGCGGAAAGGGCGGCTGGATCACCCGCGCGGAGGAGTTCATCGCCCCGCGCTTTCACCTTTCGGACGCGGAACACAAAGCGAGGGTCAGGACATGGGCTTGAACATCGGGTCTCTTCTTTCCGGGCTGATCGGCCCGGGCGGCCTGCGCGAGGCGGTCGAGGTGTTCCGCCCCAATGCCGAGGCCGGCGCCGGGCGCGACCAGGAGCGGTTTCTCGCCGCGCTGGCGCAATTGGCGGCCGAGCGCGGCGGCGAGGGCGCGTTCAACCGCGCGGTCGACGGGCTCAACCGCCTGCCGCGGCCGCTCCTCGCCTTCGGCACGATCGGGCTCTTCGCCTTCGCGATGATCGCGCCCGCGGCCTTCGCGGTGCGGATCTCCGCGCTCGCGCTCGTGCCGGAGCCGATGTGGTGGCTCCTCGGCGCGATCGTGGGCTTCTACTTCGGCGCCCGCGAGCTCGAGAAATCCCGCGGCGCCGGCGTCGCCCGGGTGATGGGCGAGCTCGCCGAATGGCGCGCCGGCACCGCGGCCGAGACCGCGGCCCCGCGCCCGCTCCCGGTGGAGCGCGCCGCCGCGCCCGAGGCGGCGGATCCGGTCGCGGCCGCGGTCGCGGAGGCAAACCCGGCGCTCGAGGAATGGCGCCGCGGCATGGGCGGGTCGGATCGTGACTGATCCCCGCCCGGCGCTGCCGCTCGCGCCCTTCCTCGCCGGCCTCGGCCGCCGGCCGCGGATCCTGATCCTCGGCCATGCGCGGCACGGCAAGGACACCGCCGCGGCGCTCCTCGCCCGCCTCGCCGGCCTCTCGTTTGCCTCCTCGAGCGAGTTCGCGGCGCGCCGCGCGGTCTTTCCCCTCGTCGCGGATCTCTATCCCGACTGGCGCGCGGCCTATGCCGACCGGGGCAATCACCGGGCGCTCTGGTTCCACGCGATCGCGGCCTACAATCTGCGCCCCGGCCCCTCGCTCGCCGAGGAGATCCTCGCCGACCATGCGATCTATGTCGGGATGCGGAGCCGCGCCGAGTTCGCGCGCTCGCGGCGGCTCTTCGACCTCGTGCTCTGGATCGACGCCGCCCGCCGGCTGCCGCCGGAACCGGCGGGCTCGATGGAGCTCGCCCCGCCCGACGCCGATCTCGTGATCGCGAACAATGGCGACGAGGCCGCGCTCGAGGCGCGGCTCCGCGCCGCGCTCTTCGGCTGACGGGCGAGAACGCCCCGGGAACGGCTTGCACGGATTTTGCACGCATGACCCGTGCAAGCCCCCCGCGGATCAACGAAATTCGTTGAACATCAACGAAAATCGTTTGCGCGGGATTTTGCCGGCCGGGGCGCAGAAAAGCCTTGTCTTTCTTGGGTCTTGCGGGCTATTCCTCGCGGCGGAGACGTGGCCGAGTGGTCGAAGGCACACCCCTGCTAAGGGTGCAGACGGGGAACCGTCTCGAGGGTTCGAATCCCTTCGTCTCCGCCACCGAACATTGAAATCATTGCAAAAAACCCGATACTCGCCTTCATACCCGCCCAAAATCCCGCCTTAAATTTTGCGCTTGTTGCTACGCACCTAAATGCGACAAGCGGTAGAGTTAGTCATGGGAATGCGGGTGTCCTCACCGATACAGTAGTATGATCGGCTTGCTGGCCGCTGACACCACAGAAACCGCGAAATTTTGCGATTTATGTCAGCGATAGCCTCCAATCGGTCCCAGTTCTCCTTTCCCATGAATTTGCGCCCCCCCCGTCTGGCCTTCACCGAACTCTCCCCTGGCAGTTCACCGGCCTCGAAGTATGCTGCTTTGGACGCACCATGCGCGTCGTGTGATCGCGGCCACGGCCCTGAAACCACGTGCGGCTCGGTTCGAAGAAGTCGCGGGCGCTTTCGGCCATCGTGGCGCGCCGGTTCTAATCGCCAATTAGTGGATTAAACTTTCAGAAAATCGTCAATTAGTGGATTGAACTTTCAAAAAAAATGCGAGGCTCCCGCTCGTGGGGGAGCACAAGACAACGTCCAATCACGGAGCTTACAAGTAATGACATTCCTAAGACTATCTGCGTTCGCGATCATCGCTGCGTCCCTTCTACCGGTGCCATCTGCCTCGGCAGGAGATGTCTACGTCAACGGTTACTATCGCGGCGACGGGACTTACGTTGCCCCGCATTATCGAAGCGCTCCGAACACCACAAAGCTCGACAACTGGAGTCAGAGAGGAAACGTAAACCCGTACACCGGTCAGGCAGGGACTCTGGACTGTGGTTACAACTGCACAAACTATGGCCGGTCGGGGAACTCATATGGTGGATATAGTGGCGTTACCGGCGGCTCAAGATCCGGTAGCTTATTTGGCACCTATGGGAACTGATCAATGCGCTAAGCTGGCCGAACTTATCGAGTTTCGGTTCCATGTCGGCGCAATCCCGTCACGGTCGACGAGGTTTCCAGCGCCACAAAAGGCGGCGACACGGATCTCCTGCTTGGACTGGTGGTGACCGCGGCGCTCTGGAGCAATGGAAACTCCGGGTAGGTTGCAGTGGGTCGGCGAGACGTCTCGCCGGCCATCCACACGGCCACTCCCATGGCATGGGAGTGGCCGAAGACACAAGCGCATTGCCACTGCTCAGAAAAGGGCCCGACGCGATCCCGCCCGTTTCCATGGGAAATGTCTATGACGGCCTGTCCTGTAAGCAGGCCAGTTCGATGCTCATCGAAGAACGCCAGCGCCTCTCCGCGCTGACGACTAAGCAGAANATCCCGCCCGTTTCCATGGGAAATGTCTATGACGGCCTGTCCTGTAAGCAGGCCAGTTCGATGCTCATCGAAGAACGCCAGCGCCTCTCCGCGCTGACGACTAAGCAGAAGAACGCCGCAGCCGGCGATGCGATAGGTGTGTTCCTGATCGCAGTCCCGGTCTCGTCGCTGACCGGCAACGATGTCGAGGGTGAGCTCGGCACTTCAAAGGGCAAGGTTGTTGCTCTCGAGAACCGCATGCTTACTTGCAGATAAGAAGATACCGGGACCTTCTGGTCCCGGCCCTTTTCCATTCTTTTCTATCCCTGCGCAGCGAAACAAGGCGCCGAGTAGTGTCCTCGCATGACGAAACCCAGCCCGTTCAAGTGGTTCAAGACCTCGCCGGAGATCATCCGTCCGTTCGTCGTGACCCGAGAGCGAGCCCTCTGCATTCTGGACCACCTCGAATCCGACCAGGTCACCCTCGACGTCCGCCAGGAGCGAGATGCCACGCCGATGAAGACGCCGGTGCAACGCTGAATTGGCATATTGCGGCGCCGTCATGGGGGTCATCCACGCCATCAACAGAGCCCCTTTTCCCCATACTAGCCGCAACTTATGATGAGTAGAATCGGAAGCCTACGGATGAGATGAAAACCATTTGGAGTACGTCAAACCGAAGGCCAGGCTCCGACGAATAGTGCCCCAAGGGAGATCTACCCCTAATGTTTTCCAAGCGACTTTACATGAAACTAGTCTGGTCGATGCGCTTTCGGGCCGCTCCGAAGGATTTGCATTTTTTCGCCATCGCCGCGTTGGCTTGGTTTTTGACGGCTAATTTCGCAACTGCCACAGAGAGCTATGGCTCGGCCGGTGAGTGGGGATTGTTCTATGAGAACAACAGCGCCGCATCCAGAACTTGTTGGGCCGCGACAGCAAGCTTTGAGACCTTGGAGATAAATGGCTCACCAATATATTTTAGTGTCACACGGCACGTTGGCTCCGCTCCATCGGTCATTGTTTATGCTGACCAAAGGCTTCCAAAATCAGCGGGCTTGAAGGTCAATGTTTCGGGTAGCTCCTACCGATTGGGTTCTTCGGATGGGCAATTTGCTTATACGCAATCGGAAGCTGCCGATAGAAAAATTATTGATGATCTAAAGTCACTCGACAAGGCTGGGCAAAAAGATCCAAATGACTTCTTTGTCAGCATCCCCAGTGTCGGTAATTTTTCGTTTTATGCGAATGGCTTCAATGAAGCGCTGAAGCAGGTTTTAGCAAAGTGTTCCAACTAGAAACGTTCGCAGTGAGCCGACTTATCTGACCGATCCATGTTGATTGTTAGTGCATGACCGAACTGAATGCCACCGAGACCAGAGATTATGGGGTTGTCGGTATGTAACCAAGGGCGCAGTGCGGTCTGCTGGTGTTGAGATGTCTACGCTAGTTTTCGATGATGACCTGTGCCACGCCGAGTTAGTGGAAGATTTCGCCGTCGAGCAATTCATCCATGATTTGTGTCTGCCAACCTTGACTTACTTGATGTAAACGCAGTCGATCCGCTGGGGGCTAGACTTCCATGTGTAAAGCATAGAGCGCTCATTTAGACCAGAGCAGAAGACGCCCATGTCGCTAACGCCGTTCTTGTTGGTGACGACCTTCTGCGACGTGTATTCCCACAAGGTTCCGTACCCGTCGGTCGGCAGAGTGAAGCGACTTGTCTGCACGATGCCGCAAGGTCCCAGCGGGCTACCTTCAGCAACCCACAAATTCTCGTCAACGTTAACGAATGTCTGGCTGTTCTGGTTGATAAAGGCCGTGACTGCCCACTTGTTTGTCACCACCCCAGAGGCGTATCAGGCGGCGTATTTCAATGGCCTCCCGAACAATATCATTGATCTTCCGCCGTTCCTCGATCCACGCCCGAGACCGAATTCCGTGTCGCCAGGACGGGTGATCCTTGTCTGTGGATGGCGAATCTGGCTTGACCTGACTGGATCTGTCCGAAACTACTTGCGAAAATGCAGGAGCAGAGATTCTTGCGGTTCGTGGAGTGCGTGCGTGAGATTCTGGATCAGCAATAAAAAGGTTCCCGTAGATGACAACCGGCGTCAGAAGCGCATCGACGAATACATGAAGCTTTGGGCGGCCCTTGGCGGTGCCGATAGGGTCGTTACCTTATCAACCGAAGACCTGGCCGAATTGGCGCTTCAACATGGTGCAGATGAACGCCAAATCGAAATGCTCCTACAAGCGCAAATGACGTTCAAGGAAATTGAAGAAGACGTCCAGATCGAGCGTCGCGATTCAATTTACGCAGCTGAAGTGGAAAGCGAATCCGCTACATTCGAGAAGTGGGTCGAAGAGACCCGCAAGCATAATGAGAAAAACAATTGAAATACATCGCTTTGGTAGCCGCGCTGGCGACTGCTTTTCCAATGTTCGCGCGCGCTGAAAATGTGGCTTTGCTACTGTTTGAAAACACCAGCTCCGAAAATCGCTTTGCCGGTTGCTTAAACTGTAACCGTCACGATGCTGTGTCAGTATGCAACAGATACGGGAAATACGGATCACGCTACGAGGGTGACAGCATTTGGAATCGGTATGGTCCCCATGGATCTCGCTATGAGGAACATAGCCCATGGAACCGCTATGGACAGGGTTTGATTGTCGTCGATCCGGAAGGGAATTTTTATGGCCACTTCTCCCTCAATAGATACGCCCACTACGGACAATCGCAGGTGGAATTGGTCCAGTCTCTTTTGGAACTCCATGAAAAGGGTGTTGAGCTAGACGAGATAAGAGACCTTCTCTGTGAATGATAAGTAAATTGGTACCGATCCAGTAGTCTTTGTCAATCCCGGCGCAAAGTTGGTCGGCGTAGCGGCGGAATAGTCCCCAACGGTTGGGACTATCGCGCGTCTTGACGCGTGTGCTCCCCACAAAGCTGACGCGCGG